>JACZWL010000066.1 GCA_022572185.1 Pseudomonadota bacterium | reverse complement strand
GGATCGGCATAGCCCAATATGGGCGGGCCGTAGGCCCGCCGGTAATCGATGTACTCGTTGTAGTCAATGTCCCAGAGTCGCGCGCATTTTGCGCGCCTGACGTAAATGGTCTTGTCCTCGCCCCAGTAACGGAAATTCGATGCAACGCCCACGGGCAGTTTGGTGGCGGCTTTCTTGAACTGCAGATTGGATTTTTCCAGGCTCCTCATAGGGGCCCCCTACGCCTAATACCTGCACAGGGTCTCACGAGGAGGGGTGTGAAGTCCAGAAAAATGAATGAATAGTCATTCATTTTATGGCAGAATGTGGCCTTACTCACGGGCTTTGGCCGGGAGAGCACGGGACAAAAGATGGCAGTTGCAGCAACGAAGTCGAATCGAACCGCGTCGAAGGAGGCGCGCCGCCAGCAATTGATTGAAGCCACTATCAAATGCATATCGAAGCGCGGCATCGGCAGTACCACGCTGGGCGACGTGGCCAGAGAGGCGGGGCTTTCCCAGGGTATCGTCAATCTGCATTTCGAAAGCAAAGACAACCTCTTCAACGAGACGCTTCGCTACCTGGCGGAAGAGTACAAATCCTTATTCGAGAAAACGCTGGAGAAATCAGGTCCGGATGCGGCCGATAAACTGCTCGCATTGATGGAGCTCGATCTGAAGCCATCGGTGTGTGACCAGAAAAAAATCGCCGTCTGGTTTGGCTTTTGGGGTGAAGTCAAAGCGATGCCAGCCTATCGCAAGATGTGCAATGAGTATGATCACGGCTATGACCGGGTCATTGAACGCCTTTCCAAGGAGATCATTGCGGAAGGCAAGTACGACAACATCAATGCAAAAAACATCGCAGACGTCTTGTCATCCTTGACGAACGGCCTTTGGTTATCCTGCCTGATAAGCCCAAAGAACTGGGACCGTCATGCGGCGCTGGAGTCTGTAAAGGGTTATTTGAAATCAGTATTTCCGCAACATTATTGACTGAGCCCTGCTTACATGCGCGAAAATGTCGCAGAACGTTTCTTCCGCGAGCTTCGGGTCGACCGCATCTGGGAAGGCACGAGCGAGATTCAGCGGCTGATTATTGCACGGGGCCTGCAAAAGCGGGGACTTGATGATCTGTAGGCATTCGAAGAATGCCGAATCCAGGCAATTTCAATTGTTTTCATGACGTGCAGGTGGTGAAATCGAATACGCATGAATAGGCAGATCACAACAGAAGGGCCTGCGTTCTATCTTCTGCCAGCCGTGCTCGTAATGGTGCTGACGCTTGCAACGGCGCTAATGCTGGCATCGTGCTCTACGGACCGGGCTGCTGACACAGCGAGCGGCGAAAAGGTCGTCAACGTCTATAACTGGGCGGACTATATCGCGCCGGATACCCTGCAAAGATTCGAAGCCGAGTACGGCATCAAGGTCAACTACGATGTCTATGACTCCTCGGAAGTGGTCGACGTCAAACTCCTGGCGGGTAGCAGCGGCTACGACGTCGTCGTTCACAGTAGCCAGTTTTCATCGAGACTTGCGCCGATCGGCATTTTCGAAAAACTGGATTTTTCGCGCCTGGACAATGTCCGCCATCTGGATCAGGATCTCATTGCGCGGACCGACGTCTATGCAAAAACCAGGGGCTACGCCATACCGTACCACTGGGGCACGACAGGTTACGCTTACAACGAAACGCTCGTGCGTGAACGGCTGCCCGATCATCCGATGGACAGCGGCGACGTACTCTTCGATCCGGAAGTCGTGTCGAAACTCGCCGATTGCGGCGTGACTCTGCTCGACGGGCCAACCGACTTGTTTCCAATGGTTCTCGCTTATCTCGGCAGGGACCCGAATGCGGTGGACGAGGAGAACCTGGCTGCTGCCGAGGCTCAACTGAAACTCGTGCGCCCGTACATCCGCTATTTCAGCAACCAGAAACTGCTTAGCGATTTGCCGAACCAGGAAATCTGTGTGGCAATGAGCTGGTCCGGCGACTACGCCACGGCAGCGGTTCGGGCAAGGGAGGCCGGTCTCGATTTGGACCTGCGTTACACATTGCCGAAGGAAGGGTCTGGCCTCTGGATCGATGGCCTGTATATGCCAAAGGATGCGCCGCACAAGGATAATGCTTACCTGTTCCTGAATTTCCTGATGCGTCCTGATATCGCTGCCGACATCGCCAATGAGGTCTGGTACGCGAATTCCAACAAGTCGGCACGCGAATTCATGCGTCCGGAGATACTCAATGACCCGGCCATTTATCCGGATGAGGAAACCTGGAAAATCCTGTACCCGATACTGAGCGCCGAGCCGAAGAGGGAACGGTCGCGAACGCGCGCGTTTGCCAGAGTCAAGAGCGGTATTTGATAAAAACGAAACCTGCAAGAAAAACAAAAATGACAGGAAACACGAACAAGAATACCGGTTCACACCCGTTCATTGAGCTAAAGGATCTCAGCAAGCATTTCGGCGACTTCGTCGCGGTTGATACGGTCAATTTGCAGATTGGCCGAGGCGAGTTGTTTTCCATCCTCGGTGCATCGGGCTGCGGCAAGACGACGTTGCTACGAATGATGGCGGGATTTGAGACGCCGACGTCCGGACGCATATTTATCGACGGCGTCGATGTCACGGATCAGGCGCCTTATCAGCGGCCCGTCAACATGATGTTTCAGTCGTACGCAATTTTTCCGCACATGACGGTGGAGAAAAATGTTGCGTACGGCCTCGAGAAAGACCGGGTTTCCAAAGGCGAGATAAAAACACGTGTGTCGGAAATCCTGGAACTCGTGCAACTTACCCGGTTCTCGAAACGCAAACCAAACCAGCTCTCCGGTGGGGAGCGTCAGCGTGTCGCATTAGCCCGCGCACTCGTAAAACGCCCCAAAGTCCTCTTACTCGACGAGCCTCTCGCGGCGCTGGACAAGAAACTCAGAGAGCACACGCAGTTCGAATTGATGAATATCCAGGACGAACTGGGAATCACGTTCGTCGTCGTTACTCACGATCAGGAAGAAGCGATGATCCTGTCCAGCCGGATCGCGGTCATGGAGAAAGGCAGGTTCGAGCAGGTTGGCACGCCCAAGGAAGTCTACGAGTACCCGGACAACCGCTTTGTCGCCGATTTCATCGGTACGATCAATATGTTCGAAGGCACGGTAGAAACTGCTGGTGACGGCAGCATTTCGGTGGCGTCGGATGAAGCCGGTGCACCACTGACCGGTCTTACCGACAGGATAATGGAAAACGGGGTTAAGGTCTGCATCGCCGTTCGTCCCGAGAAGATATTTATCAGTCAGCACGAACCCGAAAACCAGGAAGACACGTGCCTGCCAGGAGTCGTTGAGGACCTTGGCTATTTCGGCAATCTGTCCCTTTACCGCATTCGCCTGGATTCGGGCAAGATTGTACAGGTAAGCGCACAGAACCGGCGCCGCTCGGCTGAGCGGTTTCTCGAATGGGATGACCGGGTGTTTATCTCCTGGCCTCCCCGCAGCGCAATCGTCCTGACGGAATAGTCGAATGAGCGCCGGGACAGACAAGGGACGGGACATGCTTTGGCAACGGTTCACGGTTGCGATTCCCTATATCTGGCTGCTTATTTTTTTCCTTGCACCGTTCGCGATCATTCTGAAAATCAGTACAGCGGACCCGATTATCGCTCAGCCACCGTTCACACCGACGTTCGACGATGGCGGAGCACTCCTGGCCACGGCAGACAATTACAAGTTCTTGCTGACCGACAAGCTGTACATCATCACGTATCTGAAGTCTGTCTCCATGGCGGCAACGGCGACGATACTCTGCCTGTTGCTGGGATTCCCCATGGCATACGGCATTGCACGTGCTGGTTCGGCAGCACGCAGTATCCTGCTGCTCCTCGTCATACTACCGTTTTGGATTTCGTTTTTGCTGCGCGTTTATGCCTGGATGGGATTGCTCAACAATCACGGCGTCATAAACAATTTCCTGATGTGGCTCGGCATCATCGATGCGCCACTGCAACTAATCTATACGGACTTCGCAATTTACATCGGTCTTGTTTATTCCTACCTGCCGTTCATGATCCTGCCGCTGTACGCAATCCTCGAGCGGATGGATCTCGATCTCGTCGACGCGGCGCTGGACCTCGGCGCACGGCCTTCGCAGGCCTTCTGGGATGTGACCTGGCCGCTCGCGCGCCCGGGCGTCATAGCCGGCTGCCTGCTCGTGTTTATTCCCGCGATGGGCGAATACGTTATTCCCTATCTGCTAGGCGGCCCCGAAGCTCTCATGATCGGCCGCGTGCTGTTCGACGAATTCTTCGTCAATCGTGACTGGCCGCTGGCGTCATCGGTCGCCATCGTACTGTTGATGATGCTCGTCGTTCCCATCGTGTTTTTGCAACGTAGTCAGGCGAAAGACGCAGGGGGCGCGGCATGAACCGCAAGACCTCTCGATTCGTCTTGTCGGTACTTGCCTTTGGCTACGCGTTCCTCTACATACCGCTCGCCTCCGTCATCGTCTACTCATTTAACGACTCCCGGCTGGCGACCGTCTGGGGAGGATTCTCGACGCGTTGGTACGGCGAATTGCTTAGGAACGAACAGGTATTGGACGCCGCTTTCCTCAGTCTTCGCATTGCGGTAACAACCGCCACGTTCGCGACTATTTTCGGCACGATGGCTGGAATGGCGTTATCACGATTCGGCGGGTTTCGTGGCCGTACGCTATTCGCAGGAATGATCATCTCGCCTCTGGTGATGCCGGAGGTAATTACGGGCCTGTCATTGCTCCTTCTGTTTATCAGTCTTCAGCAACTTATCGGCTGGCCGGCGCATCGGGGATTCACGACCATCACGATCGCACACACGACGTTTGCAATGGCCTACGTCACCGTCATCATTCAGTCGAGGCTGTCGGGCATGGACCAATCGCTCGAAGAAGCGGCAATGGATCTCGGTGGCCGGCCGCTTCGCGTTGTCTTCGATATCACGCTGCCGCTTATCGCGCCGGCGATGGTTGCCGGCTGGCTTCTTGCCTTTACTTTGTCACTCGATGATCTGGTGATAGCCACTTTCGTGTCCGGCCCCGGCGGCAGCACCCTGCCGATGCTGATTTTCTCCAAGGTCAAGCTGGGTGTGACGCCGGACATCAATGCCCTGGCCACCCTGATCATTCTTTTCGTCAGTATCAGTGTGATCGTTGCCTGGTACGCTATGAGGCGGATGCAACGCCAGACCGAAAAGAATATGCAGACTGCCGCAAAATAAACGAGTCATTGAAGATCACAAATATTTGAACGCAGCCTTTGCGAAGCAAAGGTCACGACCATGGCTGGTCGTGATCAATCCGCAGCGGTCGTATAAATTCTAATACGTCACGCAGGCGGATTGGGTGCATCTGGTTGCCTTGATGGATGCGCCGCCGCGAACCCGTCCAGGGTCTGACAATGCTTGTCGATAGATACAATCGTTGGATAGGGTGTGAGATCGAGTTCAAAACGCCGGGCATTGTATAGCTGCGGTATCAGCCAGACGTCCGCGAGCGTGAGACGGTCCCCAAAAGAGAACTGCCCGTCAGCGGACCGTTCGCTGGCGAGTGTTTCGAAAGCCGTGAATCCCCGGTCAATCCATTTCCGGCACCAGTCGAAGACGGCGTCGTCGTCCAGCGAATAAGTTGTTTTGATGTGTTTGAGGACGCTAAAATTTTGCAGCGGGTGAATCTCGCAACCGACTGTATGCATCATTTCCCGCACTCTTGCACGACCCAGCGGGTCCGGGGGCAGAAGAGCGGGCTCCGGATGTTGCTCTTCCAGAAATTCCGCGATAGCCGGTGACTGGGCGAGCACGGCCTCATCCGTATCGAGCACGGGGACCAGGCCCATGGGATTTATTGCCTTGAACGCTTCACTGCTCTGCTCGCCTTTGGTCAGCTGTACTGTACGGTAGTCCCAGTCGATTCCCTTGGTATGCAAAATAATACGAATCCGGTATGAAGCGCTGCTGCGATAGTAACCATACAGTTTCATAAGCTGCGACCCCGCTAATGCGTTAGACTTCTGCCATCTTTTTGGCCGAATTAGCATTATCCAACAAATGGAGATTACAAGTATGCGCTTCCTGCTCGTTGCCATGCTGGCCGTTTCGAGCCTGCCGGTGATCGCTCAGCAATCGAATGTCAATGAGAAAATCATGTCTGCAATGGCGGACGATATTCGAACCGACGCAGAGGTCGCCAGGGATAGAAATCGGAAGCCCGTCGAAACGCTTGAATTCTTCCGACTGAAAGATGACATGCGCGTGCTCGAGCTAATGCCGGGTGGTGGCTGGTACACAAAGATACTTGCGTCGACTCTGAGAGAGAATGGTGAGCTGTACATAGCGATCGGTACGGGCCGGGGGCAGGAAAATTTATTATCTCGGGACGGATTTGATCATGTGAAAGTGCTGGATATTGGCGTCGCGGCGAAACGAACGGGGCCATTCCGCTTGAGCAATATTTCATCGTTTGATTTTGGCGTGAGCAATATTGACCTTGCGGTTACTTTTCGCAACATGCACAATTTTACGCCGGAGGGCAGACGCAACATGAATGCTGCAGTTTTCAAATCACTGAAGTCCGGCGGGCTATTCGGCATTGTCGATCACTCGAAACGCCACATGGAGCCCATGACCAATGAAAACAGACGGCGGGCCGATCCGGTACAGATCATCCACGAAGTGCTTGCCGCCGGGTTCGAATTCGTCGATTTCGCAGATCTCCACTACCGGCCGGATGACGAATTACGTTTTGAAGTGGGCAGAAAAACCGTGACCGGCAATACCGACCGGTTTACGCTGTTGTTTCGCAAGCCCTGAAAAGACGCTATGTGCGCAAGACCCGTCATCGGCGTACCCGCAGACCGGCGCATACTCGACCCGCATCCCTTTCACATGGTCGGAGAGAAATATGTTGCTGCGATTCGGGATGGCGCCGACGCGCTGCCGTTCCTGATACCCGCATTGGGCGACAGTGTCGATCTCGATACTGTTCTCGCTCATGTGGATGGACTGCTGTTGACTGGAAGCTCGTCGAATATTGAACCGCATCACTACGAGGGTGAGGCCAGCAAGCCGGGCACGATGCACGATCCGCACAGGGATGCGACGACATTGCCGCTGGCAGAGAAGGCATTGGCTGCTGGCGTCCCGCTTTTTGCGATCTGCCGTGGCTTCCAGGAACTAAACGTCGTTCTCGGCGGTAGCCTGCATCAGCTCGTCCACGAGGTGCCGGGGTATCATAGCCACAAGGAGAATCCGGACGCCCCTCTGGATGTTCGGTACGGTCCCTCGCACCCCGTCACTTTGCTTGAGGGAGGGTTGCTCCGGAAACTTGCCGGTAGCGGCACAATCGAGGTCAATTCCTTGCATTCGCAAGGCGTTGCGAGGCTGGCTGACGGCGTCACGGTCGAGGCCGTTGCGGATGACGGACTGATCGAGGGTTTCCATGTGGACGGTGCAAAAGCATTTGCATTGGCCGTGCAATGGCATCCTGAGTGGCAGGTCAGCAGGGATCCGTTTTCCCTGGCGATGTTCAAGGCGTTTGGTGACGCATGCCGGGAATACGCAGCAGGGTCGCAGAACAGGAAAGTCAAGGGTGTGGCGTGAGTGACAAAGAGGCTTTCCAGGCCTGGCTGACAAAGCGGAAGATTGAAGACGTAGAGACGCTTGTGCCCGACATGGCCGGTGCTGCGCGTGGCAAACTGCTGCCGGCCGACAAATGTGGTGCGGGTGAAATCAAAATGCCGGAAGCTGTTTTCGCGCAAACTATTTCCGGTAACTACATCGATAACGAAGCGAACGTCGAAGACCGGGATATGCTGCTCGTCCCTGACATCACGACTCTGCGTACCGTGCCCTGGCTGAAGGCGCCGACGGCGTCGGTTTTCGTCGATTGTTTCTCGAAGGACGGGTCGCCCATCAATATGGCACCGCGTCAGGTGTTGCGGAACGTGTTGGCGTTATACGAGGCGAAGGGTTGGACACCGGTCGTCGCCCCTGAGGTCGAGTTCTATCTGATCAATCCTAGCGCTGATGCCAATGCTGAAATTGGACCCCCAGAAGGCAGGTTGGGTCGCACGGATGCAACCCGTCAGCCCTACAGCATCGATCAGATGAACGACTTTGATCCGTATATCAACGAGGTTTATTCGTTCTGCGAGGAGCAGGGCATCAGAATCGACGCGCTGACGCAGGAAATGGGCCCGGCGCAGTTCGAAATCAATTTCCTGCATGGCGATCCGCTGACGCTGGCGGACCACGTGTTCCTTTTCAAACGTACCGTTCGCGAGGCCGCTATTCAGCACGAAATGCATGCCACTTTTTTGGCGAAACCAATGGCGGGAGAAGCCGGTAGCGCGCTACATATTCACCAGAGCATCGTGAATAGTGCTGACGGCATCAATATTTTTTCAACCAGGACCGGCAGGCAGAGCAAGCTGTTTTCCTCATACATTGCCGGTCTGCAAAAATACATGCCCGAGGCATTGCTGATCTTTGCGCCGTACGTCAACTCTTACAGGCGGTTTCTGAATTCATGGGCATCGCCGATCAACCTGGCCTGGGGGATCGATAACCGTACGGTTGGGCTACGCGTACCTGATTCCGGCCCCGAGGCCAGGCGCGTCGAGAACCGGCTCGCGGGATCGGATGTCAATCCATATCTGGCAATCGCTGCAACGCTCGCCTGCGGTTATCTCGGCATTGAGGACGGACTGAAAGCTGGCGAGCCCGTCGAGGGCAGCGCCTACGACATTCCCTTTTCGCTGCATCCACATATCACTGCGTCGATCGATGCCATGAAGAACAGTGATGCGATGCGAAAAACGCTTGGCGACGAATTCGTGACCTTGTATTGCTCGCTGAAGGAGGGCGAGTATCGGGAGTTCCAGTCAATTGTCACGCCCTGGGAACGTGAGATTCTGCTATTGAATGTTTAGGTAAATGGTGGCGGGTCTCGTGGGTCCGTCCCGTATTTTAAATAGTGGTGCGTACAGGATTTGTATCTGGCGCTCGGCTATGATTTCCGCCGGATAGCACAGAGTGTATTACGCGGGCTGCCACCAGCGGCCCGGTGAGGAGAAAACCATGGCAGTCATCGAAGAACGGTCGCGGTCCGAATGGCAGGACCTCGATCGCGATCACTATCTCCATCCGTTTACGGACCACAAGGATCTGCGCGAAAAGAAAAGCCGCATTATTACGCGGGCGGACGGCGTATATATCTACGATGCCGACGACAACGAGATACTCGACGGCATGTCCGGGCTGTGGTGCGTGAATGCGGGCTATGGTCGCGAAGAACTGGTTGAGGCGGCTGAGAAGCAACTGCGGCAACTCCCTTACTACAACAGCTTTTTTCAGTGTGCCCATCCGCCATCCATCGAGCTATCGCGGTTGCTCAAGGAAATCAGTCAGCCGCAGTTCAATAATGTTTTCTTTGCCGGCTCGGGTTCCGAGTCAAACGATACGATCGTGCGCATGGTACGGCGCTACTGGGACCTTCTCGGTGAGCCGGACAAGCAGACCATTATCAGTCGCGTCAACGCCTATCACGGTTCGACCATGGCAGGCGCGAGTCTGAGCGGTATGAAGCCGATGCACAGGCAGGGCGGTTTGCCGATTCCGGGTATCGTCCACATCGATCAACCTTATTGGTTTGGCTCGGACCGCAGCCTCTCGCCGGACGAATTCGGACTCGAGACAGCGCGTGCGCTCACGAAAAAAATTGAGGAACTCGGTGTCGATAAAGTCGCGGCGTTTATTGCCGAGCCTGTTCAGGGTGCCGGAGGTGTCATTGTGCCGCCTGACACTTACTGGCCGGAGATTCAGCGGATTTGCGACGAATACGGAATCCTTCTGATCACGGATGAGGTTATTACCGGATTCGGCCGCCTTGGTGAGTGGTTCGGCGCGGACTATTACAAAGTCAAACCCGATCTGATGACGTTTGCCAAGGGCGTAACCTCGGGTTATCTGCCTCTGGGCGGTGTGATGGTTGCAGACCGTGTCGCTGATGTGCTGGTTGAAAAAGGCGGCGAGTTTTTTCATGGCTATACCTACTCCGGTCACCCGGCCTGTTGTGCTGTAGCGATCGAGAACATCCGCATACTGCAACGGGAAGGCCTGATCGACCGCGTAAAGAATGATATCGGGCCTTATCTGCAGCAGCGATGGCGGAAGCTGGGCGAGCATCCACTCGTCGGCGAAACACGCATGGTCGGCCTCATGGGCGCGCTCGAACTGGTTGCAAATAAGGAAACGCTTGAGCGTTTTGACGAGGACAAGGGGGTCGGCGCTATGTGTCGCGACTTCCTGGTCAATAATGGACTTGTCATGCGGGCCGTTGGCGATACGATCGTCGTGGCGCCGCCACTCATACTGACGCACGAACAGGCTGACGAACTTATCGAAAAGGCCTGGAAGTGTCTCGACCTGACTCAGGCGGCGCTGTAATCCCGGACGGATTGAATAGATGACGCATAAGAAAGACGGTGATCACGCGTTCCTCAGAGACAGCCTCTATGGGACGACCAGCGAACCGACCTATGCAGGCGCTCTCTCGTTCATGCGCCGCAAATATACGCGCGATCTTAAAGGTGTGGACCTGGTTGTGAGCGGCGTGCCGCTGGATACGGCAACGACCAATCGGCCGGGCGCCAGGTTCGGACCGCGTGCGATTCGGGCGGCGTCAACCGTCATGGCCTTCGAAAGGCCATATGCTATGGAATTCGATCCCTTCGACAAACTGGCCGTCGTCGATTACGGCGACTGCTTTTTCGATTTCGGTCGGCCCGAAACCATACCTTCAACGATCGAAGAACACGCGTACCAGATCATCGACGAGGGCCCCGGCCTCCTTTCTCTTGGCGGTGACCACTTCATTGCGTATCCGTTGATCAAAGCGCATGTACGAAAGCACGGCGCGCCTTTGTCATTGCTCCATTTCGATGCGCATAGCGATTCTTGGAATGACGCAGAAGGACGAGTCGATCACGGAACGATGTTCTATCACGCCGTCAAGGAAGGAATTATTGACCCAAAGTCATCCATGCAAATCGGCTTACGCACACGCAATGAAGATACGCTGGGATTCAACATTCTCGACGGTCCCTGGGTTCAGGAGCACGGCATCGACGCTGTTGTTCGCGAGACCAGGAAGGTAATTGGCGACAAACCCGTTTATCTGACTTTCGACATCGACTGCCTGGATCCGAGCTATGCGCCCGGCACGGGTACGCCGGTTTGTGGCGGGCTGACCACGCACCAGGCGATGTCGATTATCCGCGGGCTCATGGGAATCAACCTGGTAGGAATGGATATTGTCGAAGTGGCGCCGGCTTACGATGTCGGCGAAATTACGGCCCTTGCAGGCGCACATTTGGCAATGGAAATGATTTGCGTCTACGCCAGTCGGCCCGACTAGCTAAAAACTGGGCGGCGTGCAGGCACTGACCAGTACGCAGTCTTCGCTGCCGGTATTGCGAAAGCGGTGCGGCAGCCGGCTGTTGAAGTGAT
>JACZWL010000026.1 GCA_022572185.1 Pseudomonadota bacterium | reverse complement strand
TGGTGTCTTCCCAGTGTGCGCCGGGAGGATCGACCATGATGGTGTAGCTGAGTTTCTTGTCGTCTTTCGATTGAATGGCTTCACTCATGACGCACCTCCACAAAGCAGTTGATCAATGCGTCTGGCATAACGGTTTACTAAAAGGCCAACCCCCTCAATAGTGTTATCCATTAGCGCCCCTTCCTGAACAAAGATAAGTAGGTCGCCTACTGCCGCCAACTCCTTCAGCAGGTTTGAGATCTCAACGCTGTTGTCTACTTTCGGTTGTATCGGTGTTGCTTCATTCATCATATTTCCCCTATTGGTGAATCCAGCGGGCACAAAAAAAGCACGACCACCCGTTAGGGTAATCGTGCCTTTTATTCTGATAGCATCGCTATCAGCCATCGTCAGTACCTATGTGCTGGCTTTGGTTAGAGCCGGGAGGTGTAACCGCACCTCTTCGGCTCGCTTAAGATACGCCGAGGGAAGACTATGTCAACTGACGAATTTGTGATCGAGATATTGGCTATTTTTTGGGTATTTTTTCCAGCTATCGTCCAAAGTTGTCAATAACTAGTTGATTTATATGGCACTCCCTAGGGGATTCGAACCCCTGTTACCGCCGTGAGAGGGCGGCGTCCTGAACCGCTAGACGAAGGGAGCGCAGCTTTTATTGACCTGACCGCGCTTCGCGGGGGCTGTTATGATACGGCGGCATTTCCAATCCTCAAGCGGAAACTCTATTGAAAAGCAGCGGGTCTCAAAAACGCAGAAAGCCCAAAATCATTCCCCGCCCGGCCCACAATGTATCGCGGGCAGAAATTTCCAAGAGCGCGCTCAAAGTCCTCTACCGGTTGCACAAGGCGGGATTTCAGGCGTTTCTGGTAGGCGGCGGGGTGCGTGATGCGTTGCTCGAGTTGCATCCGAAGGACTTCGATATTGCGACTAACGCGCACCCCGAAGAGGTCAGGGCCCTGTTCGGCAATTGCCGCCTCATTGGGCGGCGGTTCAGGCTGGCACATATCCGCTTCGGAAGGGAGGTTATCGAGGTTGCGACGTTCAGGGCTCCGGCAGATGGCAATGACAAGCATGTCGATGTGGCGCATGATCACGAGGGCCGAATTCTGCGTGACAATGTTTATGGCAGCATCGACGAAGATGTCTGGCGGCGGGATTTCACGTGTAATGCGCTCTATTACAATATTGCTGATTTCAGTATCTGGGATTATGTCGGTGGTGTAAAAGACATCGAAAATCGCAGGATCGTAGTGATCGGCGATGCACGCAAACGACTCCGTGAAGATCCGGTACGAATGCTTCGTGCAGTGAGATTCGCCGCGAAACTCGATTTCAGGATTGACGCCAAAATCATCGAGGCCATAGGAGAGCTTACGGATCTTCTTGCGAACGTTCCGGCGGCTCGACTTTTTGATGAGTTCCTAAAACTTTTTCAGACGGGATATGCGGAAAAAACGTTTGCATTGCTCAGAAAGCACAATCTTTTTGCACAACTCTTTCGTGAGACGGATGATGAGCTTGAAAGCGACGATAATTTCCTGAGGTTTGTAACTGCGGCAGTTAGAAATTCCGACAAACGCGTGGCGGCTGACCAGTCCGTGACGCCCATGTTCCTGATCGGCGTATTTCTCTGGGCGCCGGTGCGTCGCCTGGCCGAAAAATTACGGTCCAAGGAGAAGATGTCGGAATCACAGTCCCTGGCGGTGGCTGCCTACCAGGTTTCTGGTCTGCAGCAGCCGCGTATCTCCCTTCCCAAGCGCTTTACTGCGCCCATGCGCGAGATGCTCGCAATGCAACCCCGGTTCCTGGTGATGAAAGGGAAAAGAGCGCTGAAGCTTCTGGAACATCGCCGTTTTCGTGCGGCCTATGACTTTATGATGTTGCGCGTCAGCGTCGGCGAGCTTGAAGGTAAGGTCGGCCAGTTTTGGACGGACGTGCAAAAGCAAGACGCACAGCATCGGGCCGCGAGCTTTCAGATCGGACCCAAACCCGGCACGAAACAACGCAGGAGGAGGCCGCGCCGGCGGCGGGCGGCGCCGGCAAGGGAATCGTGAACACCCGGGGGCCGCGTTGGCGGCCAGCCTATATAGGTGTTGGCAGTAATCTCGGCTCTCCGCGGAAACAGGTGGAGCGGGCCGCCGCGGCGCTCGGCGCTATCGACGCCACGGTACTTGTAAAGACATCGCCACTGTACCGCTCCGCGCCCCTGGACGGCTCGGATCAGCCCGATTACATCAATGCGGTGAGCGCATTGCTGACTCAACTGGATGCCGCCACTTTACTTTGGCGTCTGCAGGAGATCGAGCGGGCACAGGGGCGGTCGCACGACGATATCAAGTGGGGGCCACGCATAATCGATCTCGACCTGCTGGTCTATTCCGGTGTATCGATTGACGAGAAGGATCTAAAAGTGCCGCACCCGGGCATTAGCCAGCGAAATTTTGTATTGTTGCCTTTGTGCGATATCGCACCGCACTTACGAATTCCGGGGTTGGGCAGTGTGTGCAGGCTTGCTGCAGCCGTAGATACGACCAAGCCCCGCATAGAGAAACTGACCTGATAAAGTGATGCAACCGTGACAGTCCGAGAAATCAAAAAGAGTGGTGACGCGCCACGCTTCATCGTTGTCGAAGGTCCGATCGGCGTCGGAAAATCCAGCCTGGCAAGGCGGTTGGCCGATAGTTTTCGCGGCGAAGTCGTGCTCGAGCATCTCACGGAAAATCCGTTTCTTGAGCGCTTTTATCGTAGCGGTCGAAGTGCGGCGTTGCCTGCGCAGTTATTCTTTCTTTTTCAGCGTGCACGCCAGTTAGAGGAGCTCCGCCAGTCTGATATGTTCTCGCCAGTCCGGGTGGCGGACTTCCTGATTGACAAGGACCGGTTATTCGCCGAATTGAATCTCGATCGCGAGGAACTCACCTTGTACGAACAGATTTACGAGAAACTGGAAATTGAGGCGCCGGTTCCGGATCTCGTCATTTACCTGCAGGCGACGGTCGATGCCCTGCTACAGAGAATCGCGAGACGCGGAATACCGTATGAACGCCTGATCGATCGTCGCTATCTGGAAAGGTTAACGGAAGCTTATGCACGTCACTTCCACAGTTATGATGAATCGCCGCTTCTGATTGTCAACGCGTCAACCATTGATCCGGTTCATAATGAATCGGATTATGAGGAGTTGTATCAGCAAATTCTGCGGACCACGGGCGGACGGCATTTTTTCAATCCTGCTGCCATCGCGCTCGCCTGAATCAGGAAAATCGTGAATGTATACGCAGCTTGAACAGCGTGGAATGGCTGAGCCGCCGGTCAACGTGGCGACGCTCGCAAAAATGAAATCGGATGGTCAGCCCATCGTTTGCCTGACCGCCTACGATGCCAGTTACGCGGTGCTCGTTGACAAAGCCGGAGTCGATCTGGTGCTTGTCGGCGATTCGTTGGGCATGGTGATTCAGGGGCACGATACGACAGTCCCTGTGACGGTCTCCGATATCATTTATCACACGCGCAATGTCGCCCGGGGCTTGCGCCGCGCATTCCTCGTATCGGACATGCCTTTCATGAGCTATGTCGAGCCGGCGCAGGCGCTGGATAACGCCGTGCACATGATGCAGGACGGCGGTGCGATGATGATCAAGCTCGAAGGCGGAGACGGTCAGGTTGAAATCGTCGAGCATCTGGCAAAGCACGATATTCCGGTCTGTGCACACCTGGGGCTCAAACCGCAGTCGGTTCACAAGATCGGCGGGTTCAAAGTGCAGGGCAGGGAGCCTGACAAAGCCAAACAGATGATCAAAAGCGCCAGGAAACTGGAGGGGGCCGGCGCGGACCTATTGTTGCTGGAATGTGTTCCTAACGAGCTTGGCAAAGCAATCACCGAAACAGTCCAGGTACCGGTCATCGGAATCGGAGCCGGTCCGTCTGTTGATGGCCAGATACTGGTTCTATATGACATCCTGGACATTACACAGGGGCGCACGCCGCGGTTTGTGCAGAATTTCACGGTAGGTCAACAGTCGCCTCTGGACGCGATCAAAGCTTACGTGCAGGCTGTAAAAGATCGAAAATATCCTGCGCCCGAACACTGCTTTTCCTGAGACAAATACGTGCTAGAAGTCAGTACCAGTGAAGCCCTGCGAGAGCAGCTTGTCGACTGGCGACACAGTAGCGAGCATATTGCCCTTGTGCCCACCATGGGCAATCTGCATGACGGTCATCTCAGCCTGGTCTCTCTGGCGCGTGAGCATGCCGAGCGTGTTGTCGTGTCGATTTTTGTCAATCCAACGCAATTTGGCGAGACTGATGACTTTGATCAGTACCCGCGTACGCTCGAGCGTGACAAGCGGCGCCTCAAAAGGGTCAAAGCCGACCTGTTGTTCGTACCCGATGTAGAGACGATGTACCCATTCGGAATCGATAACGCAACGTCGGTCACCGTGCCGGTGATCACTGCGGAATTTTGCGGTGTATTCCGACCGGGTCACTTTGACGGGGTTACGTCTGTCGTCAGCCGCCTTTTCAATATCGTTCAACCGGATGTCGCGATATTCGGGCAAAAGGATTTTCAGCAGCAATTGGTCATACGACGCCTGGTGGACGACCTGCGACTGCCGTTGCAGATTGTGTCAGGGGCGACACAACGCGAGGCTGACGGGCTGGCGCTCAGCTCCCGTAATCAATATCTGAGCGACGAGGAACGGGCGGTAGCGCCAACGCTCTACTCTGTCCTGCAGGGTATAGGCAACGAATTGCAGGCGGGCAAACGAAATTATACGGAACTCGAACAACAGGCGATGGATGTGTTGAGTGACGCCGGTTTTGATCCCGAGTACGTCGGCATCCGCCGTGCCGAAAACCTGCAACTTCCCGACCGGGACAACGATGAGATCGTAATCCTGGCTGCGGTGCGCCTCGGTGCTGCGCGGCTGATCGACAATATCATTGTGACGATATAGCCCGCATCTTCGGCGCGCCAGAGTGCCGCATCGCGTCGTTCGCATTTCTCCAGAAATTCATCACATACCGGGGTCTTATTGTCCGCCCGGTCCGGAAAGGTGTATTCGAGCCTCTTCGAATCTTTCCTTCTCCTCGGTGGATGGTTGCGGATAGGCCAGGCCGAGTCCGGCGAGCGCGTGCACAATGATCTCGGCGACCCGGGCTCGCATATAGGGCTTGCTGTCCGCCGGAATCGCATACCAGGGCGCCCAGGGGCGCGATGTCCTGTTCAATGCAGCCTCGTATGCCTGCATGTAGGCGTCCCAGTGCATTCTTTCCGCAATATCGCCCGCATTGAATTTCCAGTGCTTGCCCGGGTCATCGAGCCGCGCCAGTAATCTCTTTTTCTGCTCCTCGGGAGATACGTTCAGCCAGAACTTGAGAATGACCGTGCCGTTTCTGGCCAGGTGCTTTTCCTGGTCGTGAATCGACTCCAGCCGCTCGTCCCAGATTGTGTCCAGGTTGATTTCTCCCGGCAATTTTTGTGATTTCAACAGCTCCGGGTGTACCCGGACAACGAGTACCTCTTCATACTGACTGCGATTGAATATGCCGATGCGCCCGCGCTCGGGCGCACATCGCGAAGTGCGCCATAGAAAATCGTGATCCAGATCCATTTTAGAGGGTTGTTTGAAATTGAAGACCTGGCAACCCGCAGGATTTATGCCACGCATTACGGCCCGAATCGTGCTGTCCTTGCCGCAAGAGTCCATGCCCTGGAAAATGACGAGCAAGGCGTGGCTGTCGCTCGCCCAGAGAACCCTCTGCAAATCGTCGAGCTGTTCGATTGCCGTCTCGAGTCGATTTTTCATGCGCCACTTTTCAGTGATCGATGGATGTGTCGGCGAATTCGCAACGCTGAAGCTGCCATCGAATGGCACAAGATAATCTGTGTGCGTCGTTTCAAACACGTTTTACGTCCTTATTTAATTATTTTCTGCCCTGGATTCAACAAGCTTATGTTGTTGTATGGCCCAGTGCACGTGCTCGTCGACGAGTTCGTCACCGGTATCGCTCCTGGCGTTCAGAGCATCGATGACCGTGGGCGTTGATTCCGCATTGCCGAGCGCGACGGCGATATTGCGCAGCCATCGTTGGTAACCGATTCTCCTTATCGCACTGCCTTCGGTCCTGGCCAGCCAGGTCTCTTCGGACCAGCGAAAAAGGTCCGTCAGGTCACTGCTGCTCAGGCCGTGGCGCGGGGCGAAGTCCGACTCGCCCGTTGGTTTCGCAAACTTGTTCCAGGGACAAAAAATCTGGCAGTCATCGCAACCGTATATTCGGTTGCCGATCAGTTTGCGAAATTCCACCGGGATCGCGCCTTTCAGTTCGATGGTCAGATAGGAAATGCAACGTCGTGCATCGAGTTCGTATGGCCCGACAATCGCCCCGGTCGGGCAGACATCCAGACAGGCCCGGCAACTGCCACAATGCGATTCTGCCGGCCTGTCCACCGGCAGTGGCAGGTCGGTATATAACTCGCCGAGGAAAAACCACGAACCGGCGTCTTTGTTGATCAGATTCGTGTGTTTGCCGATCCAGCCGAGACCGGCTTTTTCCGCCAGCGGCTTTTCGAGGACGGGAGCGCTGTCGACGAGAACGCGATAGCCGTATGCGCCCGTGTCGTCTGTAATCTTCCGAGCCAGCGCCTTGAGCCTGCCGCGCAGTACTTTGTGATAGTCGCGTCCCAGCGCGTAGCGGGAGATATAGGCTTTGGACGGGTGGTCGAGCAGCTCTGCGCTCCTTGCCTGCTCCTCCGGCAGGTAATCCATGCGCACGGAAATGACGCGGAGGGTGCCCGGGACCAGCTCCGCCGGTCGGCTGCGCTTCAATCCATGCTGGCGCATATAGTGCATTTCGCCGTGGAACTGCCGGGCCAGCCACTGGGCCAGGCGCTTCTCGGCCTGATGCAGATCGATATCGCTGATGCCCGCCTGCTGAAATCCAAGCTCCCTGGCCCATTCTTTTATATGAGCTGCCAGGTCCTGCAGATCGGGCTTGCGGATTTTACTGATTTGATTCAATCGGATGATCCTCGACATCAATCAGTATAATCAGAGCTTCCCGATGTGTAACTGGCCCCACAGTATTTATTCGGTAGCAGGCGTCCGCCAGGTTGACCGCGCCGCGATTGACGGTCTCGGCATCGCCGGCTATACGCTCATGACTTCGGCAGCCATGGAGGTGCTGAACGAGGCCTTCAGTTTCTTTCCCGAGGCGAAACGATGGCAGATTTTCTGCGGTGCGGGCAACAATGGCGGCGACGGCTACGTACTCGCACGACTTGCGGCGCAACAGGGAGTTGTCGTTTCTGTCATTGCGGTGACGCCGCCGGACAAACTGAAAGGCGATGCGGCAACTGCTTACGGCGATTTCGTTGCCGACGGCGGCGTCGTCATGGCCTGGGACGGCGCTCCCGATCCACATGCCGACCTGATTGTCGACGCCTTACTCGGCAGTGGACTGATGCGCGACGTCGAGGGACAGCTCGCGGACCTTGTGGATGCGATCAACTCCCATGCCTCGCCCGTGCTGGCGATCGATATCCCGAGTGGCCTCGACGGTGATTCCGGCGCGATCCGCGGCACAGTAGTGCGCGCCGATTTGACCGTGACGTTCGTCGGCCTGAAAACAGGGCTATTTCTGCACGATGGCCCTGACTGTGTCGGTGAATTGCGGTTTTCGGACCTGCAGATTCCCGGCAAATGTTACGATGACGCGGAAGTACTTTTGCGCAGAATCGACTACGACACGTTCTTGTGCGAGTTACCGGCAAGAAAAAGAAGTGCTCACAAAGGAGATTTCGGACATCTGTTGCTGGTCGGCGGTGGGCCCGGCATGCCGGGCGCAATTCGATTGGCGGGAGAGGCAGCGCTGCGCAGCGGTGCCGGCCGGGTCAGCGTTGCAACGCATCCGTCCCATGCCGCGACGATATCAACTGGCCGGCCGGAACTGATGTGTCATGCGATCGACGAACTGTCCGATTTGAAGCCGTTGCTCAACAAAGTCGACACGCTCGCGATCGGACCAGGTCTCGGAATTGACAAGTGGGGTCGCAGTCTCTTTGGCGAAATCATCAAGTCTGATTTACCGATGGTTGTCGATGCGGACGCACTGAATCTGCTCGCCGCCTCACCTGTGCGCCGCGACAACTGGATATTGACGCCGCACCCGGGTGAGGCTGGCCGACTGCTTGGCACGACAGCTGGTGCAATTCAGGAAGATCGCTTGAGCGCGATCGATGCACTCAGCAATAAGTATGGCGGCACGATTGTATTAAAAGGAGCCGGATCGCTTGTTTCGTCGCAGGGCGGCCCGCCCTGGATCAGCAGTTCGGGAAATCCGGGCATGGCTTCTCCCGGCATGGGCGATGTGCTGACCGGTGTCATTGCAGCGTTCCTGGCGCAGGGCATGTCGTTCGAACAGGCGGGTGTATTTGGCGTCGAGATTCACGCTCGCGCCGGCGATGTAGCCTCAAAAACCGGTCAGCGCGGCTTGATTGCATCAGATGTCTTGCGGGAACTCAGACCCCTGGTAAATCCGCAGACCAGTGGCCCATCAAAATAACCTTGTTGGACCACTAGAAATGGAACTTCGGGACGCGGCCGCGACAGAAGAACTCGGCAGAGACCTGGTCACATTACTTCCAGAGGATCCGGGCGGCTGGATGATCCTGTTGCAGGGAGAACTGGGTACCGGCAAAACGACGCTTGCTCGATCGATGCTGCGGGCATTGGGACATGAAGGGATAGTACCGAGCCCGACCTACACGCTGGTCGAACCTTACCGCATCGATGACAGGACGGTATATCACGTAGATCTGTATCGCATCGCAGACGCGAGCGAACTCGAATTCCTTGGCTGGGCGGACCTTCGCGACGGTCTGCTGCTCATCGAATGGCCGGACCGGGCAGATGGGCTCACCGAGCAGGGTGATTTGCTGATCGAGTTGAGTTATTCAGGCAAGGGCAGAAACGCCGAAATCTCGGGCCTCAGCGATCGGGGCCGGGAGGCTTTGCGAGCGGGTCTATAGAAAACGAGAAAAAGGGCTCGAACCGCTAAGACAAGCGGCACGCCCACTTGTCTTAGCGGTTCGACCCCTTAATTTTCTGAGTGCCACGTTTTTTCGGCGCTGCGGCCCTCATTTGCACGGGCCCTGCTTTCACACGATCGCACTTTTCTCTTTAAAAACATCCGGTATCTTCATAATTTTGAACAGAAAACATTGGCTTTTTTGCTCAGATTTGTATACTGATCGGACATAATCCTGCTTGTTCGAGATCCAATTCAGAGACATGCCCCGGCTGCGCCTCATAGTGATTAGCCTTCTGCTGCTGACCCCGGTCGTCGGGCAAGCGGAGACCACGGTCGAAAACATCAGGGTTTGGGCAGAAAACGGCAAGACACGCGTCGTACTGGATCTGAGCAGGCCGACTGAGTACAACATATTCACGCTGCGTGGGCCGGACCGCCTCGTTGTCGATCTGAAAAACGGCAGACTCTCCGACTCCCTGGTCCGATTACCGGCGGGCACTGGTGTGATCAAAGCGATTCGAACCGGTGTGCGAGCAAACGGCCAGCTGCGGGTCGTGCTGGATCTCAATGAAGTGGTCCGGTCAAAGAGTTTCACCGCGGGGCCGAACCACCAGTATGGCGACCGGCTGGTGATCGATTTGCAGCGGCAGGGCAACCTGCAGGCAGTCAGGCGTGCGTCGGAGGGTTACGTCCGCGGCAGGGATATCGTCATTGCAGTCGATCCCGGGCATGGTGGTTATGACCCGGGTGCGGTAGGCCGTGCCAGAGTGAAGGAAAAGGACGTGGCGCTGGCTATTGGACGATTGCTTGCCAGTCGAATCGAAGACGAACCGGGTATGAGAGCGATTCTTGTACGCAAGGGCGACTACTACGTTGATCACCGCGTGCGCATGGAGATCGCCCGACGTAACAAGGCCGATCTGTTCGTATCTATACATGCCGATGCCATCAGCGATCGCCGCGCCAACGGCGCAACCGTCTATGTGCTGTCGTTAAAAGGCGCGAGCGATGAAGCGGCCAAGCGACTGGCTCAAAGGGAAAATTCCGCCGGTCTCGTCGGTGGCGTATCGCTGGCGGATAAAGATCCCGTACTGGCTTCGGTGCTGCTCGATTTGTCTCAGAATGCGGCGCTTAGCGCGAGCCTCGACGTTGGCTCAAATGTCATCAGAGAGCTCGGCAAGGTAGGCACGGTGCATCGATGGAAAGTGCAGCAGGCAGGTCTGTTGGTGCTTAAATCGCCGGATGTCCCGTCGATTCTCGTTGAAACCAATTTCATATCGAATCCGTACGAAGAGAAGAAGCTCAGGGACCGTGCACACCAGAAAAAGCTCGCCTTTGCAATCATGGCGGGAATCCGTGGCTATTTTTACCAGAATCCGCCGCCGGATACGCGGATCGCCATGGATCTCAAGCGCACACCGGCGAAGCAGGTCAGCTACGTGATTTCCCGCGGCGATACGCTGAGCGAAATCGCGGAGCGATATAACGTCAGCATGTCGGCGATCAGGTCTGCCAACAGACTATCAAGCAATCGATTACGCATCGGTCAGACCCTAAGAATTCCGGTTTTCGCCGGTACGTAATTAAATGGGGTCTGTCCCGGGGTCTGTCCCGGGGTCCGTCCCCGGCTTAATTGCGTTAATATCCTGTTATGCCCATTCGCCAGTTGCCAGGCCACCTGGTCAATCAGATCGCTGCCGGCGAAGTCGTCGAGCGGCCGGCCTCGGTTGTAAAAGAACTCGTGGAAAACAGCCTGGATGCCGGTGCAAGTGCGATCGTCGTCGATATCCAGTCGGGCGGGCAAAAACTGATCCGCGTCCGTGACAACGGATCCGGCATTCCCAAAGATGAAATGGAACTGGCGCTGGCCCGGCATGCGACCAGCAAGATTACCAGCATCGAGGACCTGCAGGCGGTCGCCTCCCTGGGATTTCGCGGTGAAGCATTACCGAGCATTTCCTCGGTGGCGCGTCTTACGCTCTGCTCCCGGATTTCGGCCGGTGATTCGGCGTGGCAGGTCGAGGCAGACAAGGGTGTTGTCAGTTCGCCTCGCCCGGCCGCTCACCCTGCCGGCAGTACAGTCGAGGTGCACGACCTCTTTTACAACACGCCGGCACGACGAAAGTTCCTGCGTACCGAACGGACCGAATTCAATCACATCGACAAGTGGGTTCGGCGGCTCGCACTGGCACGGCCGGATGTTGCATTCACGTTGACACACAACCGGCGTACGGTTCTCAAGCTCGCCTCGGCGACAGACGACGACGGTCGCCTGCAACGAGTGAGCAGGATCTGCGGTGAGGCGTTTGCGACGCAGGTGGTTTTCATACACCGGGAGGACGAGGATATTGCGCTGTCAGGATGGCTTGGATTGCCGACATTCAATCGCAGCCAGCCGGATCTTCAGTTCTGGTTCGTCAATGGCCGCAGTATTACCGACAAGACACTCAGGCACGCCGCCCGACATGCCTACCGCGACGTTCTTTTCCAGGGCCGGTTTCCGGCCTATGTGCTGAGCCTCAGCATGGATCCCGCGCTGGTGGATGCGAATGCACACCCTGCCAAGCACGAAGTCCGGTTCCGGGACGGCCGGCGCGTGCACGGCATGGTGTCCCAGGCCATCGAATATGCATTGAGTGAAACGCGGCCCGGTGGTCACGCCGTCGTACCGTTGGCATCGGTGCCCGCAAGGTCCAACGCCCCCGGGCAGAGATGGATGCCGCTGGCCGGCGGCGGCGCGCCCTCATCTGCGGCTGTCGCGGAGGCAATCGGCGCGTACCGAGCCCTGGCTGGTCCGCGACCGGCAGGCGAGGCCGTAGCGGTTGCCGACGCCGTCGACGTTCCGCCACTCGGTTTTGCAATCGCGCAGCTTGCCGGTGTCTATGTGCTGGCCGAAAATGCAGACGGACTTGTCATCGTCGATATGCATGCAGCACACGAGCGAATCGTCTACGAAAAACTGAAGGGATCATTCGACACCAAGGAAATCGTTCGTCAGCCATTATTGGTGCCGGTGACGATCGCAGTTTCCGAGAGTGAAGCCGTGCTTGCCGACGAACAAGCCGACCAGTTCAGCCGACTGGGGCTCGTGATCTCTCCGGGAGGGCCAACCAGTATCGTCGTTCGCGAGGTTCCGGCGCTCCTGAATCAAGCTGATGTCGAAGGCCTGGTTCGGGATATTCTGTCCGACTTGCAGGCAGCGGATCGCAGCAACCAGGTTGAAGACGCGTGTCACGAGCTGCTGGCAACGATGGCCTGCCACCATTCGATACGAGCCAACCGGTCGCTCACCCTCGACGAAATGAACGCGCTGCTTCGCGAAATGGAAACAACAGACAGGGCCGATCAGTGCAATCATGGCAGGCCAACCTGGACTAACATCAGCATGGCTGAACTGGACCGGCTCTTCCTTCGCGGACGTTAGGCAGGCAGCAATTTCAATGCCGAAACAAGCTGCGATTTGTCTGGCGGGGCCGACCGCGTCAGGCAAGACCGAGTTGGCCATTCGCCTTCGTGAAAAACTTCCGCTCGAAATTATCAGCGTCGACTCGGCGCTCGTCTATCGTGGTATGGATATTGGCACCGCAAAACCCGATGCGGAAACACTGAAACGTGCCCCCCACAGACTGATCGACATACGCGATCCGGAGGAAAGTTATTCGGCGGGTGACTTCGTGCGAGACGCCGAAGCGGAGATGCGCAAGATTCGCGACGCTGGGCGCATACCGTTACTCGTTGGTGGCACGATGATGTACTTCCATTCCTTGACCGAGGGAATTGCCGAATTGCCGGAGGCAGACCCGCAGGTGAGGGCCGGACTGAACGCCGATGCAGCTTCTGTCGGCTGGGCCGCATTGCATGAAAAACTTGCAGACATTGATCCGGACGCAGCCGCCAGGATCAACCCCAACGATAGTCAGAGGATTCAGCGGGCGCTTGAGGTTTTCGAGATCAGCGGCAGAACGATGACCGAATGGCAGACCGGGAACCGGCGATCCGCCGCCGCATTCCTGAAGATTGCTCTTGTGCCCGGGTCGCGCGCGCTGCTGCATGAGCGCATTGGCGCCAGACTGCAAGGGATGTTCGAAAATGGCTTCGTCGAGGAAGTCGAGACGCTGCGCAAGCGGCCCGGCCTGAGCGGTCAGAGTTCGTCGATGCGTGCCGTTGGTTACAGGCAGATTTGGTCTCACCTGGATGGCGCATACGATCTATCGACGGCCGCAGCCAAAGCACTGGCGGCTACCCGGCAATTGGCCAAGCGACAACTGACGTGGCTGCGCTCCGACAGGCAACTGAACCCATTCGACCCGGTTGAAGACAAGGCTTTCGAGGCCATATTGTCGCTTCTTGACGAACATTTGAGCTGAAATTCGACTTGTTGTGAGTAGCCTATGATAGAATTTTCCCCGCTTTGGGCTGAGCGTGGTATATGGGCAACCGGGGCCACCGGAATGCTGTGTTCAAGAATGGGCAAATACAAAAATAAGGAGACCCAAAATGGCTAAGGGCCAATCGTTGCAGGATCCGTTCCTCAATATATTAAGAAAGGAAAAGGTGCCTGTTTCAATCTATCTGGTGAATGGAATCAAACTCCAGGGCCAGGTCGATTCATTTGATCAGTTTGTTGTGCTTTTGAAGAACAGTGTTAACCAAATGGTCTACAAACACGCGATATCAACTGTCGTGCCGGCACGAAATGTTCGTATACCCCTCCCGGACGACGAATCTGGAGAATCTGACGACTAAGCACATCGACACACGTCTTTCGGAGGTCGTATTGCTCCCGGAGGTCGTATTGCTCCCGGAGGTCGTATTTGTTTGAGCGACCGCGAAGCGGCGAACGTGCAATTTTGCTTCATACGGCGGCCGGCGGGGCTCCGGATAGCATCGAACGTGAGGAGTTTGTTGAATTGGCGACATCGGCTGGGGCTATCGTCGTCGATCAGCTTGTCAGTGCACGCAAGAAACCCGACGCACGCTTTTTCATCGGCAAGGGGAAAGTCGAGGAACTCTCGGACAGCGTCAGAAAGAACGATGCCGAATTAATTATCTTGAGCGCGGCACTGAGTCCGAGCCAGGAACGCAATCTTGAAAAAAGTCTGAGCTGCCGGGTTGTTGATCGCAGCGGCCTGATTCTCGACATTTTTGCCCAGCGGGCGCGCACATTCGAAGGCAAACTGCAGGTCGAGCTGGCGCAACTCAGGCACTTATCGACGCGACTGGTCCGTGGCTGGACCCACCTCGAACGGCAAAAAGGCGGCATCGGGCTTCGTGGACCCGGCGAAACTCAGCTGGAGACCGACCGTCGCCTTATCGGTAAGCGGATCCGTCAGCTAAGAGCGCGCCTCGACCAGGTCGGCAGCCGCCGTGCGATGAACCGGCAGAATCGCGTCCGTGCAGAGATACCGACCGTCGCAATAGTCGGCTACACCAATGCCGGCAAGTCTACCCTGTTCAATTCGCTGACCAATGCCGGTGTTTATGTAGAGGACAAGCTGTTTGCGACGCTGGATCCGACCATGAGGAAACTGGCGTTGCCTGACGGCAGCCACACGATTCTCGTTGATACCGTCGGCTTCATTCGCGACTTGCCGCACGAGTTGATTGCCTCATTCCGTTCGACGCTTCAGGAGACGAAGGAGGCCGATCTGATTCTGCACCTGATCGACGCGAGCGATGGCGATCGCTGGCAACGGGTCAGGCAGGTCAATGCAGTACTAAAAGAGCTGGATGCCGATCAGGTTCCACAGATAAGGGTGTACAATAAAATCGATAAGTTGCATCGTGGATCGCGTCTGACGAATAATCGCAGGGGTGAAGGACGGGCGGTCTGGCTATCTGCGATGACCGGCGAGGGGATCCCGCTGTTGCTCGAAGTAATCGGGGATCGCCTGCGCCGCAAAAAGATCAACGGCACCATTCGCCTCAAACCCAGTCAGGGCCGGCTTCGTGCGGTGCTTTTCGACTTGGGCGCGGTGCAGCAGGAAACTGCTCTCGAGGATGGTGGATGGCTGCTGGAGTTGAACCTGGATGAGCGGGCATTCTCAAGGTTGTTGAAACGCGAGCATCTGCCCGCTGATATTTTAGAGCACGTGGCAACTGCGGAATCCTCCGAGCTTGCCGAACAGAGATAATGTAGGAAGACATGGCCTGGAACGAACCTGGAAACGGCAAGGATCCTTGGAAGAAAAAGGATGGGACGCCGAACGACCTGGACAAGATTGTTCGGAATTGGCAAAAACGCTTGAGTGGCATCCTCAGTGGTGGCGGTGGTCCGTCCGCGGGATCGTCCGGCGGCTATATTCTTGCCGTGTTGCTTCTCGTGGCCTGGGCCTTGACGGGGCTCTATCGCGTCGATGAGGCGGAGCGCGGAGTACTGCAGCGATTTGGTGCTTATACCGTCACGACATTACCGGGCCTGCACTGGCACTTTCCTTATCCAATAGAAACGGTTGATATCGTCAATACGAATGCTGTCGACAATTATCCGTTCCGCACCGAGATCCTGACGGCCGACGAACAATACGTATTCATTCAGATGGTTGTTCAGTTTCGGCGCTCCGATCCGGTGAAGTACAGCTTTGAAGTCGTCGATCCCGAATCGACACTCCACGACGTTACCGAAAGCGCTCTACGCGAGGTGATTGGAACGAGTACCCTCCTGGCGCTGGTTACCGAGGGACGCGACCAGATCGCGCCGAGTACCCGCGAAATTCTTCAGGCAACCCTGGATAGCTACGGAGCAGGAATTACGGTCACTTCGATCAGTCTGGAGAAACTGGACTATCCGCAGGCGGTTCAGGCGGCCGTCGACGACACACAAAAGGCGCGCAATGATCGCGATCGCTTCGTTCTCGAAGCCGATACTTACGCGAAAGACATTATTCCGAAGGCGCGTGGCAGAGCTGCTCGCGTCCTCCAGGATGCCGAGGCGTACCGCGACCGCGTCATAGCCGACGCTGCTGGCGATGCGGCGAGATTCACGGCGCTGCTCACGGAATATCAAAAAGCGCCGCGCGTAACGAGGGATCGGCTCTATATCGAGGCGATCGAAGAGGTGTACGCCAACTCCAACAAGGTGTTTATAGATTCGCAGGGCAGCGGCAATCTGCTTTACCTGCCGCTTGACAAACTGATTGGTGAACAAGACAGGGCCAGGAGTGAATCTGCAACGAGTCGGTCGGCTGGGGAACAATCGGCAATGATGATCGGTGGATCGCGTTCTGAGCCGACTCCCTCCCGCGACAGGAGGACCCGGCAATGAATGGCAGCAGATTCGCAGCGGTAGTCATTACCGGACTGATCCTGGTCACGATTGGTCTGTCGGCGTTCACGGTCAATGAACGCGAACTGGCGATCAAATTGCAGGTCGGTAAAGTGGTCGAGTCCGACTACGCACCGGGGCTGCACTTCAAGATTCCCATTTATCAGACTGTGCGCAGGTTTCCCAAGCGCATTCTGACGATCAGCGACAGGCCGGAGCGCATATTTACCGCCGAACGCCTGGCATTGCAGGTCGACTCCTTTGTCAAATGGAGAATCGTCGATCCAGTTCAGTTCTACACCTCGACAGGCGGAATACTGCGCGTTGCGAGCGATCGCCTGGCGGAGATTATCAATAACGCGATTGTGACCGAGTTCGGCAAACGTTCGGTGCAGGAAGCAATATCGGTCGGACGCGCGGAGTTAAGGCGGGATATGCTTGCTATGGCATCAACTACCGCACAGGGGCTCGGTGTCGAGCTCATCGACATTCGTGTCAAGCAGGTGGAATTCCCGGACGACGTCAGGAATTCTGTTTACGCGCAGATGCGCGAGGAACGGGCGAGAGTTGCGGCAGAGCGCCGGGCGCAGGGTCATGAAATTGCTGAACAACGCAGGTCGTCTGCCGACAAGGAGAGGACGATCATCCTTGCCGATGCCTACAGAGACGGGCAGATACTCAGAGGTGCAGGTGATGCGCGTGCCGCCGAGATCTATGCGAGCGCGTACACCAAGGATCCGGAATTCTATGCTTTCTATCGCAGCATCAATGCCTATCGAAATTCAATGGGCAAGCCCGGCGATATACTCGTGCTGGATCCGAACAACGAGTTCTTCCGTTACCTGAATCAGTCGAGTGGTAAACGTTAGCTGCTGGTAGCTTGCAGGCGACAAATTCTGAAAAAACATCAGCCATCGTAACGTATTGACGATGGCTCAAAGTCTTGTGAGTAAGTTTTATGTGGCAGGATGCCTTCACCGCATTTGCACTTTATCTCGTGATCGAGGGCATGATTCCGTTCATCGGTCCAAACCGATTTCGCCAGGCCGTGGCCCAGATCGCAAAGCTCAGCGACAATCATCTGCGTGCGACAGGGCTGACCGTGATGATTGCGGGCCTGGTGTTGTTATTTATTGTGCGTTAGGAGTGGACGGATAAGCGACATGGGTAAAAACGTCGTTGTAATCGGCACGCAGTGGGGCGATGAAGGCAAGGGAAAGATCGTCGATTTGCTGACCGACAGGGCCGCAGCGGTCGTTCGCTTTCAAGGCGGCCACAATGCCGGCCACACACTTGTCATTGGCGGCGAAAAAACCGTTCTGCACCTGATACCGTCGGGCATCCTCAGAGAGGAAGTCACTTGTCTCATTGGCAACGGTGTCGTGCTTTCTCTGGATGCGCTGATCAGTGAGGCCGATAAACTGATTGCCAACGGCGTGCCGGTATTCGAGCGCCTCAAGATCAGCGCAGGCTGTCCTCTCGTATTGCCGTCACACATTGCACTGGATGTCGCCAGAGAGAAGGCCCGCGGTTCCGCTGCAATCGGCACCACTGGCCGCGGCATTGGGCCGGCATACGAAGACAAAGTCTCGCGCCGCGCACTGAAGGTTTCAGATTTGACTATGCGCGAGAAGTTTGCAGCGAAGCTGGGCGAAATACTCGATTACCATAATTTTCTCTTGCAAAATTATTATCACACCGATCGGATCGATTTTGCGCACACGCTGGATTCAGCCATGAGTGCGGCTGAGATTATTGCGCCAATCACAGCAGATGTGACCCAAATACTTCACGATCTCGCCAAAGCCGACAAAAACATACTGTTCGAGGGTGCCCAGGGCACATTTCTCGACATCGATCACGGCACCTATCCGTTCGTCACGTCGTCGAACACGGTAGCGGCCGCCGCAAGTACGGGCAGTGGCATCGGTCCGCGCGACCTCGATTACATTCTGGGCATCGTCAAAGCCTATACGACGCGCGTCGGCGCAGGGCCTTTCCCGACAGAGTTGTTTGACGGTCTCGGTGAGCACCTTGCCGCGGCCGGTGCAGAGTTCGGGGCAACGACCGGGCGCCCGCGGCGCTGTGGCTGGTTTGATGCAGTTGCTCTCTGCCGGTCGATTATCAACAGCAGTGTTTCGGGACTCTGTGTCACAAAGCTCGACGTGCTCGACGGTCTCGAGACGATTCGAATCTGTGTTGGCTATGAGATCGATGGCGAGCCGATCAGTGGGCTTCCTGTCGTCGTTGATCGTTTCGCCGATTGCCAGCCGGTTTACGAAGACATGCCGGGTTGGAAGGAATCGACAGTGGGCGCAACCAGCCACGCAGATCTGCCGAAGAACGCACAGAATTACCTGGCACGAATCGAAGAACTGGCCGGTGTGCCGCTGGATATTATTTCCACCGGCCCTGATCGCGAGCAGACGATCGTCAAACGACACCCCTTCGATTAGGAGTCGATAGTGGCGCCGGGCACTGCGGACAAGGCACGCGGGATCGAAATGGGGACGCCCCGCGGGGTTCGTCCCCGAAAACTACTGATCGGGTAAATCCGGTGAAGGGAAACGGTTCACTACTTTTCAAAGCGGGTCCCGCCGCCTTCGAAGATGTGCGAAAGCACGGCTTTTCCGTCGACAGAATCGGCACGATTGCCGGCGCGTCCGGTGGTGCGAAATGGCTGGTCCTGAGCCAGGTTGATCGCGTCATCGCCGACCGCGTACTGCCCAAACTTGCCGCACCCGTTCACCTGATAGGTTCATCAATCGGCTCGTGGCGTCACTCCTGTTATGCACAATCCGACCCGCTGGCTGCGATCGATCGCTTCGAGTCCGCATATCTCGACCAGACCTATTCGCCGAATCCCGATATGCAGGAGATTTCAGGCAAAGCGCGTGAAATTTTGCATCACTTGTTCGACGAACATGGCGCGGCGCAAGTCGTCTCGCATCCGGTTTTGCGGAGCCACATAATGACGGTGCGCAGCGGTTTTTTGACGTCGAGCGACTCGAGATTGCCGCTGAGTTTCGGTCTGACAGTCGCCGCAACGGCAAACCTGATCAATCGACGCGCGTTGGGCGCCTTTTTTTCTCGAGGACTTTTTTATGATGGTCGCGACCTGCCGCCATTCTTTGACGCAAAAGGATTTCCGCTGCAACAGATTATGCTTTCAGAGGAAAATATTGTCGATGCGGCAGCGGCGTCCGCTTCCGTTCCGCTGGTCATGGCGGGCGTCGAAAATATCAAGGGTGCGCCAAAAGGCGTCTACCGCGACGGAGGCGTCATTGATTACCATCTCGATCTGCCGCTCTGTGAGCCGGATCGCCTGACGCTGTTCCCTCACTTTTCCGAGCGGCTGATTCCGGGCTGGTTCGACAAGAAGCTGTCCTGGAGAAAACCGAATCCGCAACACACAGACCGGACCATACTGATATGCCCCTCCGCCGAATTCGTGTCCCGCCTGCCATTTGCCAAGATTCCGGACAGGACTGATTTTCTAAGAATGGATCAGGACCAACGCATGCAATCCTGGAGAAAGACCGTTAACGCGTGCAGGGAACTGGCGGATGACCTTGCCGATGTGATGGACAATGGCCGGCTGGCGGCGCGACTCCAGCCGTTGTGATAGTCTTCGTCGCACATCGCCGGACAAGAAAGAATCAAGAATAAATGTCGTCGAATGCAGTAGCTGACAGAGCATACCCCGAACTTACATGGACTGCCGTCATCGTCGGTTGGTTTCTCGGCGTAATTATCGCGATCTCGATTGGTTATGCCGCATTGATTTTAGGTTTCTCGATCGAGGGATCAGAGCTTGCCGCCATCCTTGGCTTCGGAATCCTACGGGGGATGCTACGGCGCAAGAGCATCATCGAGAACAATATCGTTCAAACGATTGCCAGTGGCGTGAATGGTGCGTCGTCCGGCATGATGTTTTCTGTGCCGGCAATATTTATCCTGGGTTACGGGGACAAGTTTGATCCGGTCATTCTGACTTTCGGATGCATAGCCGGCGCATTTCTCGGCATTGCCTTTATTATTCCGCTCCGCAAGCACATGATCGACTTCGAGCGACTGACCTATCCGGGCGGCGTAGCGGTGGCAACGATCCTGAAGTCTCCGGGTGCCGGTGTGCGGAAAGCCATTATTCTGCTGACCGCCGCCGCTGCCAGTGCGATCGTACATATCATTTCTCAGCAAACCGATGTCAGTAACTGGAACCTGGGTGCCGTAATCGGATTGCCGGATTACATGAACGGCGTTTGGTACATCTCGCTCCTGACGATCGGCACGGGATTCATTGCCGGACGTGGCGGTGTCGCGTTCATCATCGGCGGGTTTGTTGCCTACTGGTTCCTGTCGCCGTTGCTGGCGGCGACCGGTAGTTTTCCGCTCGATCAGATGGGCGCAGCCATCAGCGATCCGGGGCAGCTGCGTCTGATGCTTTACCGGCCACTCGGCATCGGCATGCTGATTGGCGGCGCGGTGATGGGTGTTGCGCTCGCCCTGCCTTTGATCATCAGCGCCGTGAAATCGATGCAAAACGCGTCGCGGATCGACTCGGCCGCGTCTTCCGATGAGATGCCGATCAAGCTTCTTTACATCGCGATTATCGGGGCCGCAATCGTGCTGGCGATCATCGCCGTGACATCCGTTGAGTCAGTCGGCCTTATTCGCGGCATAGGCATGGCAGTGCTCGGTACGCTCTGGATCTGGATGTCCGGCATCATTCTTTCGGAGGCGATTGGCCGCACGAACTGGTCTCCTTTATCAGGAATGACGCTGATCGGCATCACGCTGCTCATCATCATGACACACGGCATGGAACGCGGTGATTCGATAGTCGCAGCAATCATGGTCGGTGCTGCCACCAGTGTTGCGATGTCGCAAGCGACTGACCTGATGCTCGATCTGAAAACAGGTTATCTGGTCGGGGCGTCGCCACGCATGCAGCAAATGGGGCAGTTTATCGGCGCATGGCTCGGCCCCATCGTCGTGATCGGTCTTATATTCGTTCTTCACGAAGCGTTCACATTGGGCAGTGAACGACTGCCGGCACCGCAGGGACAGGCTCTGGCAAGCATGGTTGAAGGCATTCTGGGGGGTGATGTGCCGACGCAGAAATATGCCGCAGGGGCAGTATTGGGTGGATTGCTGTCGGCAGTGATCGGCGGTCTCGGTATTACCGTCGGCCTCGGTTTTTATCTGCCGTTCAATATTGTGCTGACCTATTCACTCGGTACACTTTGCCGTGAACTTGCCGACCGTTACAAGGGCGAGTCATGGAGCGAGGGCGTCGGTATTCCCATTGCTGCCGGGCTCATCGTTGGTGAAGCGCTCATCGGTGTCGGCTATGCCATCAAATACGTGTTATCGGCGGCCTAGGAATCGAAAACGATGAAGAAAACAGATCCCAGGACGCTTTGCCACCGAATCGGGAGACCGCTGTGAAACTAATGAGCTATCTGTTACTGATCGGTGGTTTTCTGGTGGCGGCATATTCAACGGCGCTCGATACGCAGATGACGAACTGGAACTTGTTCGTACCGGCGGCCAGCGTCGCGATTATCGGCGTTTTGATTATCAAGAAACTGACTCGGGGTGACGCCCGTTCCGAGAGTGTGCTGACGGCAAATCGAGCAGAGCTCAGCGAGTCTCTGAGCAATATCGTCCGGGACCTTGAGCAAATCATAAGCGACTCGGCATCGATATCGACAACTGCTTTGCGCAACGCGATTGACGACAAGCTTCGCGATGACCTGCGCCGCTTTGCCGATGCACGCGAAAGTATGGTGCACTTGTATGGGCTGCAGACGTATGCCGATATCATGAGCGATTTCGCGGCAGGCGAGCGCTACGTGAACCGCGTGTGGTCGGCAGCCGCAGATGACTACGAGGCCGAGGCTTCCGCGTATCTGCACAAGGCGCAGGCGCAATTCAAGGATGCGGCGGAACGGCTGGAAGCGGCCGGCCGAACGGCCGCTGCTGTCTGAAGCCCGGGTTTGCAGGCGGATTCACGGGGAGCGCGAAGCAAACTGGAGATCTTGTTGAGATTATTACCATAACTTATTGAATTCTATTAAAAATGCTACATAGTCATTTATCTCTATTGCAGTGAATCGGGTATAGTCAGACATGCACAAGTCTCGCGACCAGCGGCCGGGCAGGGCAACAAAGGTGGACGACGTCAGTCCGCCATCATGGTTGCTGACCTTGTTGGAAGCGCCCCGGGCACTGACCGAGGCGACTGCACTCATCCCGATGCATCCATTGTTGAGCAGCCTGGCACCCGGCGACGGGCATGCGGTAATGACATTGCCCGGTTTTCTGGCCACTGACAGGTCCATGCGAGTAATGCGCCAGTATATGAGGCGCTGGGGATACGACGCTCAACGCTGGGAACTCGGCAGAAACGTCGGACTGACATGGCAGCGTGACCTCGAAAAACTTCTCGATGAGCGCCTCGAACTGTTGTTCGAGGAGACCGGCGGCAAGATCAGTCTCGTTGGCTGGAGTCTCGGCGGGCTATTCGCAAGGGAAATGGCGCGCCGGAATCCACAGTTCGTCCGCACCGTAATTACCCTCGGTAGCCCGGTAGGCGATCCGGTCGCGACAAATGTCTGGCGTTTGTACGAATTCGTATCGGGCATGAGTCTGCAGGATCAGGATATTCGAAGACGCATCGATAAACTTCATGAGCCGATACCTGACGTGCCGGTTACAGCGATTTACAGTAAAACCGATGCCATTGTTTCATGGAAGATTGCAAAAGTTCCGCCCGGCGAAAACGTCGAAAATATTGGAATCAACATGAGTCACTTCGGCATGGGATTCAATCCGACGGTATTTTTCGCACTCGCCGATCGCTTGAGACAGGCGGAAGGCGAATGGGCACCGTTTGAAATTAGCGGGCTGCGCAAGCTCTTTTATCACTAGCAGAATGTTGAAAAAGTCATCCATGACTTATTCAACCACGCGATCCGAAAAGAGCTATTTTCGGATCGCTTACATTTTCAATGGCTTGCAACCAGCGAAAATGACGGTACATCCCTGTACCGGCCAGCAGGCGACCGAATAACAGGGTTTTTCAGCAGCCTGCTGGAAACCGGTAGCACGACAGTTGGCACGACGCACAGGAGCGCCTGCACGACTAATGCCGACAGGAAGAAAACGGCGTTATTTTTTGCCGAACCGCATACAGCGAGCGGCCAACAGTTTCTGAAGCTTCTCGACCTCTTCGTTCAACAGGTAATCATTCTGGTCTTTCCAACCACGCAGCATTGCAAGATTGCGTTCGTTGACGATCAGATGCTCGTCACTTGACTGTGAGTCGATTTCCCATCCGGGCACTGCAACGACGGAGCGAACGCGCACGTCATGCTTCAGGACTTTCCGGAGCTCGCGCGCCAATTGCTGCGCGCGTTGCGCAAACTCGCCGAGCGGCAAAGAATAATTGCCGGGAGCAAATTCGAGGGTGTCGCCGGTCAGACGGACGGTGTTGTCTTTGCGCGTTCTGCGGGCAACGATGTTTACGGTATAGATGCCGTGGGAACCGACGATGACGTTATCGATAATGCCGGTGCCACAGGGCACGTCGTGAAATATACGGTTCCGGTTAGCCGTGAGTTTCTGTAATTCATGGCCGGCGGCGATATTGGCATCACGCAGGAAGGCAGCTCGGCGTCTGGCCAGCAGCACAGTGACAAATCGGTAAGCCTCGTATAGCGAAACAACGGACAAGACCGCGAGTATTATCGCCAATTGCCAGGTTGGCAGGGTGCTGAAAAGTGCTCCGGGCCTGAGGAAATAGCTAACCGCAAAAACAACGACAAAAACGAGCGCAGATGTCAGATACACATGAAGGCGGCGTGTGAGATGATCCATCTCGTCCCGAAATCGCTGCGCTGGCTCATGCATGATGCTGGCCGGGAAGCGGCTTGTGCTGCCGACGAATCTGGCGATGGCCTGGCACGATTTTGCAAGCAGCAAAAACACAATGGTGCTAAGCAGCGCGATCGACGCTGCGCCACTTAAAGCCTCTGGATTCATACAGGCGTGTCCTGACGGCAGATTCCGAATAGCGCAGGTTAGCATGGCGGGGCGTCTCGTCCCCTGTGACACAGATCACATTGAAGGTCTTTTGAATGGCGGCGGGGCCTATGTATCTGGCCTGTCCCGGCACTCTGCGGTTGATTTGTGAATACTGTCACAGCCGCTCGCGTGATAGGCCTGCTACGGTCACGGCACAGTGATTTTTTGACTCCAGATCTTTAATTACGGGGCATGACATGGTTAGCAAATGGGCAGGAATTCTTACAGTTACCGTACTTTTGAGCCTTGGCGGCTGCGCCACGATGAGTGGTGACGAGTGCGTGACCAGCGATTGGCAAATGATCGGTTTTGAAGATGGTTCCAGGGGCTACGGTGCCGAGCGTCTTGGGGAACATCGCAAGGCGTGTGCGAAGCATGGCGTCACACCCGACCTGCAGGCATACCGGGCCGGGCGCGAGGAAGGACTGCGGGATTTTTGTCAGCCATCGCGCGGCTATAATCTAGGTGCGAGAGGCGGCCACTACAACGGAGTCTGCTCCGCCGAAATGGAAGTCGAGTTCCTCGACGCATATCGCGCCGGGTATCACCTTCATGAATTGCAGGCCAACGTCAATTCCGCAACCTATCAGATCAACGCCAATCGGCGGGAGTTGGAACGTAATCAAGACCTGATCCGCGAAAAGGAAGCTCTCTTGATCGCCACAGAGACGACGGTGCAAGATCGGATCTTGCTGCTGGCGGACCTGAAAGACCTGTCTGAGCGTAACGGCCAGCTTGAAACGGAGATTCTGATCCTCGTTGACGATCGCGCGCGGCACGAGGAGCAGCTCGCAAACTATCAGGCGTCAGTTGCAAACTTCGGCTATTAGCCGGCTCGTCGGCGATCGGGATTCATAGCGGGTCGGAGTCTTCTCTTCGCTCCCGCCGTTTTCGCCGTTCCTTTTGGAACGACCCGGTCCGTCCGGTAATGCTGGGCGCGTAAGGATCTCTTCGGTCATCGCCATCACGGCGGTCTTTGTGGTGTATAAAGCGGCACTTGCAGTCCAGCACGTCGCAATCAGGGAGTGGAATTCGTGGCGCCGCGCTTGAAAGAAACCGTTTGCCTTCCAGGCTTTTGGCGGCAGCGCAGGCGCTCGAGGCGAACTTGAGCGATACGGCGTGAAATTCGCCTGTTGCGCTTGGGTCTACAGGTCTCCTGGCGGCTGGTCGCTTATCGGGTGCTGGCCGTTTAGACCGAAAAAAGAAAAAGACAAGCGCGAGGATTAGAAGCGTCGCAATGCCTATTGATAAGCCCATTTGCTTGTCCACCCGCCGTGATTCTTCTTATACCCGTACTGTAGACCGCGCGGACCTGATTGTGAATGCAATGCGCGGCAATGCTGTTTCTCCGGCTGCGCAGGACGTTGGCAAGCTGTTGATTATCGGTGGCGCCCGAATGCCCGCATAAGTTGCTCCTGATCGGCCACGGCTCCGGCGATGCTTTAACCCTTACAGCAACTCGTCAACTAGTTTTTCCGTCAGGAGTTGAGCGACCGACACGTCGACGTGCTCGGTAATTTCCCGCGACATCTCCAGATCAGGGATGAACAACTCGTCCAGAAGCCTGTCAACGGTTTCCTTATGCGATGTGGCGAGATTCAGCTCCTTGTTAACTTCCAGGCTTAGCTTGTCATAGTTCGCCGAACCGACACAGGCCCAGCCGTCGAAAACGGCCGCTTTGACATGGCTCATACGGGGGTAGGCGAATACCCGGATGCCGTGGTCGAGCAGCGTGTTGATAGCAACCTGGTTGCTGGCATTCAGCGTTCCGTGATTCCCATCCGCAGTCAGAATGACACGGACGTCAACACCGCGGCGGCGTGCCTTGATCAGCTCATAGGTGATCAGGTCGTCGGCGAAATAAGAGTTCTCGATCAGGATGTAGCTCTGCGCCCGGCGAATGGCGGCAAGCTGTGCCCGGTGAATCTGTGAATCGAAATTACGTGTATAGAGAGTGCGCACCGGGTAGCCTGCATCACCGGCACGCTTCTTTTTGCCGCCCAGGATACGCAGGAAATTGGCGGCATCGCCGAATACGCTGGCCCGGGCCCATGCCTTGTCTGAATCGTATTGCAGCTGGTCAACGATCGGGCCGCTGACCTCCATCATCAGGTCGTGCCAGTCGTAGCGATACTCGCGCCCTATGTTCATGCCACCGACAAAAGCTATCTTTTTATCGATGATCGTGGTCTTGGTGTGATCTCCCATGTACAGAAACGGGTTCGCGCGATTTCGTACCTTGACCTTCGAGTCCTTGCGCAGGTACCGGGAAATCGACAGCGGGCCGTTGTGGCTGGCTGGCAAAGATTTTGCGTCCGCCTGCATTGCCACCAGGTTGCCGAGGGCATCAATCTGGATCCGGACCTTCACGTCCTTTGATTTTTCTTTGAGAATGTCCGCGACCTCAACGGCGAAGTCGTCGTTGTCGAAGATGTAGGTCCGTATGTTGATCGACTCCTCCGCATCCCTGAAAGACTCCAGCAAACGCGGGAAGTACTGCTCGCCATCGACCAGGAAGTCGATCTTGCCGGTCGAGCTCCTGTGGCCGACGATCTTGTCGAGGTCTTTCTCCCACTGCTCGAGATCCATGCCATCGCCATGGACGACATCGGGGATCGCCGTGTTCTCCAGAGACGGAAGCTGGATCGTGTCCAGGCTCAGGCGACGGAAAAAGCCGGTCGTTGACTTCAAAACGAAAGAGGCGAGTGACGCCGCATTTGATACCGGCCGGTTAATCGGATCGATGTAAATGGAGCGGGCATACAAAACGGCGGCTTGCGATGCACCGGCTGCCTTTCGTACTCTTTTTCTGCTGCGGATACGCCGCGGATCCGCAAGCGGGCCTTGAACTGCGACTTCCTCGTAAATCTCCAATTCATCAACGAAGCTTGCCTGCCGGGCATCAGGGCTGCTGGCACATCCCGACAGCACTGTGTTCAGAAGCACCAGGCATGCGGCACTCTTGAGTGCTGCCTGAGCGAATGTCTTGTTGCGGTTTGTGCTGTTCATCTCTGACTCCGTTTTGGCTTTCTGCCGTTGCGGCAAGGCCCGTTGCCGTGGAATCAAATGTAGGGATGAACGCTTGTAAGTTACTGATTGAAAAGTAATTGTTTTTGTAAGAATTCCTGATGGTGTGCTGAGGAACAGGTGAGGATGGGTCCTGGCACCGCCCTGAGTGGCAAAATCAGGTGCTTGGGTGTTTTTTGCGCGCAGCGCGTCGGTGCACAGGACGCCGGCAGAAACTGGTCCTGCGGCAGGGAGCGGGATGCTCGTTCTTCCCGGCTGACGGACGAGGGCTCGCCAGCGGCGGAGCCGATGAATTTAGAGCCGCGTCTCGGCGAAATCTTCCAGCGGACTCTTTCGGTAGCGAAGCGGCTGGTCAGTCTCGCTACGGGAGCGAAAGAATGAACAGCCCGTTATTTCTGTCACTGACAATGATGGTCCCGGATGGCAAGTAAGGGTATACGCTCCATGCACCCGAAAAATCAGTGGCATCGCTGGCCGGAAACGTGTCGAAGAAAGCGATTTCCATTAATTCTCTGTTGGCCAGATCGCCAAACTCCAGCACTCGCAACCCGGACGTGTAGTTAGCCTGGAATACACGCCTGCCGAGTACGTACAGGTTGTGATCTATTGCGGCACTCGCAGCCTCATAAGCGAACACATACACCGGGGCATCCAGATCTGACAGGTCGAATACGTGAGTCCGTGTGGGCACGTTGAAACTGGACTCGTCGGACTCATCGCCCAACAAAAAGAAGCGATGATCCTCGGTCAACCAGCCCTGATGGGCGAAGCTAGCTTCTGAATAAGCCGTTGATGAGATTCGCACGGGATCAGTTTTGTCATCGACATCGACAACCTCGACAAAATCTTGATTTGCGTCATTTCCGTTAGAGCTCACACAGATCTCGCGATTCAGATGAACTGCGTCCGGTCCCTGGTATATGACGCACTGGCTGTCATGTGTCTCAGAAAGAGAATAACAGCCTGCAAACATCGGATTGATCGGTATGTTGATGTCGATCATGTGCAAGCCCCCGCATGTATCCGTTCCAACGGCATAGGCGAATCCCGACTCCTCGTTGATCGCAAGGTTATGGGCTCTGCCGAAGTCGCCGTACACAACATCGGCGGAAAATGTCTGAGGCGCCACCAGTCCCCGCAAGTGCGTCAGATCGAAGACCTGCATGCCATGCGCACCCGCGCCATCTGCGACGATATACGCGTGATCCTGATAGACCTTGATGTCGCGCCAGGCGGATTCCGCAGTTTGCGTAGGTAGCCGTCCGAGGAAGACCGGACTCTCCGGATTTGTGACATCAAGGAAGGCCGTGCCGTTCGTCATGCCCATCAAGGCATACTCATTACCCGATTGCATATCAAACCAGCCCCAGATGTCGTTGCCCGCCGTGCCGCCCATCGTTTCAAGCGACACTCGTTTGCGGAGAGAGATACCGGAACAGAAAAAATCGCCGGCACTGCCACCGGTACAGGTCGCCGGACCGGTGCTGAGCAGCGGAGGCGATGTTGGTGGGGCAGGAGCAGTGGGCGGTACGCTGCTCCCGCCACCTCCGCAGCCATTGATGATCATGGCCCAAGCCGCAATAGCGAAAAGCTTCCCATGTGTCGTCATGCGCTCCCCCTGACCGTGACCATATTTAACTCGACCATCCTTGCGAGTAATAGTGTCTGCTGATTTGCTGCTGGAATCTGTGATGTCCCTCCTACACAGCGACATTGTCGCCCCGGCAATTCGGCGCCCTGGATAAATAATTGTTGCCGCCACAGCCATCTCAGCAGGCTTAGTCCGGAGGCATTTGAACATGCCTCAAAATGAGGCTCGAGTGTGTCTATGATACCGCGGCAAGTCCAATCGGCAGGCACGGATTGCTATCCGCCTTTCAGAGCTTGGTTTCAATGCCGAGCGAAGCTATGAGCTTGTAGTATCCAATAAGAACGAACACAAAAAACACAATAATTACGATCTCATGCTTGAAAGCATGGCGGTGAAAAAAGTTCCTGTCCCTGTGATGGGCAACATCCATGAGCTCATCGGCAAATCGAATCGAGAGAAATGTGCCCGCCCCAGCTAGCAAAATCACACCCCAATATGGATAACGCATGGTAAGAATTGCATGCAAGAGCATCGTCAGCTTGGTTGTTTCGTAATATTCGGCGAAGTAAAGCAATGAAACGATATTTATGGTGATCGCTAAAGCCCAAACAGCAATTTCCGAAATCAGCATTCGAATGCCGAATATAAGCCTGAGCGGGAAGTCCAATAAGATGCCGGCGTCTGCAATCGGCGTACATAGAACAAAAAAAGTCCAGGTTAGAGCAGATGCAATTCCACCTGTCCTTACGTCGTATTGAAAACTGAGATAAGAGAAGTAGCTCACCAGCAGGATGCAGAGCAGAAGAAACTTGTAGTGCACCTGCTTCTTAGGGGGAGCTCCTTTTTCATCGACAGGAAGTGTCATCCCGATGATGAAACAACATCGTAGCTATACATCGAATTGTGATGTTATCGTCATGTAGCCGACAAAACGACTTTTGAGCGAGAAAGACGCAGGACTTCGAAACGCCGGCAGAGAAGTGTAACGCCTGTGCTGCGTCGACCGTCTGAGGTCGCTGCCAAAAGCAGACGTCCAGGCAAAGCCTGATTCAGCGGACGTTGAATCGCCAAAGAAACCTGGGTCAGTTCCTGCACCGCGCAAGAACTGACCCTGATGCATTGCTAATCAGCAGCGATTTTGACCATGATGTGTGCATACGGTGTGTCTTTCCACATGACATATACCGGATCAGCTGGGTTTGTGGACAATCCTTCGAGCATTGCACTATCGGGAACAACAATCATCAGGTGAGGCCCTTCCTTGACCCAGTCGTCACTTGCGGCAGGGTCGCTGGCAAAGGGATCGCTGTTGCTGACTCCGAGGGCAGTGCCTTCGCCGGCCAGCATGTAGGACACGCTGAATTTATTATGCTCGAAGCTTTCCTTTTTCAACATCGCGCCGATGAGAGCATCCCAAACTGCCTCATTGCACATCGGACCGATAATTTCCTGTTGAGGATAACAAGTGTAGCTGTTTGAGCCCGCCTGCAAGATTTTGCCATCAGGTGTCTTGATGGTAGCTTTGGATGTGACGCTGGCAGGGCCTGCGCTTTTCGCACTGGCAATCATCGCTTCATCGTCATCCGCCAGCGCCAGGCCGCCTGCAAGCAGGCCAGCAAAAACACAGGCACTGATTATTCTATTTTTCATGGTGATCTCCTGATTTGAATTTCATATGAACACATCGGGTGGCCTGAATATACCATCAATAAGTGCAGATTATTCAGCCGCTGCCGCTAATATCGGAGCCTGCTATCGCAGTTTGCAGGGTTGTGTCAACGTCTTCTTTGGCTCGTCAGTACACATCGCCAGAAGTTTAACTTGAACTTACGGTGATTTCCTAAGGTAATTTCTCGGTGCATTATGTCGGTGTCGGGTCAGTTTAGCTTTCGGCCAAAAGTAGGCGTGGAGTGATTGTTCTCGACCGAGAGATGCCGCGGTTGGCTCATTGTCTCGTCCAGCAAATTGCTCCAAACTCTGGTTTCGAAGCATTCGGAGAGACTTGTGCTCGACGAAAATAATATCAACGTATTATTGCTTGAATTAGCCAAGAGGCCAAGAGCCGCGTTGGCGCAATTGCCAACGCCGATACACCGGCTGGATAACTTCGGTGGGCAACTGGACGGTCAGGAGTTATGGATCAAGCGAGATGACTTGACCGGCCTGGAAGGTGGCGGCAACAAGACTCGCAAACTCGAGTTCCTGGTCGGAGATGCCATTGAAACCGGCGCTGACATGTTGGTCACCGGCGGAGCGATTCAATCCAACCATACGCGGCAAACGGCGGCGGCAGCAGCGAAATGCACACTGAAATGTGCCCTGCTGCATTTTGGTTGGACAAAAGATGCAGGTCCGGTCTATCGGCAGGTAGGGAATGTTCTTCTGAGTAGCATTATGGGAGCCGAAATGTTCCTGGACGAGACTGAAAGGCCGATCGAGGACCAGAGTCCCTTAATCGAATTTTGCGAATACCTCAGGGGCTGCGGCCATCTTCCTTACTTGATACCAGCTGGTGCTTCCGAGCACCGGCTCGGCAGCATGGGCTACATGGCCTGCGCAGCAGAAATCGTCAAGCAGAGCAAGGCGCTTGACGTTCACTTTGATTACGTCGTCCACTGCACGGGCAGCAGCAGTACGCAGGCTGGCCTGGTCGCTGGCTTTGCAGCGATGGGCGAGAAAACTCGCGTCATTGGCGTCTCCGACGATGACGAAACCAGCATAAAGCGGGAGCGAGTGATGCGACTGGCAAATGATGCGCTTGCGGAGATAGGAATGTCAGTCCGGGTCTCGGCAACCGACATAGAGGTAATTGCGGCGGACAAAAGTCCATACGGTGTGGCCGAAAGTGAGACTTTCGACGCAATACGCCTGCTTGCGCGGATGGAAGGGCTAATTGCTGACCCCGTCTATGAAGGCAAGGCGGTACGGGAGCTGCTGGCACTCGCGAACGATGGTCGTTTTGCAAGTGGCTGCAGAATATTGCTCATGCACCTTGGAGGCACACCCGCTGTGCACGCATATGCCAATCAATTCGATTTGCTGAGTTTGTCGCAATTCCCGGTGTGAGCGTCACCTTGGGAAACGTCCGCTTTCGATCCTCTCAGGGATTTCGTTTGCCATACCATGACACGACGCTCGCCAATGCTTCAGCATCACGTCGCGTCCGTAGCTGAACGGTACAGCGATGCGCGGGCACTACGACTTGCCAAATAACCGGCGTCAGAATATCCACCAGCCATCGTTGAGGTCGTCTTCGCAGCGCTGCAGCTGCGCGCCCCATTCCCTCGCCCGGTAGTCGACCTGGCGGGCTGTCTTCTTGAGCCCGCTTTTTCGCCGGTAGGTTCCGCGACGCCAACCGGCGTGGCCTTCATGGTAAGCGAGATACTGATTATAAGGATCCCATTTCGAGATACCCACGGACTTGTTGGACATGTTCGTGTACCAGCCAACGAAGTCAATGGCGTCATCGAAGTCATCACGGTCCGCGAATCGTCGACCGCTGTCATCCTTGTACCATTCCCAGGTACTGTCCAGCGCCTGTGCATAGCCGTAGGCGTCCGACGGACGCTTCCAGGGTATAAACCCCAATAGTTTGGTCCGCGGCGGTTTCGCATCGAACCTGAACGACGATTCCTGGCGAATGATCGACATTTGCACGTGTTTCGGGGTGCCCCATCGCTTTTCCGATTTCTTCGCAGCTTTGTACCAGCCGCGCTTCTCCTCGAAGATCGCACAGATGTCCTCGACGTTTGCCGGCGGGGCCGTAGCGCAGGCGCCAGTCACGACAATCCAGAGCGCGCCCAACAGCAGAGAGCCTGCCCGCAAGGGAGCCGCAGCATTCTTAACCGAAGTTTTCAATAATCTGTGCATGCCTCTGAAAGCATTGACGATATAGCAGGCCCAAGGCCTCCAGTATAGCGCCGCCGCGGCGACACCGCACAGGGGCAGCGGCGATCCAGGTCCGCGACACTCATTGTCGTAATGTCTACTTTCTGGACTAACGGAGGTATCTCGATCTCCGGCTGCGCTGATTGTTTTTCGCCATCCATTTCAGCAGCAGCAGGCGCTTTGATGTCCGGCTGAGCAGGGGCGACATAGGGCTGGGGTTTCGCGGTTGTAAGGCTCTCGGATTGCACTGCTTCCGATTCATCGGGCGGCGCGTTGCAGACAAGTCAGGAGGGAGATAAATTCTTACACGCCAGAATAGAAACGGGCTCCCTCTTGGGGAGCCCTGTCGCATTTGGTGCCCAGGGCGAGACTCGAACTCGCACACCCGTAAGGACACGGCGACCTGAACGCCGCGCGTCTACCAATTCCGCCACCTGGGCTTTTAACTAAGCATTCAAATTATCAAAATACCTGCCAAATCGCATAGTCGACAAAAACGTTTGAGGTCGCCTTGGCCAAGCTTAACCATCCTTTATAAGCTATTGACCTTACAGTAATAATCTAAGGAAAGTCTGATCAATTCGTGTTTTCAAATGTGTTGAAGTAATTTCTTTATTACGCGTTCAAATATTTGGAAAATGCTTTGTGATTGGGGCGTTTAGTCCGTTTGTTTTACCGCTATGCACGGTTTTTTTGATCAATGGTAAATTTCAGACGCACCTGTCCTATGTTGGTCGCAATAATTGTCTGCGCGCCATGTACAAATTCACTAGCCCACAAGCAACAAACAGGCGGTTGGCATTCTTGTCCAGGCCTTGATAACGAACCTTATTGAAACCAAAGATTCGCTTGAGAATCAGGAACGGATGCTCGGCTTTCACCCTGACCTTCGACTTGGTGCGATTCTTCGATTTCTCCTCGGCGCTTAACGGCCGATTGCGAGCACCTTTTTTGTTGGTAAAGTCCTTGGCATGCGGCGCGTGTTCTACAATGACATCGCGCTGGCCCGAGTAGGCAGAATCTCCCCACACCCGGGTTTCATCGCCGTGCAACAGGTCCCCCAGTAACTGGCTGTCGTGTACGTTCGCCGCGGTGGCTGCCACCGAATGGATCAGCTTGGTCTTACTGTCGACACCAATATGCCCCTTCATGCCAAAGTACCATTGGTTGCCTTTCTTCGTCTGGTGCATCTCCGGGTCGCGCTTTTTATCTTTGTTCTTGGTCGAGGTCGGTGCATCAATGATGGTGGCATCCACAATCGTGCCGGTACTGACTTTGAGACCGTTCTCCTCAAGGTATTCGTTAATCAGGCTGAATAGCTGGCCGCCCAGGTTGTGTGACTCCAGCAAATGGCGGAACTTACACACCGTCGTTTCATCCGGTGCCGGTTCGCGACCCAGATCGATGCCAACAAAACTGCGCATGGCACGTGAATCGTACAGTGCCTCTTCAACCGCCGGATCTGAGAGGTTGAACCAGTGTTGCAGAAAATGAATGCGCAGCATCCGCTCCAATCCAACTGTTGGGCGGCCCGCACCCTTTCGCTTCGGATAGAACGGCTTGATCACTTTGCACAGATCGCGCCACGGAATAATCTGATCCATCTCCAGCAAAAACGTCTCCCGACGCGTTCGCTTGCGAAAACGTTCGAAACCATTATCGGCGAGCGTTTGCTGACGCATTATCAATATCTCCGTGCGGCATTGAATAACGATCTGTATTATAACCTTTCACTGAATAAATCAGAGCTTCCCTAACGGATAGGCCGATAATACGCCGACATAACCTAGAGGCGAAGAATCGCTACCTCGATTCTATATCGCGGCGGTTCGTGTCGACCGAGGTGTAGTACGATTTCTGAGATTGTTTTGCCGCATAATGAGCCGGATATTCTTGCATGGCGGTCCGTGGTTGCCTCAAGAGAAGAATGTTTACGTGTATGCTTTAGATCGCGACGCGCTAGAATCATAGCTGCGGTCGGCTAAATGGAAGCAACTAGCTTAATTGCAATTGGCGCGGGGCTTGGCGCCGTTTCTATAGCCATTTTGGTCTGGCGCACGCGTGCTATGAAAACAAAAAATGGAGAAAACTTGCCTGCACAAATGGCGTCTTCGTCAGATATCAGCAAGTATTTGGAGCGCTATGTTTCGGCGTACATATCCGAATATGAACGATTCACCGCACCTCCGCCAAAAGGCGGCGGATATCCGAAATTTCCAATATCTCCCTATCTAAACGCAGCGCGACTGAAATGCATGGTCCTCAATGATGGAGTTGTAATTTTTGACTCCAAAACTTCACCGGAGTATCAGTGGCGGAAATCTGGCGGCGCGGCGCTAAAAATTGACTACGAACCAACTGTGACCCCTGATCGCGTAACTCAGTTACTGGAGGAACTGGCCGAACAAGGGACGAAATTGGGGATATATAGAATTGTCTCAAAGGAAAAGCTGGAAGAGGCAGTTTGGGAAGGAACTGTTGGCGAACCAATTGATGCAACGACGCAAAAAGTCGCTGGCGATCGATGCATCCAAATAGATTCCTATGACCTGTCCTTGAGCGATGCTATCGCCCGACTTACCTATGGAGCCTTTTGTAGGGTTTTGGATATCAAATTGCCAGATAATTCTAGCGACTTTTGGGGGCCACAAATAATTCGGCAGCTTGGGTTTTTCCCGGCCGATGAAAACTCACAAACATTTTATGATTACCTCGAAGTGCTTGTGCATCGAGAAAAAGCAGCTTGGGACTGTAGAAATATTCGGGTGCGAGTTAAAGCCGACGTTCGTAGGGATTTTGGCCAATACATATCGCGGCGACCTGAAGGCGGAGGCACTATCTCATTCGGCAGTGATGATTGGATTGGGGAATTTAACACTGTCCTCGACAACCTCCAGCAGGCTATCGACGGCTTGCAGGATCTTCTTCATCAACAAGCTACCGAAACAGAGGATATTTTCCATTCGTATCTAGAAGAAAACCCGATTCTGTTGGACGCTTATGGCGTCTGTGAAAGTAAGCCCAAATTTAAGTATCCCGCGGGTGAAAAATCGCCGATAGGAAAGGTTCACGTAGAGCCCGATTGCATAATTTCCTACCGGGATCGGTCTTACAAACTAATCGAGATAGAGAGGCCGTCCAAAGGGATGGCAACGAGAAAAGGCCACCCTAGGCAAGATTTCAATCAGGCAGCATTCCAAACTGGTGAATGGCTCCAATAGGAAATCAAAAATCACTATACGGAGATAAAGGATAGATTTCCGGGGATCGCCACTAAGCACAAGACGGCCGTAATTATGAGTCGCTCAAACCAGCAGTCTTTCGCAAGTCACGAAGATATGAATTCATATATTGAGCTGATGCTCGAATCATCAAACGTTGACGAAATATGGACTTATGATCAGTTGTTGGAGCGTGCGAAAGAAGTACACAACAAACTGGTGAGTCTTGGTGTGACTTAAGCACGTTATCAGCTGGCGGAGCGTTGCGCGGGGCAGTGAGCGACAACGCACTTTAGTTACACTCTGCATTTCATACATTTTGCGCAGCCTATGCTGTGGCCATCACTAGCAAGCCCAGCAGGCACATAGCAGCACAACTGCAAACGACGCATCGAATTGCGCAGAGTTCGATTTACTGACTATGCTCTAAATCGGTACCTATGGGGAAAATTGGCGTATTTTCGCTGATTTTTGTTCATCGGCCTACCTGTACTTGGCAGGCTCAATCAACGGCAGCCGTAACACGCAAATTTCCCGCAGTACTCTGGCAGATGTATGCGTCTAGCTTCGAGCGACTCGGTGACGAGCCAGGTTGTTCTGGTTGAATGCACGATATGTGTGGATCCTGAGTTGCCGCTTTCGCCATAAGCGGTCCTTCATAGCCAGATCGAGAAGGCGTTCCATTCTTCCTGTTCTGCTAAGGGCATCTTCTTCAATGATGCTGCTTCCAGCGGAAAATGCTCGTTTCATCTCACACTTCTTCTCAGTGGCACCAACGCTGAAGCCCAACGAGGGTCAGGAGATGTCGCGACGGGTCAGCTTGATGTCCAGGTCACTTCGGATGTAGATCTCAATGAACTCAGGCAGCCACACGTCGTTCGCCATGAGTGTAAACCGCTCAGTCAGCCTGTGCTCGAGTCTGTCGGTGAGGTGAGCGATACGCCACCTGTTCAGTGGTTGCGATTCGTCGCCGTCAACCGAGTGCTCGACATGAAACAGAGGCTGTCCCGCACCGGCGTGAAGAAGGTTGCTGTCGCGATCGGCAAGTTCCGCTGCTCCGATGAAAGAAACCTTCTGCTGCGTGGGATTGAGGCAGACTTGTTCCAGGACCAGCCCATATTCCACGGGCTCAAGCCAAAGTCGCTGCTGCGATGACCGTACGAAGGATTCCGTTCCGTCGGCCGCCGAACTCCGGCCCCAGGCGTGGGCGCTCCCCTCCCGTACAACGGATGGGATATAGCGGTCGGGCCTCCATGCCTTCCGCACCTCCATGTCCCACAGCATGGTGCGGGTGAACGTGAGCGGTTCGCTCGTGCGGTAGTGCTCGGCGAGTACCCGGTTGACGTCGATCGGGGGCAGCTCGAATCGCGTGTTGCTGCGATCGGCCCAGGCCCGCTCAAACTCGGCTTCATGATTTAGAAGTTTCATGGTTTGCCTCACGCTGCCTCTTGAGTGTGCCATTGCACGCCGGTGAGTGCTGCATCTAACCGACGCGAGTCCTCTTTGACTTCCGTGGCAGAGATGAACTCCACATCGTGAATGCCAATGAAGCCAAGTAGGTGCCTGAGATACGGCGTGGCGAAATCCGTCGCGCTGCCAATGGTTGTGCCCCCGGGCCCGTGTGAGATCATCACGTAGGCTTGCTTGTTTTTCAGAAGGCCTACCGGACCGTCTTCAGTGTGGAGGAACGTCACCCTTGCGCGGGCCACCATATCGATCCAGGCCTTCAACACCGCGGGAATGGAGAAGTTGTAGATCGGCGCGCCAATCACGATCATGTCCGCGGCCTCGAGCTCCGCGACTAAGGCGTCGGAAGCGACAAGCGCGGCCACTTGCGTATCAGAGCGGGCATTAGGGTCGGTAAAGGCGGCGCCGACCCAGGTCTCGTTCACGAAGTCCGGTAGGTCCGCGGCTAGGTCCCGATGAATCATCGTGGTGTCGGCGCTAGCCCCGATGTGGTTGATGAACGCGTCAGTCAAGGCGCGGGTCTCGGAGCCGTCTCTGCGGGCGCTCGAATCGATGCGTAAGATATTGATGCTTGATTTAGTCACAGGTTGGTCTCCTCAGATAGTTGTCAAAGTTGCAAATACTTGTGCGGGTTTAATGAGGTCGTGAATCAGGTCATTCGACCGGTGACCCGGCGCGCGAGCGGCACAACTACAAGGGCGGCCGGGTAAGCAACGGCAGTCGATACCACCCAATTCTTCATCCACGCCGACCAAAAATCGGGCGTCAGTCCCATGTTGAATAAGAGCATCGCTGCCGACATGAGCAAACTCATACCGGCAGCGATGAACAGCGTCATCAATCGTTCAGCGCCTTTGGGACTTATCGTCATTTTGCATATCCTCGGGTCATGTTAAGCCGCGAGATCTGCATAAATTTCTTGCAGAACAGGGAGAATCTTTGGTCCCGCGCCTTCGGCCCAGTTGAACACCAGTTCAGACATGACCTGGATTGTGCTCGTGACCACAACACCGTCGTGTCGCATGCGTGCGATGGCGATCTCATCAGCCATCTTGGTGCCGGATCCCGACGCATCGGCCACCGCTTGGACGTCGTAGCCCTCGTCCTGCGCATTGAGCGCCGGGTAGAGCAAGCAGACTTCAGTCAGCAGCCCGGCCATGATCAGCTTTTTACGCCCCGTGGCTTCGACGGCGGCGGCGAAATTCGGATCGTCGAATGCATCGGCAATGCCGCCTCGCTTTACTCGGTTTTCATACGCCTCCGGCAAGATTTCCTTCAGTTCCGGCAACATTGGGCCTTGAACTTGATCCTCCTGGCTGCTGGTCAGCACGACGGGCATGCCCAGTTCCTTCGCCGTTTTCGCGAGCGCCAGCACATTGCGAATCACGTCTTTCTTCGGTGCGGAATGCATCCACTCGATGGTTCCGACTTGGTGGTCAATAAGCACCATTGCTGCGTTATCGGCATTAAATCGTTTGTATGCCATGGTATTTTCTCCTTAGTTGGATTAATCGGTGTGCACCACGATCAGTTGTGTGGGCTCCACCGCCTTGAACTCGAGGTTTTCGCCTCGAATGAGGTCGCCATCTCCGACTGTTTCGCCGTTGATGTGTCCCGATCCGCGCGTGACGTATGCGAGGAAGGGTCCGTCGACCGCAACTTTTTCGCCGGCTGAAAGAAGCCCGACATCGATCAGCGTGTGGCTATCGAAGGTCTCGTCCTGATCGGTCGAGCCACCGTAGACACGCGTTAGTTTTGTGCCCTTCGGCTGATACAGCTTGTAACCGGCCGGCTCTCCCGCGCGCTCCGGAAGCACCCAGAGCTGGATCATTCGGTTTTCGGTGTCGTCGGGGTTGACCTCGTTGTGTGAAAAGCCTTCCCCTCCGGCTCGCTGTGCCTGGATATCGTGGCCGTCCATCGACTGGCCGTGCTTCAGCGAACCCTCGTGAGCGAGTCGCCCTTCGACCATCACCGAAAGAACGTCAATTTCCTTGTGGCTGTGGTGTCCGGTTTCGCCTTTTGGCAGGTAACGGGCATCGGCCAGAAACACGAAGTTGCCAATACCTTCCCAGGTACCGGGGTTTGCCCTGCCTTCAAATACGCGCCGGTCCATCACCATACGGGTTTCCTTCAATCCGCCGAAGCCGCCACGTTTAAGGTCATCTCTGTGCAGTATTTCCACGACTCATCTCCAATTCAGTCTTGTCCTGATTTCGGAGACTAATTTACGTTGTTCTACAAACTAGATAAATAACCTTGCATAAGACATACTGTCTCATATGAGGGATAATCGAATCAGAGATTTGAACGAGCTCGCCGTCTTCACCTACGTTGTGGAACACGGTGGATTTACCGCGGCGGCAGAGGCAACGCAGCTGCCCAAATCGAATATCAGCCGCCGAATCGCCAGTCTTGAGGAGCGGCTAGGTGTGCGTTTGCTGGAACGCACGACCCGAAAGGTTCACGTCACGGAGATTGGCGACATCTACTATCGGCATTGCCGGCGGATGCTCGACGAGGCGGATGATGCTGACCTCTACGTCGAGCAAGCCATGGAGATTCCACGCGGTACCTTACGAGTTAGCGCTACGGTCAATGTGGGTCAACATCTGCTTGCGCCAATGGCCGCTGAATTTATGGCGCAGTACCCAGAGGTGCAGTTTGAGCTGGTCTGGACGAATCGTCTGATTGATGTCATTGATGAAGGATTTGATTTGACGATTCGGATCGGCGCCCTTCAGGATTCAAGTCTGGTTGCGCGCCGTCTCGGCCAATGGCGGTTATTCCTGTATGCCAGTGCTGAATACCTCAAGGCACGAGGCACGCCACAGAATCCGGAAGATCTTCAAGACCACGACTGTCTGGTGATGAGTGATATGCGAGGCAGCAATCAATGGACGCTTTCAACGGGCGATATCACCGAACAGGTGGTCATAAACCCGCGCGCGTCAGTTAACGACTTCGACACCTTGAGGCGAATGGTGGCGGACGGGGGCGGAATTGCGATCCTGCCCAGTTACATGCACTTCGGCGATTACCAAAATCGACTCGTTCGTGTCTTAGATGATTGGACGGGTCGGTTGACTGAGCTTCATGCGATATTCCCTAGTCGTCGCGGCGCGACACCGAAGGTGCGTGCATTTCTCGACTTTCTAATTGTCCGGCTTGCGCATCGATTCGGCGACTCCCTTTGAACTCCCCCGAAACAGAATTCCTTTGCACGGCTCAGTGTCGCGTTTGGAATCAGTATCTATCGAATACGCAAAACGACCGCAGTCACCAGGTGAATGGCGCTGTGCGACATACCGAACCACTTAGTTAGTAACAATGTCATTTGTGGTACTGAAAAATTAAATTCGGCGGATAAGCACAACTTGGCAAAGTTTGTTCAGGCCACTACTGCTTTCCATTCCCTGAACGCACTGATCCTAAGACTTCTGTAATGTTCAGCCCTGACGAGTGTAGGAATGTACGACCCCATTTCTTGAATCAGACCATCCGATTTGAATCGGGATTGACCCGTACGACGATCACATAGCTGCCGGGATTCAGCAAGGCTTGGACACATCTATATACTGACCGGACTCTCTCGAGCGAATTTGGATAAGATGAACCGCCGGAAATTTACTTTGGTCACTTGCATGGCAGCGCTTGTTTCGCTATGCGGTTGCCATTCATTGAAGGAAAAGTCTGAGATGTACGGGATTATTGGCAAGATGATCGCCCATGATGGCAAACGCAATGAGCTAATTGCTATTCTGCTCGAAGGAACGACGGACATGCCGGGCTGCTTAAGCTATATCATCGCCAAAGATTTGGCGGACGACAACGTTTTGTGGATTACCGAGGTCTGGGATAGTAAGGAAAGCCACGAAGGGTCACTTTCGCTTGAATCCGTGCAACAAGCAATTGCGAATGGAAGGCCGATGATCGCGGGATTTGGTGATCGCTTCGAGACGTCACCTGTTGGCGGCCATGGTCTGGGCTAATTTCTGTGGCAGCAGCCAACTACATGCCAATGTCCGCTTTCGAGCGTGGTGGACTTCCCCCAGTACGTATGACACTTCCGAATACGCCAATAATCGAGCCGAGCTTTCTCATCAGCCAACCAGAGTTAGGGAGCGAGGTATGCGGCGATTCAAGTCAACGCATCAGGCGCAACGGTTTCTGAGCACGCACGCTGCTGTCTACAATCTTTTCAATCTTGGGCGGCATTTGATATCGGCCAAACACTATCGAGTATTCCGACAACGCGCCTTTGCGTCTTGGAATTGTGCTACGGCCACATAAGTCGTGCATGCACGGAAAATGGCACGAGCCGAGAAGTTAATTTGTCAGTACCGGACCAGGGATTCGACGAATGGTACGGTATCCCCAATACCACCGACGAGTCCGTCTACTCGTCTTTGGAGGGCTTCGCGGAAAGCGGCATCACGGAAACTTTCGTTTTTCGGCTTTTAGATCAAAAACGGGTGACGCGCCGTCGGGGCGCTGTGCAGTGAAAATCGTCTACATTGGCTCGCCGAGCTCGCTGTCGTATATTCCGTTGCGCGCGCTGATAGCGGCAGGCCGCTCGGTCGTCGCCATCGCTGTCGAAGGCCAACGCAAGTCGGCTCTTCACAACCCAAAATTTCCCGTGCTCGTTGAGCGTTCGACCGCGCTCGCATCGCTGGCGTTGTTGCACGCTATTCCGCTGATCGAACTGGTCGGAGACTGGTCGGTTGCAGTTGAGCGACTTGCCCGAATTGCCCCCGACGTTATTCTGGTTTCCTGCTTTGGGCGAAAACTACCCGACAACATCGTTTCGATTCCGCGCTATGGCTGCTTCAATTTGCACCCGTCGTTGCTGCCGACCTTTCGCGGACCGGCGCCCGTGTTCTGGCAGTTTCGTGCCGGTGTGGAGTCATTTGGCATCAGCCTGCATTGGGTCACCGCGGAGATCGATGCGGGCGATGTCGTCGCGCAAACGCGTGTCACGATGCCCGACGGCGTGAATGGACACCAGGCGAACAGCCGGCTCGCGGAAGCCGGGAGCCGCTTGGTCGAAGCGACCATGTGCTCGATAGAAGGTGGCTCGTTAAAGCGCTGCGCCCAATCGCATGGTGACGCTTCGTATCAGGGATTCCCCTCGCCTGATGACTACGCGGTTAACACGCGCTGGACGGCACGACGCATGTACAACTTTATTTGTGCAACGCGGTCGCCGGGGATCGTTTTCCCGTGCGGGGTCGACGGCCGAATCTACCGGCTGACAGAAGCGAAGTCCTACCGCGACGGGGGCAGGGTCGGGGTCGGGACCGCGGTTGAGGGCAGCATCATTTCGATAAATTGCCGCCCTGGCGTTGTCGAGGCAGTGTGCGCCGCCGGGGGTGAATAAGCGCTGTTGCCGGGGTGCCTCACGAGGGACCAGGGAGGTATCTCGCTAAGTATCCCAGTGCGACGTTTGCTGCGATAATCGAAGGCCGAACCATAACGATATAAAATCGCTTCGCGTTAAAATTTGCCATGACGAGAATAGTACATTGCGTTGTCTTGAATGAGGACGCCGAAGGTCTGGAGAAATCACCGTATCCCGGCGAGCTGGGCCAGCGCATCTACGAAAACGTGTCCAGCGAGGGTTGGCAACAGTGGCTCGAACGGCTTACCACCATCATCAATGAGAACGGGCTTACTACGGCCGATACCGAGCATATCGAATTGATCGAAAAGCACATGCGCGGATTCTTTTTCGCAGAAGGTGACTACGGCCAATTACCGGCCGGCTATCAGGCGGGCGGCGGGAGCAAGAAATAAAACTGCAGCGCTACCAGCGATAGTTCAATGGCGGGATTTATTCGGCGATCAGCTTGAGAATCGGCGCGACCACGAAGTTCAACCGTGAGTGCGCTTGACGAAGCGCACTGACCACCTCGCTGGGGGACTGGCCTCGCGCAAATATATATCCGGGGTATTGGTTGCCCTCCGGCAGCGGCACCAATTCGTGACCCGATCGAACCAGGATATCGACGCTTACCACATTCGCGACACCTTGCGCATCGCGTAGGCCCTCGACACGCCGCAGGATCCCGCGCTCCTTGATAGGGATCATCATCACCCCGCGCGCCTCGTCGGGAGTCCTTGGCGTTTGCGGTTTGCCGATGGCAAGCGAGATCACAAACTCCTCGAGATTGAATTCCTCGCCCATGTCCAGACTGCGAGAGCAGTCTCCGCCGATCGTGCGGCTGGCAACTTCCAGTATCCAGGCGTCGCGCTCATCGATCCGCAATTCGGCGTGTATCGGCCCGGTACGCAAACCGTAGGCTCGACAGGCCTGGGCAACGCTTTGCACGATGCGAGATTGGGTCGACTGGCTCAAGCGCGAGGGCGTTACGTAAATGGTCTCTTCGAAAAAGGGTCCACACAGCGGTTCAGGTTTATCAAACAGCGCCAGCGTTTTCAGTTCAGCGTTGTGTAGGTATCCCTCTAATGCGACTTCGAACCCATCGATATACGCTTCGACGAGTACGTGTGTGCGTTCGAAATCGTCATTTGATCCCGCGATGATGTTGCCGATACGATTGCACGCAGTGACAAATTCGGCGAAGTCGTTGGCGCGAATAACCCCGCGACTTGCGGAGAGATTCAGCGGCTTGACGACGCACGGCCAGGTCAGCCCCGCGACCTGATCTTCGAGCGCGCGGCTAAGATCGACGAGCCGATGGATGGGAACCGCACACCCCGATTTCGTCAGGTGAGCGCGAGCCAGATCTTTACGCCGCGTCAGCCGTGCGGCCGCCGGCGGATTATGCGGCAACGCGAGTGCATCCGCTGCAAGGGCTGCGAGTTCCACCGTTGTGTCGTCGCAGCCGAGGACACCGGCAAACGGTGCCCCTCGGGCAATTTCCAGGATGCTTGTGAGTGCGCTATCGGGATCGTCCAGGTCTACGTGCAAGCCCTGGTGAATTTCGGAAATCAGTGAGTGTTCGCCGCGGGACGCGACCAGTACTTCCAGTCCCATGCGTCGAGCCGCGTTGAGGTATGGGGCAATTCGATAACTGCCCGGCTGCCCAATCAGTAGTAGTCGTTCTTTAGTACCTATTGCCGCCGGCGCCGCCGCAGCCGCCGCAGGTGCCGCTGCCGCCCGGTTTGGCAAAGGCATTCTTGAAAACAAAGCTTTCATTTAGGCCTTCGGTTTGATGATCGATTTCGACGCCCTCCAAAAAACCCAGCGCGACCGGATCAACGTACATTTTCATGCCACCTAATTCGAGCACGCAATCGTATTGATTCGGCTTTTCCACGAAGGTCATAGCGTAGCTCATGCCGCTGCAACCCTCACCGGACACGTAGATCCGGATCCCGTCGACACCCTCTTCGTCGTCGATCAGCGAGGAGAGCTGCGCGGCTGCGGCCGGCGAAATTTTGATTTCGTCGCTCAAACGGGTATTGTATAAGTTCTCTGCCATTTCGACCTCCGCAATGCTGTCGTTCGCGAATCGGGATATTTTACCACTCTTCAGCTGGCCGCGGTTAATTCGTGAACCCACCTTGCAGTACATCAAGTACGACTAAAAGTGGGCACAAGACCTAGTCGCCCTTCGTGGTCTGAATGTCGCCACGTGCCGGGCTTTGTTCCGGATTTTTCGACCAGTTGGATCCGCGATATGACCATGCCGCGATCAACCGCCTTACACATATACGCTTCGTCGTTAACCAATAAGGTGCAAAAATTCGGCGCGAAGGATAGGAAATTCTATCCTAACGTCGAGTGCCCTGGAATTGAAATCGGGCGCTGAATCCTGGTGTGTAGGCCGAAAGAGCGAGTGCTG
>JACZWL010000025.1 GCA_022572185.1 Pseudomonadota bacterium | reverse complement strand
AGGCTGCACTGATGGCCGTCAGGGCGAATCGGACGGTGAAGTCAAGACGCGTATTGCTCGCGTCTGGCGTCAACCCGGTGTATCGGAAGGTAGCTACAGCGATCACCGGCAGCCAGAAACTGACCTTCGATCGGCTGCAATTGGACCTGAAATACGGGACGGCAAATCTCGATGCATTGAGTAATCAGGAAGCGCCGGTCGCTGTCGTCATTCAGCAGCCGTCGTTCTTCGGCACGCTCGAGCGAATCGATCAACTGACAGACTGGGCGCACGCACAGGGCGCGTTGGTCATCGCGATCGTAAATCCGACTTCACTCGCGCTGCTCAAAGCGCCGGGTGATTGGGGGTCGGAAGGCGCGGACATCGCCTGCGGCGAAGGGCAGCCGCTGGGGGTGCCGTTGGCGTCGGGCGGGCCTTATTTCGGCTTCATGGCCTGCAAGCAAAAGCTCGTGCGGCAAATGCCGGGGCGCATCGTTGGACGGACCACGGATCTGGACGGCAATCCGGGTTTCACGCTCACATTGCAGGCCCGGGAGCAACACATTCGCCGTGCGAAGGCGACATCAAATATCTGTACAAATCAAGGGCTTATGGTAACTGCGGCGACGATCTACATGTCGCTGCTGGGCCATCAGGGGCTTGCGAGGGTTGCGCTGGCATCACAGCGGCAAACAGCGGCGCTGATAGGTCTGCTCACGCAAATTGACGGTGTGGAGCGATTATTCGACGGCCCTCATTTTCATGACGCGGGAATCCGGCTGGATCGTCCGGTTGAGCCGGTCCTGCAGGCGCTCGCCGTGAGGGATATCCTCGGTGGCTATGACCTGTCGCGGGAATTGCCGCAGCTTGGCGATGCGCTGCTCGTCTGCGCAACGGAAACAAAAACACGGGCAGACCTCGAGGCTTACGCCAGTGCTCTGCAGGAAATTATGAGTGCGGGCAAGGTACGCAGCGCCTGACCGAACGATGAATCTGACATTGGAAACCTGATCGATGCCAACAATCACATACCAGGATGGGACATACCGAACCTACGGGGAGCTGCCAACTGTCGGCAGCAAGGCCCCTGATTTTTCCCTGGTCAATACGGACCTCAAAGACGTCACACTCGCGAACTGGCTCGGCATGCGCAAGATATTCAATATTTTCCCGAGTATCGACACACCGGTCTGCGCAAAGTCGGTCATCGCATTCGACAGGTATTCCAAAGATTACGATGACATTGCGGAGCTGATGATTTCCTATGACCTGCCGTTCGCGCATTCGAGATTTCGCGATAAGCAGTCTCTGCAGCGAGTTGTCGGGCTGTCCGCCATTCGCCACATGGGCTTTGGTGAAAACTATGGCGTGCAAATCATCGAGGGTCCGCTTGCCGGCATGTTCTCGAGGGCCGTTGTCGTACTCGATGAAAACAACACGGTTGTGCATCGGGAACAAATCGAAGACCTTTCGAGCGAACCCGATTACGCGGCGGCGTATCAGGCGCTCGGTATCAAAATAGAAGACTGAGCCTGCATGAGATCAATTGGGCAGGTAACAAGGAAATGAGATGAGCGAAGCACTGATCTTCGAAAAATCGCGGCCGGGCCGCAGGGCATTTGCCCAGGCTCCTGCGGAAGCCGCCGAAGCCGGCATACCGAAAGCATTTCTCAGAGACGAGCCTGCGCTCTTGCCCGAGGTTTCCGAACTGCAGGTCGTCCGGCATTTCACGCGTTTGTCGCAAGAGAATTTTTCGATAGACACGCAATTCTACCCGCTCGGTTCCTGCACGATGAAATACAACCCGAGGGCCTGTAATGCCCTGGCCATGCTGCCGGGCTTCATCCACCGCCATCCGCTCGGGCCCGCAAGCTACGGCCAGGGGTTTCTCGAGTGCATGTATGAACTCCAGGAAATGCTGAAGGCGGTCAGCGGCATGCAAGGCGTTTCTTTGACGCCGATGGCCGGGGCGCAGGGAGAGTTTGCGGGTGTGGCAATGATTCGCGCCTATCATGTCGCGCAGGGCGATCATGCACGAGACCAAATTATCGTCCCGGATGCGGCGCACGGCACAAATCCCGCAACGGCAACGATGTGTGGCTGCATCGTACGTGAAGTGCCGACGGATAAAGAGGGCGATATCGATATCGAGGCACTGAAGAAAGCGCTGGGGCCCAATACGGCTGGCATCATGCTGACCAATCCCTCCACGCTCGGTGTATTTGAGCGCAGGATCATGGAAATCCAGGAACTCGTGCATGATGCGGGTGGACTGCTTTACTACGACGGCGCCAATCTGAACGCTATTCTCGGCAAAGTCCGGCCAGGTGATATGGGTTTTGATGTCATTCACCTGAATCTGCACAAGACGTTTTCGACGCCGCATGGCGGTGGCGGCCCCGGCTCGGGTGCGGTCGGCGTCGGCGAACGTCTGCTGCCGTTCTTGCCCGTGCCAGTCGTCGGTAAGACAGAAGACCATGGGGAGGTGTTCTTCGACTGGCTGACAGAAGACGATTTGCCGCAGACCATAGGGCGTCTGTCGGCGTTTATGGGAAATGCCGGGGTACTGCTGCGGGCCTACGTGTACATGCGCATGATCGGGCGGGACGGTATGAAGCGCGTCGCAGAATTCGCGACGCTGAACGCCAATTACATGCAGGCGCGTCTCAAGGATGCCGGCTTTGAACTCGCATATCCGCAACGGCGGGCCAGCCACGAGTTCATCATCACACTGAAGAAAGAGTCGAGATCGTTCGATCTGACCGCGATGGATGTCGCCAAAGTCCTCCTGGACCACGGATTTCATGCGCCGACGACCTACTTCCCGTTGCTGGTGCCCGAATGCCTGCTGATCGAGCCGACGGAGACAGAAAGTAAAGAAACCCTCGACCGCTTCATTGACGCGATGATCGCGATCGCCGAGGATGCGAAGAAGGATGGAGCGAGGCACAAGGAAGCGCCTTACACGATGCCGGTCCGGCGGCTGGACGACGTGAAGGCAGCGAGAAATCTGGATCTCGCCTACAAGGTAAGGTCAGAGTAAGGGTCGCGCCCCAGGCGACGGGGCTCGGCCCTGTCGAGGGAATCGACAGCATGGTCGGCCGGGCCGACTATTGGTCGGAACACCGACTATCTCAAGGAAAGAGGGAACTGGGTGGTTTTCTGTCAGTCCAGAAACCATGGAAACAGGAGAAATCGTGCACACGGGTTATCAGGAGAACATGCCAAGCAGAATCGGTCTGATGTTGGTCGCGATTTGTCTCACGCTGCCGGCGTTCTCCGAAGAGCCAGCGTGGGTTGGCACGATTGAAAAAATTTCGTCGGGCATCGTGTCCATCCGCGTTGACAGCACTCGTGCATTCGATACCGAGTGGAACTCTTCGACACAGGCTACCGGGTTCGTCGTCGATGCGAAACGCGGCCTGATCCTGACGAACCGCCACGTTGTAACGCCTGGACCGGTCGTGGCAGAGGCTATCTTTCTGAACAATGAGGAAGTGCGGCTGACGCCGATCTATCGTGATCCAGTGCATGATTTCGGCTTTTTCAGATATGATCCGCGCGGATTGCGTTATATCGAGCCGACGGAACTGCGCCTTGTGCCGGGGGCAGCTGCCATTGGCCGTGAGATCCGCGTCGTCGGTAACGATGCTGGCGAGCAGCTCTCGATTCTATCGGGGACGATTGCTCGACTCGACCGAAGAGCGCCGGATTACGGTCGCGGCAAGTACAACGATTTCAACACTTTCTATTTTCAGGCCGCATCGGGCACGTCCGGCGGCTCATCCGGATCGCCGGTCGTCAATATTGAGGGTGAAGTTGTTGCGCTGAATGCCGGCGCGAACAATTCGGCGGCGAGCAGTTTCTTCCTGCCGCTCGATCGTATTGCCCGAGTTTTGAAACTCCTGCAGGACGGCAAGCCCGTGTCGCGCGGCACGTTGCAGACTGTTTTCCAGGTCAAGCCCTATGATGAACTGCGAAGACTTGGCCTTACGGAAGATACCGAACAGCTGGTCCGTTCGTCGCATCCGGAACAGACTGGCATGCTAACGGTAGAGCAGGTCATCCCCGAGTCGGATGCCGCCGGCAAACTGGCGCCGGGCGACATATTGCTTCGTATCAACGGCGAACTGGTCACGAAGTTCGTGCCGCTGGCGGCGATCTTCGATGACAACGTGGGTAACACGATCACCATTGAACTTGAAAGGGGCGGGCGTCACATAAGCGAAGAAGTGCTTGTTGGCGATCTTCACAGCATATCTCCGGACGAGTACATGGAGTTTGGTGATGCGATCGTTCACAACCTGTCGTATCAGCAGGCTCGTCACTACAATCGGCCGATAAACGGCGTGTATGTTGCAAACCCCGGTTATGTGTTGTCGAGATCTGCAATACCACGCGGCGCGGTAATCACGGAAGTCGGCGGTATAGTCGTCGCCAGCATTGCTGACCTCGAAGCGATCCTCAACGGTCTCGGCGACCGCGATCGGACGACGATTCGGTACAAGACCATAGAAGACCCGCGCAACAGTATCGTGCGCTCGATCGAGATGGACAGGAGATGGTTTCCAGCGCGGCATTGTCAGCGAGATGACACTACGGGTATCTGGCCCTGCCGGGACCTGGCGCCTGGCCCCGACAGCTCTGCAGCAGAAACCGGCAGTGCGCGGTTCAGCAGTCACAGCGATCCGCGTGTTCGAAAGATAGTGCCATCACTTGTTGTCGTCACCTTCGACCTGCCTTATACGGTATCCGGCGTATCTGACCGCAATTATTACGGCACCGGGCTGATCGTTGACACCGAGCGGGGTCTCGTCGTCGTCGACAGAAATACGGTTCCGGTCGCACTGGGGGACGTCAGCATCACATTTGCAGGCTCACTCGAAGTCCGGGGCAGGGTTGAGTACGTGCACCCACTGCACAACCTGGCGGTGGTCTCCTACGATCCGGCGGCGATCGGCGACACACCGGTCAGGGCGGCAACGTTCAATACCGAACTGGTCGAACCCGGAGACGAGGTCTGGGTCGTTGGTCTCAAAGGCGACCACCAGCTTGTGCATCAGGCGAGTACCGTCTCGTCCGTCGATCCGTTGACGCTACCGTTGTCGCGCACTCTTAGATTTCGGGATTCGAATCTGGAAGGCATTGACCTGGTGAATGCACCGCCTGATGTTGACGGCGTGCTGCTCGATAAACGCGGACGTGTCGTCAGCCTGTGGTCCAGCTTTTCATTTCAGAGCGGCAATGATTCCGGCCAGTTTAATCGCGGGGTCGGCAGTGATCTGGTGACCGAACTCGTCGATCTTGTGCGGACAGGACGGCCGTTGTATTCGCTGCAAGCAGAGCTTGCCTATGCTCCGTTGTTTGCCGCCCGCAAACTGGGACTTGACGAGGTGTGGCTGTCAAAACTCGAAAATTACAACCCGCAGGGCCGGCGCGTATTGAGCGTGAGGCGCCTCGTGGCCGGGTCGCCAGCCGCAGCCCAGCTGCGCAACGGCGACATGATACTGGCGATCGACGGGCAGCTGGTTACCACCTTCCGTGAGCTCGAGCGCGCAGTGCAGAAGCCCGATGTCGTCGTAACGGCCTGGCGGGACGGCGCTGTACAGCAGCTCGAAATTGAGACGGTTGCACTGGACGGGCTGGGAATACAACGGGCAGTATCCTGGGCCGGAGCATTGCTGCAGGATCCGCACCGGGCAATGGCCGCGCAACGAGGTATTGATCCGTACGGTGTGTATATCGCGTTCTTTAGTTACGGATCTCCCGCAACCCGTTACGGATTGTGGGCCGGACGGCGGATAGTCGAAGTGGACGACCAGGCGACGCCGGACCTGCAGACCTTCGTTGATGTTGTCAGGGGCAAGAAGGATAAATCGGCAGTGCGCCTGAAGACCATTACATGGAATGGTGCGGCAGAAATCATAACTCTGAAGCTCGACAACCAATACTGGCCAGCCTATGAAATCAGACGCACGGAAAATGGCTGGCAGCGCATCGACATCGGGTAGGGCTTGTCTCGGGCGCTGCCGTCCTGCGATCTACCTTCGTTCAAAATCATCAGCGCTTCTGATTTCGGCGATCCTGCTGGGCATTTCCGGAATCAGCCTGGCACAGGCACTCTACAAATATCGTGGCCCGGACGGCGAGTGGGTATTTACCGACAGGGCTCCCGAGACGGAGGCACTCGCCGAAGTGCGTGATTTACCCAGCGGGCTCAAGAAGCCGGAGGTATCGCTGGCATATCGTCTGGTCGGCAGGAAAATTCAGTTTCATGCAACAAATGATTTTCATGCGCCGGTTGAGCTCGTGCTCGTGCTTGACGTACTTGAAAATGTCGAACGACCACCACCCGATCAGTCAATGGACTGGCTCTTGCCTCCCCGCAGCCAGACTGAGTTGCTGCAGCTGGATGCCGTTGGCGACGTCGGTGTGCCCGATATCAGCTATCGCTTCTTGTATCTGCTTGGGGATCCGAACGCTGAACACAGGCCACACCGTCCGTATCGTGCGCCGTTTTCGATAGCAAACAAATTCATGGTCTCGCAGGCGTTTCCTATTCAGGTAACGCACAATACCGCTGATAGTTATTACGCCGTCGATTTTGCAATGCCGGTCGGAACTGACGTCTATGCCGCTCGAGGAGGCACAGTTATCGAAGTGGCCAGCACGAATTTTCGCGCCGGATCCGACCCGGCAGAGCAGGGGGCATCGGCAAACCTGGTCCGTATATTGCACGACGATGGTACGATTGGCGTCTATGCTCATCTGAACTGGAACACCATTCGCGTGAGGCCCGGCGATGAAGTGAAGCGCGGTGAATATATCGCCGATTCCGGAAATACTGGTTTTTCGAGCGGACCGCATTTGCATTTTGTCGTTCTGCGCAATGGTGGAGGGCACCTGGAGTCTTTACCAATCGTGTTTGAGGGCCCTAATGAGACTGAAGTGACGCCGGATTTGGGAAAACAACTCGCCGCCTACTAGTGGTCCAACAAGGTTATGTTGATGGGCTCGGCGAGTTGTGATTGTTTTTCATGGTGTATGCCAGCGACGATCAGACCGGAATCTGCGAGAACGACATTGGCGCAAACTTGTGGGCTAGGAGTCTGCGCGGTAGCAAGTATGCCTACTGCGAAGGCACCACAGCGGTCCATTTTTCCGATTTTTTTCGTTACGTAATCCCACTATGCGCCTCAAAAGATCGAAAAACCGTCCTCGCTGTGGCACCTTCTCGCTACGGATATTGCTACCGCGCAGACTCCTGGCAGGGCACCGGTTTGCATTGCATTCCGCTCTTAACCGTGTATGTTCGCAGCCTTGTGAAAGGCAGCTGAAATCTTTCCGAGGACATAAAATGGTTCACGGGACGCACAATGCGGTCGCTGACGAACGCAATGACAATATCCTGGTTTACGTTAATGGCGACCTTGTACCCCGCAACGAGGCCAGTATCTCCGTCTTTGACAGCGGCTATCTGATCGGCGACGGCATTTGGGAAGCCTTGCGCCTTCACGAAGGCGTGCTCGTTTTTCTCGATGAGCACCTTGACCGACTCTGGCAGGCGGCCGCGGCGGTTGCCATGGACTTGCGCATGAGCCGCGAAGACCTCACCGCCGAGCTGTGGCGTACGCTCGAAGCGAACAAAATGCGCGACAATGTACATGTGCGCTTCATGTTGACGCGAGGCATCAAGAAAACGCCGTCACAGGATCCGCGCCTGGTGGTCAGCGGTCCCAACCTGGTCATCATCGCTGAGCACAAGCTGGCCAGCCCGGAAAGCAAGGAAAATGGCGTTACCCTGTTTACCAGCGCGATTCGTCGCGGATCGCCTGATTATCTCGACCCACGATTGAACTGTCACAGCAAATTACATGAGGTGCTGGCACTGCTGCAGGCAATCGAGGCCGGCGCCGACGAGGCGTTAATGCTGGATATTCACGGCTTCGTCGCAACCTGCAACGCGACCAACTTCTTCATCGTCAAAAATAGCGAAGTGTGGACATCGACGGGTCAGTACTGCATGAACGGCATCACTCGTGCCAAAGTCATCGAAGTGTGCGAGAACAAGGGAATCCCCTGCTTGCAAAAGAAATTTTCCCTATTTGACGTCTACGGTGCGGATGAGGCGTTCGTCACAGGCACGTTCGGCGGACTCACACCCGTCACGGCGGTCGACGGGCGCACAATCGGCGAAGGCGTCTTCGGTCCGATGACGCGCCGACTGGAAGCGTTGTACCAGGATGAAATCAAAGCCGCGGTTCTCGCCGCGCAAAAAGCGTCATAGGAAGATCGGTGGCAGAAAAACCGATTCGTCTTTGTGTTTGGAGCGGGCCGAGAAATATCTCAACGGCCTTGATGTATTCTTTCGCCCAGCGTGTTGATACGACGGTTTATGACGAACCGCTTTATGCCCATTACCTCGTCAACTCCGCTGCGAAGGACTACCATCCTGGCGCCGACGACATCATCGCTACAATGGAGAACGACGGCGAGAAAGTCGTTGCCGATATCATCCTGGGAGAACAGCCTACGCCGGTAGCGTTTTTCAAACAGATGACGCACCACCTGGTCAATCTGGAACGCGCATTTATGAAGCGCACCGTGAATGTGATGCTGATCCGCCACCCTCGCGACATGTTGCCCTCTTATGCCGAGCAGGTCAGCGAACCGACCCTGAGAGATGTCGGCTATAAAACGCATCTGGACCTTGTCGAATATCTGCATTCGCTGGGGCAGGAGCCACCGGTGTTGGATTCCGCGGCGACTCTGATGAACCCTGGTGGCGTGCTCCGGAAGCTATGTGGTCGCATCGGCATTCCATTCGATGAGGCCATGCTGTCCTGGCCGGCCGGTGCCCGGCCCGAAGACGGCATCTGGGCCCGGTACTGGTACGCCAGCGTACATCGTTCAACAGGCTTTCAACCGTACAAGCCGAAAACGGCGCCGTTTCCGGAGCGACTTGAGCCGCTCCTTGAGGAATGCATGCCGTACTATGAAGCCCTTGTAAAACAGGCGATCACAGCGGACTAGCTGCCAGAGGACTGATTATGACGACCGCTTTTCTAAACGGCGACTACATGGCGCTCGACGAGGCAAGAATATCGCCGATGGATCGTGGTTTCCTGTTCGGGGACGGAATATACGAAGTAATTCCCGTGCATGATGGCAAGCCGATCGGGTTCAGTCTGCACATCGATCGCATGAAAAAAAGCTTGAGCGCCGTCGACATCAATCTGGACTGGACACACGATCAGTGGTGCGATATCTGCGACAAGCTCGTCGATAAGAACGGTGGAGGTAACCTGGTGGTGTATCTTCAGGTTAGTCGCGGCGCCGACACCAAGCGTCATCATGCCTACCCCAAAGGGATAACACCGACAGTTTTCGGATTCGCGTCAGAAATTGCAGCATCGCCGGACGGTGAGGAGACGGCGGTCACGCCTCTGAAAATCTCCAGTGCCGAAGACAAGCGCTGGCGTCGCTGCGATATCAAGTCTACCGCGCTTTTGGGCAACATCATTCATTTCCAGAAAGGTCAGGCCGCGGGCAGCGATGAAACGCTGCTGTTCAATGTGGCCGGCGAAGTAACCGAAGCCAGCATGAGTAATGTCTTCGTCGTCAAAGACGGCGTCGTCATGACGCCGCCACTGGATCACCAGGTCTTACCCGGCGTCACGCGTCTGATGTTGCTGGATATGCTGCGAAAAGATGGCTCCGTGCCGGTCGAAGAGCGTGTTGTAACAATGGAGGAAACACGCCATGCCGACGAGATCTGGTTAACGAGTTCAACCAGGGAAGTGGCTCCCGTCGCACAACTCGACGGAAGTCCCGTGGGTAGCGGCGAGGCGGGCCCGGTGTGGGCCATCGCGCACAGGCTCTTCACCGACAAAAAATTCGATTACTAGATCTTAGCGGTTCGACCCCTAATGTAGAATCATTCTGTCTCGCTGAGTTCTTCAACGAACGCTTCAAAGCTGTTGATCGGCAGTGAACAATGGCTGCCCAGGCAGCGATAGGCGATCGTCTGGTCTTCAATCGCGCGCCTCTCGGCTAATGCGCCTGGCAGGTTTTCTGCGTCCTCAGTGATCGGGAAAACCAGCCGGCGCGGCGCATAGTTCGTTGTGGCCGTGTCCCGCCAGCGGTGGATTTCATCTACCTCGCCACGAATGATGATGATCTCGGGCGGCGCCAGATATTCTTCCAGCGCCGTAATCAGGCTTACGTGACCATGCGGATGCTCGGCCATGGCCCGCCAGGCGTTTCTCAAAGTGCCTTCGGCGGCTTCGAGGAAACGCGATTCTCCAAGCAGATAGCCGAGCCGCTGCAATGCAAGCGCTGCGATGCCGTTGCCTGAAGGCATCGCCTCGTCCGCCAATGGTTTGGGCCGGTGCATCAGCGACTCATGATCGTCGGCGGTAAAATAAAAGCCGCCGCTGTCGTTATCATAAAAGTGATCCAGCATCAGGTCGGCAAGGCGGATTGCCAGATCGAGGTGGCGCTTATTCCAGCTTGCCTGCAACAGGTAGAGCAGGGCATCCAGCATGAATGCATGATCATCCAGGTAGGCCGGAAACCTTGATTCACCTTCTTTATGGCTGGCCAGGAGGCGGCCGTCACGGATCAGCTCCCGGTCGATGAAGTCCGCAGCCGTTGTTGCCGCGCCGATCAGGTCGGGCCTCTTGAGAATATTGCCGGCGATAGCCAGGCCACGAATTGCCAGCGCATTCCATGATGTCAGCTGCTTTTCGTCCCTGCCCGGGGCGATGCGCTGACTGCGTGATTGCAGCAGGATTTTTCTGGCAGCGTCGATATTTTTCGTAATGCTGCTTTTCTCTCGTCCTGTTTCCTCTGCAATGGTCTTGATCAGCTTGCGCACACTCAGATGCCATTTGCCTTCGAAATTTGCATCCGCATTCAGGCCAAAATGGGCCGCAAAGAGCGTATAGCTTTCGCTGTCAAGCAATGCCCGGACTTCGTCCGGCGTCCAGACATAGTAGAGACCTTCCCCACCCTCGGAGTCCGCGTCGCGCGTCGAATAAAAGCCGCCTTCCGGTGACTGCATGTCGGAGAGTATCCAGTCTGCGGTTTCATTGGCGATGCGGCCGAACAGTTCGTCTCCTGTGGCAAGGAATGCCTGGGCAAAGAGCGCTAGCAGTGGACCGTTGTCGTATAGCATTTTTTCGAAATGCGGAATCTGCCAGTAGCGATCAACTGAATAGCGGCAAAAGCCACCACCGAGCTGATCGTAAATGCCGCCTTCAGCCATCCGCGTAAGTGTCAGTGACACCATGAACAGCGCATCGATGTCGGGCTCGGCTTCCGTCGCGCTCGCGCGCCAGTGGCGCAACAGACGATCCAGGTTTTCGGGATGCGGAAACTTGGGTGCATTGCCCATGCCGCCGAATTCGCGATCAAAATTCTCTGCGATCTTTGCTCTCACGGCCCGCAGTGGTTCTGCGTTCAGCTCATAGTCATCGGCAATGGCCTGCGGCTCGAGCGTTCCCAGGACATCCTGCAGTTGCTGGCCCTGGCTGCGGACCTCGTCCCGGTTTTCGGCAAAGTATGCGGCAACGCGTTGCAGCAGATCCGAGAACGCTGGCATGCCGTAACGCGCTTCTTTCGGAAAGTAGGTGCCGGCGAAGAAAGGCCGCTGATCATCGGGATTAATAAACACGGTCAGCGGCCAGCCGCCGGGTCGCTGCGTCAATAACTGATGTGCCGTCTGATAGATCTTGTCGATGTCAGGGCGTTCCTCGCGATCGACCTTGATATTTACGTAGAGCTTGTTCATCAGCGATGCCGTTCCCTCGTCTTCGAAGGACTCGTGGGCCATCACGTGGCACCAGTGACAGGCCGAGTATCCGACCGACAGGAGTATCGGTTTACCGGTCTCCCTGGCGAGCTTGAGTGCATCCTCGCTCCACGGATACCAGTCGACCGGATTACTCGCATGTTGCAGAAGATAGGGGCTGGATTCGGTCGACAGCTGGTTTTCGTATTTTGCCGAAGCGCTCATTATTTGGGTGTGTTTCTCCGGGTTGGCACTATAACGCATTGAGCAATTCCGGCCGATTTGCTGCCCTCGCCATTCGTGACCGCGGTGGTTAGACTAGTGGTCCATCAATATAGCCTTGTTGGACCACTAGCGCCGATGCTCACGTACCCCGAAATCGACCCGGACATTTTCTCCATTGGATTTCTGACGGTTCGCTGGTACGGATTGATGTACGTTGCCGGCTTCGTGCTTGGCTGGGTGTTGGCGCGAAAGCGAGCGGTCCGGAGCTATGCTCCGATCAAGCCTGCTCAAGTCGACGATCTCGTGTTTTACATGATGCTCGGTGTGATCATCGGTGGCCGGGTCGGCTATTGCCTGGTCTATGGATGGGACGAGATGGCCAGGGATGTCTTTTACATTTTCAAAATATGGAAAGGCGGCATGTCATTCCATGGTGGTCTCGTCGGCGTCCTGACTGCAATGTGGCTTTACGGACGCAGCCTCGGCAAAACGATGTGGCACATCACCGATTTTGTAGCACCACTATGTCCGCTCGGGCTGGGGCTGGGCCGCGTCGGCAATTTTATTAACAACGAGCTTTGGGGAAAGCCCACCGATGTGCCCTGGGGATTCAAGGTCGGCAACGAGGTGCTGCATCCCTCGCAACTTTATGAGGCATTGCTCGAGGGACTCGTGCTCTTCGTGATCCTGTGGTTGTTTTCGGCGAGGCAGAGGCCCTATATGGCGGTCTCAGCCATGTTCTTGCTCTGGTATGGCATATTCCGGTTCTTTATCGAGTTTTATCGTGTGCCGGATGCGCAGCTGAGCGAGGATGCCGGCTACCTGGGCTTCGGCTGGATCACCATGGGACAGGTATTAAGCGCGCCAATGATTCTGGCAGGGCTGTCAATGCTGATCATTGCCTATCGTAATCGAACGCCTCAGAGAGAGGGTGCTTGAGATGCAACAGTATCTGTCCATGATGCGTTATGTACGTGACAACGGCGCGCGAAAAAACGATCGCACCGGAACCGGGACCCTCAGCGTGTTCGGCTATCAAATGCGTTTCGATCTGAGCCGCGGCTTTCCGGTCATTACAACGAAGAAGTTGCACCTTCGCTCTATCATTCACGAACTGCTCTGGTTCCTGAGTGGCGATTCGAACATTCGTTACCTCAAGGAAAACGGCGTGTCGATCTGGGACAAGTGGGCAGACGACAACGGTGAACTCGGCCCGGTGTACGGCGTACAGTGGCGCAACTGGCCGGCACCGGACGGTGGAACTATCGATCAGATCAGTCAGGTCGTTGAGGCCTTGCGCGAAAATCCCGACTCGCGTCGAATATTGGTTTGCGCCTGGAATGTCGCCGAATTGCCGAACATGGCCTTGCCTCCCTGCCACTGCCTGTTTCAGTTTTACGTTGCCGATGGCAAGCTCTCCTGCCAGTTGTATCAGCGCAGTGCAGATATTTTCCTCGGCGTGCCATTCAACATCGCGTCCTATGCATTGCTGACACACATGCTGGCCCAGCAATCGGGCCTGAGTGTCGGTGAGTTTATCTGGACCGGCGGGGACTGCCACCTCTATCTCAATCACCTGGAGCAGGTAGACGAACAACTGCAACGTGAACCGCTGGCGCTCCCGCGCCTGGCGATCAAACGCCGGCCAGAAAGCATATTCGACTACCGGTTTGAGGATCTCGAGATCCTGAACTACGAAAGTCATCCACATATTCGTGCTGCCGTCGCCGTCTGATTCGTGAAGATAAGCATCATCGTTGCAGCCGCGACGAACAACGTAATTGGCCGCGACGGCGAGCTTCCGTGGCGGTTGCCCGAAGACCTGAAACGATTCAAGCAGCTGACAATCGGCAAGCCTGTCATCATGGGGCGCCTGACTTGCGAATCGATCGGCAGGCCGTTGCCGGACCGAAGGAATATCGTCCTAAGTACCTGCAAGGGGCTGAATATTGACGGCTGCGAGGTTGTGGACACGCCGGATGCCGCGATACGGCTGGCGGGTAGTGCCGAAGAGGTGATGGTCATTGGTGGCGGTGGCGTCTACGCTCAGATGTTGCCGATGGCTGACCGGATATACATGACGCGGATAGACGCCACGGTCGATGGCGATACATTCTTTCCGGAGCTCAACGACAAGGAATGGCAGGTCGTTGATCGCGTGGATTTTCCTGCGGACGAGTCCCGGCAATTCGGCTTCTCGTTCGTGACGCTGGATCGCGTCTGAGTGTCCAGCCCGAATCAATTCCTCAAGAGGATTCGGACCCACTGACGGCGGCAGTTTTCTCTGTTAACTGTTGTGGCACATCACCTGCGTGACTTTCGGGCGTTTGCCAAGTTGAACGGCTGTGAGCTGACGGCCCCATACGCAACCGGTATCAACGCAGATCAGGTCCGGATTGATAATCAAACCGAGAGCGGACCAGTGACCAAAAATGATTCGCGTGCCTTTCCAGGCTACATCCTTGGCTTCGAACCAGGTCGTAAGGCCTTTTCTTGCATCGGCCGGCGGTCCTTTGTGTTCGAAATCAAGTCGGCCCTTTTTGTCAACCATGCGAATTCGTGTCAGGCAGTTCACGATGAAACGCAGCCGATTGTATCCGCTAAGATCGCCCGACCATCGATCTGGCGAATTGCCATATATCTTCGCCAGGAATTTCACGTATGACTTGCTTCGCAGTCTGGATTCGACCTCAGCCGCGTACACAAGGGTTTTCTTGATGCTCCATTGTGGGGGAAGTCCGGCATGTACGAGTAGCGTATTCAGTTTCTTACTGTAGTGTGCGAGCGGCCGGCAACGTAACCAGTCGATCAGATCGTCACTGTCGTCCGCAGCCAGGATCCTGGCAAGCGACCCAAACCTGTCTGTCGAATTGCCTATTCCGTGCGCAACCGCAAGCAAATGCAGATCATGGTTGCCCAGCACTACTTTGGCAGAGCCGCCAAGGCTGCGAACGAAGCGTACGGTCTTCAGGGACTTCGGCCCACGATTGACAAGGTCCCCTGTCAGCCACAGCCGGTCTTCGTCAGGGTCAAATTTCAGTTTGTCGAGCAGGCGCCGGAACGGGTCGTAACAGCCCTGCAGATCGCCTATCGCATAAACCGCCATCTGCTTCAGCCCGAAAGTTGTACCAGTTGAAATAGACGATCAAAGACTAAGTGAGAGCAAATCAACCGGTACAACATTCGGGCTAGTGAAGAACTCCGGGCATGGCCAGCGTGAAAGGAGGGATGCGCGCGTCGAAGTTGGTGCCGTTGTCCGCTTCCATTCGATAGCTGCCTTGCATTGAACCAACGGGCGTTTCGAGGACCGCGCCGCTCGAATAGCGGAATACGTCGCCCGGATTCAGATGCGGCTGTTCGCCGACAACACCGTCGCCGCTCACTTCCTGAACCTTGCCATTGGCATCAGTGATAATCCAGTGGCGGCTCAATAATCGGGCCGGCACGTCGCCGCGGTTGGCGATAGTAATCGTGTAGGAAAATACGTAACGGCCATGGTCTGGTTCAGATTGTTCATGCACATAATCCGTCTCGACTTCGATACTGAATTCGCAGTTTTTCTTATCCATTAGTCACCGCATCTTCGTCGGACCAGCGCCCGGATGCGCACATTCTAACGTAAGATTGATGAGCATGCGCATTACACCGGGCTATGTGCAGACTCCTGGCTCCGGGTAATTTGATTTGCGAGGGTGACATAATTCGCGATCGTTGCCTGCTCGGGCCTTGAGGCCGGGTCCATCCCGGCAGCGATGAGATCTTCCTCCGTTGCAATGGCTCTTAGCGCGTTACGCAGCGTTTTTCGACGCTTACTGAATGCTTCTGCAACGATGCCAGACAGTTTTTCGTGGTCTGTGATCGTATAAGCGTCGACCGGCAGCGGGCGTAATCGGACAATTGACGACGTAACTTTTGGCTGTGGACTGAATGCGGTCGCCGGCACATCGAACAACGGCTCAATCTCCATGTAACAGCCGAGCATGATGCTCAACCGGCCATAAGTCTTGTTGCCCGGCGGCGCGGCCATTCGGTCGACAACTTCCTTTTGCAGCATGAAATGCATATCCTTGATTACATGTCTGCACTCTGTGAGCCGAAAAAGCAAAGGTGTCGAAATGTTGTAAGGCAAGTTGCCGACGATACGGAGGTCGTTCCCCAGGCTGGGGAAGTCGAATCTGAGGGCATCCGCTTCATGAATCGTTACGTTTGTCTGCGTCGCGAATTGTCGCTTGAGCGCCGCTGCCAGATCGCGGTCAAACTCTATGGCGTGAAATACGCCGGCGAGTCTTGCCAGTGGTTCGCTGATTGCCGCCTGGCCCGGACCAATCTCGACGATTGTGTCGGTGCTTTGCGGCTGAATAGCTGCGACGATTTTGTCGATCGTCGTCTGATCAGTCAGGAAATGCTGGCCGAATCGCTTGCGTGGCCGGTGACCGCGGCTCATACACCGGCCAACTCTGCAGCCAGTTCAACCGCCGCAATCATGCTAGCGGCATCGGCCTTGCCGGTGCCGGCAATATCGAGTGCCGTACCGTGATCGACGGACGTCCGAATGATCGGCAGGCCGAGAGTAACGTTGACAGCTTTGCCGAATCCGGCGTATTTCAAAACGGGCAAACCCTGGTCGTGGTACATCGTGAGTACAGCGTCGGCATGGCCTGCAGCGGGAGTAAACGCCGTATCCGCCGGTAGCGGGCCCCGCACGATCATGCCCCGCAGTTGATATTCATTGATGACCGGTTCGATGACCGCAGCATCCTCTTCACCCAGATAACCGCCTTCGCCGGCGTGCGGGTTCAGTCCGCAAACCACGATCTCGGGCGCGGCTATATGGAACTTTGTAATAAGGTCGGCGTGCAAGACTTCGATCACATTACGAAGCCTGTCCTTTGTCAGATAGTCGGGGACCTGACGGAGCGGCATGTGCGTGCTGGCAAGTGCCACCCGCATGGTGTCCGTAACAAGCAACATAACCGGCGTTTGAGTTGAGGTTAACTCCGCCAGGTACTCTGTGTGGCCGGTGAACGAAATACCGGCATCGTTGATTGTGCTCTTTTGCAGCGGCGCTGTAACCAGTCCTGAGAATTCTCCGTCGATACAGCCCTTGACGGCGCGATTCAGTCCCGCCAGCAGGGATTTGGCATTGGCGGGATCGGGCGTGCCGCAAACTGAAGCATTGATAAGGGGCTGCCGCAGCACCCTGAGATAGTGATTTGCTGCGCCTTCTTTTTTCGCACCACTACTCAGAATAGTAACGTCAACACCGAGCTGGCGCGCTCTCGATTCGAGAATCTCGGGGTCAGCAATTACGACCACCCGGTCCGACCACTCTGTCTGTGCCAGCGCGAGACACAAATCAGGCCCGATACCCGCGGGCTCTCCCGCAGTGATTACGAGAGGATTGCGATTTGTTGATGTCATAGGGTTGGGTCTGTCGCAGGTGGGATCTCTGCGGTGTGCGTGTTACATGCGTATGTCGACGAACGCTTCGTCCCGAATTCGCCGCACCCAGAGTTCTTCTTCCTCTGTCAGCTTGCTGTTTCTGACGCGTTGTATGCAACCGCTTTCCTTGAGCTCTTCCGTGTTGTCATGTATGCGACGGTCCATCACTTCGATAATGTGCCAGCCGAATCGCGTCTGGAACGGCTCGCTTATTACACCAATCTCCGCTTGCTTGGCCATCGCCTCGAATTCGGGTACATACGTGCCGGGACCCCTCCAGCCCATTTCCCCGCCGTCGTTCGCCGAACCGGGGTCGTCAGAAAGCAGCTTCGCTATCTCGCCGAAATCTTCGCCGGAGTTGATCTGCGAAACCGCTTCCTTTAGCTGTTGTTTGGCGGTTTCGTCGTCGATTATTTCATCTGGCGTAATCAGGATATGGCGAATCCTCATCTGCTCGACTTCGCTGCGTTGAATAGCGCCGCGAAGATCGTTGACCTTGACGATGTGATAGCCACTGATTGCCCGGATCGGACTTGAAAAGTCACCAGCTTCCATCGGGCCGACGACGTCCGAGAAAATCGTCGGTAGCTGATCGCCTTTACGCCATCCGAGGCTGCCGCCTTCAAGTCCGGTTTGACTGTCGGAATAACGAATCGCCAATTCGGCAAAGTCGGTACCGTCCTGAAGCTGCTTGTACACGTAGTTTGCTTCGGTTTCCGCCTCCGCGAGCTCATCTGCGGTCGCGGATTCAGGAACCGAAATCAAGATATGTGACAGGTTGTATTCCGAATTAACAACGACGTTGTCTTCAAGATCCGCAAGACATTGATCTATCTCACGCGGTGCAACCGATATACGTCCGATTACATCAATGCGCCTCAGTTGGTCGAGGATCAATTGCTCGCGCATCTCACGACGATAAACGCCATATGAAATATCATCTTCAGCGAGAAGGCGGGGCATATCTTCAAATGCGATGCCGTTTTGCTCCGCGACTGCGGCGATAGACTGATTCAGCATCTGGTCTGACACCTGGATACCGATCCGATCGGCACGTTGCAGCTGAATCCGCTTTACGATGAGGCTTTCAAGCACCTGTTCTTCCAGGATGCCCGGCGGTGGAAGCTGCATGTTCTGATCCTGTGCACGCTTTGTGATTGTCTCCGTTTGCAGGTGCAACTCGCTCTTCAAAACGACGCCGTCGTTGACGATGGCGGCGATGCCATCCAGCATATCGCCGGTCGTCGAGAGTTCGTCCGCGGAGACGGGAATTGCGCAGGGCAGAAGAGCCAAGCATCCATATAAATGTTTGATTTTATTCATAAATGCTTAGAAGCGGTCACGCGAATAGCCAAGGATACCATTTTCCAAAAGCCGGTCAGCTTTGGTTCCCAGGCTGGTCATTCCCTTGAGGACCAACTGTATGCCGAACGACGAATCCCGCGTGCCGTCGCGGGTGCTGATGTGGCGGCGCGTCACCAGCCGCAAACCCCAGCAACAACTTTCGTATTCAATGCCGAAGAGTTGCTCGAGCACCTCATTGTCGCGAAAAGAAAAGTTGTATCGACCGACGAAATTCCAGCTTTTCGCTACCGGCCATGACCAGGACACGTCGCCCTGCTCAAGTGATTCTTTGCGGAAGCGATAGGAGAGATTCAGGATCTTATTACTTTGCGGCCGGTACTGGATCCTGGCTTCCGACTGGGTCGTGCCATTTTCTCCAGTGCCCCACTGGTAGCCCAGGTCGAAGTTAAGGTTTTCGTATAAAAGAAATCGAATCTCGGCAATGTAGTCGGAAGATTCACTGAGTGTTATAGGCTGACCGGGAAGTGAAACGCCCTGCTCGCTCAGGTACAGAGCCTGGCCTATTGTCGCAGTAACCACTTCCCTGCCGGTGGAGATATCCAGGATTCGAGATGTGATGCCGATGCTGAGCTGGTCGGTATCGGCGATCCGGTCGACACCGAGAAAACGATTCTTTCGATACAGCTGCACGAAATTAAGGTCCGGCACAATCGTGTCAAATACCGGAAGGTCCGATTGCTCGCGATGGGGAACGTGAACATACAAGATTCTCGGCTCGAGAGTCTGAGTCCGTCCGCGTGACGATCGCATCGTTCGCTCCAGAATCATGCCGGTGTCCAGGCTGGCGATCGGCAAGGTGCGGGTCGGATCTTCGGGCTGCCCGGGGGCGACATTGTTGAGTTCATAGCGTGTATATTCGAGAATGACGCCCGGCGTTATGAACCAACCCGCGTTCTCGAGCGGCAATTCAAGCTGTGGCGCCACATCGAGGCGCCAACCGGTTACGCCGACATCGCGATCAAAATAAACAAGCTCTCCATCGAATCCGTAACGTAGCCCGAGTGGCTGGTCCGGCCATGACCCTTTGACGCGAACCTGCGGCAGGCGCCGGTACGGTTGGTCCGCCGGCAGGATTGCCTCATCAATTGTCTGGTATTCCTGAAACCTGGCCAATACAGACCAGTGCTCGCCGTAATGATCGAACAACACACTTCGATTCAGGTGTGTGATGCTCGATATGCTCAGGCTGCCGCCCAGGTCTTCGAAGTATCTGCTATCGGAAACGTCGCGGTAGTCGATAAGATTTCGCCAACCGTTCGCAAATAGTGTTGTGTGTTTGACGTCCAGCAAATGACGATCTGCATCGATCAGACTGTCATCGGGCAGATAATCGACGCGCAAAGCACCGTTATGACGCTCCGTCAGGTATCGAAACTCGGATTGCATCTGCAGACCGCGATCGGTCAGAAGTCGCGGCGTAAATGTCGCATCGTAATTGGGCGCGATGTTCCAGTAATAGGGGATGCTTATCGCGCGACCACTTCGGCCCGCGCTGCCGAACTCCGGTGTCAGAATTCCGGACTTGCGTGCATCGCCGATCGGAAACGAAAAATAAGGTGCATACAGAATCGGCACACCCTGAAATCTCAGTTTGACGTTCCTGGCCGTGCCAGTACCACTTACAGTATCGAGATCGATATCCGCCGCTTCGAGTAACCAGTCGTTCGAACCCGGCGGGCAGGTCGTGTAGGTCACATCGTCGAGTTCCAGCCGGCCCTGCTGGTTTATTTCGAGTGCACTGGCCGCACCCCTGGCGGCGCCGCCTGAAAGGGTGAATTCGGCACCTTCGAACCGGATGCGCCCGGATGTATAGGAAAATTCGGCCGAGTCGCTGTTGATCCGTGTGCTCGGGTCTTCGTATCGCACGTCGCCTTGCAGGCGCAAGGCCATGGTTTCGGCGCTAAAATTCGCGCGCTCCGCACCGGCGAGCCGTTCACCCTGTTGCACGAGCACGCCGCCCGACATGGTGGCACTCGGCTTCTCGCCCAGTTGCGCTGTGAACTGCCCCGCTTCGAACTGAATTACCTCTGAATCACCAGTACCAGCATCACCGAACAACAACTTGTCCAGGCTGTCGCCGGCATCGGCGACCGCGCACTGAAACTCCTGTTGCGAGTGGGCAGGCGCGCAGGCCAGCGCAATGAGCAGGCTGGCAATTGGAAAATGAAATCGGTTCAAAATTGCGGCAGAACTATCTGACAAAATGTAACGGCTACAAGGTGTTGTCGAGAAAAGATGTTATCAGTTATTGCGATTTGCTACCTTCGCATAGTTCTTTGGAGCCTTCAACGCGGAACGGAGACACAATATCACCAGGATCGATACCAATCTGAAGCCCCGCCGGCAGGAACTCGAGAGCTGGCTGGCCGGGATAAACGGTCTGGATCCCTCGACGCTTGCGTCAGCGTCTGAAGACGCCAGCTTCCGCCACTACTATCGGCTCAAAAGCGGCAATTCGACGCGGATTGTCATGGATGCACCTCCGGAGCAGGAAGATTGCGGGCCATTCATCAAGATCGCCGGGTATCTCGAACAGATGGATCTAAACAGCCCGCGCGTTCTTGCGGCGGATCCGGACCGCGGTTTTCTCCTGCTGACCGATCTCGGATCAAGGCTGTATCTGACTGAGCTTCGAAACGATCGGTCCCGCGCAAACAATCTTTACGACGATGCAATTTCTGCCCTCGTAAGGATACAAAAACATGGCGCCGAGTTTCAGTCAGAACTGCCTCCCTACGATGAGGGGTTGCTGTCATTCGAGTTGTCACTTTTCCACGACTGGCTCTGCGAACGACACCTCGAAATCGAATTCACGGAATCGGACGAAGGGCGATGGCAGGAATGTTGTCACCTGCTGATTGTTAACGCGCTGCAGCAACCACGAGTATTTGTTCACCGCGACTATCATTCGAGAAACCTGATGCTGACTGAGAAAAATAACCCGGGCATACTCGATTTTCAGGATGCTGTCGAAGGTCCTCTGACTTACGACCTCGTTTCGCTTCTCAAGGACTGTTATATTCGCTGGCCGGCGGACCAGGTGCGTACATGGGCATTGCAGTTTTACGATCAACTGGCTGACAGGCTGGTTGAGCGGCTAGACGCGAAGCAGTTCATCCGTCACTTTGATTTGATGGGCGTACAACGACATCTCAAGGCGGCAGGAATTTTTGCGCGCCTGTTGCATCGCGATGGAAAGATCGGATACATGCCTGATGTGCCGCGAACGCTTGAATACATCGAAGCCCTCGGGCCGAAATACAGTGAGCTGGCATTTTTGGTAGAGCTTATCAATCAGCGTTGTCTGCCCTTTTTAAGGGAGAGAATGTGATTGCGATGATTCTTGCGGCAGGTCGGGGCGAACGATTGCGTCCGGTGACGGATGAGACGCCGAAGGCACTCGTCGAAGTCAACGGCGAAAGCCTGCTCGAAAGGCATCTCAGGTCACTGGCGGAGGCCGGGGCGGACACGGTCGTAATTAATCTTGGCTGGCTGGGAGAACAGATAGTAGAAAGAGTCGGTTCCGGCGCTCAATTCGGCCTGCAGGTCGTCTACAGTCCCGAATATGATGATGTGCTTGAAACCGGTGGGGGTATTCATCGCGCGCTGCCGTTACTCGGCCCGGGGCCGTTCTGGGTTGTCAATGCGGATACATACACAGAAATACGGCTGCCAAAACTCAAATTAGATGACAACAAGCTTGGCCACCTGATTCTGGTACCGACACCGGGGCATAAGAAAAACGGCGATTTTGAACTTGCTGAAGGGCTGGTTCGTAATGTCGAGAACCCGGCCCTGACTTTCAGCGGAATTGCGCTTTATCGTCCGGAGTTATTTGCCGGACAAGAGCCCGGTCGTTTCCCGTTGGCGCCGATACTGCGCGAAGCGGCCGATTGCGACCAGTTAAGCGGAAGTCTGTTCGAGGGCGTATGGGAAGACGCCGGCACGCCGGAGAGGCTGGCGGCATTGAACCAGGAATGAGATCGCCTGCATCGCGGGCGATGGCCGATATAGTTTCATCGATTGAGCGTGCGTAAGGTCGGGCGCAGGTAAATATCCTCTTTCGTGCGCAAGTTGACACCAATGTCCAGCTCCGGTTGCATATCCGTCGTCGTCGTCATTTGAAACTGCTGCAATAGCAGCCCGAGGTGAACCTTCATTTCGAGGAACGCAAGATACTCACCAATGCAACGCCTCGGCCCCAGCGAAAACGGGATGTGCGCAGCCTGACGCCGGTCTTTTTTCTCCCTGGCCTCTGGTGCAGCAAATCGATCCGGATCGAATTTTTCCGGGTCGGGCCAGTACTGCTCGGTGTGTTGCAAAACATAAGGAGAGATGTAGATGTCGGTGCCGGCTGGTATGTCGTAATCAGCGAGGGTGTCGTCCCTGATGGCGTGGCGCGAAAACAACCAGACCGGTGGATACAGCCGCATGGTTTCATCGAGAACCTGATGCAAATATTTCAGCTCGGCGATGGATTGACTGTTCACCAAATCGGCGTCAGGCACTTGCTGTCTTGCTTCTTTGAAAAGCTTTGCGTCGACAGTCGGGTGGCGCGCGATCAGATACCACGCCCAGTTGAGTATGCCGGAGGAAGTTTCGAAGCCGGCAATAATCAAAGTCATTACCTCATTCAATAACTCGTCGTCGCTGTACTTCTCGCCGGATTTATCTTCTGCGGACATATACATGGAGAGAAAATCATAGTGCTCTACAGGCCCCGCGTGCCGCCGCTCGTCAATGATGCTGAGCACGAGTTCGCGGAGTGCTCTCAGGCGGAGTACGAATTTCAGGTCACGCGACGAATCCTGGCTGAGGAACGCGAACGGGTTGTCACCATCCGCAATGATTTTCGAGTCAAAGTCCGGCCCGAAGATCGCCCTGAGAATGACCTCGAGCGCATAGTCGGCCATTTCCTTTGTGATATTTACCGGCTCCTCTGCCGCAGCGAGTTTCGCCCATCGTTGCGATTTTTGCTCACAGCACTGGACGATCATCGAAATCAGTTTATGCAGATTCCGTCGTGTAAACGCGGGTGTCACCATTGTCCGCGATCGCCGCCAGGCGGCCCCGTCGCTGACAATCAGCCCGTTCCCCAGCAGCAGCTTGACCCGCTCGAAGCCCGGGCCCTTTATATATTTGCTGTGGTTCGTCACCAATATGCGACGAATATCTTCAGGGTCATTGAGAAAAAAAGCCTGCCTGCCATTGGGTGTCGTTACAGCCACGACATTGCCGTAAGAACGCTGCAATTTCTCGAGGCTTCTGAGTGTCTCCGCGTCAGCGCCGAGCGCAACGGGTCCATCGGGTCCCGGGGGACGCCGGAAAACTGCGAGAGGATCGGTCATGAATAATAGGGATATTGTGCAAGATGGCGTTTGTGCAGGCACAATATTATATTGATCGGCGCCGAACCGATACCGCAAACTCCGATGTGAGCTGCGCTTGCCAACAGCTGCTGCGGAGTTTTTCATGGCAGTGGGATGCTGTAAGAGCAAATGCTTTGCGGCTGCCGTTGCGGCGCTTGACTCCGGGCGGATCGTGCCCGACACGCTGTACGCCAATCAGGAGGGACAATATGGAGTTTGAACTCGGCCAGCTGGCTGACCTCATCGGGGGTGAGCTTACGGAACCCAGCCAGGCTGGGGTGAAGGTTTCCGGCGTTCGCTCCCTCGACGCCGCAGGCCCCGGCGACCTGGCCTTCCTGTGGGATGACAAATACCTCGCGGCTGCCAGGACCTGCAAGGCCAGTGCGGTCATCGCCAGGGAGGCACCGGGCGGGCTGACGTGCATCGTCGTCGATGATCCGCAGGCTGCCATGCTCATGCTCCTCGGACAGGTCTACGAAATGCGGCACCCCGACCTCCCGCCGGGCGTCCATGCCACGGCCTTCGTCTCCGACGAGGCCACCCTCGGCGAGGGCGTCGCCGTCGGGCCCGGCGCGGTGATCGAAGCCGGGGCGACCATCGGCGAGCGCACCCAGGTCCGGGGAGGCGCCTACGTCGGCCACAACGTGACCATCGGTGCGGACTGCCAGGTGCACCCCAACGCGACTATCCTCGACCACTGCTGGCTCGGCGACCGGGTGACGGTGTGGAGCGGCGCCGTGATCGGCAAGGACGGCTTCGGTTTCCTGCAGCGCGAGGGCAAGAACGTGAGGGTCCCCCAGGTCGGCAACGTGATCATCGAGGACGATGTCGAGGTCGGCGCCCTGAGCACCGTGACCCGGGGGGCCATCGAGAATACAATTATCCACAAGGGCGTGGTCATCGACGATCACTGCCACGTGGCCCACAACTGCGAGATCGGCGACCACACGGTCATCTGCGGCCGCACGGCCATGGGCGGATCGGTGAAGGTCGGCAAGAACGTCTTTCTGCTGCAGGATGCGGGCATCTCCAACGACCGGACCGTGGGCGATGGCGCTGTTGTGGGCAGATGCGCACGGGTCCTCGAAAAGGACCTGGCCGCGGGGGAACAGATCGCCCTGGCGGCCGCCAACTACCCGCCCGTCACCGCCATGAAGATCCAGCTCACCCTCCCCGAGCTCCCGAACATGCGCTTGCGCCTGAAGAAGCTGGAGAAGCGGGTCGACGAGCTGAATAAAGCTGAGGAGCAGGGGAGGCCATAACAACAGCCATGTCGTTTTACGAGGAACTCAAGCGCCGTAACGTCGTCAAGGCCGCGGTCCTCTATGTCGTCGCCTCCTGGTTGATATTGCAGATCGCGGATGTCCTGTTCGACGCTATGGAATTGCCTTCCACGTGGGTACGGCTGGTCCTGGCGATTCTCATCCTCGGCTTCCCGCTGGCACTGATCTTCTCCTGGGTCTTCGAGATAACCCCGGAGGGGCTGCAGCGCGAGAAGGACGTGGACCGCAGCCAGTCCAGCGCATCCGAAACCGGTCGCAAGGTCAATGTCCTGATCATCGTCATGCTGGCTCTGGCCATCGCTGTGGTGGTCATGGATCAGTTGATGGGACAGGTGCCACCGTTCGTGCTGATCGGCGTCGTCGTTTTGTTGCTCATAGCAGCCATTGTGCTGGTACGACTCGTGCCGTCCGCCACACCGGGCCGAGTTCCGGCCGAGCCTGACCTTGCTGCCGAAGCGGCGGGAACAGAATCGGCTGGCGATACTCCCAAAGCCATCGCCGTGTTGCCGTTCGTCAACATGAGTTCCGATGCAGAGCAGGAATATTTCTCTGACGGACTCGCCGAGGAGTTGCTTAACCTGCTGACCAAGATTCCGGAGCTGCGAGTGGTGGCACGGACCTCGTCGTTCTCCTACAAGGGCAAGGACGTGAAGGTCGCGCAGATCGGTGCAGAGCTCAACGTGAGCCACGTGCTGGAGGGCTCCGTGCGCAAGTCCGGCGACCGGGTGCGCATTACCGTCCAGCTGATCCAGGCCGAGGACGGCTATCACCTGTGGTCGGAAACTTATGACCGAACGCTGGATGATGTCTTTGCCATCCAGGACGAGATTGCCGCCGAGGTAGTGGCGCAGCTCAAGGTCACGCTGCTGAGCGCTGCGCCCGTAGCCAAGGAGACCGACCCGGAAGCTTATGCCCTGTTCCTGCAGGCCCGTCACCTCGGCCGCCAGGGCACGGCCAAGGCTTTCGAGCAAGCCATCGCGCTGTACCAGCAGGCGCTGGCCATCGCCCCGGATTACATCGCCGCATGGGATGGCCTGTCTGCGGTGTACTGCGACCAGACGGACAGGGGCCTGCGGCCCGTCGAGGAGGGCTATGCCCTGGCCCGCGCGGCCGCGGACAAGGCGCTGGCGATCGATCCGGATAATCCGCAGGGCCATGCCCGGCTCGGTTGGATCGCGATCGTTTACGACCGTGACCTGGCCGCGGCAGCGCGGCATCTGGAGCGCGCATTGGAGCTGGACCCGGCCGATCCTGACATCCTCGGCGACGCCGCTGTGCTGGCCGAGGACCTCGGTCGTCTGGAGGAGGCTGCTGCGCTACAGGAATACGTGGTTGCCCGCGACCCGGTAAACGCCAGAGGCCATCGGCGCTTGGGCTTTCCCTACTTGATGGCCGGCCGCCTGGACGACGCCATCGCCTCTTTCCGCACCGCGCTGACGTTGAGCCCTGGACAGCTCGGCGCAGGGCAAATGATGGGGGTGGCGCTGTTAATGAAGGGCGAACGGGAAGCGGCACTGGCGGCCATGCAGAGGGAGGCAGGCCGGGGTTGGCGCCAAATTGGCCTGGCCATGGCCCACCACGCGTTGGGGCAGGCGCCCGAGTCCGATGCGGAGCTGGCAAAGTCAATTGAAACGACCGAGCAGGTGGCATCCTTCAACATCGCCTACGCGCTGGCGTTCCGGGGGGAGACCGATCGCGCCTTCGAATGGCTGGACAAGGCGGTGCAGTACAATGACCCCGGCCTTGCTCAGGTCGCAAACATGCCCATGTTCGCCAATATCCACAGTGACCCGCGCTGGCTGCCGTTCCTCGAGAGCATCGGCAAGTCCCCGGAGCAGTTGGCGGCCATCGAGTTTGACGTGACGCTACCCGAGTAGAAGTGGGTGGCCGGCAAACGGTCCGCTATGAATCTCCTCTTTGGCCGAAGGCGTTCATTCTGTCGGCGCCGAAATATGGGTCTCAGGCCGAACCGGGTAGCGGGGCAAATCGAGCATCTTCCACGACTCAGAATCCGAGGTGCCTCAAGAGCTGCGGCTCGAGATCCCTTGCTACCTCTGACAGGTCTTTGGTCACACCAAGCGCTGCCAGGTCCGTGACCTCGAGATCGTCGAAGCCGCAGGGATTGATGCGCGTAAAGGGCTCGAGGTCCATATCAACGTTCAGTGCCAAGCCGTGGTAGCTGGAGTTTCGCCGTACACGGAGACCGACACTGCCGATTTTTTTCCCCTGCACGTAAACGCCAGGCGCATCCGCCCGGCTTGCCGCCACGATGTCGTATTGCGCCGCCAGATCGATAACGGACTGCTCGAGTGCGGTGACGAGGTCGCGGACGCCCAGTCCGGCCCGTCTCAGATCGACCAGCGGATAGACCATGAGCTGACCGGGCCCGTGATAGGTCACCTGGCCGCCTCGATCGATCTGGATTACCGGGATATCTCCGGGTGCGAGTACATGCTCACGGCTTGCATTCAGGCCGAGCGTGAAAACCGGCGGGTGCTCGGTAAACCAGATTTCGTCGGGCGTCTCATCCCCACGTGAATTCGTGAACTCCTGCATCGAACGCCACAGCGGTTCGTATGCCCGTTGCCCAAGCCAACGTATTTCGAGCGCTCTTTCGTGACCAGCATGCTGAATCCTGGAAGGTACCGTCACAGCGCGACCAGAATTTCTTCGTGTTCGGTCAGATCGCTGTATATGTCGTCCAGTTGTTGCTGACTCTGTGCTTTTATCATAATCGTGACCGACAGAAAATTGCCGTTACGGCTCAGCGCTGTGCGAATTGCATCACTGCGAATTTTTCCTGTATGCCGTTCGATCAGCGCTACCGCCGCATCGCGGAATTCCGGCTGCTCCCGGCCCATCATCTTGATCGGAAAATCACAAGGGAAATCGAGAAGCTTTTCTTCCTTGGGTGCAGTCATCGGTCACATGCCCGGCCCCAGCGAGGGGCGCAATTTCCGCTTACTCAAACCAGAGCTTTACGCCATCGCGGGTGCGTTGCCAGAACGTTCCACTGGGATTGTCGTTGAGTGCTCTCAAAGGCTCGCTCACCAGGTCGGTGCCGTTGAGGCTCACCTTCAGTTCGGCAAGTGGCTGGCCCTCTGCGATCGGGCCTACGAGAATAGCCGGAATGTTGAGTACTGACTCGACGGCGTCGTAGCTGCCGCGCGGCACGGTGATGTACAGGTCTTCGGGGAGTCCAAGCGGCGTAAATTCATTCGCGGCTTTCCAGATTCGCGCATTGGTAACCGGTTCGCCCGCTTTATACAGCAACTTGGTCTCGAAAAAACGGAAACCGTAATTAATCAGCGCCTGGCTGCCATCGATACGCGCCTTCGCGCTCGCGGTTCCCAGCACGACGGAAATGATGCGCATGCCATCTCGCTTCGCAGACGCAATAAGACAGTAGCCGGCATCATCGGTGTGCCCCGTTTTCATGCCATCAACGGTGGAATCTCGCCAAAGCAACGCATTGCGATTACTCTGTGAAATATTGTTGTATTCGAATTCCTTCACCGAATACCACTTATAGTACTCAGGAAACTCGTTGATAATGGCGCGCGCAAGCGTCGCCAGATCTCTCGCGGTCGAATAATGCTGTTCACCGGGAAGGCCGGTCACGTTTTCGAAATGACTGGAATGCATGCCAAGCTTCGCCGCGTATTGATTCATCACTTCGGCAAACACGGATTCGGTGCCGGCCACATGTTCGGCCAGTGCAACACTTGCGTCATTACCCGACTGCACAATCATGCCGAGCAACAGGTCTTGCACCGTGACCCGCGTCCCAAGCTCGATAAACGTCCGTGAGCCGGGAGTACGCCAGGCCTTTTCGCTGACCGTTACCTGGTCATCGAGAGCGATCTGTTTCTCAGCGAGCGCCGTAAAAATCGTAAAAGCCGTCATGAGCTTGGTCAGACTGGCCGGCGCCAGGCGCTTGTCGGGCTCGAGTGAGCTCAGCTCGTATCCGGTGTTGCCATCGACGACGAAATAGCTTTTGGCGCCAATGATCGGTGCGGCCGGCACCGGGCGCATTTCGACGGCACCCGGGGCCATCGAGGGAGCAAGCAACAATACGAGGGAAATCAGTAAGAAAGGGGCTTTGAAACGCATAAGTCCTGCATAACATCGAAATAGAGGCGCGTATTGTAACGCCTGTGGCAAGAAAAGATCGCCCATCACTCGGCCCCAAACCCCTGTTATTCAGTTACCAAATGCGTTTCGGAGATGCCAAGGTTCTGCAGTCGCGCCACGAGGGAGTCGTATTGAACGACGTCGACAATCGGTCCGATTCTGACCCGGTAAAGGGCCGGCGACTGACTGTTATCCTCCAGAACGAAAGCATTGCCGACGCCACTGCTCCTCAGGAGGGCGAAGCGGCGACTTGCGTTCTCCGCATCGCCGAATGCGCCGACCTGCACATAGATAACGGCTTCGGTTTTTTCTGGCACGATCGCTTTCGTTTCTTCGGGTTTCACTTCGGTCGGCGCCCGCGCGACAGGCGGCGGCGGCTCGTCGAAGCTGATCGCTGTTACTTCAACGAGGCTCGTTCCTTGCCTGATCATGTCCAGGCGCAGCGCCGCCGAATAGGAGAGGTCGATGATCCGGTTAGCAACAAACGGACCGCGGTCATTGACCCGGACTATCACACTCTTATGGTTACGCAGGTTCTTGACGCGGACATACGTCGGTAATGGCAGCGCTTTGTGTGCTGCAGTCAGTGCGTACATGTCATACCGCTCATGACTCGACGTCTGGCGTCCATGGAATTTATTGCCGTACCAGGAAGCGACGCCACGCTCCTGATATCCATAACTGGAGCCCATCACTTCATAGCGGTTGCCATGCACTTCATAGAAGGGTCCATTGCCATAACGGCTCTTCGGCTCCTTGCGCGGCACCGGGTCTTCGGGCAGATCGCGTGGCATTATCGAGCCGCTGCGAGGAGGACCATCCTTCGGCTGTTTGCCGGCACAGCCAGCCAATAGCAAAACCAGAACAAGCGACCAGACGAGCAGATATCGCTCAGGTCTCACGGCGGTTGACCTCGATCGCGATTTCCTGGCCGAGCTGATGTACGGCCAGGGCATACATGATGCTGCGGTTATATCGCGTAATAACGAAGAAGTTGTGAAAGCCGACCCAATGTTCCTCGCCGTCGGCTCCCTCGAGCGTCAATAACTGGCTCTTGTGATCGTTCGGCAGGTCGGTCGCGAACATGACACCCTGACGGCTCAGCGAACTGACGGTCTCGGCGGGTTGCAAAGTATTTTCCGGTAGTTTGCCCTGCCATCTGATGCTGAGAGTAGCCCGGGTAACCACCTCGGCGCTGTGTTGCCAGCCGTGTGCGACAATATAATTCGCTACACTGCCGATGGCGTCCGACCAGTCAGTCCAGATGTCCCTTTTTCCATCGGCGCTGCTGTCGACGGCATAGGCACGGAAGCTGCTTGGCATGAACTGCGGTGCGCCCATCGCGCCGGCATACGACCCCGTTGCCTCGGACGCTTCAATATTCTCCTCGCGCACGAGCAGGAGGAACTCCTCGAGTTCCCGTCGGAAGAAAGCGGCCCTGGGCGGGTAGTCGAACGCCAGTGTCGTTAGTGCATCGAGCACACGATAACCGCCGGTAATACGGCCGAAATAGGTTTCGACACCGATGATGCCGACCAGAATTTCGCAGGGAACACCAGTTTCCTCGCTGATTCTCTTGAGTTTCGACTCGTGCTCGCGCCAGAAGTCAGCGCCTGCCCTGATGCGCTTTTCCGTCAGAAATATGGCGCGATACTCCTGCCAGGATTTGGTCTTTTCGGCGGGTTTGCTGATCGCTTCGAGAATCGATTCCTGCGTCCTGGCTTGCCGCAGCACCCTGGTCAGAGTCATACGGTCGTAGTCGTGCTTTGACACCATCGAATCGATGAACTGCTTGACATCCGATCTTTCGATATCGATGGCGAGGGCGGTCTGTCCGCTGCAGATAAGCAGAATCAGAAGTCCTGTGTGCCGTAAATCCTTGGCGAATTTCATCAGTGTGGCAGCAACTTCCGGTGTGTGTGGATCGACATCAGAATACCGAATCCAGCCATAAGGGTCACCATCGATGTGCCTCCAAAGCTAACCAGCGGTAAGGGTATGCCGACAACCGGAACAATTCCCGTGACCATGGCCGTATTTACAAGAACATAGACAAGAAAAGTCAGGCTTATGCTGCCGGCGAGCAGCCGCGCATAGGTATCCGGGGCCTGTATGGCGATATATAAGCCTCTGCCGACAACAAAAAGATACAGACCCAGAAGACTCAAGACACCCAGCAGGCCCAGTTCCTCGCCCATGACCGCAAATATGAAGTCCGTCTGACGTTCCGGAAGAAACTCGAGCTGTGCCTGGCTGCCGTTCGTCCATCCCTTGCCGAACAAGCCGCCCGAGCCAATGGCAATTTTTGACTGGATGATGTTGTAACCGGCGCCCAGCGGATCGCTGTCCGGATTCAGGAGAGTCAATACGCGCTGCTTCTGGTAGTCCTGCATAAAGTAATTCCACAGGACCATCGCGCCCGGCACCGACATCAGGCCAAGTACGGCCATCAGCCAAAATGACATGCCCGCGAGTACCAGCACAAGAAATCCGGCGGTCGCGATCAGCAACGCTGTGCCAAGGTCTGGTTGCATGGCAATCAGCGCGGTCGGCGCGATGACCAGCACCGCTATGATCAGCATGTGGCCGGCCTTGGGCGGAAGCTGCCTGTCGTGCAGGTACCAGGCAGCCATCATCGGCACGGCCAGCTTCATGATTTCCGAAGGCTGGAATCGAATGCCCAGATCGAGCCAGCGTTTTGCCCCCTGGCCAACTTCGCCAAACGCAAGCACGAGAATCAGCAGGACGAGCCCGGCACCATAACCCCACGGTGTCCAGCGCCGCAGGACGTCGGGTGGCAGCTGGGCGACAACGAACATGCCGACGATTGCGACACTTAGCCTGATGCACTGCTGCAACCACAGATCCATGTCTTCGCCGACGGCGCTAAAGAGAACCACCAGTCCCAAACCGCATATAAGCAGCAGGCCGCCGAGCAACTTCCCGTCGATGTTCAAACGCCGCATGATCCTCGCCGCGTTGCCCAGTGGCGCCGCTTTGCGTTCGAGCAGCTGCTCCGTGTCACTAAAGCGCATTGGGATTCACCCCGAGGTAGCGGTCCATGATTGCGCGTGCCATCGGCGCAGCCACGCCGCTGCCGCTACCGCCGTTCTCGACAACAACCGCGACCGCAATTTTCGGATTTCCAAGCGGTGCAAATGCAATAAACAGGGCATGATCCCTGAGGTGCTCTTCGATTTCATCCGCTTCGTAGCTTTCGTCCTGACCCACCGAGAACACCTGCGCCGTCCCGCTCTTTCCGGCCATCTCGTACGCCGCGTCACGGCCGGCGGCCCGGGCTGTGCCCTTGTCGCTTTGCATGACATCGTGCATCGCGCCAATCACAGTTTCCCAATAAACCTCGTTGTCGATTTCGACGTCTGGCAATTGTTTGGGTGCAATGATTTTTCTCGTGCCGGTAAGCGGGTCTTCTATGGCAGCAACGATGCGTGGCTCGAAGCGCTTGCCCCTGGTTGCCAATGTCGCCACCGCGTTCGCCAGCTGCAAAGGCGTCGCGAGCATGTAACCCTGACCGATCGACGCGATGACCGTTTCCCCTGGGAACCAGACCTGGTCTGCCCGTTCGCGGAAAGCGTGCCGTTTCCACTCACGTGATGGCAGCAGCCCCTGGTGCTCGCCCACCATGTCGATGCCTGTGTATTGCCCGAGCCCGAATTGGTCCAGATAGTAATGCATCTGATCGATTCCGATGGCGGTGCTGATCGAATAAAAATAGACGTCGCAGGACTGCGTAATCGCGTCATGCAGGTCCATATCGCCATGACCTTGGGGTTTCCAGTCCCGGTAACGGTGCGTGCTGTGGGGCAAGGTATAAAACCCCCTGCAGAAATTCCGGTGGGTCAGATTGGTAGCGCCTGTCTCAAGCGCCGCGAGCGATAACATCGGTTTGATCGTTGAACCGGGCGGATAGGTTCCCCGAACAGCCCGGTTGAACAGCGGCTGTCCGGCGTCGGCTTGCAAGGCACTGAATTCGTCCGTGCTCATGCCCGTCGCGAAAATATTTGGATCGAATGCCGGCGCACTGACAAGCGCAAGTATCTCGCCGTTCTCCGGGTTAATCGCGACGATGGCGCCACGACGGCCGCGCAAAGCTTGTGTTGCGAGAATCTGGAGATCGAGGTCCAGGCTCAGATAGAGATTTGCGCCTGGCAGGGGAGACTCTCTTTCCGGCAGCGAAGCAGAGAGTTCCCGGAAGTCCGGCGGAACCTGCCTGCCGCGTGCGTTGGTCACGACCTGTCGGTAGCCGGGACTGCCGTGCAGCTCCGACTCAAAGCTGATTTCTATGCCTGTTTTGCCGGTGTGAGCGGAGCCCACGTAAGCGGCTGGATCGAGTCTTGCCAGGTCGGTCGTGTCCACGGCGCCGACATAGCCAAGGGCATGCGCCACACTTTCCCCATGCGGGTAGCGACGCACCAGCCTGGGCTGAAAATCTACGCCTGGAAACCGCGGGCGCTGGATGGCGAAGTTTGAGATCTCGGCCTCGGAAAGCCGGAATCGCAACGTGACCGGCTTGAAGCGCGGCCCACTCAGACTGAGTGACCGGATGCGCGGAATATCTTCCTTGTCGATTAGCTTGATTTCTGCAAGGCGGTTCAGCGTGTCGTCGAGATCCGCTACCTGTTCCGGAATCAACTCGAGCTGATAGGCCGGCAGGTTTTCGGCGAGCACCCGCCCTTTCCGATCGAAAATCAGGCCGCGCGTCGGCGGCATGGCTTCGATGCGGATGCGGTTGCCCTGCGACTTCTCGGCGAAGAGTTCGTGGTCGAAAACCTGCAATTGGACAAGGCGGGCGACGACACTGCTGCACAGCAGGAATCCGATGATCGAGGAAAGCACGACGCGCCTGACAAACAAGCGCCTTTCGGAGTGATGGTCCTTGATGGGTGCGAGCAGCCTCATGGCCTCGCCCGGTAACGCACGCTGCCGAAAAACAGGGTCAGCAGCGGCCAGATCAATGTGCCTGTGATGACAGGTCCCCAGTACGCCACAGCAGGGGCATTCACTCCGGCGACACCGTTGACCCAGAAAAGAATGAACTGGTAAAACGCGAGAATTGCGAACACGGTCGCCGTCATCTGCGATACAGGGAACACCCGAAACTGCAAATGAAATTTGACCGCAATGTAGGCCACGAAACAAAGCGCAACGGCGTGTTGGCCGAGTAAAGAACCCTGAGCGACGTCCAGGAGGATCCCCACGATCCAGGCTGTGCCGACGCTGTAGGTGCGCGGTAACATCATCGCCCAATATATAAGTGTCAGCGCCACCCAATCAGGGCGAAACGGGCTGGCCCAATCGGGCATCGGAGCGATTGCCAGCATCAGCGCCGCGATAATGCAGGCGACTACGGGTAAGCGCCGTGATGCCCGGTCCTGAGTCATTCGGGAGTCTCCGGAACGTCTTCGTCCGCGATTGACCAGATCAGCATGATTTCCCGGACCTGGTTCAGCTTGGCGGCAGGTTTTGCGGATACGGCTGCGAACGGTTCCTGTGGAATTCGGGTCACATTATCAATGATTGCAACGGGATAGCCCGCCGGGAAGGCACCACCGAGTCCCGAGGTGACGAGCAGGTCCCCCTGGCGAACATCGGCGTTATTGGGCAGGAAGGGCAGATCCAGCCGGTCGAATTCGCCGGTGCCAACGGCAATCGTACGCAGGCCGTTTCGGTTGATCTCGACCGGCAGCGCATGATCCGGATCGCTGATCAGTACTGCCTGCGCCGAAAACAGGCCGGTCTCTATGACCTGGCCGACCACGCCGTCAGCATCAATCATCGCCTGGCCGTCATAAACACCATCGTTTAGTCCCTTGTCGATGACAAGATCGTGGCGAAACGGATTAGCGCTGACCGACATGATGCCGGCAACGCGGACCTCGTCTCTAACTCTGGTCCGTGCCTCCAGCATTGCGCGCAGGCGCGTGTTTTCAGCCTCGAGTGCCGAATATCTTTGCAGTCGGGCGTGGGTCAGCAGGCGTTCGGCCTTGAGCCGGCTGTTCTCCAGCCGGAGTTCGTTGCGGCCCGCGCTGGTCTCGCCAAGCCAGTGCCACATGGCGACGGGTGCGTCGACAATGACACGCAGCGGATGGATCGTGACATCGATGGCTCTGTGCACGGCGTCGAGGTAATTCTCACGGTGGTCGATAACCAGAATCAGAATGCTGAGGCCGGCAAACAGCAGCAAGCGCAGGCCCAGGGCCGGCGTTTTCTGTGAGCGATGCTGATTTTCTGTTCTTGCGGTAAGCATTAGCGGAATGATACCGCCATTACGACAGTGGCAATAACCAACCACCGCACATGTCGCCTGCACGCGCGGACGAGCAGCAGTAGGAGCGCCCGCAGGAGCGGCGGTAGGAGCGGCGGTAGGAGCGGCTTTAGCCGCGATTCCTTATTATCGTCGCGGCTAAAGCCGCCCCTACTCCAGTCCGAAGATAGCGGGTCCGTGCTCGTCAATCAGCTCGATGACTCGGCCGCCGCCGCGGGCAACACAGGTCAGTGGATCATCGGCGATGACAACCGGCAGCCCGGTCTCTTCCATGAGCAACTTGTCGAGATCCCTGAGCAGGGCACCTCCGCCGGTCAGCACGATGCCGCGGTCTGCGACATCGGCGCCAAGCTCGGGTGGCGTTTGCTCCAACGCCTCCTTGACCACGCCGATGATGCCCTGCAAGGGTTCCTGCAAGGCCTCGAGTATCTCATTGCTGTTTAACGTGAAGCTGCGGGGCACTCCTTCCGACAGGTTGCGGCCTTTCACCGAGATCTCCCTGACTTCCTGTCCCGGGAATGCGGAACCGATTTCATGTTTGATGCGTTCTGCCGTGGCTTCACCGATCAGGATGCCGTAATTGCGCCGCACATAATTCGTAATGGCTTCGTCGAAGCGGTCCCCGCCAATTCTGACGGATGCTGCATAAACGATGCCGTTCAATGAGATAACAGCAACTTCCGATGTGCCGCCACCGACATCAAGCACCATGGAACCGCGGGCCTCGTGCACAGGCAGGCCGGCACCGATCGCGGCCGCCATCGGTTCCGGAATGAGATGTACCCTGCGGGCGCCTGCGCCTTCCGCAGATTCACGAATGGCTCTGCGCTCTACCTGCGTTGAACCATACGGCACGGCAATCAGTACCCGGGGGCTCGGCCGGAAATAACGCGTGCCGTGCGCCTTGCGGATGAAGTGCTGCAGCATTTTTTCCGTTACGGTGAAGTCAGCGATGACGCCGTCTTTAAGAGGGCGGATGGCTGTGATATTGCCGGGTGTTCGGCCGAGCATATTCTTCGCTTCCATACCGACTGCCTCGACGACGCGGCCGCCGCGAGCACTGTCTTCCCGGATAGCGACGACCGAGGGTTCGTCAAGGACGATGCCGTGACCGCGGGAGTAGATCAAGGTATTCGCCGTTCCAAGGTCGATCGACAAATCATTCGAGAAATAACCTAGAATGTTCTTTAACATGTGGGGGTAGAATCCCGCGATTCAAATGAACTTTGTAATCTAACAATGCACAGGACATTGCACAAGGCGGTGTGTACCATTGTCGCCGCTCATGCTGCCCGGTACTCTGTCGGGCGGCCGCATACCGGGTCCAAATCGTGTCACTAAGCAAAGAACAGGTTCAACACATCGCTGCGCTGGCATGCTTGCAACTGGACGAGGATGAATTCGACGATATCGTCGCCAAGCTGTCGAGCATTGTCGATTTTGTCGATCAACTGCAGCAGGTGCCGACCGACGATGTCGTGCCGATGGCGCACCCGCTGGACCAGGTGCAACGCCTGCGCCCGGATGTGGTAACAGAAACCAATGAGCGCGACGCGTTCCAGGCTAACGCACCCGCTATTCAGGACGGCTTCTATCTCGTGCCCAAAGTCATCGAATAATCATGGCAGGGCAGCAACAGGCATTACACACGCAGTCACTGGCCGAGCTGGCGAAGGGCCTCTCAAAAGGCGAGTTTTCCTCGCGCGAGTTGATCGAGACCCTGTTATCACGGATCGAAGAGCATGACAGGTCGTTGAACGCTTTTATTAGTGTCACGGCGGACCAGGCGCTGGCAGTCGCCGATGCAAGCGACAAAGCAAGATCGAAAGGAGAGGCAGGCACGCTTGCCGGCCTTCCGATCGTCTATAAAGACATCTTTTGCACCAAAGGTGTTCTGACCACCTGCGGTTCCCGCATTCTGGAAAACTTTGTATCTCCGTATGACGCGACCGTGGTGGAACGGCTATCGTCGGCAGGCGCTGTCATGCTGGGCAAAACCAACATGGACGAATTTGCGATGGGCTCGTCGAGCGAGACCAGTTATTTTGGCCCGGTCAGGAATCCCTGGGACACTGTACGTTCGCCCGGTGGGTCGTCCGGCGGCTCGGCGGCGGCCGTCGCCGCGCGCCTGACCCCGGCCGGGACCGGCACTGACACCGGCGGATCGATCAGGCAGCCTGCTGCACTGACGAATACCGTTGGTCTCAAGCCGACCTACGGCCGCGTTTCCCGTTACGGCATGGTCGCGTTCGCCTCCAGCCTGGATCAGGCGGGCGTTATTACGAGGACTGCTGAAGATGCGGCGATGCTGCTTTCTGTGATGGCCGGGTTTGACGAGCGCGATTCGACTTCAGTTGATCATCCGGTGCCCGACTATGTGAGCGGTCTGACCGTGTCATTGAAGGAACTCAAAATCGGTGTTGTTCGACAGCACTTCGACGCGGGCCTGAATGAGCAATGTGCGGCACGGGTAAAAGATGCGCTGAATGTGCTCGAGCAACAGGGCGCCAGTCTGATCGAAGTCGATCTCCCCAACCTCGATTTGTCAGTTCCAACCTATTATGTAGTCGCGCCAGCCGAATGTTCGTCAAACCTTTCCCGTTTCGATGGCGTACGTTTCGGTTACCGTGCCGATGGCGCCAAAGATCTCCTGGACCTTTATCGTCGCAGTCGTGGCGACGGATTTGGCGCGGAAGTCAAACGCCGCATCATGACTGGTACCTATGTCTTGTCGGCCGGCTATTACGATGCGTATTACCTGAAAGCACAAAAAGTGCGTCAGCTCATCAGCCAGGATTTCAAAAACGCGTTTGAGAAAGTCGACGTCATAGCGGGGCCCACCACACCGACGCCGACGTTCCCGCTGGGCGAAAAAACAGATGACCCGATTACGATGTATCTCAACGACATTTATACGATCGGCGCAAACCTTGCCGGACTTCCCGGAATATCGGTGCCCTGTGGCTTCGTCGATGATCTGCCGGTCGGCCTGCAACTCGTCGGGCCGCATTTTGCAGAAGAGACCATTCTTGCCTGTGCACACCAGTATCAGCAACTGACCGATTGGCATCAGCGCTGTCCGGAGGCCTACCAATGAACAGTGCCTGGGAAGTCGTTATCGGACTCGAGCTTCATACGCAACTTGCAACAAGCAGCAAGATCTTTTCCGGTGCGTCGACCGCGTACGGTGCCGAACCCAATACCCAGGCTTGCCTCGTCGACCTCGGATATCCGGGCGTGTTGCCGGTCCTGAATGCCGAAGTCGTGCGCATGGCTTGTAAGTTCGGCCTTGCGATCAACGCTAAAGTGGCGTCACGTTGTGTCTTTGCAAGGAAAAATTATTTTTATCCCGACCTGCCCAAGGGCTATCAGATCAGTCAATATGAGTTGCCGATCGTTTACGACGGCGAGCTCATGATCAAGGATGATCGAGGCGAGGACAAACGAATTGGCATCACGCGCGCACATCTTGAAGAAGATGCGGGCAAGTCGATTCACGAAGGCCTGAATCAGTCATCGGGAATCGACCTCAATCGCGCGGGCACGCCCTTGCTCGAAATAGTCTCCGAACCGGACATGCGCTCAGCAAAGGAAGCTGTTGCTTTCATGCGCAAGATTCATTCGATCGTCCGTTACCTCGAGATCTCAGACGGCAACATGCAGGAAGGCTCCTTTCGCTGCGATGCCAACGTATCGGTGAGACCTCACGGGCAGGAAAAGCTCGGCACACGATCCGAACTCAAAAACCTCAACTCGTTCCGCTTTGTCGAAAAAGCGATCAACTTTGAAATCAAACGCCAGATCAACATTTTGGAAGATGGCGGCGAGGTGGCACAGGAAACGCGCCTCTATGACTCCGACCGGGACGAGACCCGATCGATGCGCAGCAAGGAAGAAGCAAACGATTACCGGTACTTTCCGGATCCGGATCTGCTTCCGGTTGTGCTCGACGATGCTTTTATCGCAGAGGTGAAAAAGACGCTGCCAGAGCTGCCCGACGCGAAGCAAGCCCGCTTCGTGGAGCAATATGCATTGAAACCCAGCGACGCCGCGATCTTGACGGTCAGCCGCGCAGTTGCGGACTACTTCGAAGCGACGGTAGCTGAATTCAAAGATAATCCGAAGACGGCGGCAAATTGGATCACCGGTGAACTTTCCGCAGCACTGCACCGCGACGGCATGGAAATTACCGACAGCAAGATCGCCCCGGCGGACCTTGCTGCACTCTTGAGTCGTATCCAGGACGGAACTATCTCCGGCAAGATCGCGAAAGAGGTATTCGAAGCCATGTGGACGGGCGGCGGCGGCGCCAATGAAATCATAGAAACCAGGGGTCTGCGGCAGATCACGGACAGCTCGGCGATTGAGAAAATTGTGGACGCCGTCATTGCCGCAAACCCCGATCAGGTAAAACAATATCGCGCAGGCAAGGTCAAAGTACTCGGGTTCTTCGTTGGCCAGGTGATGAAAGAGACTGGCGGCAAGGCAAATCCAGGCCAGGTCAATGAGGTGTTGAAGCGCCGCCTTCGCAAGGGTTAGGAGTCTGCATGCAGACGCATAGCGACGCTGTCGTTCCGTTCGTCTTCGAATCGCTGCCGGTGCGAGGCGCGCTGATTCAGCTGCAAAAGTCCTGGCAACGAATGCAGCTCGGTCATACCTATCAAATGAGCGTGCTCGAAACGCTTGGCCATGCTGCAGCGGCCACCGGACTCATCGCCCAAAGCCTCAAGTTCGACGGCATAATTACGATGCAGCTCAGTGGTGACGGACCACTGGCCATGCTGGTTATGCAATGCACCAGCGAACTCGAGCTGCGCGGCATGGCCAGTGCTCCTGATCTGACGGATCATGCTTCGTTCGCCGAGCTTGTGGCGCAGGCCAGATGCGCGATCACCGTCGATGCGGGTGCGATGGAACGCCCCTATCAGGGCATCGTTGAGGTAACAGGAGCGTCTCTCGCCGACAGCCTCGAAAATTATTACGCGAAATCTGCGCAAATTCCGAGTCACATTCACCTGGTATGTGAGCCGTCCAGCTGCGGCGGGATCCTGTTGCAACAAATGCCGGAGAAAGACAGCGCGCTCGAAGATGACTGGCGCCGTCTGGGCATGCTCGCTGCGACGCTGCGCCCCGACGACATCGCCGCCGGCGTCGGCATCGATTTACTGGGCAAATTGTTCGCCGCAGACGACGTCCGGGTTTTCGGGCCGAGACCGGTCACCTTCAAATGCCGGTGTTCAAAAAAGCGGGCCGAAGATGTGCTGCGGATGCTCGGCGAAAAAGAGACAAACGCCGCATGTGCGGAAAAAGATCGTGTCGACGTGACCTGTGAATACTGTGGCCGCACGCGTTCATTCGATACTGTCGATGTCTCCCGCCTCTTCTCGGAGCACGTCGTAGAGGGCACCGACCGGGTCCACTGACTGGGCCAGGAGAAACGCGGCGCGGCGGACAGGGCTATCTGGTTTCGCTCAAGTTCGCTGCGTCGTTCCTGACTCCGCCCACATCGGAGTGTCCTCGCTGCCGCATCCTGCCCCGCGCGGACAATACGACGCTCATCGAGTATCCCGGTACCCGGCGCTGGATCGGTGCCAGGGCGGGGACTTCCATGAGCGGTCGTGCTAAACTATCCAATGCATTATATAAAGATATAGTTATATATTTATGTTAAGCCAGGCAGAGCAGCTTGCAGCGCAATTCAAAGCCCTTGCGGATCCGGTACGCATGCGGCTCGTTGCGCTGTGCCGACAGGGCGAATGCAGTGTTTCCGAGCTCACGCAGGTCGTCGGCCTGAGTCAGCCACGGATCTCGCAGCACCTGAAACGGCTCTGCGACGCCGGGATACTGGAGCGCTTTCGGGACGGCCAGTGGGTCTTTTATCGTGTGCCGGTGCATGGTGGTGACGCGGCAGCAAGACGCCGCCTGCTCGAGCTGATCCCTGATGACGATGCGTTTTTTCAACATGACCTCGCGCGCCTGCAGGAACTCCGGGGTGAACGGGTCGCGGATGCGGGGGCAGACGCCGGCACGGAGCGGCCCGGAGACCGGGCGCTTCACAAGGCACTCCTGGAACTGACCGTGACGGCGCAACTCGGAGATCTGCTTGATGTCGGTTGTGGCCGGGGCCGGATCCTTAAATTGCTCGCCAGCCGGGCACATCGTGCCGTGGGTGTCGATATCGATGCCGACGCGCGCCGCCTCGCGCGCGCCGAACTGATGCTCGCCGGGTTGCCGAATTGCAGCCTGCGCAGGGGCGACATGTACCGACTGCCATTCGGCGACGCGGAGTTCGACACGATCATTCTGGATGATGTCCTCGCCGATGCCAGGGACCCGGTTCGGGTGCTGACAGAGGCGCGGCGTCTATTGCGGGCCGGGGGCAGACTTTTTGTCTTGCTCGCGGTCAGTGACCGTTCACCGGACGAGCTGCAGAGTCAGTTAGCTGCATGGAGTGCGACTGCCGGCCTGCGCCTGGCGCCGGCGCGCCTTGCACCAAGAATCGATCCACAGTGGCTCGTGTCGGTTGCGACGGTTTCGGACCGTCAGAGTGCCGCGGCCTGAATGCCTGTTCAAGTAAAGACTATGCAGGAACGCAAAATTACAACTACAGAACAGAGCGAGCAGACGCGTGTCGACGCAGTTACCCCCAAGGCGCAGGTGTCCTTCGAGTTTTTCCCGCCCATTACCGGGGCAATGGAAAAAACACTGTGGGATTCGATCGAGCGCTTGTCGGTATTGCGCCCGCGTTTTGTCTCCGTGACCTATGGTGCGGATGGCTCTACGCGCGAGAGAACGCACGCCGTAGTTGCACGGATCCTGAGCGAAACAGATCTGATCGCCGCGCCGCACCTGACCTGCATCGGCGCCAGCCGCGGCGAGATCGACGATATAGCACGGCGATACTGGGACATGGGTGTGCGGCACCTGGTTGCGCTTCGCGGTGATCTGCCCAAGGACGTCGAAAAATACCGGCCACATCCGGACGGTTATGCCTATGGGTCGGATCTGGTGGCGGGCCTCAAGAAAGTTGCCGACTTCGATATATCTGTCGCTGCCTATCCCGAGGTGCATCCGGAAGCACCGAACCCACTATCCGATCTCGACAACCTCAAGCGCAAACTCGATGCGGGCGCATCGCGCGCAATTACGCAGTTCTTCTTCGACGTGGAGTTGTACCTGCGTTTCAGGGACCTGTGTGCCACTGCCGGGATCGACTCGAACATCGTCCCGGGTATTCTGCCAATAACACGGTTCCCGCAGTTGACGCGATTTGCCAAGCAGTGCGGTGCCAGCGTGCCTGATTGGCTAACCAGACGCTTCGACGGACTGGAGGACGATGCCGAGACACGCCAGCTCATTGCAGCCAGCGTCGCGATAGAACAGGTAAGACTGCTGGAGAAGCAGGGTATCGAGGAGTTTCATTTCTATACGCTGAACCGCGCCGAGCTGACCTTCGCCATTTGTCACGCGCTCGGTGTGCGTCCGCAACAGGCGGCTGCCTGAGGAACTGACGATGGAACGCAGGCAGCGCATAGAGGCAATGCACCAGGCGCTGTCCGAGCGAATTTTGCTCCTGGACGGCGCCATGGGCACGATGATTCAGGGTTTTGGTCTCGATGAGGATGACTTCCGGGGCGATCGTTTCAGGGACTGGCAGCAAGACCTGAAGGGCAATAACGACCTGTTGTCGATTACGCGCCCAAGCGTAATCCAGGACATTCACCGTCGATTTCTGGACGCCGGCGCCGACATCATCGAAACGAACACATTCAATTCGAACGCGCCGTCGATGGGCGACTATGGCATGGAGTCGCTGGTCGCCGAACTCAACCTCGCGGCCGCAAGGATCGCACGGGAATGCGCAGATACTCATGCGGTGAATAGTGGTCAGCCCAGATTCGTCGCCGGCGTTCTCGGTCCGACGAATCGAACCACTTCAATATCCCCTGACGTTAACGACCCCGGCTATCGAAATATCGATTTTGAAGAACTCGCCAGAACCTATCAGGTAGCGGCGACTGCACTGATCGAAGGAGGCGTCGATTTCCTGATGGTCGAGACCATCTTCGATACCCTGAATGCCAAGGCCGCGATTTTTGCGATTCATCGAAGTTTCGAAGCCGCCGGACTGAAATTACCGGTCATGATCTCGGGCACGATTACCGATGCATCGGGCCGTACGCTGTCCGGACAGACAACGGAGGCCTTCTGGCATTCCGTGAGCCACGCCGAGCCATTCATGGTTGGCCTGAACTGTGCACTGGGCGCAGGCGACCTCCGTCCTTACGTTGCAGAGTTGTCCCGCATTGCGGATACGGGCGTCGGCGCGCACCCGAACGCAGGCTTGCCTAACGAGTTCGGTGAATACGATGAAACGCCCGATCACATGGCGCAGATCATCGGCGAGTTCGCAGAGAGCGGTATCGTGAACATGGTCGGCGGTTGTTGCGGCACTACGCCGGAACACATTCGTGCCCTGCACGAGGTGATTCAGAGCAAGGCAACGCGCAAAGTTCCGGAAATACCTGCCCGCTGCCGCCTGTCAGGCCTCGAATCCGTAACGATCGGTCCGGACGATTTGTTTGTCAATGTTGGTGAGCGATGCAACGTCACGGGCTCGGCGATTTTCCGGCGCCTGATCGAGGACGATGATTACGCCGCAGCGGTTCAGGTCGCACGCCAACAGGTCCAAAACGGCGTTCAGATTGTCGACGTCAACATGGACGAAGGCATGCTGGATTCGGAAAAGGCGATGACAAGATTTCTAAACCTGATTGCCTCGGAACCCGATGTAGCGCGCGTTCCCGTCATGATCGATTCGTCCAAATGGTCGGTCATCGAGGCGGGGCTGCGCTGCGTGCAGGGCAAGGCCGTCGTCAACTCCATCAGTCTGAAAGAAGGTGAGGAAGCATTCATTGCTCAGGCGAAACTTGTTCGCGATTACGGTGCTGCCGTGATCGTGATGGCCTTCGACGAAAAGGGGCAGGCGGACAACGTCGAACGCAAGGTCGCTATCTGCAAGCGGTGCTATAAGATTCTCACCGAGGTCGTCGGTTTTGACCCGGGGGACATTATTTTCGATCCGAATATTTTCGCTGTCGCGACCGGTATCGAGGAACATAACAGCTACGGCCTGGATTTCATCGAGGCGACACGCCTTATCAAAGAGGCACTGCCGCATGTCCTGGTCAGTGGCGGCGTCAGCAACGTTTCCTTTTCCTTCCGCGGAAATAACGTCGTTCGTGAAGCCATACACTCCGTATTTCTGTATTACGCGATCCAGGCCGGCATGGATATGGGCATCGTCAATGCCGGTCAGCTGGCTATTTACGAAGACTTGCCCACGGATTTGCGGGATGCGGTTGAGGATATCGTTCTCAATCGCAGAGACGATGCCACCGAGCGGTTGCTCGACGTCGCAGAGAACTATAAGGGGCAGAAATCGGGGTCGAAGACCAATGCTCAGGATCTGAGCTGGCGCGAACTGCCGGTAGACAAGCGCCTGGAGCATGCACTCGTCAATGGCATCGATGAATTCGTGATCGATGACACCGAGGAAGCAAGACTTGCCACGGATCGCCCGCTCGATGTCATCGAAGGACCGCTGATGGATGGCATGAACATCGTCGGCGACCTGTTCGGTGCCGGCAAGATGTTCCTGCCGCAGGTCGTCAAGTCAGCACGCGTGATGAAAAAAGCGGTTGGTCACCTCGTGCCCTTCATAGAGGAGGAGAAAGGCGGCGCCATCAAATCGAACGGCAAGATCGTGATGGCCACGGTTAAAGGCGACGTACACGATATTGGTAAAAATATCGTAGGCGTAGTGCTTGGTTGTAATGGTTATGACATCGTTGACCTTGGCGTGATGGTACCATGTGAAAAAATCCTACAAACTGCGATTGATGAAAAATGTGACATCATCGGTTTGTCTGGTTTGATCACTCCATCTTTAGATGAAATGGTATTTGTTGCTAAAGAAATGCAACGTAAAGGCTTTGATATTCCACTGTTGATTGGTGGTGCGACGACATCTAAAGCACATACCGCAGTAAAAATTGACCCTCAGTACCAAAACGATGCTGTGATTTATGTGGCGGATGCATCTCGTGCTGTCGGTGTGGCAACCACCCTGCTCTCTAAAGAAATGCGTGGTAACTTTATTGCAGAACACCGTGCTGAATATGCCAAAATTCGTGAGCGTTTGGCCAATAAGCAGCCAAAAGCAGCCAAACTGAGTTATGCAGAATCAATCAAAAATGGTTTTAAAGTGGATGACAACTATGTGCCACCAAAGCCAAATGCTTTGGGTACGCAAGTCATCACCAACTATCCTTTGGCAACGCTGGTTGAATATTTTGACTGGACACCGTTCTTTATCTCTTGGAGCTTGGCGGGTAAATTCCCGAAAATCTTAGAAGATGAAGTGGTGGGTGAAGCTGCGACTGATTTATACAACCAAGCGCAAGCGATGTTGAAAGACATTATCGAGAATAATCGTTTCGATGCGCGTGCAGTGTTTGGTTTATACCCTGCACAACGTACAGGTGCAGATAGCGTCAGCGTATTTGATGAAGCTGGTCAAAACGTTACTCATACTTTTGAGCACCTACGTCAGCAATCTGACAAAGTCACAGGTAAACCAAACTTGTCTTTAGCAGATTACATTCGTAATGACCGTAAGCAGCAAGACTACTTGGGCGGATTCACTGTATCGATTTTTGGTGCAGAAGAATTGGCAAATGAATATAAAGCCAAAGGTGATGACTACTCTGCAATCTTAGTTCAGTCATTGGCTGACCGTTTTGCTGAAGCTTTTGCAGAACACTTGCATGAACGCATTCGTAAAGAGTTCTGGGGCTATAAAGCGGATGAACAGCTCAGCAATGAAGA
>JACZWL010000024.1 GCA_022572185.1 Pseudomonadota bacterium | reverse complement strand
CCGCCAACCAATGAGACAACTGCTTGACGTACCGGTACGGGTTTGTCTGTTCATCCTCACCCGATTCAATTTCAAAAAGGTCCGAGGTAAAGCAATAATCGGTCGATTGATCGGTCATATTTCACTCGCGCCATACTCGCTGGGTTCCACTTCTAGCACTGAAACTGAATTAGATCGTGCGTTATATGGACGCAAACCGTATCAGTGTTTTCACCTACCTATGGCGATAAATACGGATATCGAGCAAGCGTCTTTTGTTGTATTCACGAATCAATAACAAGAACGAGTTTTTGGAGGAAAGCATTCTGGCGTAGATTAAGTGAACATTGTCAAACTCCTCATACCTTTCCTGTTGTTTGGTTGCGCGCCCGCCACCACAGAATTAATCGAGGAGGCGCACCGTACTGCTGACTGGTCTCAGGTCGAGAAACGGCTGGAGGCAGAGTCAATTCGTGAAGAACGACGTAAACCTCGATGCGCACTTGGCTATACCGAGTTGTGTGAGGGACGCTCCAGACAAACCCTGAGCTGCATCTGCGTCAGAAGCTCAGATGTTCGCAGCATACTTGATACCCTGGGCTACTAGTCAGGCAAGACGATAAATAGTCTGGCCAATCGAGAAGTTGGATGTCAATGCTGGTCGAAGATCACACATTTGTGGCGTCTGAAAATTGCACACTTTTCAGCACGATTTGGTTAAGACCGGCGGAACAACCGGCCGTTTCCCAATCGGCAGTGGCTCGTGAACGTTGCCGCTGTACCGAATCAGGTCTCTGTAAAGATCGATTATCTTGTGTGCGCACTCGTCGGCTTCATCGACTGACATCTTGCGGATTGAAGCGCGGATCCGCCCCTCCCGCTTCACCGGGTCAACCCGACTCATCATGTGTTTAAGATCGGCAAACGACTGTTTGACAGCAATCGGCAGGCCTTCGTCTTCGATGAAAGCCAAATTTTCTTCGTAGGCTTTTACCAGCCGTTGTTTTACATGGCCATGACCGGCCAGCACCGAAACGGCAGCGTAAAAACGATTGACGTGGTTGGGCATTACCATTCCAGCGTTATTTTAGGCCCCTTTTTTCACCTCTCAGCGGCTTTATTCACGCTTTCAGAGTCATCTCCTGTAGTCCAAGAACTGTGCCACATATGCGGAAAGCAAGATATACGGATAAATACGAATATCAAGCAGACCGGTTGAACTGTGAAATTGCCGCGAATCTACTGGATGATGAATGAGCGTAAGAACACAAACGCAGAAAAATCAGAGCTTTCACACGGAAAATAGTTACGTAGTAAAAACCTGCGAGCGACTGAGGGCATTTCGGGAGGAAGGCTGGCTTTACGGCATCGGCTGTTGCCGAACATCTTAAAATCCCCACAGCCTTGTATGTATTGTGTGAGCAATATGAGCTTGTTTCGCATCAATTAAGTCCGCCGCTCTGCGAATGGCTGAATTTTTCGCCGTGGCACTATCTGACAGGCAAACGGGAATGTCCCGAAGCTGTCTATCGAGACCTGCGGGATCTAGCGTCCCGTGTTTGGAATCGCTGAAAGCAGTAAGCCGATCATGACAATAGGTATTGACAAGTTAACTGGCGATAGAGCGTAATTGCCGGATGAAAAAATCAACCACACTATACAAGCGTCACCGATTTCCACCGGAAATTATTCAGTATGCTGTGTGGCTCTATCATCGCTTTAGCCTGAGTCATCGAGATATCGAAGATTTGCTGGCTGAGCGTGGAATCACCGTCACCTACGAGTCAATTCGTCTGTGGTGCATTAAATTCGGGTTGCAGTATGTTCGTCGCTTGAAGAAGAAGCACCAGGGCTACGGAGATACATTTTTCATTGATGAAGTCTTTGTGAAGATTGATGGTAAGCAGCATTATTTATGGCGCGCTGTCGATCAGGACGGCGAAATCGTCGATGTGTTTCTGCAGCGTCGACGTGACGGCAAGGCCGCTAAGCGCTTCTTCAAACGACTATTGAAGGCACATCGAATGGAACCCAGAAAGATTGTCACGGACAAGTTGAGAAGTTACGGCGTCGCACATCGTGAACTCATCCCAGATACGATTCATGATACATCGCAATATGCCAATAACAGGGCAGAACTTTCCCATCAGCCAACGCGAGTTCGAGAACGGGTCATGCGTCGATTCAAATCAATGCAACAAGCGCAGCGATTCCTGACTGTACATGCGGCTGTTTACAATTTGTTCAATCTTGGCCGTCACCTTGTTTCAGCTAAGAACTATAGGTTTTTCCGCTTGCGTGCTTTTGCGTCTTGGAATTACGCTGTGGCGTGATGGGCAATATCTGCTCAAATTTGCTTGGGCTGAATAGTTAACTTGTCAATACCCCCTGAAGGGCACGACAATTAAGTGGGACGGACAGGCAGATTCTGTTGTATAATTATTTTGTAATCAGTATGAACCGTAGTGAACCGAAAGGATGAGAATCAGATGGGCACAGAGGCATTTAGTGTTCGGACGGACCGCAAAAAGGTCAAGCAATTGGACAAGCTTGCGAAACAACAGGACAGATCACGCAATTACCTGGTCAATCAGGCGATAGACCAGCTTCTGGAACTGCATGCGTGGCAGGATGAACGCGTTAAAGAGGGGATCAAGTCTGCCGATGCAGGCCGGTTCGCCGGTGACGTCGAGATGGAGAGGATATTCAATAAATACAAAGAGGCCTGATCGTGCGTATTCGTTGGACCAAACCAGCAGCACGTGCGCTGGAGAGTATTCAGGACTATATCGCCAAGGACAAACCGCAGGTAGCTCTTGAAGTTGCTCAACGGATACGGGTTGCTGTCAATCAACTCGAAGAGCATCCGAAGATCGGTCGAACGGGGCGTGTGCGCGGCACCTACGAATTGGTTGTATATGGTCTGCCATACATCGTGCCCTATCGCATCAAAAAGAAAGAGATACAGATTCTGAGCGTGTACCACACGTCAAGAAAATGGCCGGATATTTTTGAATAGGAGCATTTTATTCCTAATGGGGTACACGTTTTTATCTATTGTGAAATTGTAATCCGGCGGGCAAAGTGGCCGAGAGGCTGGAGTCGAGTCGACCGCCAGTCTATGAGACCTGGACGATCGAAACGAAGACTGCGAAACTGGAAGGCCTGAAAAAAGCGCATCGGTTGAGCGTCTGACAGCTTGTCCATGGCGGCATGAATATCAATTCGCCAAGGACAGGAAGAAGAACAATGCTCTGTGTGGATTTTTGGGTGACATACGCCGAGTGGCTCGATTGTATATAAGGTAAGCTTTCACATTTGCCCGCTGAGACCGATCGATACCCGCGATAAATAATGGTTGCAGGCGCCTGATCGGAACGTACCGACGATCATTTCAAGCTGCTTCAGCATCACTTCAGGCTAGTCCGGTGGATACCTGTCAAGTACTGGCCCAAGGGCGTTCTTGAGTTCGTCTAGATGCTTTTCGTAATTCCGCCAGTGCTCCAACGCGCCGGTGTAGATCGGCTGACGAACCTGTTCAGAGCTTGCGGTCCGGACGGCACGTTCGGTTTGATGGAACTGCAGACAGGCTTCTTCGAACGGCAAATCGCAGTAGTCCAGGATTCTTCTGACCTGGATCTCTGTATCAGCGACGACGTCCTCGTACTGAACCAGGAGGACCCGACCAGGTAATACGAGACCCCAATGGTCCATGACGCCTACATAATCGCGATAATAACTACCGATATTGGTAAGGCCATAAGTGAAGCGCTGGCCACTGGCAAAAAGTTGTGTGAAACCACTGAAGCAGGCTGCCATCGGGTGCCGTCGAGCATCGATTATCTTGGCATTGGGCAGTATCAAATGGATCAAGCCAACGTGCAGGAAGTTATTCGGCATTTTGTCGATAAAAAATGCACAGTCGCCTCTTTGAAGGCGAGTTCGATCAATATATTCCTGACCCAGATCCTTGAGCTGACTGGCGCTTAATTCTGCTAACAGCTCAGGGTAGCGTGACACATCTGTTTTCTTCTTCTTACCGCTCAGCCGTCTGACAATCGATAGTATTTCGACGAGTTCTTTGGTCCCATCTACTTGGGAGTGGCTTGCCAGAATTTGTTCCAGTAGTGTCGAACCTGAGCGCGGCAAACCGACGATAAAAATCGGATCGGGCGCCTGGTTTCCGAGATTCGCTTTGCTAGAAAACAACTCCTCCGTGCACACTTCGCTGACTCGTTGCGCGGCGGATTTGTTTTTGTCTCGATTGTATTTTTCCAGTTTCTCCTTTATGTCGTTGCCGAGTTGATAATAACTAAACGATTCATCGAATTGCTTGCGGTCTTCCAGGGCCTTGCCCAACGCAAAGCAAAGATGAAAATGATCTTCCTGCGTTACCGTGTCCTTGTCGATTTCGGCGCGCATCGCGTCTATCTCGTCATCCTCAAACCGAAACGTTTTTAAATTGGCAAGACTCCAGTAAGCGTCGCCGAAACTGGGTTTAAGATCAATTGTTCGACGGTACGCTCTAATTGCGTTCTCTTGTTGGCCGACCGTTTTCAATGCGTGCGCATAACTGAGTGTTACCATTGCTCGTGGCGGGTAGTTGGATAGCAGATACTCGTAACAGGTCAAAGCACCGTCATAGTCGCCCATTTTCACGAGAATCGAAGCGCGAAGCAGCAAGAAGTTGAATTTCCTTTGCGGCTGTACTTCCAGTAAGTAATCTGCCTGTTCAAGCGCTTTCTTAAGCTTTTCCCGTTTGCTAAGGACTGTTGTGTAATTCAGGCGCGCCAGATGAAAATCCGGTGCAAGTTCGAGGCAGCGTTCGAGTAGATTTTCCGCATCGTCCAATACGCCGACTTTGACACCGATGTCGGCCAGTAGTCGAATCGCGTTGACGTTCGATGGATTTTCAAACAGAAACTTTCGGCATAATCGTTCTGCCTTGCCGATTTTGCCGGCCTTGAACAGCTTAACAGCGGCGTGCAACCCAGGACTGTCTGACGAGGCCAGCACGTACTGATTGATTGCCTCACTCGCGGATTCCTCATCCTCATCAATAAGGTAAAGCTCTCCCATGAGTTTCCAGGCAGCCGGCATTTTGAATTCGATGCTGACTGCCTGTCGAAGAGAGTCGATGGCTTCCGCAGTCTGACCGGACTCCGCAAGCGCGAAGCCCAGTTCCTGGTGCGCCAGTGCAAAATCCGGTACCCGCCGGATAAGTGTCTGCAATTCTTCCACGGCTTCTTCGCTGTTTCCCCGATCCCGCGTGGCGACAGCCACGACAAATTGGCTGTTCACCTCATCAGGAAACTGGTGCAGTATTTCTTCCGCTTGTTCCCTGGCAAGTTCAGACTGCCCCTCGCTCAGCAATCGCATAGCGTTCGAGACTGCCATCTTGAGATCGCCGGTATTTTGATCTGTCTTCGCGTTCATATTTTGTGGTGTTTGGCGTTGGCAAGTGCGGTAAAGGGACATTCTATGTTAATACATCATCCGACAAACTGGTCTTGTATGTCCTTCCCGTAACAAAACAAAGGGGGGTGACGAATGTCACCCCCCCTTTTTCTTACAAAATTCAATCAGAGTTAGAAGCGCATCCAGAGCCTCGCTCCAAACGTAAGAGGCCGATTGGTGGTAATCGATTGTTCGTACGGCCTCGCCTGAATGAACAATTCAGCAACTTCGTCGGTGACGTTATTAACATACAGGTCCACGCCCCATTCGTCCTGATCAATACCAGCTCTGAGGTTTACATTAACATAGCTGTCCTGCTTTCGTCTGAGATCCCAATGTTTCAGGCCTGACAGATCACCCGTCGTAATTTGATTGAAGCTACTGCCAGTATATTGGGCAGTTATTTGCCCATAGGCATTCAGATTTCCCAGGCCAAACTCAAATCGAGTCGACACGTTACCCTTAACCTCGGGGATATTCGGCAACTTCGTTCCGGACTGAACCGACAGAAGTCCACTGGGTATGACAAAATCAGCCGTAGTTTCTGCATCAACGTAGGCTATAGCTCCGGAAATTGACCATCCCTCCGAGATCAGGACAGTGGTATAAGCTTCGACCCCTTTCATTTCTGCGGTGCTAAGATTGTATACGTTGCCGCAGCAAGCCGATAAATCGAAATCATAAACGGTATATTGAATATCATCCCAGTCCGCAAAAAAGACTGCGCCATTAAAGCGCATCCGCCCATCCAGCAAGGTTGTTTTCCAGCCAAACTCATAATTTGTAACTGTATCTGGAATCCAGGTCTGAGTACCTGCTGTAGCGATAAGGCCCGGATCCCGGTTTATACCGGAGGGTCGATAGCCCTCCGAGTAGGTCAAGTAGACCAAATGATTATCCGTCAATCTCCAGGTGGCATTCCCTTTTAAAATAATGTCATTGTCATCGATCGTCAGATTGACTGGTGTATCCCTATCGGACTGACCTGTCCCAAAGTCCTGTCCTGGTCCCCAACCTACAACACCCACCAATTCTGAGTCATTCCAGAAATATCGAAGCCCGCCGCTAATACTGAAGGAATCAGTCAGGTCATACGTCAATTCGCCAAATACGGCGGTTTGCTGATCAGTACGCTCCTGATCGGTCCTGAAAAAAACGTTAGCTCCCCCACCCACTTCAAGGGCCGGGGACATGCCGGGCTGGTGCCATTGCTGTAGGTAGGTATGGGTGATTTCAGTAAAGTATGCGCCGACCGTATAGTGCAGGCGGCTTTCGCCCAATGATGCGAGGCGCAACTCGTGGGTCTGGCGCTCGTAATTATTATCTTCCGTATAGAACTCGTTGAGAGTAGTACAGGGAATAGCGTTGGGTCTGGGCACGCCGAGATACGAAGTATATTCACAGACATAGTAGGGCACGAAGTACTGGTATACACCATAGGCGCTGTAATCCGCCTGGTATTCCACATCGCGGTCCATATAAGATCCCGCGTAAATTAAGTTGGCGTTGCCAACTTCACCCTCGAGCGTCCAGGAGCCCAGGATCAAGTCTTCATCACTGGAGTCCGCGTTAAAACGCTGGATTTTCTGTTCACCCGCTGGCACATGAACACCAATGTCTCGGGTTCCGCCTGGATCAAACCTGGCGTAGATGATACCCGTATCGGGATTAAGCGGTCCCGGATCGTGATCCCAGGTACCGTCTGTATCCTGTGTCTGGTAAAGCACGCCGAAGGTAGCTGTCCAGGTATCATTCAGATCCACTTTCAGTGCAGCACGTAAGCCGCTTTTAGTGAGTTCGTTTTGATCGTTACCGACCAAACTGTCATTGGTTAACGTAGCCGTTGCACCACTGTCCAAAACATACGTTCGCGTACCCGGGACATTATCAATCCAACCACCATCCTCTATATTCCACGCGACCAGCCGAATAGCTGCCTTATCGCTCAACGGAGCATTGACAAAACCTTCGATTGAATAACTGCCCGCACCACCATCAGTGCTGGCACCGCCGACATCGAAACCGGCAGAAAATTCGCTCGAATCAGGTTTGTTGGTAATGATGCGCAGGGTGCCGGACTGGTTACTGGCGCCATATAAGGTTCCCTGCGGGCCGGCCAGGGCCTCGATGCGTTCGATATCATAGATATGAACATCGACATTCGCTGCGATCGCCGTTAGCGGCGCCTCATCAAGATACATCCCGACACTGGGCTGTGACCCGGACGCGTTTCCATCACCGCCATCAGAGGCACCGCGCATGTAGATGGTTGCCGTACTTGGCCCGACAGCTTTGTAGGACACGTTTGGCAGCATGTTGATATATTCTTCAAAGTTGGTTATCCCCAGCTCTTCGAGTGCGCCGGAATCTAACGCCGTTATACTAATGGGGACATCCTGCAAGTTCTGCGACCGCTTCTGGGCGGTTACAATTACTTCCTCAAGCACCAGGTCCTGGGCCGGTGCCTGCTGCGGCATGGCCAGCGCGCCCGAAACGACGGCGGCTGCCAGGTACTGGTTTCGTCTGGATTGAATATGGGTTTTTACCGCATGCGATACAGCGCTGCGGCGCGGTTGCGGTTCACGGTCCCGCTGCTTAGTGGTCTTAGCCATCACTTTTAGCTCCCCCGTCAGGAATTAAATAAAGATCAACCGGCCTCTGCTACCGACAATTCTACTCCGTTTGGCTGACTTTTATGTCTCGAGCGACTCGTTCCGCTCATTATTGGCAATCCAGCCATAAGGCGCATACATCGGTAATTAAAATCCATTTGAGGGAGCAGGTAAACGTAAGAAATCGGGCTCCCTTGCGTAACATTATTGTCACGCGAGATTTGCGTCACTTTGTTGGGTAGCCGGTAGATGCTTTCGACAGTATCACGATGTCCCCATCAGCAGGAGTCCGCCCATCCGACCCTCATGCCGGGAACCTGCAGCCCTTACAGCTATTTGTCTGTCGAATCCCTTGCGCGGGCAACGGACTCGCGACGCTCGGGTGAGTCGAGTATTTGCTCACGGATTTTCTCCCAGCGTGCCAGGTCCGTTTCGCCGGCCTCGAGCGCGACGAGCAGGCCCTTGGTGGCAGCGACAGCATCGCGACTGCATTTAGCGGCACGGCCTGCAAGCTCGCGTGATTTTTCCAGCGCGGAGCCTTCAGCTGCAAGGTGTGAAACGACACCGGCTTGAAGCGCCTCGGCTGCCGTGAATCGTTCACCGAGAATTAACATGCGTCGCAGTGTCAGGCCGCTCAGGCGGGCACGCCAGCGCCTCACGGCCTCGGGATTGTAAAGAAGCGCCAGGCGAGCAGCCGGCACCTCAAAAAAAGCATCTTTGGATGCAACCAGAAAGTCGCAGGCCAGCGCGATATCGACGGCACCACCCATGCAAGGTCCCTCGATTGCTGCAATAACGGGAGCCGGCATATCGCGGATCTGGATTACGGCCTTCTCGATCGCGTCGTCCATCGCCAGGTCATCGATTGTTCCGGTGAGGTCTGCGAAATCCGCACCGGCGCTGAATACATCTCCGGAACCGCTTAGAATGACGGCACGTGCGTCGTTATCTAATGCAATGGCAAGCTTTTCGTTGAGATCAGCCAGCAAGGCCAGGGAAAGTGCGTTCTTGCGGCCCGGGTTATCGAGCACGAGCTCGCATACGTCGGCGTTAGTCGTGATGAAAACCCGGGCATTATCAGCCATGACCGGCATCCCTTGACTCAATTCTGCTCAATACAAATTCCTTCAGGGCCGGTCGTTTGATTTTTCCGGCTGGGCTCAAGGGTAGCGCATCCATAATCTCCAGGTATTCCGGCCACTTGTACTTGGCAAGGCCCTGCCGACTGGCGATTTCTGTTATGTCGTCGAGCGTCAGCTTGACATCCGCGTTCTTCGGAACCACGCAAGCGCACAAGCGCTCGCCGAGGCGCTCATCGGGTACGTCGACGATCGCAAGCTGCTCTATTCTCGGGTCGCCGATAAGCTTTGCCTCGATTTCTGCCACCGATATATTGGCGCCGCCGCGAATGATAATTTCTTTCTGCCGCCCGGTGATTTTCAGATAGCCTTCCTCGTCGAGCGACGCGATGTCTCCGGTTCGGAACCAGCCATCCTCGAGGAACATCTCTTGGTCCAGATCAGGGCGATTGAAGTAGCCAAGAAATCGCTGCGGGCCACGCATCACGAGGGCACCTTCCTCTCCTGGTGGGGCTTCGGTGTCGTCTTCCCTCAGCACTTTAAGCTGTGTGCCGAGAAAGGGCCGGCCATCTGTCGTCACTAATTTTTCCTTCGGCGTGTCGGGCGGGCATCCGCTGCCTATGCCTTCGGTCATGCCCCAGATGACCGAGGTCAGCGTAGCAGGCAGCTTCTTACGGGCCAGCCGCAGCAGGTCTTCGGGCACATAAGCACCGCCGCAAAGGATGACCCGCAGCGCCAATTGATCGGCATATTTGGGAAATACCGTGCTGTCGAGCAGGTCGCGCAGCAACGTTGGGGTCAATATGCAATAGGCGGCTTTTTCTCGTGCCATCAACTCCAGGGCACGATCCGCATCCCACGATTCCAGTAGCACTACTGTCGAGCCGAGAAACAGTGCCAGCCGCACGCCGTGTACCAGACCGCCCGAGAAACCGAGCGGGGCGGCGGTGAATATCACATCGTCGGGTCCGAGATCATATATCGGCGCCACCCCGGCATTCATCGCGGTGAGCGTGTTCGAGCTGTGCATGACGCCCTTCGGCTCACCGGACGATCCTGAGGTAAACAACAGGAACATGAGGTCCGAAGGCGTGACCGGCTCGCCGGCTTGCGGTGCATCGGATGGCGCTTCGGCCAGCAGGCGGTCATACCCCGTCCACCCGGGGTCATCCTGGTTCGATCCCACGGTAATCCGGGTCGTCAGAGACGGAAAGTCGTCGACAATGCCATCGATCATTTCGACAAAGCTGAAGCCCCGAAACTCGCCAGCCACGACGATGCCTTTGGCGTTGCTTACTTTCAGCACGCCGCCAAATTCATGTTCCCTGCCCGCGATCGGCATGTGCACGGACACTGCACCGAGGTAACCGAGGGCGAGCATGAAGATCGTAACGTGCTGCCAGTTCGGCAGTGCAATGATGAACTTGTCGCCGCGGCCGATGCCGTGTGCCTGCAATGCAGCGGCGAGGCGGGATATCTCTTTAGCGAGGTTCGCGTAGCTGATGGGATCGAAACGTTCGTCCACGACGGCGATCTTGTTGGGCGAACGTTCGACGGCACTTTCCAAAAAATCCGTCAGCAGCCGATCCGTCCAGTAACCTTGTGCACGGTACGAATCACATAATTTCGGTGGCTGTTGATTCATGGATGGCCTTACATCGCGTAACCGCCACTGACGCTGACGACCTGGCCCGTGGTGTAGGACGATTTGTCCGACGCCAGTAACAGCACGAGTGGCACAATGTCGTTCGGTACGCCATGTCGCCTCAGCGGATAGCGACGCACGACTTTGGCCAGCACCGCATCGTCCTGGAATATCCGGCTCTGGTGACTGCCCTCGTGCCAGAGACTCTCGGCGCCCGCATCGTCAGCACTTTCGGGCAGGGTCAGCCCCGGACACACCACGTTGACGTTCAGATTATATTTGCCGAATTCGCGCGCGAGTGCCTTGCTCAAGGAGATGACACCACCTTTGCAGGCACTGTATACGGCTTCGTTATATTCGCCGACCCGACCTGCATCGGATCCTATCGTTATGATTTTGCCGTAGGAGCGGTCGATCATCGATGGCGCGACGGCCCTGATGCAGTTTATCGGCCCCCACAAGTTGATGGCGATCTCGCGCTCGAAATCGCTGACAGGCTTGTTCAGAAAAAGGTCGTTCGCTGTCCAGCCGGCATTGTTCACGAGGATATCGATCTGTCCGAAGCGCTCCAGTGTCTGTGCCGCCAATTGTTCAACCTGAGTCGCGTCAGTAACATCGGTCTCAAAGAATATTGCATCGCCATTGCCCATTTTGTTGAGTTCTTTTACGACTCGTTCGGCCTGTTTTTTGTCGATGTCCGCGACCACGACATTGGCACCCTCTGCGGCAAAACCTTCGGCGATGGCCTTGCCGATGTTCGATGCACCGCCGGTTACGATGGCTGTCTTGTTGTTCAGTTCCAGGTCCATTATTTCTTGCCCTTCTTGCTACGTTCCTGAAAAGCGCGCAACCGCTCCTCTATCTCGTCAATCGCCTCTTCGCGGTTGCGCTGAAAGTAGACCTGCTCGAGCCACAGCGCTTCCGCTATCGGCAACGCAAGCCCTTTCGTGGCGACTTCCTTGATCATGGGAACGGCATTTTTCCCGCCACGGCAGATCGCTTCGGCAATGTTCAATGCTTCATCCAGCAACTGGTCGTCGGGCACCACTTTCTGCACCAGGCGCAGACGCAACGCTTCTGCTGCATCGATCGATTCTCCGGTCAGCATCAGGAGCAGAGCATCGCCGAGACCGATCAGCCTGGGAAGGGTCTGCGTGCCGCCGCCACCGGGCAGGGCGCCTAACAACACCTCGGGAAGACCGAACACGGCTTTCTCGGAGGCAATTCGAATATCGCAGCCCAATGCGAGTTCGCAGCCGCCGCCGAACGCATAACCGTTTACGGCGGCAATCGTGGGTTTGCTGATTTCCATCGAGCATGGAGTCACCCAGGTGCGATGCCTGTCTTCGGCGCCCCAATGGAGAAAATCCGGCGCTTTCTTGATGTCGATGCCGGTGGAGAACGCACGCCCTTCGCCCGTGTACACAAGAACACGGAGTTCGTCATCTGCTGCGAACTCCTCCAGGCGGCGCCGGTGCTCTGCCATGAGTTCGAGATCGAAAGAATTCATGGCATGCGGTCGGTTCAAGGTCAGGATCGCAATCTCTTTACGCCTCTCCCATTTCAGCGGTTCGCCTTCCGAACGGTTCTTGTCTTCGCTCATGTTGCTTGCCTGTTCACGTTACGTCGAATCATGGCGGCCAATAAAATCCGCGATGTGCTTGTTCAAACTATCGCTCGCCTCGAACTGCATGCAATGGCCTGCGTCTTTGATCACCGTGAGTTCGGCGCCTGGTATGGCGCTTGAAATCATTTCCGATGCTCTGGGCGGACAGTAAGGATCATACTCGCCAGCGATCACTGACGTCGGACAGCGGACAGCAGTCAACTCCGGCGTCAGTGGGTTCTCGCCGATCGCTAACATTGCATGGCAAGCGTTCAGGTAGCCCGCCGGGTCCCGGACAGCACCCACGCGCAGTTCTTTGTATTCATTGATGAGGTCTTCGTTTCCCGTATGGAAACATCCGTGCGCGTCGATGTCATTGGCCTCAGCAAGGCTCTCGAGCCCGCCATTCTTAACCTGCTCGATGCGATGTTTGAAGAAGTCCCTGCCACCGCGGCCGACGGCACAGGAACTGGCGATCAACACCAGGCCTTTGGTCAGTTCGGGAAAATCCAGCGCGAAGCGTTGTGAAATGACACCGCCCATGGAGAAACCGACCAGCCACGCCGGACCTGTTTCGAACGCGCTCAGTAACTGCGCAAGATCGTCCGCCATCTGCCGCACTGTGCCGTTTGCGGCGCCGGTCGGGCTGGAGCCAAAGCCCCTGATGTCATAAGTAATGACGCGCATCGAGGGCTGCAGGAAAGATACCTGTCGCCACCACACTGCGCGAGTCTCGGAAAGGCCATGGATAAGGACTGCAGTTGGGCGCTCGCTCATGTTCGAGTCTTGATGCGGTTGTCAGGCTGCCAATTCCTTGAGGGGCTTGATGATCCCCTCATGAATCTCGTCCATGCGTTCCTTTCTGCCGCCTGCACGGAACGCCAATGTCACGCCGTCGAGACCAAGCCTGGCGAGCTTGCGTATCCTTTCCAGGCATTCCTCGGCAGAACCCACCAGCGCCAGATAGTCGATGAGTTCCCCCGACACGACGCCCTTGTGTTCGGCATGTTGAGACATGTGCTCGAGGCGATCGTAAGCTTTCGAAGCCGCTTCAAAGTCCGCTTTGAAACGTTGCAGGAAGTCGGGGAGTTCGCGCCATTTCGCGAACGTCTCCGCCTGTGACGTGACCCAGTGGCTGACATCGTCGCGCGCCTGCTCATGATCCTCGGAAAACGAGATATTGGACCAGAGATGCAGTTTGATATCGTCCATCGAGCGCCCGGCTTGTTCGGCCCCCTCCTTGACGAGATCGATTTGCCAGCTTAGGAATTCCTCGTTTGCACCGCCCATCAGGATCACGCCGTCGGCAACCCGCCCGGACAGTCGCAGCATGCGCTGCTGATTGGCCGCGATGTATATCGGAATCGGACCCTTGCCAGTCACCATCTCGTAGGGACCGCGCTCACCGCCGGGTACCTCTTCGCCCGAGCAGAGCTTGCGAATCGTAATGATTGATTCTTCCATTTGCTTGATCGTGGCGGGTTTCAGACCGATCGGGAATACACCGGTCCAGCCAACACCTAAGCCAACCAGCGCACGACCATTGCTGACTTCATTGAGCGCGGTAAACGTGTTCGCAAGAACACTCGGGTGCCTCGTCAGCGGATTGGTTACGCCGGTCGAAAGAAATATTTTCGAAGTATTGACGGCGCACAAGGCGAGGGCAGTAAAGCAATCTTTCATTGACAATTGGCAGTCGGCAATCCACGCGCTATCGAACCCCAGTTTCTCGGCATGCTGCACGACCTCGACGTTATGAAGGATCGGCTCGCGCGAACTTATCCCAAGTGACAATCCAACATCCATCCCGGTATTCTCCTCTTCTGATTGATCTCGTATCGTTGTGTGCCGCTGATGCGCATCGAGGCAAGGCTGCGACGAAGCATTTGCCCTTGGCGAGCAAGGCAAGCAGTATGCGTGCTCGATTTGACTAACTCAATACCAGCTGCAGATAGTGGAGGACCACCGCGGCGATGGAGCCGCAGAAATAGGAACGACGATGAAACGATGGATTGAATCGGATGAGGTCGCCGGATTTATAGAGGCGGGAATGACCGTATTTGTGGCCGGCGCCACCGCGGAACCGAGTGAAATTCTCGCCGCTTTGCAGCGTCAGCCTGACCGCTGTGCAGGCATACATTTTGTATCGGTCTCCATCCCCGGCATCAATGGTTTCGATTTCTCCAAATTGCATCCCGAAGCGAGATCCACAGCGTTTTTTGCTACGCCTCAAAATAAAGAGTCCATCTCCGCCGGCCGGACGGAATTTGTTCCTATGCAATACAGTGCAATCTTCGACTTCCTGGAAAACGATCTGAAGATAGATGCTGTCCTGGCGCAGTTACCTCCGGCAAAAGGCGACTCTGTATCGCTCGGGATCAGCGCCGACTTCCTGCCCGCCGTGCTCGACAAAGCAGGACTGGTCATTGCCGAAATCAACGAACAGCAGCCGGTCCCGGTTGATTCACCGACGTTGCCGCCGGCCAGGCTCGATTTCGCCGTTGCCTGTAACCGCCCGGTTCCTGTCTTTCCGGACGCCAAAGTCAATGAGACCGCCGGCGAGATCGGGCATCATATCGCCGAACTTATAAACGATGGCGATTGTATCCAGATCGGACTCGGCGGCATCCCAAGCGCAACCCTGGGCGCACTCTCGGACAAGAATGATCTCGGGTTTCACTCAGGCCTGATTTCCGACGCTGTGATGGTTCTGGCCAGGGCCGGCAACATCACCGGCCGTCAAAAAAACATTGACACCGGCAAAATCGTGGCCGGCACCACGCTTGGCAGTCAGGCATTGATCGATTGGGCAGGGAGCGCGCCGGAACTCAGGTTTCGCCCGGTGAGCCACACTCACGATGTCGGTGTGATCCGTCAGATCGACAATTTTGTTTCGATTAATTCCGCCCTTGAAGTCGATCTCTTTGGCCAGGTAAACGCCGATATGCTGGCTGGCCGGCAAATGAGCGGCACCGGCGGTGCGGTCGATATGATGCGCGCCGCCGCCCTGTCGTGCGGCGGGCGCTCCATCGTTGCACTCAGCGCAACCGCCGCTGGCGGCGAAAAATCGCGGCTCGTCACGGCGCTGGGCCGAAACACCGCAGCGACCGCGTTGCGTACCGACGTCGACTACGTTGTTACCGAATACGGCGCACGCCGTATCCGGCATCTGCCCATATCAGCCCGGGCTGAGGCACTTATCGAAATTGCTGCGCCGGAGTTTCGTGATCAACTGCGTGCCGACTGGCATTCCCTGGTGGCTTAGTAATACAGGGAGCGAGCTCAATAAGATTTCGGCAAACCGAGCGCTTTTTCTGCGATATTGCAAAGAATAAGTTGCGGACTGACAGGTGCCAGGCGCGTAATCAGCACTTCGCGAAGTAGTCGCTCGACGTGGTACTCCTTCGCATAACCCATGCCGCCATGTGTCATCACGGCACGGGTGCAGGACTGGAATCCGGCCTCGGCGCCGAGGTATTTTGCGGCATTGGCTTCGATGCCACAGGGCTTGCCGTCGTCGTAAAGGGAGGCGGCACGCATTGCCATGAGAAAGGCCGCTTCCAGCTCCATCCAGCTTTGTGCCAGTGGATGCTGAATCGACTGGTTCTGGCCGATGGGGCGATCGAACACCTCCCGGTCCTTTGCGTATTGTGTGGCGCGACCTAAAGCATTCTGACCAATGCCAATCGCCTCGACAGCTATTAATATGCGCTCCGGATTGAGGCTGTGCAGCAGGTGCCGAAAGCCCTCGCCCTCGTCACCGATCCGGTCTTCCAGTGGCACCGGCAGTGCATCAATAAAGACTTCGTTCGAGTCGACCGCCGCACGTCCCATTTTAGGAATCAAGCGGACATCGCAATAATCGCGGTTTAAATCCGTGTAGAACAACGTCATGCCTTCTGTTGGGCGCGCACACTCTTCCTTGGGTGTCGTGCGGGTAAGCAGCAGGATCTTGTCGGCGACCTGAGCGCAGGATGTCCAGATTTTCTTGCCGTTGATGACGTAGCCGTCGCCGGTTCGATCGGCGCGCGTCTTGATCGAAGTAGTATTCAGTCCGGCGTCCGCTTCGGTGACGCCGAAACAGGATTTGCATCGACCCTCGATCAGGTCCGGGAGCCAGCGCTTCCTTTGCTCGTCGCTACCGAAGACGACGATCGGATGCGGGCCGAAAATATTCAGGTGAATCGCCGATGCCGCACTCATTGCGCCGGAAGAGCCGGCCACTGCGTGCATCATCAATGCTGCCTCGGTTACTCCCAAGCCTGCGCCGCCGTACTCCTCGGGCATCGCAATTCCCAGCCATCCACCGTCTGCGATCGCCCGGTAGAAATCTTCGGGAAACTCGCCGCTCTTGTCGCGTTCGAGCCAGTAATCGTCATCGAATCCGGCACAGATCTTCTGTACCGCATCGCTTACTGCCTGCTGGTCCGTTGTCAGCGAGAAATCCATCAGTTCTCCGGGTGTCCATTTCAGTCGTCCAACCGAGCCATTTAGCTACGACATATCGTGTCGGTCAAGCACGGTTGAATCGTTCACTGCCTCCTTGAGTAAATGCACGAACGCTGCCTGAGTAACAAACGCCATTCACGATACACTCGAGATACGGCATTATCGGTCGTCAATGACAGCCGAACGTATTTGGAGATCAATGTGACCATGGACGAACTGGCCTTTCTGGATGCCACTGCGCAGGCTGAGCTTGTTCGGCGCAAGGAAGTGACGCCCGCGGAGATGGTGGAAGCTGCGATCGGCAGGATCGAGCGACTGAATCCAGAACTGAATGCCATCATCACGCCTTTGTTCGAGCGCGCGAGGGACGCTGCCGAAGTTGCATCGATCGACGCGCCGTTCGCGGGCGTGCCATTTCTCCTGAAGGACGTCTTGGCGGAATACGCGGGCACGCCCTTGTCCGAGGGGTCTGCGTTTCTGGCGGGCCATTACATTTCCCCTAAAGACAGCGAGCTGGTGCGGCGCTACCGGAAAGCTGGCCTGATCATCCTGGGCAAGACCAACACTCCGGAATTCGCGCTGCTGCCGACGACAGAGCCGCGGCAGTTTGGTGCTTGCCGGAATCCCTGGGATACGAGCCGGACTACCGGCGGTTCCAGTGGTGGCTCGACGGCTGCCGTTGCCGCCGGCATGGTGGCTGCGGCACACGCCAACGATGGTGGCGGCTCGATACGCGTACCCTCATCCTGTTGCGGTCTGGTCGGCCTCAAGCCCACCCGGGGACGAAATCCCCTTGGACCTGAGATAGGCGATGTGGCCAACGGATTGCTTTGTGATCATGTCGTGACGCGTTCCGTGCGGGATAGCGCCGCGATTCTGGATGCCACGGCCGGTCCGGCACCAGGGGATCCGTATTTCCCTGCGCCGCCTGAGCATCCGTTTGCCGAAGAGGCTGCAATGGCGCCGGATCGGCTGCGAATCGGCTTCGGGACTATGCCGCTGACCGGCGTGCCGGCCCACCCGGACTGTGTCAACGCTGCCGAATCGGTGGCGAAACTATGCGAAGACCTGGGACACGACGTCGTTGAAGCATCGCCGTCTCTGGACGGCAAGCGCCTGTTCAAGTCGTTTGGAAGCGTGTGGGCGGGTTTTCTGTGCTGGGCTATCAAGGACTGGGCGAGACGTAGTGGCCGCGCGATTGAGGAAGACCTGTTCGAACCTGCGACTTGGCGCACGTATCTGCGCGGTGAAAGGCTGATATCTGGCGATTACCTGATGGCGGTCCAGGATGTGCAAAGAGCAAGCCGTGATGCTGCTGCTTTCTTTAGCACCTACGACATCTGGCTCACGCCGACTCTTGCGCAGCCGCCCGTGCCGCTTGGTTATTTCGATTACACGCCCGAGACACGCGAGCAACACATTGAACGGCTCGGCGAATACACGGGGTTCACCTTGATAGCGAACGCCAGTGGCCAGCCGGGCATTTCGTTGCCGCTTTACTGGAACAAAGACGACCTGCCAATCGGCGTACAATTGCTGGGGCGTTACGGTGACGAAGCGACGCTCATACGCCTGGCGGGACAACTTGAACAGGCACGGCCGTGGTCGGAGCGGAGACCCACGGTCAGTGCCTGATTGAACCCGCATCAGGAACAGGCAGCACGCGCTCCGCGGTCATTGGAAGCTCGTAGAGTGGTTTGTCAATCGCATCGTATATGGCGTTGCGGATGGCTGGGGCTGTGGGAATGATGGGTGACTCGGCGATTCCTTTTGCACCCAGTGGCGCACCCAGGGGCTCAGGTATTTCCAGCACTTCCATTTCCAGTTCCGGTATGTCGAACGCCATCGGTATCACGTAATTCTCGAGTGAGGGGTTCTGTGTGTGGCCCTCTTTTACGATGAGTTCCTCGGTGAGTGCATAGCCGATGCCCTGCGCGATACCTCCCTCGATCTGCCCGTAAACACCGCCCGGGTTGATCATTTTCCCCGCGTCGTGAACGGCGATCAGCCTTTCCACGGTGACCTGGCCGGTCTCGCAATCCACCAGCACCTGCGCGATCTGGGTGCAGAACTGAAAAACTTCCTGGCTGAAACGGTAGGTAACATCAGGGACATCGGTTGGATATTCGAAGTGGACCAGGCTTTCCGCATGCAGCGGGTAGCCCCAGATGCCGGCACGCAAAGCGAGATCCTTGACTGTTAACTCGTGCGGTTCGCCATCCACGGTCAATCTGCCCGCTTTCAAATCGAGCCGGTCCCTTGCGATTTTCGTTTTGCCGGCCGCCATCGTCAGCAGCGTGTCACGGATCGTGTCCGCTGCCTCGAGCACCGCATTGCCTGACACCATCGCCTGTCGGCTGGCACATGACGCGCCGGCATCCGGCGACTTGGCCGTGTCCGCCCTGACCACCCGCACAGAGGACATGCCAATGCCAAGCCTCTCGGCGGCGAGCTGCGCCATGACGGTGACAATGCCCTGGCCCATATCCGCAGCGCCACTCTGCAGGACCACGGAACCATCACGGTGCATTTCCAGCACCACGCCGGCATGATCTGCCAAGCCGCGCCCGAGTCCTGAGCCTTTCAGGATCGTCGCCATTCCAAAGCCTCTTCTAAGATGGCGGGCCGGTCGGCGCTCGACTTGGTCCCGTTTCTCCCATTCGATCATTTCCGCGGCCTTATTCAGGGACGCCTTCATCGCCGTCCCTTCCCGGATCACCACGCCCGTGTACATTTTTGTGCCGGTCTCAACACCATTCAGCAGGCGTATTGCCAACGGGTCCATGCCGAGTTTCCGCGCCAGGTCGTCCATCTGCGACTCGTAAACGAATGCGGCCTGCGGCGCACCGAATCCCCTGAATGCACCTGTGATCGGATTGTTGGTGCGCACCCCGATCTTCTCGACTTCCACATTCTCTACTTTGTACGGCCCGCCGATGAACTCACCGCACTTATTGAGCACTTCATGCGTAGAATTCGTGTACGGACCCGCATCCGCAATCACCCTCGCTTTCACAGCCAAAAGCTTCCCTTCTTTCGTTGCGGCAGTGGTGTAATCAATGATCATCGGATGACGCTTCACGTGCGTCAGCATGGATTCCCTGCGCTCGCGGATGAGGTGAACGGGACGCTGGGCGGCATGCGCCAGGAGCCCTGCGTGTATTTGCACGTGCGCCTCGTCCTTAGCCCCGAAAGCACCACCGATGTAGGGTGTGATGACGCGTACCATGCTCTCCGGCATAGCCAGTGCCCGTGCAATCTGCATCCTGTCCCGGTGCGGCGCCTGGCAGGAGGAATAGACCGTGATCCCACCTTCATCATCAACGAGTCCAACGCCCCCTTCCATCTCCAGAAACGCCTGTTCAGCCCACTGGGTGCGATAGGTGTTCTCGATCACGACGTCTGCGGACGCGATCGCCGCCTCGACATCGCCTGCCCTGTACATCTGGCTCATCATGACGTTGTCTTCACCCTGCACAACCTGATCGGCGCCAGGTTGCATGGCTTCAAGCGGATCGAAGATCCCCGGCAACTCCTGATACTCGACTTCAATCGCCGCCAACGCCGCATCAGCCGTCCGCTCATCCACGGCAGCCACCGCGGCAACGGCATCCCCCTGAAAACGAACCTCATCGACAACCAAAAGCGGCTGATCCGGTTCCGCATACAGGTAACTGTTCTCTCCGGGAATATCGGCGTGTGTGATCACGGCGAACACACCGGGCATGTTTCTTGCCTTGCGGACATCGAGCTTTCTGATTCGCGCCCGCGCATGCGGACTGTACAAAAGTTTGCCGCAAAGCAATCCCGGCAACTGAATGTCCGGACAATACCGAGCTTTCCCGGTCACGATTTCTTCTGCGCCCGGCGCTGCGGTCCACTGGCCGACGATAGCTGATTCAGTCATTCCCCGCGCCTCCTTTCGCAGCCCGCAATTCCGCCGCCGCCTGCTCTACCGCTTTGATCACAGCCTGATAGCCCGTACAACGACAGAAATTCCCCGCAATCGCGGTTAGTATTTCTTCGCGCGAAGGGTGGTCGTTCAACTCCAGCAGCGCATAACAGGAAACGAGCATCCCCGGCGTACAGAACCCGCATTGAAAAGCCCAGGTCTCACCGAAGGTACGCTGCAGCGGATGCAATTCACCATTACTGGCGAGCCCTTCTATGGTAACAACTGAAGAACCTTCCACCTGCGGTCCCAGCACCATGCATGAGTTCACAGGCCTGCCGTCGAGCATCACAACACAGGCACCGCAGTCCCCGGAGCTGCAGCCATCCTTGGTTCCCGTCAGACCAAGGTTTCCACGAAGCACATAGAGGAGCGTCTTATTGGGCTCAGCCGAAACCCGCACCTGCTTGCCATTCACATTGAACTCGATATTCATCTCACCCATCAGGCGCACTCCCTCTCAACTCATCCCAGGTCGCAAGCAGTGCTCGTCGAACCAACACTTCCACCATCTCCAGGCGATACGAAAGCGACGCTCGGACATCCGAAATCGGCGTGACCTCGTCGCGCGCCTTCTTTGCAGCTCGATTTAGCAGTTTCTCCGACAGTTCCTTACCCAGAAGGAATTCCTCAGCCGCAACAGCACGCATCGGCACGGGGGCGACGGAACCCAATACGATGCGCGCCTCGCTCACCATACTCGACTCGTCAACGCTAAGCCTCGTCGTCAGGTTCACCTGGGAGATTGCCATCGACCGTCGCTGCCCGAGCTTGATGAAGGTTGCGGCCGATGAAGCAGGCATCAGCGGCAGTCTGATTTCCGTCAGAATCTCGTCCGGCTCCATCACACTTTGACCCGGCCCAACAAAGAACGCCATTAATTGCAGGACACGCTCGCCGTCGGAGGAACTCAATACGATACTTGCGTCGTAAGCGATAAGTGGCGGCACCAGATCCGCGGCAGGAGACGCATTGACAATATTGCCGCCCAGCGTTCCCCGGTTACGGATCGGCGGCCCGGCAAACTCCCGGCAGCCTGCGGGTAACGCCGGAAAAAGCCTTTCTATATCGGCGCTCTCGAGTACCTGTGACAGCGAAACAAAAGCGCCAAGGCGCAACTCATTGTCAGAAAGTGCGATGCCATCCAGCGATAAGCGCCGAAGATCAATCAACACAGACGGAGAAAAGACCTTATCCCGCATCCTCAGGATCAAGTCCGTCCCGCCGGCTATCACCCTGGCCTCTGCACCCCGCTCCTTCTTAATGCCCAAAGCATCGTCAAGAGTAGCCGGCGCTGTGTACTCAGGAATGCTCATACTGGCTTGGTGCATTGTTTTGCTTTCCATGTCAACTGATCGCGGGTTCATGCAGAGATACGATTCAGCAGCTTACACAATATTTTAACGTCGTTGGCCAACCGATACAGCATACCTGGACTATGTAAGGCGGTGCTCAAGCATCGTGTAGCCGCAACCAGTGCTTGAGGCATTGTCTCAATGACTAAGGTAGAGTGGCTGATAGAGTACGCTCGAGAAAGGTGCGAGTATGAATCATAACGTCATTATTACCTGTGCCGTGACCGGTGCCGGCGATACCGTCGGCAAGCACTCCGGCGTACCGGTAACGCCGGAGAGCGTTGCCGAGGCTTCAATATCTGCGGCGCAGGCCGGTGCTGCCATAGTTCACGTTCATGTACGAGATCCTGAGACCGGCCAGGGATCCCGTGATGTCGAGCTTTTTCGACAGGCGGTTGAGCTTGTTCGGCAAAGTGATACCGATGTCGTTATCAACCTGACTGCGGGGATGGGCGGCGCCTGGTTTCCCAGTGATGAAGATCCGGCCATGCCCGGACCGGGTACAGATAATGTCGGGCCAGAGGAACGGCTTGCGCATGTCGAGGCGTTGCAACCCGAGATCTGCAGCCTCGATTGCGGCACGATGAACTTCGGCGATAACGAAATTTATATCAGCACACCGCAATGTCTGAGAAGGGAAGCTGAGTTGATCCAGAGTTGGGGCGTCAAGCCGGAAATGGAAGTATACGATCTTGGCGACATCCGCTTTGCCCGGCAATTGATCGATGAGGAATTGATCGACAGCCCACCACTGTTTCAGATTTGCCTTGGTATTCCGTGGGGAGCGCCGTCAGACACAGATAGCATGCTGGCGTTGCGTAATGCACTTCCTGCTGGTGCAAACTGGACCGGCTTCGGCATTTCCCGGATGGAAATGCCGATGGTGGCGCAAGCCGTGTTGCTTGGCGGACATGTGCGGGTTGGTCTGGAAGACAATCTTTATTTGGAAAGGGGCGTGCTGGCGACCAATGCGCAACTGGTCGAACGTGCGGTACAGATCATTAAATCCCTCGGTGCCCGCGTCGTCGGACCGGACGAGGCGCGCGAACAATTCGGCTTGCGCGTCCATTAACTACCTGGATTGTTTGCATCATGCAGGGACGTAAGATTGATCGCGTGCTATTTTTTACAGCGGCCATCATTGTTGTGGTCGCCTGTATCCCACTGGGCTTGATGCCCGAGCGTGCCGGCGCTGTGGTCTCGGAACTTTACAACTGGATATCTTCGAACCTCGGTGTTTTTTATCAATGGTTCGGTATTGGCACGATAGTCTATCTGGCCTGGTTGAGCCTGGGTCCTTACGGAAATATTCAGCTGGGCGGCGACGGCGAGAGGCCGGATTTTTCGACATTTTCCTGGGCGGGCATGCTGTTCTGTGCGGGTACCGGTGCATCGTTGCTCGTCTGGGCCGGCGTCGAATGGGCCTTCTATATCGATGCGCCGCCGTTCGGTGCCGAACCCAGATCGGCTGAGGCAATTGCATGGGCTTCGTCCTATGGCCCGTTTCATTGGGGCATCACCGCCTGGTGTTTTTATGCGCTGCCAACGGTCGCGATCGCCTATCCCTTCTATGTCAAAAACGTGCCGCATTTGCGTGCCAGCACCGCATTGCATTCGATTCTTGGTCCATCCGGCGAAAACAGCCCGGTAGGCCGGGCCGTTGATCTGGCGATAATGATTGCACTGATTGGGGGAGCAGGCACATCGCTCGGCGTAATCGCCCCTACCATCGCCGCGAGCGTCGCGGAACTCCTGGGCATACAAACATCGTTCACTTTGCAACTCGTCGTGATGCTTTTCTGCATTGGTTTATTTGCATTCAGCGTGTATCTCGGCATCGAAAAAGGAATCAGGCGCCTGAGTGATATCAACGTTTATCTCGCACTGGGACTGATGGCATACATTCTCGTTGTCGGGCCAACGCTTTTTATCCTGAAGGCCACCACAGACACCATCGGATTCATGCTGGGAAATTTCGTGCGCATGATGTCGTGGACCGATCCGATCGATCAAACCGGCTTTGTCGAAACCTGGACGATTTTCTACTGGGCGTGGTGGATTGCCTTTGCGCCCGCTATCGGCATTTTTGTGACACGGATATCCCGTGGCCGGACGATTCGCCAGGTAGTCCTTTCCATGATTTTCTTCGGCACGCTCGGTTGCTGGGTCTTCTATTTCATCATGGGAAATTATTCATTGTTCCTTGAGCTGAATAACATCATGTCGGTAACGCAGCATCTGGCAGAGCACGGCATGTACGAAACTGTCGCCAGTATTATTTCCACCTTGCCCCTTAGCGTGATGACGCTCTCTCTGTTTGCCCTCGTAAGCGTGATCTCAGTTGCAACAACGTACGATTCTGCATCTTATACTTTGGCGTCGACCGCAACATCGGAATTGAAAGAAGGTGAAAACCCCGCACGTTGGCACCGTCTATTCTGGGCTGCAATGCTCGGTATGCTGCCGATTTTCATGATGCTTGTGGGTGGCTTGCCGATCATTCGATCCGCCGTTCTCATTGGCTCACTGCCGCTGCTCCTTATTGGTGTGGCGATGGCAGTCGCGCTGACGAAGTCGCTCAGACAGCACTCTCGCTCGAATCCGGACGCTTAGCCCTTTCTTTGCCTGCTTCATCGAGAATCCAGTCGATGAAATCCTGGACTTTGGGCGCCGGTTTTATGCCACTCGGTACGACCAGATAAACCGCAAATCCGCTTGTCAGTTCTGACTCCATTGGGCGCACCAATCGGCCCTGCTCTATCAGGTCCGCAGCATAACCACTGAATCCCAGCGCCACACCCTGACCGTCCAGCGCGACTTGCATGACATTGTCGTAGCTGTCAAAGCCAAGCGTTTTCAGTGACTTCGGCACGTCTACACCCTGTTCTTTGAGCCACCACCACCAGTCCTCGGATGCATGGACCACTCCGTCGAGATTCACGAGATTATGCTGCAGCAGATCGGCGGGCTCATTCAAGGGAGCTGCGCCCTCGAGGTACTCCGGTGAGCAGACGGGGAAACAGTTAACGCCGAACAGGCGCGATGCATCGAGTCCTTTCCAGTTGCCATCGCCATAGCGAAGGCCGACATCAATTCCGTCTGCTATCAGGTTCTTTGGCGTATCAGAAACCACGACATGAATCTCGACATTCGGCTGCCTCAGGCGAAACCTGGCGAGTCGCGGAGTCAACCAGAATGAGGCAATGGCAATGGTAGCCGATACTGTAACTTTGAAGGGCCGGCTCGGGCGCCGTATAGCACCGGTTACATACGCGATGTTCTCGAGGCTTTCCTGCACGACCGATTGAAACTTTCTTCCGGATGATGTCAACGCGATCGCCCTGTGAAGGCGGTCGAAAAGCTTGATGCCGAGGTGCTCTTCGAGCACGCGGATCTGCCGGCTGACAGCCTCACGGCTGATTCCCAGCTCTTTGGCTGCACGGGTCAGGCTTAAGTGCCGCGCCGCTGCTTCGAAAGCCACCAGGCTTTTCAATGGTGGCAGCTTGGAACCCAGACTTTGCATGACGACAGTGTTACGCGTATGTGATTTTTTTTCAATCACATCGGGCGCTGAAGCCGTGAATTCGGTTTCTGTCGTGGTCCGATTTATTTCCCGGTGCTTGCTTTCAGCGCGTTCTGAATGGCGACCAGGCCGCGATCACGTTCACTGTTGAGCATTGCGTAGTCACGGTCTCCGGCCTCGCGGCGGCTGCCTTCGATAAGTTGCTCGCGGAGCTTCGGCGTCAATTCGGGTGCCTCGAGACGTGACCATGGCAGCTTCAGTGCCGGCCCGAACTGATCCAGACAGTAAGCCATGCCACCTTCGCCGCCGCCGATATGATAGATCAGGCATGGCCCCATCATCGCCCAGCGGGGTCCCGGACCGTTTACGATAGCGAAGTCGATGTCCTCAACCGTGGCTTCGTCGTTAACAATCATATGCAGGGCTTCCCGCCATACGGCTTCCTGCAGGCGGGTGGCGATAAAGCCGGGAATCTCCTTCTTGAGTATGAGCGGCGCTTTGCCGGTGACCTTATAAAAATCGAAGAGCCACTGAATGGCCGCCGGATCTGTATCGGCGCCACCGATAATCTCGACGAGGGGAAGCAAATACGGCGGGTTGAACGGGTGGCCGACGACCGTTCGCTCCGGCGTTGAGCATCTGGCCTGAATATCGCTCATTGGCAACCCTGATGTGCTCGACGCGATGACGACATTGCCGGGAACCAGGCGCCCGAGCTTTTCATATAAGGCCTGTTTCAGTTGTATGTCCTCGGGCGCACTTTCCTGCACGAACTCTGCGTCGCTAACGGCCTCGGCCAGGTCGCTCGTGCAGCGGAGATTATCGCGCGAAGCGCCTTGCGCCAGTCCGAGTGATTCCAGGCTGGCCCAGGCAGTGTCGATCAGGGCGCGCAGTGATGGCTCCTCGCCGGGCTCATGTATGTAAGCTGTGACGGAATAGCCCCTGGCGAGCAAGAAAGCCGTCCACCCGGCGCCGATTGGCCCTGCCCCAATAGAGCAAACGCGAGCGATTGCGTTCGGATCGATGCCTTGAAACGCCTGTGCCATGTCAGCTGCCCTTGAATTTCGCGTCGCGCTTTTCGACGAATGCACTGACACCTTCGTGCGCATCCTCGGACTTCAGCATCTGTCGGTAATTCGGTAGGTCCGCGGTACGCATCGTCTCGAAAGCGTCCTGAATTGTGTCGCGCTCGATGGCGCGGAGCAGTTCCTTGACGGATTGCAGCGCAAGCGGTGCGACCTCCGACAGCTGATTCGCCCATGCCATGGCTGTTTCCATCAGCTGATCCTTTGGCACGACTTTGTTAACCAAGCCATAGGCTGCGGCATCCTGCGCCGACATGCGCTGACCGAGCAAATACATCTCCATTGCCTTGTTATAGGGCAGGCGCCGGTGCAGACGCTGGATTGCGCCGGCATCGGGCACCATGCCCAGAGGCAACTCCGGCAAGGAAAACGTGACATGCTCGGCGGCGATCATCAGGTCGCAGGCAAGCGCCAGTTCGAATCCACCGCCAATGACGATACCGTTCAGCGCCGCTATCACGGGTTTGTTCAGATCCCAGAGTTCGGTCAGACCTGCAAATCCTCCGGGGCCATAGTCATCTTCCCACCAGTTTTCTGTCTGCATCTCGCCGCTACTCACCGCCTTGAGATCCCATCCGGCGGAAAAAATTTTCTCGCCGGCGCCGGTAATGATGCCGACGGACAAATCGGGATCGTCACGCAACATGACGAAAGCTGCACCAAGCTTCCGACTGGTCTCGAGGTCAATTGCGTTCACCTTGGGCCTGTCCAGGACTACGATAAGCACCCGGCCTTCACGGGTGACTTTCACTGGTTCGTGCATAATGCCTTCCTCGTAAAGTATTGATGCGGCTGCAGAGCCTGTGCCCAAATATACAGGCAACATCGGCGATATCGAACACCTTTGAATCCTGGCGAAAAATAACGACAATCCTCGGTCAGAACCTTAGGATACTATGACAATGCTTCGTAGCCGGTAATCCGTTCGGGAAATCAATCAGGAAAAGTTCGTCGTGAGCCCACCCGCACACAATCTGGAGCGCCTTTTTTCACCGCGAAGTATCGCTTTTGTCGGCGGTACCGTCGCGGAAATGGCGATCAGGCGGAATCTTGAACTGGCGTACGATGGCGAGATCTGGCCGGTTCACCCCGGCCGCAGCGAAGTCGCCGGACTCAAAGGCTATCCATCCGTTGACGATTTACCACGGGCACCGGATGCGGCGTTCATAGCAGTCAGACGCGAACTGACTATCGACATTGTTCAGAAACTTTCAGACGCCGGGGCCGGAGGCTGTGTCTGCTATGCCGCGGGTTTTGCAGAGATGGGGGAAGAAGGGCAAAAGCTCCAGGACAAACTTGTCAAGGCAGCCGGTGATATGCCGCTCGTGGGGCCCAATTGCTTCGGGTTGGTGAACTATCTGGAAAAGTGCGCGCTCTGGCCATATTTGTTTGGCGGAAAGCCCGTCGAACGAGGTATCGCGTTGATTTCGCAAAGCGGCAACATCGCAATGAACCTCACCATGAACAAGCGCTCGGTCAATTTCACGCACGTGATAGGAGCCGGCAATCAGGCAGTACTGGGGCAGGCTGATTATATCGATACACTGTTACAGGACGATCGCGTCGTCGCGATTGGTCTGTACATCGAGGGTGTCGACGACATTGAGCACTTCAGCCGTGCCGCTCTGCAGGCTCTGAAACGAAACGTGCCGATCGTCGTCATGAAAGTGGGCAAGACCGATGCCAGTGCCCGTCAGTCTGGCAGCCATACTAGTTCTCTGACCGGTTCCGATGTGCTCTTCGATGCCTTGTTTGACCGGCTCGGCATTGTTCGCGTGAATTCGCTAACCCGGTTGCTTGAAACCCTGAAAATATTCGAACTTGGCGCGCCATTGGCGGGACGCAATATTTTCAGCCTTTCCTGCTCGGGCGGTGAGGCGGCGGTCATTGCGGACGCGGCCGCTGAGATCGATATCGAGATGAAACCTTTCTTAGATACGCAAGTGGCGAACCTGGCGGCACAATTTCCAAACTACGTCACCGTGTCGAACCCGTTTGATTACAACACCTCGATCTGGGGAGACCGGGTTGCGATGGAGCGCTGCTTCACGACGGCAATGGAAGGTGAGCACGATGCAGCCGTGCTGATTTATGACCATCCTACCGTTGTCTCCGACGAGGTTGATGAATGGGCGATGACACTGGATGCTTTCATTGCCGCACACAAGGCGACCGGCATGCCCGCATTTGTTGTCTGCACGATTAGCGAACTGCTGCCGGAGGAAATTCGCGACCGGCTCATTGCCGAGGGCATCGTGCCGCTGCAGGGGCTGGACGATGCGCTGTTCGCACTGTCTGCGGCTGCGAAATACCATGAATTCCTCGCGAGCGGTGCAGGGGCCGCCACTCTGCCAAAGTTTGCCGCAGGTGAAATCGCTCCCGACGCACCGGTCAGGTTTCTCGATGAGTTCCAGAGCAAATGCCGACTTCGTGATTTTGGTCTGACTGTGCCGGAGGGCGACGTCGGTGCCGCCGCGGAAGCACCGGAAATCGCCGAACGCATAGGGTATCCAGTCGTGGTGAAGGCGGTCGGCGAAAAATTCCTGCACAAATCCGATGTGGCTGCGGTGGTCCTGAATCTGAAGTCAGCCGATGATGTGGTCGCCGCGGTCGCAAGCATTTCTGAGTCTGTTGCTGAAAGCCACGGAGCACCCGAGCGGTTTCTGGTGGAGCGGATGGTAACGGGTGCAATTGCCGAACTCATCATCGGCATCAAACGAGATGATCAATACGGACCCGCTTTGGTGATCGGTGCCGGCGGCATCCTGGTTGAACTTATCGCCGATAGCGCTAGTCTGCTGCTCCCCACCGATCGCGCCGCTGTTACAAAAGCGGTCGAATCGCTTTCTTCCTATAATTTGATACAAGGATTTCGCGGAAACAAGGCAGGGGACATGACTGCAATCGTTGACGCGGTTCTGTCGGTAGCAGCGTTTGCCGAAAGTAACTGGGACCGCTTGATGGAACTTGATATCAATCCTCTTCTGGTGTTACCGGAGGGGCAGGGCGTTGTTGCAGCTGATGCGTTGATCAGTTTTTCTTTCGAGGAGTAGTAATGAATTATCAGCTCACCGACGAGCAAACCATGTTGCTGGATTCGCTGAGGGCGTTTCTCGACGAGCAGGTGTATCCCTACGAGGCAGAGGCAGACCGCGCTGGTGAAGTTCCCGAGGAGCTCGGTAATCAGATCAAGGCAAAGGCGATCGAGATGGGGTTTTACGCCGCCAATCTGCCGGAGTCGGTCGGTGGTGGCGGACTGGACTATACGACGATGGGACTTGTCGAGCGCGAACTCGGCAAAGCGAGCTACGGCCTGGCCGGCCATATCGCTCGGCCAACGGAGTTGCTACTGGCCTGTGAGGGAAATCAGATCAACAATTATCTGACGCCCTGTGTCACCGGTGAGAAACATGAGGCTTTCGCTCTTACAGAGCCCGGTGCCGGATCCGACATCATGTCTATGACGACAAAAGCAGTAAAAGATGGCGATGATTACATCATCGACGGTTACAAGCATTTCATCAGTACGCCCTGCCTGCCCGACTTCGCAATCGTTTTCGCTATTACTGGTATCGATGAGACGTCACGAGGCCCGCGCAAGCGGATCACCGCCTTTCTTGTTGACCGGGGCGAGAAAGGCTTCGATATAAGTCTCGGCCCACTTTGTGTCAGTCAACGGGCTTACCGCACCTATCAACTCAGCTTTGACAATTGTCGTGTCAGCAAAGATCAGATTCTCGGCGAGGAAGGCAACGGCCTTGATTTAGCGAATAAATGGCTCAGTATGGGGCGCGTCTGGGTTGGCGCACAGAGCTGCGGAAAAATGGAGCGGTTGCTGAAAATGGCGACGGAATGGGCGGCAACGCGAGAACAGTTCGGTAAACCGATAGGACACTTTCAGGGTACCTCGTTCAAGCTCGCCAATATGGCGACGGAACTGCAGGCATCGGACCTGCTGGTCATGCATGCTTGCAAAAAAGCCGATCAGGGTAGCATGACCCCTGACGATGCTGCCATGGCGAAGCTCTTTGCGTCAGAGGCACTCGGGCGTGCCGCCGATGACACAGTGCAAATTTTCGGCGGCATGGGCCTGATGGAGGAGTTGCCGGTCGAGCGACTATGGCGGGACGCCAGAATTGAACGAATCTGGGACGGCACCTCCGAAATTCAGCGGCACATTATCGCCCGATCCCTGCTGCGGCCATTCGAAACCTGATCCGCGTATTTCATCAGTTACTGCGTAAGTTCGGTTAAGAATTTGATTGGCTGCAATTGTTGTCCGGGTTGCTACGAGTCACTCGACTGGGACATCACGGAAAGAAATCGCACCGGCAGATCCACAAGTTCCTCCGGGCCGTGCGGTGCGTCCGAATCGAAGAACAACGAGTCGCCCGGCGTCAGCGTAAAGGTCGCGTTCAGGTGTCGATAAACCATGCTGCCCTCGAGTATAAAAATGAACTCGACGCCGGCGTGCTGAAAGATCGGGAATACTTCAGAGGCCTTTTCCAAGGTAATCATATAAGGCTCAACCGAGACATCGCTATGGACACTGTGGCCAAGCAGCTGATACTGATGCCCTGCTCGCGTACCGTGCCGCTCGATCGCCAGTCCCTGGCCTGCTTTTACAAAGGTCGCGTCTCTCTGCTCTTCAAACTCGCGAAAAAGGGCGGTAACGGGAACGTTAAGCGCGGTGGAAAGCGACCGGAGTGTGGCGAGTGAAGGGGACGTATTGCCATTTTCGATCTTGGACATCATGCCGGCCGATAAGCCGGTCCGGCTGCAGATGTCCGTGATGGTAAGCCCGAGCTGCTTCCGGTAACGCTTCACCTGGCGGCCGATGGCCTTTTCCAAAGCATTTTCACTGGTCCGCACATGGGCAGGATCTTCGATACTGCTTGCTGGTGTCGGTCTGCTCATTATCAGGGTCCTGGCCGCAAAATATTCATGAGAGGAAAATAACTTTAACAGTAGTTTATATGGGTGTACACTGCGAAATCGCGCTCTGCATGGAAACCACGGGATAAATCATGTGCGGTATCGTCGGCATTTATCTGAAAAATGAGGACCTGTATCCGGAGCTCGGCGGTTTCCTCGCGGCCATGCTGGTCGAGATGAGCGACCGCGGTCCGGACAGTGCCGGTATCGCCCTCTATCGCGACCCCGTTCCTGATTCGAGTTGCAAGCTGACTCTGCATGCCGCGGGCGAATACGACTGGGATGCGCTGCGGACAGAGATGGCGTCGCGGCTGAAATCCGACGTCAAACTCGACGTTCTTGCCAGCCACGCTGTTGTCATCGCATCTGCACAAGTGGCGTCCGTACAGGACTGGCTCAGAACACAGCACCCCGAGCTGCGAATCATGAGCGCCGGTTCCGCGATCGAGATTTACAAGGAAAAGGGACCGCCGCGTGAGTTCGTCAGGCAGTTCCGGCTACATGAACTCAATGGATCACACGCGCTCGGACATACGCGCATGGCAACCGAGAGCGCCGTAACCACCGAACACTCGCATCCGTTCTCGACAGGCATGGACCTCTGCCTCGTACACAACGGTTCGCTGTCCAACCATAACCGGCTGCGCCGGACTTTGCGTGACGAAGGCGTGGACATCCAAACTGACAACGACAGCGAAGTGGCTGCCGGCTATCTTATGTGGCGTCTGCGCGAGGGGGACTCGCTGGAAGATGCTCTGAACCGGGCCTTAAAGGACCTGGACGGTTTTTACACCTTTGCGATAGGCACGAAGGATGGTTTTGCTGTGCTGCGTGATCCCATCGCCTGCAAGCCAGCGGTTATGGCTGAAACGGACGAGTGGGTCGCAATGTCTTCGGAATTTCGCGCGATAGCGCAGCTGCCGGGTGCCGCGAACGCCACGATCTGGGAGCCCGCACCTGCAACGGTCTATACCTGGGGCCACTGATGGCGGCGTTCGATCTGAATACTGACTCTGTTCGTGTATTGAATCAGCATCTTCATGATTCACCATCCGGCACACTGTCGGTGACGAATCCCGGCGGACGACACTGCATAGCCTGCGGCATAGATGCGCCTGTTGAGGTATCGATCGATGGGCATGTTGGCTACTACTGTGCCGGCATGAACAAGCAGGCAAAGATCACCATTGCCGGCAATGCGGGCCCGGGTGTTGCCGAGAACATCATGTCCGGGTCTGTGCGCGTAAAGGGCAATGCGTCGCAATACGCCGGCGCGTCCGGACGGGGCGGGGCATTGATTATAGAAGGTGACGCCAGCACACGCTGCGGTATATCGATGAAAGGTGTCGACATCGTTGTTGCCGGTAGCGTCGGTCACATGAGTGCATTCCTGGCGCAAAAAGGCCGCCTGGTTATTTGCGGCGATGCCGGTGATTTCCTCGGTGACTCAATTTATGAGGCGACTATTTACGTACGCGGCAATGTTGGCGAGCTGGGCGCGGACTGTATCGAAAAAGAAATGACTGCAGACCACGTTCAGGGTCTGAAACAGTTGTTGGCTGCAACGGGCGTTGCTGCGAATGTGAATGACTTTCGGCGCTACGGATCGGCGCGCAAGCTATACAACTTCAACATAGATCATGCCGATGACTATTGAGCGGAAAACGTCTCGGGTACCGGGTAGCATGCTTGAGGAGCGATCGTGAGCCACAATAAATCTCTTCGTGCTTCGGCCACATTTTCCCAGCAGGTTCTCGATGAGATCCATCGTGCCGCGGACCAGGGCATTTATGAAATCCGTGGCTTCGGTGCCAAGCGCAGTCTGCCCACTTTCGATGATCTGGTATTTCTGGGCGCGTCGATGTCGCGTTACCCGCTGGAGGGCTACCGGGAAAAGTGCGCTACCGACGTTGTGCTGGGTACCCGGTATGCCAGGAGACCGATCAAGTTAAAGATTCCGATCACGATTGCCGGCATGAGTTTCGGCGCCTTGGGTGCGAACGCCAAGGAGGCGCTCGGCCGGGCGGCGACTGCGATGGGCACGAGTACCACCACCGGCGATGGGGGTATGACCGAAGAAGAGCGGCAGTCCTCAAAGATCCTTGTCTATCAGGTGCTGCCATCCCGCTACGGGCTAAATCCCGACGATGTCAGGAGGGCGGATGCTCTCGAAGTTGTTGTCGGGCAGGGCGCCAAGCCCGGCGGCGGCGGCATGCTGCTGGGACACAAGATCACGGAACGTGTGGCGGAGATGCGTGACTTGCCACAGGACATTGACCAACGTAGCGCCTGCCGGCATCCGGACTGGACGGGGCCTGACGATCTGGCCATCAAGATTCAGGAATTGCGCGAGATCACTGACTGGGCGATCCCGATCTACATCAAGATCGGGGCCACGCGAGTGAGTTACGATGTCGCACTGGCCGTCAAATCCGGTGCCGATGTCATCGTCGTCGATGGCATGCAGGGTGGCACGGCTGCGACGCAGGACGTATTTATCGAACACGTCGGCATTCCAACGCTGCCGGCCGTGCGCATGGCTGTCGAAGCGCTGCAGGAACTCGGTATGCATCGTAAGGTTCAGCTCATCGTATCCGGCGGGATACGCAGCGGGGCAGACGTTGCCAAGGCACTTGCACTGGGTGCCGATGCTGTGTCTATTGGCAGTGCCGCAATGGTCGCCATGGGGTGCAATCGCAATATATTTGTCGAGGACTACGAAGCATTGGGAACGGCACCCGGTTACTGTCACCACTGCCACACGGGGAGATGTCCCGTCGGTATAACAACACAGGACGCGGAGCTGGAGGAGCGACTACAGCCGGAGCAAGGTGCCCGCTGGCTTAAGAATTACCTGACCACGATGGTGCTCGAGTTACAAACACTGGCTCGCGCGTGTGGCAAGACTCATGTATTAAATCTGGAGCCGGAAGACCTGACTGCCCTGACTATTGAAGCCGCGGCGATGGCGAAGGTCCCGTTAGCAGGAACGAACTGGATCCCGGGCAACAACAAGTAGCTAGTGGTCCATCAATATAACCTTGTTGGACCACTGGTACCGCCAACAAATCGATAAGGAGAAGCCCCATGGCCAAAGATCTGGCGGCCGCCGCTAAGGCCAAGAACATCAAATATTTTCTCATCAGCTTTGTCGACCTGCTCGGGCAACTGCGCGCCAAACTGGTGCCGGCCAGCGCGATTCGCGGCATGCAAAAAAACGGTGCAGGCTTTGCCGGATTTGCAGCATGGCTGGACATGACGCCGGCGCATCCGGACATGTTCGCCATCCCCGACCCTGACAGCCTGATACAGCTTCCCTGGAAACCCGAAGTCGCCTGGCTTGCCGCCGATCTCTGGATGGACGGCAAGCCTGTGGAGGCGTCACCAAGAGTGGCACTGAAGCGCCAGATTGCGGCTGCGGCGAAGAAGGGCTATCGAGTCAAAACGGGCGTCGAGTGCGAGTTCTTCCTCATCAATGCGTCGGGCGACGGGCTTTCCGATGACAGGGATAAAGAGGAAAAACCCTGTTACGACCAGGCAGCCCTGATGCGCCGTTATGAGGTGATCAGTGAAATCTGTGACTCGATGCTAAGTCTCGGCTGGAATCCCTATCAAAACGACCATGAGGACGGCAACGGTCAGTTCGAAATGAACTGGGATTATTCGGACTGCCTGACGACAGCCGATCGTCATACGTTTTTTAAGTTCATGACCAAATCGATAGCCGAGAATCACGGTTACCGCGCGACTTTTATGCCGAAGCCATTCGGCCACTTGACCGGCAGTGGTTGTCATGCCCACGTTTCCGTGTGGGACAAGACCGGCAAAAAAAACCTGTTCCTGAACAAGCGCGACGAAATGGGCCTGTCAAAACTGGCTTATCAGTTCATGGCCGGCGTTTTACACAGCGCTGACTCAATGGCGGCGATGTTTATACCGACGGTAAACAGCTACAAGCGCATCGATGCCGCGGTTACCTCATCCGGGGCAACCTGGTCGCCGAACGCTATCACCTATTCGGGGAACAATCGCACCCACATGGTGCGCATTCCGGATCAGGGTCGATTCGAGATCCGTCTGATGGACGGCGCGACCAATCCGTACTTATTACAGGCAGCGGTGATTGCCGCGGGCCTGGATGGCGTCGCGAACAAGCGCGATCCCGGTAAGCGAGTCGATCTGAATATGTACACGGAGCGACACAAGCTCAGGAAGGTGCGCATGTTGCCGGCGAATCTGCTGGATGCGATTCGTCTTTTGGACTCGAGCAAGGTAGCGAGGACGGCGTTCGGCGACGAATTTATCGACAGCTACGTCAAGCTGAAGCACGAAGAATGGCTACGATTCACGAGGGATATTTCGCAATGGGAGAGTGAGCATACGCTTGATTGCTGATCGCGCGCTGGCGCCAACCGATACTGGTAACTAACATGCCGCTCGCACTACTGAAGTATCGAATACGGCGGAAGTACCGAGGCGAGAGGTATTTTCCTGCGCCAATGCCGCTGCGCAAGGCATACGACGTTGTCATCATCGGCGGTGGCGGGCACGGTCTGGCTTGTGCCTACTATGAGTTCGTCTTCACTTATAAAGGCAATTACCTGTTCAACATGCTCAATTCAGCATGGAGGAAGGCGAGGCACCGGGCGAAGCTACCTGGATTTCGGGTGCACGATCTTCGCCATACTTTTGGGCACAGGCTTCGAGCGGCTGGCGTGGGTTTTGAGGATCGGCAGGATTTATTGGGGCGTAAGTCCGAGCGAATCACGACCATTTCTCGGCACCGGATATTGCTCGACTGACTGAAGCCGCCGAGAAAGTGTGTGAACGGCGAGCAAACACGGTATTACGGGTTGCAGCTCACACGATTCTCACACGATCAGGCACACAAAATGGCAGTAGTCGGGTAGACCACAAACAAGTGATTGAAGTTTAAGGAAAAATTGGTCGGGGTGAGAGGATGGGCCTTCGGCCTGTCCTCGCTGCGCTCGTCGGTGTGAACCGTACTCACAGTGCGCCGAGGCATTCGGTTGGCACGGTGCCTCGATTGAGTGGGCCCCTGCCTCCCGAAGGCATTTGGGCGTTTATAAGCAGTTGTTTTTAATAGGCATGCTGGAGACGCCCGCGGGCGCAGGTTCCTAAAGAGTCATAACGGGTCCGGACTGATCCCGGCAAAATCCCGGCAGTCAACAATCGGATGCTTGCCTTATGCTGCCCCGATTCTAAATCAGCACACATTGTTACGGGTGCGGATTCCGCGGTAATTCGTTGCCGACACTTATGTAATAGAAATTCGCCCGGACGGGGTGCCCAGTCATTGCAAAACCTGTAATAGAATTAGACGACATGGATTATCGGGACCCACAACACACAGGGTTCGGACATCTTTGGCCCCCATATTAAGCGCCTCGACGCATACTAAGTAATTGATTTATCTAGTGCATCCAAGAAATGTTCTATCGAAATGCCGCATGTCACTGATTGATAGCTGCATCACATTATGTAATGCAGGCTACAGGTATGCTTCTTCCCAATGAGCGAGAAAGGTGGCGCGCGAAAGTCATATACTGCAATTCTTGCACCTCCGGAATTGACAGATGGGTGTGAATTAGTGGTGGTAGAATTTGACTAAATACTAGTGAGCTTTGGTCGATAACATAAAGTAGATTGAATCAACTAACGGCAGATGCCAGGAGGACCCAGATGAGTATCTTCAGCAATTACCAGACCCGCTACGAAGATACAGAACAAGAAGAATATAGCCTTAAAGAATACCTAGAGATCTCCAAAGAAGATCCGACTGCCTACGCTAATGCGGCGCAGCGGCTTTTGCTCGCCATCGGTGAGCCCGAATTGATTGAGACATCGAAAGATGCACGCCTAAGCAGAATATTTTCCAACAAAGTTATCAAACGATACTCGGTTTTTGACGACTTCTACGGTATGGAAGAGTGCATCGAGCAGATGGTGTCATTCTTCAGACACGCCGCGCAGGGTCTGGAGGAAAAGAAACAAATTCTCTATTTGTTGGGCCCGGTCGGCGGCGGCAAATCCTCATTGGCCGAAAGACTAAAACAATTGATGGAAAAAATTCCCTTCTATTCGCTGAAGGGTTCCCCCGTACAGGAAACGCCTTTGGGGCTTTTCAATCCTTTAGAAGATAGCCAAATTCTGAAAGAAGAATACGGAATTCCAGAAAGATACGTGACGAGCATCATGTCGCCGTGGGCGGCGAAGCGTCTCCGGGAATTCAATGGCGACGTTAGCCAGTTTCGTGTCGTCAAACATCATCCATCAATACTCAATCAGATCGCGGTGTCAAAGACCGAACCTGGAGATGAAAACAATCAGGACATATCCTCGCTCGTTGGAAAAATAGACATTCGAAAACTGGAAGAATTTCGACAGAATGACACGGATGCGTACAGCTATTCTGGCGGCTTGTGCAGAGCCAATCAGGGCATCCTCGAATTCGTCGAGATGTTCAAGGCACCGATCAAGGTATTACACCCGTTACTAACAGCATCACAGGAAACCAATTACAACGGTACAGAGGCTATCGGTTCGATACCGTTTGACGGCATCATTCTGGCTCACTCCAACGAGGCTGAATGGCAGAAATTCAAGAACAACAGGAGAAATGAAGCATTCATTGATCGCGTCTATATCGTCAAGGTCCCGTACTCCCTGCAGGTCACCGAAGAAATCGAGATTTATGAAAAGCTGCTACGGAACAGCGCGTTGCATGCGGCGCCTTGCGCACCGGATACCCTGCGAATGCTGGCGCAGTTCGCCATACTGACGCGGCTGAAGGAACCGGAGAACTCCAGTATCTACTCCAAGATGCGGATCTACGACGGTGAGAATCTTAAAGACATCGACCCGAAAGCGAAGTCTATTCAGGAATACCGGGACAATGCCGGCGTAGAAGAGGGCATGGATGGTCTGTCGACCCGATTTTCATTCAAAATCCTCTCGAAAGTGTTTAATTTTGACGCCTCGGAAATCGCGGCCAATCCGGTGCACTTGCTCTATGTGTTGGAGCAGCAAATTGAGCAGGAACAGTTTCCGACCGATGTACGTGACCGCTATATGAACTTCATAAAGGAGTTCATCGCACCGCGATATATCGAGTTTATTGGCAAGGAAATTCAGACAGCCTATCTGGAATCCTACTCTGAGTATGGCCAGAATATCTTTGACCGCTACATCACTTATGCGGATCTTTGGATACAGGATCAGGATTTCCGCAATCCGGACACCGGAGATATCCTTGACCATGCTGTACTGAACGACGAACTCGAGAAAATCGAGAAACCGGCCGGTATCGGCAATCCGAAAGACTTTCGCCACGAGGTGGTCAATTTCGTGCTGCGCGCCCGCGCGGCCAATAAAGGCGAAAATCCTGCCTGGAACAGCTACGAAAAGCTGCGACTGGTGATCGAAAAGAACATGTTCTCCAGTACGGAAGATTTGCTGCCCGTGATTTCCTTTAACCCGAAAGCGTCTGAGGAAGACAAGAACAAGCATCGTGATTTCGTGCGCAGGATGACGGATCACGGCTACACCGAAAAACAGGTACGCCTGTTGTCGGAGTGGTTTCTACGGGTACGCAAGTCGCAGTGATGTTCCGTGGCATTCCTGATCATCGATCGTCGACCGAACGGAAAGCACAAGGGTGCCGTTAATCGGCAGCGCTTCCTGCGTCGCTATCGCAAGCACATCAAAGAGGCTGTTTCTGATGCCGCAAACAAGCGCAGCATCACTGACACCGATCGAGGGGACCAAGTCAGCATCCCGAGGCAGGATGTCTCAGAGCCACAGTTTCGCCATGGTAAAGGTGGGCGTCAACGGCAGACTCTACCCGGCAACAAGGAATTTGTTACTGGCGACAAAATCGCACGGCCTGTCGGCGGTGCTGGCAGTGGCGGCAGCGGAGGAGAACCCAGCAATACCGGCGAGGGCATGGATGAGTTCATTTTCGAGCTCACCCAGCAGGAGTTCCTCGACTTCATGTTCGACGATCTGGAGCTGCCGAATCTCGTCAAGAAACAGCTCAAGGACACCGAGGCATACAAACTCATCAGGGGCGGGTATACCAGCGAAGGCATTCCGGCTCGCCTCAACATAACGAAGTCGCTGCGCGGCGCCCACGCCCGCCGCATCGCGCTGAGCGGCGCCATTCGTCGACAAATAACGGCGCTGCAGGAAGAGCTTGAAACTCTTGAAGAACAGGCAGAGTCCGAAGACCGCGTTCGCGAAATAAAGACGGAGCTGGACCGACTTGAGCGGCGCCTGAATCAGATTCCGTTTCTCGACGATTTCGATCTCAAATACAACAACTTCATCCAGCAACCTTTACCCACCAGCAGCGCGGTCATGTTTTGTCTGATGGATGTGTCCGGGTCCATGACACAGGACATCAAGGACTTAGCCAAGCGGTTCTTTATCCTTCTGCACCTGTTCCTCAAGCGTAACTATCACAAAATCGAGATCGTATTTATACGCCATCACACGGCTGCGAGCGAAGTCGACGAAGAGGACTTTTTCTATTCGAGGGAAACCGGCGGCACGGTCGTATCCAGCGCCCTGAAGCTGATGGAGCAAATCGTTCGCGAACGGTATCCAACAAGCGACTGGAATATCTATGCGGCACAGGCGTCGGACGGAGAGAACTGGGCGGACGATTCGCCGCAATGCCGTGACTTGCTGGAGGAAAGTATCCTGCCCAAAGTGCAGTATTTTGCCTATGTCGAGATCAACTCAGGTGAGGATCAGGCGCTCTGGCATGCCTATGAAGAGATTCTGGAGGAGTATTCGCATAGCTTTGCAATGAGAAAAGTGGCAGATCCATCAGACATTTTTCCGGTGTTTCACGATCTTTTTGAAAGAAAACCTGCATGAAAAAACGCAAACCTATCGCCGAGGGATCAGAGTGGACTCTGGAGGTTCTGGAAGCTTACGAGACCGAGCTGGCCCGCGTTGCGGAAAGCTATGGACTCGACACCTACCCGAATCAGATCGAAATCATCAGCGCGGAACAGATGATGGATGCTTATTCCTCGACCGGTATGCCGGTCGGATATCACCACTGGTCCTTCGGTAAGCAATTCCTGAGCACCAAGCAAAAATACCGGCGTGGTCATATCGGGCTCGCTTACGAGCTGGTGATCAACTCAAACCCTTGTATTACCTACCTCATGGAGGAAAACACACTAACGTTGCAGGCGCTGGTAATTGCACATGCGTGCTTCGGACATAACTCATTTTTTAAGGGCAACTATCTCTTCAAGACATGGACCGACGCCAGTGCAATTGTCAACTATCTGTTATTCGCGAAGAACTATATTGCTGAATGTGAAGAACGACACGGTGTCGAGACCACTGAATCCCTGCTGGATTCCTGCCACGCGCTGATGAATTATGGGGTGGATCGATTTCGTCGACCCGCTCCGATTTCCGCTGAGGACGAGAAACGTCGTCAGCACGAACGCGAGGAATTTCTGCAGGCGCAAGTCAACGACTTGTGGCGCACGATACCGAAGAAGGAAGAGGCCAAGGTTGAGGAGTGGCCAAGATTCCCGCCGGAGCCACAGGAGAACTTACTCTATTTTATCGAGAAGAACTCACCTCTGCTGGAACCGTGGGAGCGTGAGGTCGTAAGAATCGTCCGCAAGATCACGCAGTATTTTTATCCACAACGCCAGACCAAGGTCATGAATGAAGGCTGGGCGACATTCTGGCATTACACCTTGTTGCACACGCTCTATGATGAGGGGTTGGTGACCGACGGATTCATGCTCGAATTTCTGCAGTCCCATACGAACGCAATATTTCAACCGACCTTTGATTCACCCTACTTCAACGGCATCAGTCCATACACGCTGGGCTATGCCATTTTTTCGGATATTCGGCGGCTGTGTGAACAGCCGACGGATGAAGACAAACAATTCTTCCCAAATTTTGCAGGAAGCGATTGGTTGGATACGGTTCATCACGCAATGGTGAATTACAAAGATGAGAGCTTCATCCTCCAGTTTCTGTCACCCAAAGTCATACGCGATTTAAAGCTCTTCTGTATTCTTGATGACGATAATGAAGAGAAAATCGAAGTTACCGCAATCCATGACGATAGCGGCTATCAGCGGATTCGAGAGGAACTGGCCGAACAATACAACCTTAGCGAACAGGAGCCGAATATCCAAGTGCAGGAAGTCGATTTGCGCGGCGACCGTTCTATCACACTTCGTCACCTGCAGCATGACCGAATCCCGCTGGCCGAAGACGACGCGAAGGAAGTCATGAGACATCTGCATCACCTGTGGCGCTTTGACGTGCATGTGGAAATCATGCAGGAAGAATTAGTCACCACCAGATATATTTGCGATGAGGAATTTGTTCGGATAGTCACCGGCGAAAAAGCAGCCGAGGCCAAGAGTTAGGCTAAAGGGTAGCCCTAAGGACCGTTGGTAGGGTCGATTCGTCGAACTCAGCAAGGTTGGTCGGACCCATCGCCACTACGTACACATGGCCGCCTGACATGAAAATAAGATTATTGAGGAGGTACAGCGCCAAGCGATGATGGTTGATAAAGACGTGCGGCAGATTTTGGCAAGCTCAGTCGCAGGAGAAATGTTTATCGACTTGTTCGGCCAAGTCTTTAAGTCCGGGCGACATTTCAACGGGGTAACGCTTTGCTGAGACGTCAAGCGCTGTTAGATGCCTGGGAAGAGACGCGAGCTGGTCGCTGCTCCGCTCACGGATGCGCTCAAGTGTTTCCGCGGGCTCGATCCGCTTTCCTTTATGCATCATCGGCACGATAAGGGCCTCACCATCGCCGCGCGCATCGCTCGCCAATGTCACCAGGTCGCTCTCGAAACGTCCGTTATCTGCCCGGCGACGGTATACCTGTTTGCGCCCCGGCCAGGTCGTCTTGCCCTCCGATCGCTTGCGTCGAGCTTGACCTGAGTATTCCTGCAGTTTGTAAACACAGTCGAGGGACGGTGAATCCTCCGATATATCCAATCTGGTCCCAATGCCAAACGCGTCGACCGGACAACCGCTATCGATAAGCTCGGCAAGCCGGTACTCATCGAGATCGCCACTTGCGAATATCGTGATATCACCACAATCGCCGTCATCGAGAATGTCTCGTACCGACGTCGCCAGATCGAGCAAATCGCCGCTGTCCAGCCTGACTGCTTTGATTGCTATGCCTTCTTTTTCCAGGGACTTTGCCAGACGAACCACTTTTTCTGCGCCGCGCCTCGTGTCATATGTGTCGATGAGCAGCACGACATTGTCCGGATGCGAATGTGCGAAATTCTCAAATGCCTGCGATTCAGACTGGTGAGCCTGAATATAGGAATGGGCCATGGTGCCAAAAATGGGAATGCCAAAATCCTGCTCAGCCTGAACGGTTGCTGTGCCGTCAAATCCGGCGATGTAATTTGCCCGTGCGGCAAGCAGAGCGGCCTCGGCACCGTGGGCCCGACGCATACCGAAATCGATTAGGGTCTTATCAGGGGCAACGAGCCGGCAACGCGCTGCCTTGCTGGCGATCAGTGTCTGATAGTGCAGAATATTGATCAGGCGACTCTCTATCAGTTGTGCCTCGGGCAGTGCTGCGGTGATGCGTAGCACGGGTTCATCGGGAAAAAACAGGGTTCCCTCCGCCATCGCGTGAACATCGCCCGAAAAACGAAACTCCGCGAGTCGATTGACGAGCCCGACGTTAACTCTCCCGGATCGTTCAAGCCATTCAAGCTCCTCCTGCGAAAAATGCAGATTCTCGAGGTACTCAATGACCTGTTCGAGGCCCGCGAATATCATGAAATTGCGATGCTCGGGCATGCGTCTGACAAAAAACTCGAATACAGCCGTATCCTCCATGCCGTACTCGTAATAGCTTTGCAGCATCGTGAGTTGATAAAGGTCGGTGAGCAGTGCGCTAGCGGCCGGCTGAGATGATGCAGCAGATGTCACGGTCAATCTGTCAAAACGGAACCATCATGTATTTTTGCGCCCCGTTCCCGCATCGATGCGATGGCTCGGTCACCGTCGCCGGAGTTCAAGTCTACGGCGCGAATCGCGTGCGTCAATAGCACGACATCAAAACCATTCGCTAATGCATCATTTACCGTGTTCAGAACACAATAGTCCGTGGCGAGGCCGCCGATGATAACCCTCTTGACACCATTCGCGTGTAGTTGATCCGAGAGATCGGTGCCCTGAAATCCGGAGTACGCTTCTTTATCGCTGTCTGTCCCTTTGTTAACGATTATAACGTCGTCCGGAAGTGCTAGGTCTTCGGCGAACTGCGCGCCTGGGCTGTCTGCGACACAGTGATTTGGCCACGTCCCACCGTTTTTCACGAACGAACAGTGACCGACGGGATGCCAGTCACGTGTCGCATATATCGGTAAACGTTTGGCCGTAGACAGTCGCATACATTCATTGATCAGCGGAATGACAGCGTCGCCGTCGTTCACGGCCAGAGCGCCTCCGGGGAGAAAATCGTTCTGGACATCGACGACGATAAGCGCGTCGTGTTTTCCGATTGCAAGGTCTCTTTCGGTATGCATCTATTACTCAACTAGCCGTCATGACAATTCCGGGTGACAGTCAAAAGCAATTGCTGATGCCGTCAAGCAGTCTCAGTATATTACCTGATAGCCAGTTCCTACTTGCATTTTCTTTATGAGCCCCGGCATTACAGGATTTGGAAATCACACGGATTCATGCGACAAACTAACAATTCGCCACACACAGGTCGACGCAACACCTGCGTTAATCCTCTCTGCTGGGGTTTCGATCCCCCCGTGCGGCGTCAACTGGTAATAAACAGACGATGTCGCTCTTTACACCAAGGAAATGACCGAAATCAAAGTCAGCCGCGGAACGTTAGTTGGTGTTGGCCATCGGACATCGCTCGATTTTCACAAAGGCACTTAGTAGGGCTTGCGGCTACGCTGGTTAACCGTTACCGAACCACAGGTAGATCGGTAGTGCCAAATAGGCCGCTGCCAAACCAAGCACCCAAATTACGACGGATGCCCAGAGAAATCGGGTATTCCAAAGATATGCTCTTGCGCACAGTTCAGCTAATTCTGGATCGGTCGGGCACGCGCGGCCGGCCCGAAACAGCAGCCAGCCGGTGAGCAGCAACACGGCGCCGGTGCCTGTGAACATCCACCCCTTGTACTGAGCCAGCGTTACCAAAAAAGGCAGGTTTGCAAATAGCGAGGCTGATACGGCACCAAGCCCTAGAGAGACGAGCAAGATCGGTAGCGCACAACAAACGAGGGTCGTCGAGGACGTAAAGAGGACGAGCCAAGCCCATTTGCGCGGTGTCGTCGGTTCAGCCACGAGCCTCCCCTAAGCTTTTGGTGTCTGGGTGATCGGCATGATCTTCTGGGATGTCCTGCAATTCCTCATCGTCATGCTCGTGCCCGGCAATCGAACACGCGGAAGTTTTCTCAAAAGATCGATACGTAAAGCCCTTATCGCGAAATAGCTGTTTCAGTTGGGCATCGGTGAGCGTTACGTGGCTATCGGCACAGACGAATATGGTGCCCGTTTCGAGGTTGCTTCCGACGGCGTGGACGCCATCGATCTTCTTTAACGCCCGTTCAGACGTCGCCACACAAAATGGGCAGGTGATGCCATCTACACGAATGTCGTACTGCACCTCATCCGCCAGCACCGCAGTGCCGGTCACTACTAATGCAACTAAAAATAAAATCTTACGTCTCACGGTTGCTGCTCCTTCAAAAGTTAATTCGAATGCTGGTCAAAATCGAGTAATCAGGCTCTAAGGCCGTACCGTTAAGGTCGTTCACTATGGGAACGCTGACTCCAAGATCGGCAATCCAACGCCGCGTGGCATACTGAAGGCCTGGCGTCAGATACAGCTGGAATCCGCCGCTGTTCGGGTCCGTTACGCCGCCGAAGCGATTGCGATCATAGTGGTTCGCACTGAGTTCGAGCACACCGAAAACAAACGCCTTGGTATCTTTCGTCACTCTTCCAGGCGCTAAGCGATACTGAAAGGACGTGTCAAATCTCGTGGAATCTCCGCGCTCGAATCCATCTGCTTCACGGTTAAAGTCATACCTCAGTTGGGTGTCGAGTACCCATTGGGTACTGGCGAAAGTCGCGATTATTCCTCCGAAAACATCGACTGAACCATCACCGGTTTTGCCGTCTCGTCCCGTCGGTAATCTGACCCCGGCATACGGCGCGATGCGGAGCGTACGTCCTGGCCGGTCGGAGCGAAACACTTCATAGCGTGCGAACAGCGCGGCATCGCCAAGGCCAAATTCGGAAGCGCCGACATCCCCGAATTCGTGATTGATGTTGACTATCGGCAACACGCCAAAAAGTGCGAGCTTTGACGTTAGTCCGTAGCCCAACACCGTTCGGGATTCGAAGCGATCTACTTCGCGTCGCGTGCCAGAAATGTGGTCCGACGAACGGGTCATTACAAACTGCTCGCGAATAATGATCTCGTCTGTGCTCAAAGGGAGCGCGGTGTTGGTAGCAATCGGTGCCGCCCAAGATGCCCCTGAGATTAATACGCACAGCATGGTAAACATATTCGTTATACGATGCCGTTCGACGGCCACAAGCGAAGGCTCGTCGCAATTTCTGCTGGGTCTATACAAAAGAAGCGGATACATTAGCAACCTCAGTTGCCTTGGTTTCTACAGAAAACTTAAGGACACACCCGTCAGCCGAAACGTATCGGAACATCCGTCAGACTCCAAGAAGGCGATTTATGTAATGGTCCGGCTTTTCTCTGAATGCGTCGATGCAATGAGGGCAACGGCAGAAGTAGACTTCTTGCCCGGCGATCTCTTCCTTGACTGCCAAATGCCGCGGTTTCTCCGCTAAGCAGGTGGGGCATACAATAAAATCGCTGATCTCCTGCAGGTATTTCTGCGGATCAGCCACGAATATATCAACGCAACCCTGGCAACAGAAGTGGTATTCCTCACCCTCATAGCGACTGGTTGCAGCCTTGTCTTTGCTGATCTTCAACCTTACCAGTGAACAGCTGCAAGTTGGGCAAATTGGCGTTTTCATCGTTGATGTCCTTAGGTTTGTTATCACGTTGGCGTCGGGCCGAGGCGACCTAACCGGCGCAGCAGGATAGCTTGGCCACGTCCTTATCGAATGCCTGCGCGGCCAATTTAAGGCCTTCCACGGTGGTCAGATAAGGAAATATCATTTGCGCCAGATTATCTACCGTCATGCGCTGCGCGATGGCAAGGGCCGCTGTCTGGATGCTGTCGGCGCCTTCGGGTGCGATAAGGTGTGCGCCGAGAAGTCGCTTTGTGTCTGCATCGGCAACCAGTTTGATCAAGCCACGTGTATCACGCGCAGCAAGCGCCCGGGGCACATGCTTCAGCTCGAGAACCGATGTCTTCACATCATGGCCAAGTGCTTATGCCTGTTTTTCGGTCAGGCCGACGGTTGCGACTTGTGGGTCCGTGAACACGACGGCTGGCATGGCTGTATTGTCATACTTAAGGCTGTCGCCGTTGAGTGCGTTCTGTGAGGCGATTTTGGCTCCGTAGGCAGCCATATAAACGAACTGATCTTGAGCCGTAACATCACCCGTTGCGTAGACGCCGGGCCTTGAGGTGCGCATACGGTCATCAATTTTGATGCCGCCGTGCTCATTCAAGGTAATC
>JACZWL010000065.1 GCA_022572185.1 Pseudomonadota bacterium | reverse complement strand
CCTGCCCTTCTTGCGTCGCTTTTTGTTTGTTCTTTTTGCCGGCACGGTCGATCCGTTATGGCTACCTATCCAGAATATTCAGCAAGCTATGGTACTTCAAGGAAACGCCTGTTGCTGCGATCACTGAGGTTCAATCGCCCGCCGGGGCGGGCTTCAACAACGATGATTCGACGACAGTGCGTCATTTGATCGCCCGTCAAGGCAGGGTCTGACACGGATCCTTTTGGCGTCAGGTGCAATCGCGGCTGAAGCCGCTCCTACGCCAGGCTCCTTACCATGCAATCGCGGCTGACGCCGCTCTTACAGGGTGCAATCGCGGCTGAAGCCGCTCCTACAGGGTGCAATCGCGGCTGAAGCCGCTCCTACAGGGTGCAATCGCGGCTGAAGCCGCTCTTACAGGGTGCAATCGCGGTTGAAGCCGCTCCTACTGTCGGCTCAGGCGCCTGATGGCGGCCAGCAGGCCGATCGTGGATTCGTTGTCGCCGGGATAGGGGCTGCCATCGCTGACCACGTCGGCGAGCCGGGTGGCAAGCCGCTTGCCGAGCTCGACACCCCACTGGTCGAAGGAATTGATGCCCCAGATGACGCCCTCGACAAACACCTTGTGCTCGTACAGCGCGACCAGCTGCCCGAGGGTGTCGGGCGTGAGTTCCGGAAACAGGATGGTATTGCTCGGGCGATTACCCGGATGGGTTTTGTGCGCAGCGAGGCTTCTGGCGTCGGTCTCGGCGTAACCGGCATCGGCCAGGTCGTGCACCGCCTGCTCGACCGAATAGCCATCCATGAGCGCTTCCGATTGCGCCAGGCAATTGGCAATGGCGAGGTCCTGCTGGCGCTGCGAGCTGCCCGATGTCCATGCCGGCACAATGAAGTCGACGGGGACGAATCGTGTCCCCTGGTGCAATAGCTGATTGAATGAATGCTGGGCGTTGGAACCGGCCTCGCCCCAGACGACCATGCCGGTTTTTGTCTTGACGGGCCTGCCGTCGGCACGCACGCCTTTGCCGTTACTTTCCATCTGCATTTGCTGCAGGAACGCCGGAAAACGATCGAGGCGGTTGTCGTATGGCAGGATTGCCTGACTGTCGGCGCCAAAAAAGTTGTTGTACCAGACCGCGATCAGCGCCATCAGTATCGGCATGTTCTCCTCGACCGGCGCATTACGGAAATGCTGGTCCATCCTGCGCGCGCCGGACAAAAATCGCTGAAAGTCTTCCCTGCCGATGACCAGCGCGAGCGACAATCCGACCGCCGACCAGATCGAAAACCGGCCACCGACCCAGTCCCAGAGGCCGAATCGATACTCCGGGTTGATACCGAACTCGTCCATCGCCTGGTGGTTGGTCGATGCCGCCGCGAAGTGGTGCCCGACTGCGGTGACACCAAGGCTGTCGGCAATCCACGCACGTGCCGCGTTCGCGTTAGTCAGTGTTTCGAGTGTCGTGAATGTCTTGGAGCAAACGACGAACAAGGTATTTTGCGGATCAAGCTCACTCATCAGGTCGCTCAGCTGCGTGCCGTCGATGTTCGATACACAGTGCAGTCGGGTCCCGCCGTGCCAGTACTGGCGCAGCGCCTTGCCCGCCATCACTACGCCTAAGTCGGAACCACCGATGCCGATGTTGACGATGTCGGTGAGGCGCCGGCCCGTGGAACCGCGAACGCCGCCGTCGTGCACCGCATCGACAAAATGTCCCATCTGATCGAGCGTCCGCCAGACATCGCTGACCCCCGGCTCCTCAAGCGCAATCTGATCGGAGAGCTTGGAACGCAAGGCAACGTGCAGCACGGCCCTGTTTTCCGTTGCATTGATAGGCTCGCCGGCAAACATTGCGTCGCGCATTTTTTCGACCTGCGCATCGCGCGCGAGTCTCACCAGCAACTGTCTGGTTTTCGCGCTGAGGAAATTCTTGGAGTAGTCGAGCAGGAGATCGCCGCTCCTGGCCGTGAAATGCGCAAATCGCTCCGGGTCGCGCGCAAACAGCTCAGCAATCTTTCGCGACTTCATGTCATCGCGATAGTGGTCTTTGAGTGCTTGCCAGGCAGGCAGATCGGTCGGGTAGCGGGCGCTTAGTTGCTCAGGCACTTTGCTCTTCGTCTGACTGATAGTACTCGAGGTACCAGTCTACAAATTTCCTGACGCCGGTTTCAATGGCCGTGTCCGGTTTATAGCCGACATCCCGCACGAGATCTTCCGTGTCCGCGTAAGTATCGGGCACATCACCGGGCTGCAGCGGTAACAGATTTTTTTCCGCTTTCTTGCCCACGCACTCCTCGATGACCTCGATATAGCGCATCAGCTCGATCGGCTGTTGATTGCCGATATTGTAGAGGCGGTAAGGCACGTTGCTGGTACCGGGATCCGGTTTGCTGGCGTCCCAGTCCGGATTTGCTGCAGCCGTATGGTCCATCGTGCGTATCACGCCCTCGACGATGTCATCGATGTACGTGAAATCACGGCGATGGTTGCCGTAGTTGAACACATCGATCGGTTTGCCTTCGATGATGTTGCGGGTAAACAGGAAGAGCGCCATGTCGGGCCGGCCGTAGGGTCCATACACGGTAAAGAACCGCAACCCGGTGGTCGGCAGGCCGTAGAGGTTGGCATAGCAGTGCGCCATCAGTTCATTGGCTTTCTTGGTCGCGCCATACAACGCCAGGGGGTGATCGACGTTCTGATGTATCGAGAACGGCATGGCGGTGTTTGCGCCGTAAACCGAACTCGACGATGCATACACGAGATGCTTCACCTTGTGATGCCGGCAGCCCTCCAGAATATGCAGCGTGCCGACGATGTTGCTGTCGATGTATGCGTGTGGATTCTCGATCGAATAACGCACGCCTGCCTGCGCCGCCAGATGCACGACTTTTTCGAAGCGCTCATCTTTGAACAGCTGCTCCACGCCGTCGCGGTCCTGGAGATCGAGCCGTGCCATTTTGAAATTCGGGTACGCATCGATAATAGCGGCACGCGCATTTTTAAGACCGACGTCGTAGTAGTCGTTGAAATTATCGAGGCCGACGACCGTATCGCCGCGCTCGAGCAAGGTCCTGGCCGTGTGAAAGCCGACAAAACCAGCGGCACCCGTGACGAGAATCTTCATGAACCTAGTTGCTCATTGATTGGCCGCTTCACAGCCGCTCGTCGGCAGCCTCGGCCGGCAGGAGATATTTGATGTCGTAGATGATAGACCGGGCCTTGCCAAAAGCACGTATGCCCGCCTCGCCCAGTTCCTTGAATTGCCGGTGTGCGACGGCGACCACGACAACATCATACGCTTCGACAGCCGGTTGCATGCGCAATTCGATGCCGTATTCGGCTTTGGCCTCCTCTGGATCGACCCAGGGGTCGTGCACGTCGACGATGGCGCCGTAGGAGACCAGCTCTCTGACGATGTCGATGACCTTGGTGTTCCTGACGTCGGGACAGTTTTCCTTGAACGCCAGACCGAGTATCAGCACGCGAGCATCCATCGGTTGCAAGCCTTTGGTCAGCATTTTCTTGATGATGCGGCTGGCCACATAAAGCGACATGTTGTCATTAATCCTGCGGCCGGCAAGGATCATTTCCGGGTGATAACCGAGCTGCTGTGCCTTGTAAGTCAGGTAATACGGATCGACGCCGATGCAATGTCCGCCGACGAGGCCCGGGCGAAACGGCAGGAAATTCCACTTCGTGCCTGCGGCCTCCAGCACTTCTTCGGTATCGATGCCGACACGCTCGAAAATCATCGCCAGTTCGTTGATGAGGGCAATGTTGACGTCGCGCTGCGTATTCTCGATGACTTTCGCCGCTTCGGCGACCTTGATGCTCGAGGTCTTGTGTGTACCCGCGGTGATGATGGTCTGATACAGCTGATCGATGTAATCGGCTGCCTCGGGCGTCGAGCCCGACGTCACTTTCAGAATCGCAGGCAGACGATGTTCCTTGTCGCCCGGATTGATTCTTTCCGGGCTGTAGCCGACGTAGAAATCCTGGTTGAGTTTCAGCCCGGAACCCTGCTCCAGAAACGGCACGCAAAACTCTTCCGTCGCGCCCGGATAGACGGTCGATTCATAGACGACCACATCGCCGGCTTGCAGAATTTTGCCGATGGTCTCGCTGGCTCTGCGTAGCGGCGTCAGCACCGGGCGATTACCTTCGCTGATCGGTGTCGGCACGGTCACGATATAGAAGTTGCAGTCGGCGAGATCTTCGGCGTTGGTGGTAAAACTGAGCTGGTCGGCCGAAGCCAGTTCCTCATCCGAGACCTCGAGCGTCGAGTCGGTGCCAGCCTCCAGTTCCGCCACACGCGATGCTTTGACATCAAAGCCGACGATCGGGTATTTGCGGCCGAACTCCACCGCCAGCGGCAGGCCGACATAGCCAAGGCCGATCACGCCGATGCGGATTTTGTTGATATCAAACGTCATTTACTGAGCAGTTTGGAACTGAACGGACTTAGATACCACAGTTTACGGGCATTTTCGCGGCACGGGCACGCATCCCAATCCGCCTGATGCCTGCTTGAGCACCACCCCGACCGTTGCGGATTGATCTGCAGTGATCTGATCAAGACTGCCACGATTGCCCTTACGTCAGGTACCACAGCGCCGTCACGCCCGTGATGCTCATCGTGACCGTGTAGGGCAGCGCCATATACACCATGCGGCCGTAAGAAAGACGGATCAGCGGTGCCAGGGCCGAGGTCAGCAGGAACAGGAAGGCCGCCTGGCCGTTCGGTGTCGCGACGCTCGGAATGTTGGTGCCGGTGTTGATGGCGACGGCCAGGGCCTCGAACTGCTCGCGCGTGATGGCGCCGTCTTCAAACATCTCCTGTATCTCGGTGATATAGACCGTCGCCACGAATACATTGTCGCTGATCATCGACAGCAAGCCGTTCGCGCAATAGAACAGGGCGGTCTGCGTCTTGCCCTCATAGGTCATCACCCAGTTGATGATCGGGGTGAACAGGCCCTGGTTATCGATGACGGCGACGATCGCAAAGAACACGACCAGCAGCCCGGTAAAGGGCAGCGCTTCCTCGAACGCGTGGCCGATGCGGTGCTCTTCCGTAATGCCGTTGAAGGCCGTTGCCAGCACGATGACCAGGAGACCAACGACACCCGGCTGGGCCAGGTGAAAGCCGAGTGCGAGGACCAGTATGAGGGCGACTATACCCTGGACGCCAATAGCGGCGCTCTCCTCCTTGGTGCGCCTTTCGTCCATTGCCCTGGCGTAGTCTTCCAGGACTTCCCGCACCTTGTCCGAGAGCGGCGTGCCGTAAGCAAATATCCTGAAGTACTCGAGACTGGCGCAGGTCAACAGGCCGACGGCGAGCACGGGCATCGAGATCGGCGCCATCTTCAAAAAGAACGGCACGAACTCCCAGCCCATGATCTCGGCGATCAAGAGATTCTGCGGCTCGCCAACCAGTGTCATTACGCCGCCGAGTGCGGTACCGATGGCACCGTGCATCATCAGATTTCTCAGGAAACTTCTGAATTGCACCAGGTCCGCCCGGTGCAACTCGATGACCTGGTCATCTTGTCCCGGATCATGGCTGTGATCGAAGTGCTTGCCTGAAGCGACCTTGTGATAAACCCCGTAAAACCCGGATGCAACGCTGATGATGACTGCGATTACGGTCAGTGCATCGAGAAATGCCGACAAGAACGCAGCCACGAATGAAAACATCACGGACAGCAAGATTTTCGAACGCACGCCCAGCAAGATTTTGGTGAACACATAGAGCAGCATCTCCCTCAGGAAATAGATGCCGGCGACCATGAACATCAGCAACATGATGACCGGGAAATTGACCTCGGCCTCGTGGTACACCATTTCCGGCGTTGCCATGCCGATGATGATCGCTTCGATGGCAAGCAGGCCGCCCGGCTGCAACGGATAACACTTCAGCGCCATCGCCAGGGTAAAGATAAACTCGATAACGAGAATCCAGCCGGCAACAAACGGGCCAAACATCAGTACAAGAATCGGATTCGCAATCAGGAATACGAGTATCGTCATTTTGTACCAGGCCGGGGAATGGCCGAGAAAATTCTTGCGCAGCGCTTCAGCGATCGTGTAGGTCATGTACTTGCCATTTTGTATTCTTGTTTTTTCAGGCGCGGGAACTCGTTATGTTACAGAAAAACGGGGCCCGACCCCCAGGAATCCGTCCCCTTTCAATCGTTCAATTCGCGCCAGACGCACTCGCCCGAGGCTTTCATCTTGTCCAGTAACGCCTCGTGCGCTGCGCATTCCTCTTCGTTGGCTTTGATGACGACCAGACGCAGATCGGGCCTCGGCGCCCGGCCACCGGATGCGTCTGTTGCTTTTGCAATCCCCAGCACTTCCTGATCGAGCAACAACGCGGCCTGTCCGCCGGTCATGGCGAGATAAACTTTCGCCAGCAATTCCGCATCGATCAGTGCGCCGTGAACGTTGCGGCGCGAGGCATCTACGTCATAGCGTTTGCAAAGTGCATCGAGGCTGTTGCGCTGTCCGGGATGCAGCTTACGCGCGAGGCTCAGGGTGTCCAGGACCGTTGCGTGCTCGGTGATCTCCGGTTTGGGGTACTTCATCAGCCTGAGTTCGTACTCGAGGAAGCCGATATCGAACTCGGCGTTATGAATGACGAGTTCGCCGTCTTTGATGAACTCGAGAAATTCATCCGCGATATCAGAGAAGCGCGGTTGATTTTCGAGGTCGGCCCGGCTCATGCCGTGCACGGCTTCGGCACCTTCATCGATTTCGCGTTCGGGGTTCAGGAAGCAGTGGTATTCGCGGCCCGTAAAACGGCGGTTCACCATCTCGATACAGGCAATTTCGATGATGCGGTGGCCCTGCGCAGTCGCGAGGCCGGTAGTTTCGGTGTCGAGTACGATCTGGCGCATATTATTTCAATCTCCGTCGAAAAAAGGTGTCAGATCACTGCTGTCCCATAAAATCGTAAACGTTGTTCGACAATCGCGGCTGAAGCCGCTCCCACAGTTGTTATTAGTAACGTGGGAGCGGCTTCAGCCGCGATTGCGCGTAGCTCTCCCCAGCAGGCGATGCCAGAAAAATACCTTAGGCCAGATGCATGTCTCTGACAAACGAAAGCCACCCGAACCTCAGGCTACTATTGCGCTTCATTGCATCCCACGCCATCTTTATGGGACAGCAGTGATCTGACACCTTTTTCCTGACGGGCGAAGCTCAATGCTTTCACAGTTCATCGATACCGCGATTCGCCAGCGCATCGGCTGCTTCATTGCCCGCATCGCCGGAATGGCCTTTGACCCATTTCCATTCGAGCTGGTGGCGCCCGACCGCCTCGTCCAGCGCCAGCCAAAGATCCTGGTTTTTGACCGGCTTCCTGTTCGAGGTTTTCCAGCCGCGAGCTTTCCAGTTCGGCAGCCAGCTCTCGATGCCTTCTTTCACGTATTTCGAATCGGTGTGCAGGATGACCCGCCGGGCGCCATGCAATGCGTTCAATGCTTCGATCGCCGCGGTCAGTTCCATGCGGTTGTTGGTCGTCTCGTGCTCACCGCCATACAGGCTCTTGCGGTGCTTGCCGGCGAGCAACAACGCGCCCCAGCCACCCGGGCCGGGATTGCCCCTGCAGGCCCCGTCGGTGTAAATCTCAACAGTTGCGGTCAAAGCGGATGCGGGAAACTCTTGTTGTGGGCTTAACCAGGCCGGCCACCACTTTCGGCCGCGAACGCCAGGAATTTCTGATCGTTGTCAGTGTATAGACACGTTTCTGGGCCGTGAGCATATAGCAAGCGCCGAGTTCCGGCCACCAGCGCTGGCCGCGCCGTTCCCACAGCGGCGAACTCGAACCACGGTTGCCGGGCAGCGGCCAGCGGAAGAAATAGCGCGTGGCGCCATGGATCCTGAAATCCAGCAGCTGCAGCCAGTCGCTCAGTTGCCGGTCGGAAACGAGGTGATCGACCCCCGGCGGCAGCCCCGCACCGGGTACCAGGCGCCGCAGCCCCCAGAGTCCGCCCGGCTTGAAGCCCAGCAGCACCAGCTGGCCGTCGGATCTGAGCACCCGCTGCACTTCACGCAGGATCGCGTGCGGCCGGTCCGAGTAATCGAGGGTATGGGGCATCAGCACGGCGTCGATCGAGTCGCTGGCAACAGGCAGCCGGTACAGGTGGCCTATAGCGCTGGGGCACGTGCCAACCTCACCACGCCCGGCCATACAGGCCGTGTCGGCGATACCGGCGCTCTGCTGGGTCCTGGCGAAGCGCAGAAAGGCGTTCGGCTCGCCCCAGAGGCCCAGGTGCAGGCATTGCTCGCCAAAAAGGCCGTCCAGGGCCTCCTCGACCACCCGCGATTCCTGCTGCAGGAGGGCCTCGCCGAGGGGCGTCTTGAGCCAGTCGCGGAGCGTGTCGAAAGATTCCTGGGATTTGCTTCGGATCGCCATTTCCACCTGCCCTGCCGTCAGCCTTGTGACATCGGCACTTGCGCAAACCCGCCTGCTCAGTAGGATAGCCCGATGCCCGCTACAAAACAGACAATAATGACAATATTACAAAAAATCAGAGGGCAATCTGTCACCTGGGTCACCCTTTTGCTGGCCGCTTCGCTGCCCGCGCAAAGTCTGGCCGAGCCGGTCCTGTCGTTTGCGGACGGCCTGTTCGCCGAAGCTGATGGAATGCGGGCCTCCCGCGCGCACTATCCGCTCACCTTGCAGCAGTTCGTCGATCCGGGCATTGCCAGCGACTCCGTGTCAGTGCGAGGCATGGCAGCACCACCAGTGCACGATCTGCTACGCCGATTGCAAAACGGATTCTCGATCGAACCAGTCATCAACCGGCGCGTGCAGGCCGAGATCAACTGGCTCGTGCGTCATCCTGATTACGTCGACCGCGTTTTCACCCGCGCACAACGATTTCTGCCGTACATCGCTGATGAAATAGAAAAACGTGGAATGCCACTGGAGCTCGCACTGTTACCGATTGTCGAGTCCGGCTACGATCCGTTTGCCTATTCGCACGGGCGTGCTGCCGGCTTGTGGCAATTCATTCCGGGAACCGCACGCCGTTACGGCATTCGTCAGAACTGGTGGTATGACGGACGACGCGACGTCGTCGCCTCGACCAACGGCGCCCTGAATTACCTGACGCATCTACACGAACTGATGGACGGCGACTGGTTGCTCGCCGTCGCTGCTTACAACTCGGGTGAAGGCAATGTCCTGAAGGCCGTCCGCCGGAACCAGATGAGCGGCCGCCCCGTCGACTTCTGGAACCTGAAATTATCCAGAGAAACAAGCAGTTATGTACCGCGCCTGCTGGCAGTCGTGGAACTCGTCCGCGACCCTGCGGCGCTGGGAATCAGCCTGCCGAGGCTGGTCGACGAGTCGCAATTCCTGCCCGCCGAAACCGGCGGACAACTGGACCTGGCATTAGCCGCTGAACTTGCCGGCATCGAACTCGATGCGCTGTACGCGTTCAACTCCGGTTTCAATCGATGGGCAACGGATCCCGCCGGCCCGCATCGTTTGTTACTGCCGGTCGACGTCGCTGACTCGTTCAACGAAGCACTTGCATTGGTACCGGAACATGAACGCGTGCGCTGGAACCGCCACAAAGTCCGCAGCGGTGAAACCATATCCGAGATCGCCGAGCAATATCACACGACGCTGGCATCGATTCGCGCGGCCAACGGCATCCGCGGCAATACCATTCGTGCTGGTAGTCATCTGATGATTCCGGTGGCTTCCAAACCACTGTCTGCGTACAGCCAAAGCGCCGATGAGCGCCGCACGAAAACGCAGAACAAAAAACGCCCAGGCAACCGCGTCGAACACATCGTCATTGCCGGCGAGAGTTTTTGGTCGATCGGCCGCCGCTACAGCGTGTCCGTTCGCAAGCTGGCGAGCTGGAACGGCATGGCCCCCAGGGACACCTTGTCCATCGGGCAAAAACTGATCGTCTGGACCTCGCAGACCGCAGCGAGCCAGGCTGTCAGCAGCAACGGCACGACCCGCAAACTGCGTTACACGGTGCGCAACGGCGACTCGCTGTACCTGATCGCCAGCCGCTTCCGCATATCGGTCGCCGATCTGCTGCGATGGAATAACATTGACAAGGCCAAGTATCTGCAGCCGGGACAAAAACTGACGATGTATGTCGACGTCACTCGCCAGTCGAGCTGACGCAACGCAGGGCATCGAAAATCGCCCGTCAGGACGGGCTCCAACAAGGTACGATTTATATGCGTAGGAGCTCGTCCTGACGGGCGAACAAGAATTGCAGGGGAAAGATTATGGGATTCATGGCCGGAAAGCGCGCTCTGATCGTGGGGCTCGCAAGCAAGCGTTCTATCGCCTGGGGCATTGCCCAGGCCTTCGCCCGTGAAGGCGCTGAGCTCGCCTTTAGCTATCAGAACGACAAGCTGAAACCACGCGTTGAGAAAATGGCCGCCGAACTCGGCTCGACCATGACCTATCCCCTGGATGTCGCGTTCGACGCCGAGATTGACGATCTCTTCAAGGCATTGCGCAAAGACTGGGACGGCCTCGATGTGCTCGTCCACTCGGTCGGCTTCGCGCCCCGCGACCAGCTCGCCGGCACCTATATCGAGAGCGTCACGCGCGAGGGTTTTCAGATCGCTCATGACATCTCCAGTTACAGCCTTGCCGCCCTGGCGAAGGCCGCGCTACCGATGATGGAAGGCCGCAACTCGGCGATACTGACGCTCACCTATCTCGGCGCCGTGCGCGCAGTGCCGAACTACAATGTCATGGGTCTCGCTAAAGCAAGTCTCGAGGCAAATGTGCGTTTCCTCGCCGCCGACCTCGGCCCGCGGGGAATTCGCGTGAATGGAATATCCGCAGGTGCCATAAAAACCCTGGCAGCAGCCGGCATCGCCGGATTCCGAAAAATGCTGGCACACATGCAACAGGTGTCGCCGATTCGGCGCAATGTGACCACAGACGATGTCGGTAACGCCGCCGCGTTTTTGTGCTCCGATCTCGCCGCAGGAATCGCGGGTGAAATTCTTTATGTCGACGGCGGCTACAACACCATCGGCATGCACCTCGACGACGAATAAAACGAGGCAATCGCCCGTCAGGACGGGCTCCAACAAGTGGCAATTGACGCCTCGTAGAAGCCTTTCCTGACGGCCGATCGAAACTAATCGCTAATCCTTGTCTCTGTGGCATTGACCAATACTGAAACCATCGCATCACCTGTCACGTTGGCAGTGGTACGCAACATATCCAGAATGCGATCTACCCCCAGTATCAACGCAACGCCGCCGCTCGGCACGCCGATAGCTTCGAGGATGATGACCAACATGATCAATCCGGCGCCAGGCACGGGTGCGGCACCGATGGAGGCAAGCAACGCCGTCAGGACGATGGTCAGCTGCGCCGCGAAATCCAACTCCATCCCCAGAGCCTGAGCAATAAAGACCGCTGCGATCGACTGATACATGGCGGTGCCATCAAGGTTGATAGTAGCCCCCAGTGGCAGTACAAAAGAGGCAACTTCCTTTTTCACGCCCAGGTTCTCTCTGGCGCATTCCATCGTAACCGGCAACGTGGCCGCGCTGGAACTGGTTGAAAAAGCCAGTAGCTGCGCCGGTGAAATCCCCCGGAAGAATTGCTTTAAGCTCAGTGGGCTAATGAAGTGAATCAGACCGCCATAGACAATAACGACGTGCAGCACTAACCCGAGACAAACAACTAGCGCATAGAAGCCCAGCGATCTCAGTAATTCAAGCACTGAAGCCAGGCTGTCGCCGGCGATCGAAGTGATCGTGCCGGCAATCAGGGCAAAGACGCCGATCGGGGCAATCAACATGATGACATCAACGAGTTTGATGATGACATCGTTGAGACCCTGAAAAAATCGCAGCACAACTTCCGTACGCTCGTTTCGAACCAGGATCAGACCGATGCCTATAAACAAGGCGAAAAATACAACCTGCAACATGTTGCGATTGCTGCCGGCCGCGCCGATGATGTTCTGTGGCACGATATCCACCAAAGGTTGCAGCGGCCCGCGTTCCTTAACCAGCTGAACATCGCCTGACCGCTGCTCCATTTCTTCCTGATACGTAGCCTGCAGGTTTGCAGCGACGTCGTCCGGAATCGACGCACCCGGTTGCAGGGCGTTGACCAGAATCAGGCCAATACAAATGGCCACGACAGTGGTTATCAAGTAGATCGCAATCGTTTTGCCGCCCATCCGCGATAACTTGGTGAGATCGGCCAGTGACGCCACGCCGGTCACCAGGGACGCCATCACGAGCGGCACTGCGATCAGCTTAAGGAGATTGACGAAAATCGTGCCGAATGGCGCGATCCAGTCCTGAGTGAATTGGCCCCAATGATTGATGGCGGCAACGATGCCAAACAACACACCCAATACCAAACCGATAATGATCTGCCAATGCAGCGCGAGCTTTTTCATGCAGCGTCCCCCGGTAGCGACCCTGTTACGCCTGCATTATTGCCGGTCGCTTGCTTGGCCCGAAAATTTCACCATTACGGAGTGCAGCCGCGGCGCTCTCACCTGGTCTTCGATCGATTTTGCGCAGCAAAGATAAAACCTTCGGGCCTGTTATCCTGCTGATTCTGGACGATCAGACGAACCGAATCAAAACAAATCCTGCCTGGCCAGCGCATCGTCGCTGATGACGACCGCC
>JACZWL010000064.1 GCA_022572185.1 Pseudomonadota bacterium | reverse complement strand
GTCTCTGAGACAAGCCTTGCAATCCATGTCAGTAGCGAGACTCTCCGACAGAACCCCATACAATCACTTCGCTCCAGCCGCTGGAACATTTGTTTACGGGACAGCAGTGGGTCTCGCCCCCTTTTTCATTTTTTGCGTTTATGATGTGCCTCGAGTAACCGGTATTCGGAGGCGGCCGGCATATGGCGACGAACGGGACGAATGACAACAACGGCCCGATAGAACGAATAATCAAGGCCGCCACGAAGATCGAAGCAAATGAACTCAAGGCGACGATTTTGTCGTTCCTGTTCGTGTTTACCTTGATGGCGGCGTACTTTATTTTGCGTCCGGTACGTGACGCATTGTCCAGCGACTGGAGTGATGCCGAGCTAAGCTGGCTCTGGACTTCGACTTTCTTTTTCAGCTTTGTCGCTGTCAGCGTTTATGGTGCGGTTATGTCCAGGGTTCAGTTCAAGAACCTGGTTCCCGGCGTCTATGCATTTTTCTCATTTTCATTCTTTGCCTTTTACTTCGGGTCGTCGTTCGTGGAAAACCCGGCATATATCGACAAGTCCTTTTATGTCTGGCTTAGCGTGTTCAGTCTGTTTCATGTTTCCGTGTTCTGGAGCTTCATGTCGGATTTGTTTTCCAGGAATCAGGCGCCGCGCCTGTTCGGAATCATTGCGACGGGTGCCAGCACCGGTGCTATTGTCGGGCCGACGATTCCGACCTTTTTTGCCGACAGCCTGGGGGCGACTAACCTGATGTTGATCGCAGCAGTGATGCTGTTGATTCCGATCGTGATTATCAGAGAGCTGGAAAAGCTCAAAGTCTCCGAGCTCGGAAACAAGAATGTGCAGGCAGACCTGAGTGCGCAGCAGGCAATTGGCAAGAATCCGTTTGCGGGATTCGAGTTGTTTTTTCGCAAGCCCTTTTTACTCGGCATCGGACTCTTCATCCTGCTTTACGTCGCGATCAGCACGTTCGTCTATTTCGAGATCAAGAATCTGCTGGTCGATGTCGATCGTGACATAAGAACGCAGATCTGGGGTGCAATCGACCTTGCAGTCAATTCGCTTGCAATTGTTACAGCGGTGTTCGCGACGGGCCGGCTCGCAACGAAGTTCGGCATGTCGGTTACGCTTGCGCTGATTCCCGTACTGATCGTTTTCGGATTGCTAATCGTTGCTATCGCGCCTGTCATTGCCGTTGTCGCCGGGCTGCAAATTGCGCGTCGCGCCGGCAACTACGCGATTACGAGGCCGGGGAGGGAGATGTTGTTTACGGTTGTCGACAGGGAGACGCGATTCAAGGCGAAGCCGGTTATCGATATCGTCGTTTATCGCGGTGGTGACATGCTGACTGCATGGGGCTTTACGGCATTAACGGCCGGCTTGGGATTAGGGCTTGGCGCGGTCGCAGCGATCGGTGCGGGCATTGCAGCAGTCTGGGCAGTGGTCGGCGCGTATCTCGGTCGCTCATATCATCGTACTGCTGTTGCGGCCGATGCCGCCGCCGCAGCTGCCGAATAATAATGGAGAAGTGATTATGCCGGATGCCTGGATTTGCGATGCCGTTCGAACGCCGATTGGACGATACGGCGGGATGTTGTCATCGCTGCGGACGGATGATCTCGGGGCGATTCCTCTTCGGGCGCTCATCGAGCGGAATAAAAGTCTGCCGGCTGATGCGATCGACGACGTCGTCTACGGCTGTGCCAACCAGGCCGGCGAAGACAATCGTAATGTCGCCCGCATGTCTTTGTTACTCGCTGGTTTACCGGCGTCGGTACCTGCTGTGACCGTCAACCGGCTCTGCGGCTCAGGCATGAACGCGGTCGGTAATGCGGCTCACGCAATCAAAGCGGGTGACGCGAACATCATGCTTGCCGGTGGCGTCGAGTCGATGTCGCGTGCGCCATTCGTCATTGCGAAATCGACTATGGCCTTCGACCGGAACGCGGAGATCTACGACACGACACTGGGCTGGCGATTCATCAACAAGAAACTCGAGGAACAGTACGGCGTTGATTCCATGTCTGAGACGGCTGAGAACGTTTCCGTCGACTACGATATCTCCCGTGAAGACCAGGACCGGTTTGCATTGCGCAGCCAGCAGAAAGCGGCGGAAGCGATCTCGAACGGGCGTCTGAAAGAAGAGATTACGCAGGTTTCAGTCCCACAGCGACGTGGCGATCCGGTGCTTGTCGATACGGACGAGCACCCGCGCATGGACTCGACTATTGAGGGCCTTCGGAAATTGCGACCAATTGTCCGGAAAGACGGCACGGTAACGGCCGGCAACGCATCGGGTATCAATGACGGGGCCTGTGCGTTACTGCTTGCCTCCGACGATGCTGTCAGCGAATACGGCCTGACACCAATGGCGAAGATAGTGGCCTGGGCTTCGGCAGGGGTCGAACCACGCGTCATGGGGATCGGCCCGGTTCCGGCGTCGCGCAAGGTCCTCGGGCTCGCCGGACTGACGATTGAGCAAATGGATGTCATTGAGCTGAACGAAGCATTTGCGGCCCAGGGGCTTGCTGTCCTGCGGGAGCTTGGTGTTGGCGATGACGCAGAGAATGTAAATCCCAACGGAGGTGCCATCGCATTGGGTCACCCGCTGGGGATGTCGGGGGCGCGACTGGTCACAACGGCTGCGTATCAGCTGCAGCGTACGGCTGGCCGATATGCGCTCTGCACAATGTGCATCGGCGTGGGGCAGGGGATAGCGATGATCATCGAGCGTGCCTCATGAAAATGACGGCCGCCAAAGATCTGCGACAGGACCTGCGCAGACTCGCGGAGCGCATCCGCGGGCGGCGAACCATAAAATTGTTTCTGCAAACGCCGATAGACCGGCAAGTAATACTTGACGCGATAGAGGTCGCACGCTGGGCACCGAACCATCACGTCACAGAGCCCTGGCATTTCTATCTGCTGGGCGAAAACGCAATGAAGGCAAACGTCGAACTTATTCGCCAGATTACGGCTGACGTAAAAGACGTGAAGAGGGCCGATTTCAAGGCCAAAGCGGCGACGGAAATACCCGGCTGGCTGGTCGTTACCTGCAGAAGATCAGAGGACGAGGTTTTGCAAAGGGAAGACTACGCGAGCTGCTGTTGCGCGATGCAGAACCTGATGCTGTATTTGTCGGAGGCAGGCGTCGGTTCGAAGTGGGCCACGGGCGCAATTGTCGAGGACAAACGGTTTTTCGACATGCTTGGTGCCGATCAAGAGCAGGAGTTGGTTGTCGGTGTCTTGCGATACGGTTATCCGAAAACCATACCGATCCAGTCGAGAAAGGATGTCGGCGATATCGTTACTGAACTGGAGTAGCCTGAGTATTTCACTACCTTGAAGGAATCGTGGATCGGAACTTCAAACAAGCGAATTATGCTCTCGGTTTCGACGGTAGCCCCGTCGTTCGCATGTGGCGGTCAATGATCTGGCCCAACAACTTCCTTTAAGCCGAGAACAAATCGACGCAATAGGAAAGCCACCGTCGTGGCAATACCGAAGATGCCCATGATGAATGCGACGTTGCGAATTGTTCCGTCATACATTGCGCTACTGATTAGCGACCCGGCAGTACTTGAAATACTTTGCAAAGTGCCGATGATTGACGCCGCTACGCCGGCTACCTGAGGCACTGGATCGAGGGCTAATGCGGTCGCGTTGGGCATCAGGAAACCTACGCCGAACATGAACAGGCAAATGTTGCCCCATAACCACCAGAAGCTCACCTGCCCTAGCCAGGCAATAATCAGCAACTGCAGGGATGCAATGCCAATCAGGATGGCGCCAAGACCAATCATGCGCATTACACCATGGACGAGAACCAGGTGACGGCTAAGCGTCGACGCCGCCAGAATGGAAAATCCCCAGATTGCGAATATGAAGCCGAAAGCCTGAACCGGGAAGCCATATATTTCCATGACGACCGCCGACGAGCCTGTGACCATCGCCATGAAGCCTGCTGCCGGCAGAATCACGAGTAACAAGCCAAACGTACTTCTGCGGTGGGAGAAGAATTCCTTCAGGCTCAATGACAACTGACGTATCGGATGCTCCCGCCGGCCAGGTCTATGCGTTTCCTGCAGAGCAGTATTTACACCTAAGAGCATCAATGTGCCAAATACGGCGACGGCTACAAATGGGGCCCGCCAGCCCCATTGAAAAACGAGGAAAGCGCCAACTATCGGGGCCAGCATCGGTGCGGCAGTAAAGATCATCACCATCACTGACATCAGCCTGGCCGCCTGGACGCCACTCGAGATATCACGGACGATTGCCCTGGAAACCACAACGCCAACTGCGCCGCCAAGCCCCTGGATAAACCGCGACAGGAGCAGGAGCTCGATGCTGTCTGTGCTGGCGCAAACGATGCCGGCAATCGTGAAAATGCCAATGCCGCTATACAGGACAGGCATTCTTCCGATGCGGTCCGATATTAGTCCGGCGGGAATCTGGCCGAGTGCAATGCCGGCCACAAACCAACCGACGACCTGCTGTCCGGTTGACATGCTGGTCGCAAGGTCGCGAACCATCGCGGGAAAAGCGGGCAGGCTCATATCGATCGTTACCGCCGCAATTCCGGTCAGGAAACCGAGAACCAGTACGAATCTACGCTTGCTCGCGAGGCCGGTATTCATTCAGAATCGTCACCATGACACTTGTTGGACCACTAGCAAAGAGTGCGCAGCATAGTTGCGGCCCTGATCCGAGTCCAGAGACCACGCTTCGTAAGCAGAACATGCAATGACATCATGGCTGAAAATCGCACTGCGGAAAGACGTTGTGCTGCGCGGATTGAAGGTCGGCGGCATTGTCGGCACGATACTCGTCGCAATCAATCAGGGCGATTTACTGTTGGCCGGAACCGTGCCGGTAGAAGCGCTGTGGAAAATATCACTGACGTACTGCGTGCCTTACTGTGTTTCTACCTACGCCAGCGTGTCGGCGATCCGTGCAGCATAGATTGGTGCCGGTGTTCGGTTGTTTCGGTTATGCGGATTCGGATCGCCTACTTGATGCCGAATAACCGAAACAACCGAACACCGGCACCTTATGCACCTTATGAGCGAAAGATTTCGCGTCCGCCTATGAAGAGGTCCGATAGCTCGTTGAGTCCGAGCCAGTAGGACAATTCCCTTGGGTGACCGATGTTCCATACCGCGACATCGGCACGTTTGCCTTTCTCAAGTGTGCCGCGATCATGCAGAAGACCGAGGGCGCGGGCAGCCTCTCTTGTCGTCCCGGCAAGACATTCCTCGGGCGTTAGTTTGAATAGAGATGTTGCAAGATTCATCGCTGATCGAAGCGAGCAGACCGGTGACGTACCGGGGTTGCAATCGGTAGCTACGGCAATCGGCACTTGCTTTTCCCTTAATGTGTCGATGGGCGGCAGCTGCGTCTCGCCGAGTGTCAGGAAAGCGCCCGGTAACAAAACGGCAACACAGCCGGCATCGGCAAGTGCGCTTATGCCTTCGTTCGACGTGTATTCGAGGTGATCTGCCGACAATGCGTGGAAGCTCGCGGCGAGTTCAGCACCACCACTGTCGGACAACTGATCCGCATGCAGTTTCACGGGCAGGTTTAATGCTTGAGCCGTTTCGAACAGCCGCGCAATCTGATCCGTTGAAAAAGCGATGCTCTCGCAGTAGGCGTCTACGGCATCGACGAGTCCTGCCTCGGCTGCTTGTGGCAAAGCTTCTTCGCATAACATCTCGATGTACTGATCTGCCTTGCCTGCAAATTCTGCCGGTACCGCATGCGCAGCAAGAAACGATGTCGACGTCGAAATGCCGGACAATCCTGCCAGCGAACGTGCAACGCGCAGCATCTTGAGCTCGTTTTCGACATCCAGCCCGTACCCCGATTTGATCTCGACTGTCGCAACACCCTCGCGGGCAAGCGAATGTAATCGTACGGCGGCCGAATTTGCGAGTTCATCCGAACTGGCGCTGCGTGTTGCATTGACAGTCGACAGAATACCGCCGCCTGCCTTTGCAATTTCCTCGTACGACACACCCATGAGTCTTTGCTCGAATTCTTCCGCACGGTTGCCACCGAATACCACATGGGTATGACAGTCAATTAACGCGGGTGTCAGCCATCGGTTATGGAGCGACAGGGCCTTGCAGTTGATGCCGGAGGGCAATTCCGATTCCAGCCCGACCCAGGCGATCTTTCCGTCTGCGATCCCGAGTGCCCCATTCTCAATGACACCGTATGCGACATCACTTTCTTGCATCGTCGCTATGCGGGCGTTCGTCAACAGTAGGTCCCATGAGGGCATAAGCCGTCCTTATTTATGTTCACGCAGGGGGATTGATTGCGCGGCAGAAAGTATGGCTGCTCGGCTCTGGCATCCTGCTTCGCTCTACCTCCTGCATCCCTGCAGTCGTGCGAAAGTGCCACAGCGATCCATGTTTCCGCTCTTGTTCGTTACGTAATTCTACTATGTGCCTCAGAAGAGCGAAAAACTGTTTTCGCTGTCACTCTTTCTCGCTACGGATATTGCCACCGCGCAGACCCCGGATTGCAATAAACGGTAGCATGCACTAGCCTGTATATACAACCAAGCCCGGATCATTGTCCGGGCAAGGGAATTGGTGCATGAGCTCACTTTACGCCAGAAAAGCGTTGCTCCCAAGCGGCTGGGCCGAAGGTGTTCGCTTTGAGATTTCGGCCGGCCGGATCGAGTCCGCAGCTCGGGGGGCGAGCCTCGAGGACGACGAGTTCGAGGCCGGCATAGTAATTCCCGGTATTTGCAACGCCCACAGCCACGCTTTTCAAAGGGCGCTTGTCGGTCGCACCGAGCGGCGCTCACCGGCCGGCAAAGATAATTTCTGGACCTGGCGTCATGAGATGTATCGCCTGGCAAACGCGATCGATCCCGATACGATGAGAGTAATCGCCCGGCAGGTCTATACCGAAATGCTGGCCGCAGGCTATACGACTGTTGCCGAATTTCATTACCTGCATCAAACAGCAGGGGACTCAGGTTCTGCTGATGCCACGATCGAAGCAATCATTTCGGCAGCCGAAGAAGCGGGCATTCGCCTGACATTCGTCCCGATTCTCTACGAACGGGCGGGATTCGACAGTCCGAAGCCTGACGATGTGCAAGGTCTTTTTGTCAAAGGGTTCGATGACTTCGTCTCTCTCTATGAAACTGCGAAAAGCCTCGTTGGCGAGCGTAGTACAGTCGGTATTGGCGCCCACAGTTTGCGGGCCGTAACAAAAGAGTCGATCGACCGGATAGCAGAGCTTGCAAGCGCTGAAGGCGTCCCCCTGCACATTCACCTTGCCGAGCAGCAGCGTGAAGTGGACGATTGTCTGGTGCATTACAAAACGAGGCCTGCACGCTGGTTGCTGAATCGTTGCGATGTCGACGCTAACTGGTGTCTCGTGCACGCGACACATCTCGAAGCAGACGAGATATCGGCGATCGCCAGGTCCGGTGCGGTCGTCTGTCTTTGTCCGAGTACCGAGGCCAATCTTGGCGACGGCATTTTTCCACTAGAGGCATATCTCGACGCAGGCGGCAGCATTGCCATCGGCTCCGACAGTCACATGACCATCGATCCGTTCGAAGAGCTGCGCTGGCTCGAGTACGGCCAGCGCCTTACCGCACAGTCGCGAAACGTCTCGGTAGCCTGTGGCGAGCACACCGGTTACGCACTGATTAACCGGGTTGCGACCGGCGGGCGTCGCGCTTGCGGTCAGGAGACCGGCAGGCTCGAGCCGGGCGCTTTGGCTGATCTCCTTGTGCTCGATGACACAGACCCGATGCTCCTCGGTCATGAAGCAGACACACTGTTGGATGCCCTGGTCTTCGCGGGGTACCGTGTGCCGATCGAGCGTGTCATGGTCCACGGCGAATGGCGGGTCCTCGAAGGCCGACATGTCAGTCAGGACAGCGCACGCAAGGAATACGGGCGCGTCGCCGGGGCGCTCCGGACAACGGCGGCAGGCACTCGATGACGGCTCAGGGAAAACCCCGCTATCAGCAGCTGAAGGAAATGATCATCGGCCGAATCATGTCTGGCGAGCTTCAGCCGCGCGACCGCGTGCCCTCCGAAAATGAACTCGTCAATGCGATGAATGTATCGCGCATGACAGCCAACCGTGCGTTGCGGGAACTGACTGATGAGGGATACGTTGATCGTGTGGCCGGAATTGGCACCTTTGTTACGGATCTGAAAGCCGCGTCGCATGTTCTTGAAGTTCGAAATATTGCCGATGAGATCGAGCGACGAGGACACACATACTCGGCGATCGTCCATAAACAGGAACGTCAGCACGCGAGCGCTGAAATTCGGGAAGCGCTGCAGGCGGTGGCAGGTAGCGATGTATTTCACGTGTTGGTCGTGCACCAGGAAAACGGCGTGCCGATTCAACTTGAGGACCGTTATGTAGTCGAAGATTTTGCGCCCGATTGCCTCCAGCAGGATTTCACGAAGATCACGCCAAGCGCGTGGCTGAGTGGAATCTCGCCGCTGCAGGAAGCCGAGCACATTGTCCGCGCAACAATGCCGGGCAAGGCCGTCCGCGAACGCCTGGGGATAGACGAGCAGGAACCCTGCCTGCTCGTACTCCGGCGCACCTGGGCACACGGCAGGCCGGTCAGCTTCGCCCGCTTGCACCATCCGGGCAGCCGTTTCGAGCTTACGGGGCACTACGCACCGCCGGGGACAAAGAAGAGCAATCCAATCACAGCCGACGTTATCGAGCTGGGGAAATTACAACAATGAACAAAACGACAAGGCGTACGATAAAGGCGCCGACCGGAACAAAATTGCGGGCAAAAAGCTGGCTTACGGAAGCGCCGTTGCGCATGATCATGAATAACCTCGATCCAGAGGTTGCCGAGCGCCCGGAAGAGCTGGTCGTGTATGGCGGCATTGGCAAGGCAGCGAGAAACTGGGAGTGCTTTGATGCGATCGTCAAAACATTGAGCGAACTCGAAGACAACCAGACGCTGCTGGTGCAATCTGGAAAACCAGTCGGTGTTTTCGAGACCCATAAAGATGCGCCGCGCGTCCTGATCGCGAACTCCAATCTCGTCCCGGCATGGGCCAACTGGGATAAGTTTCGCGAACTCGACAGGAAGGGCCTGATGATGTTCGGTCAGATGACAGCCGGTTCGTGGATTTACATCGGCAGTCAGGGCATCGTGCAGGGAACGTACGAGACCTTCGCCGAGATGGGCCGGCAACATTACGGTGGCGATCTCGCAGGCAAGTGGATACTGACCGCGGGGCTCGGAGGGATGGGGGGCGCTCAACCGCTGGCCGCAACGATGGCCGGTGCGTCGATGCTTGCTGTCGAATGTCAGTCAGACCGCATTGAAATGCGCTTGCGCTCGGGATATCTCGATACATCGGCGGATAGGATCGACGATGCACTGGCGATCATCGAGCAGGCCGTTCACGAAAAAAAAGCGGTTTCGGTAGCTGTCCTGGGTAACGCGGCGGAGATCCTGCCCGAACTGGTGAAGCGAGGCATAAAGCCCGACGCCGTTACCGATCAGACATCGGCGCACGATCCTGCGAACGGCTATCTGCCTGTAGGCTGGAGCGTCGAAGAGTGGCAGGAGCGACGCAGGACCGATCCCGACGCGGTTGTGGCGGCAGCGGTCAAATCGATAGCAGTGCACGTCAGGGCAATGCTCGAGTTTCACAAGCAGGGAATCCCGACTTTCGATTACGGCAACAATATCCGGCAAGTCGCATTCGACGAGGGCGTGGAAGACGCGTTCGATTTTCCGGGCTTCGTGCCGGCTTATGTACGGCCGTTGTTCTGTAAAGGCATTGGACCTTTCCGCTGGGTCGCGTTATCGGGCGATCCCGAGGATATTTACAAGACGGACGCGAAAGTCAAAGAGCTGATTCCCGATGATGCGCGCTTGCACAACTGGCTCGATGCGGCCCGGGACAGGATTCATTTTCAGGGTTTGCCGGCCAGAATCTGCTGGGTAGGGCTCGGGCAGCGGGATCGGCTCGGCCTTGCATTCAACGAGATGGTCAGAAGCGGCGAACTCGAGGCGCCGGTCGTGATCGGTCGCGATCACCTCGACAGCGGCTCCGTCGCCAGCCCGAATCGTGAAACAGAAGCCATGCGCGATGGTTCGGACGCAGTTTCCGATTGGCCGATACTGAATGCATTGCTGAACACGGCCAGTGGCGCAACCTGGGTATCGTTTCATCATGGCGGTGGCGTCGGCATGGGATATTCGCAACACGCCGGCCTGGTCATTGTCTGCGATGGCAGTGTGGAAGCTGATGCAAGAATCGCCCGGGTACTCTGGAACGATCCGGCAAGTGGCGTGATGCGTCACGCCGATGCAGGTTACGAAGAAGCCATCAACTGTGCGAAGGAGCACGCGCTGAACCTGCCGATGATTGCTGCAAACTCCTGACCAGTGGTCCAACAAGGAACGGACGATGAAAATTCATATCGACGGTCAAGTGATCTCGCTCGCGGATCTCCGCGCCGCCTGGCAATCACCGACAAGTGTGACCATCGGCAAGTCGGCGGCACAACGAATCACCGCGTCGAACGCGCATATTGCTTCGGTGCTGGCCGGTGGCGAACAGATCTATGGCGTGAATACGGGATTCGGTCAGTTGGCGCAAGTCCGTGTCAGCGACGATGAGCTGGCTCATCTGCAGAAAAACCTGGTGCGCTCACATGCGGTTGGCGTTGGTGAAGATCTTCCCGATAGTTGCGTGCGCCTGATCATGATCTTGAAGCTGATCGCACTGGCCCGGGGCTGCTCGGGCGTGCGCCCGGCGCTGGTCGAGAGACTATGCGACCTGATTAACAAAGAAATCTACCCCTGCATTCCGTCCAAAGGATCTGTCGGCGCTTCCGGCGACCTCGCACCTCTGGCGCATATGGCCTGTGTCCTGATCGGCGAGGGCGCTGCCTCCGTCAATGGCGCCATCGTCCCAGCTCGGGAAGCATTGGAGACTGCCGGGCTCGAGCCTTTATCGCTTGCGCCCAAGGAGGGCCTGGCGCTGCTAAACGGCACCCAGGTCTCCACCGCGCTGGCGCTAAGTGCGGTTTTTCGCAGCGAAAACATTTTTGCCGCGGCACTGACGGCCGGCGCATTGTCTACCGACGCAATCAAGGGCAGCGATACGCCGTTTGATGAGCGCATCCAGTTCGCGCGCGGGCACGCCGGGCAGATAGATGTTGCGAAAGTGTTAAGGCGGTTGATGAAAGGCAGTGAAATTCGCGCCTCCCATATCGATTGTGGTCGGGTGCAGGATCCGTACTCGATTCGTTGCCAGCCGCAGGTCGCCGGTGCCTGCCTCGACGTATTGCGACACGTTTGTACGGTTCTTGAAATCGAGGCAAACGCGGTTACGGACAATCCACTGGTATTCGCAGATTCGAAGGCCGTTTTGTCGGGCGGCAACTTTCACGCGGAACCGGTAGCGCTAGCCGCGGACTATCTCGCGCTCGCGATTGCAGAAATCGGCTCCTTGTCGGAGCGGCGCATCGCGTTGCTGATCGACTCACACCTGAGCGGGCTGCCGGCGTTCCTGGTGAAGGAAAGCGGCCTGAATTCCGGATTCATGATGGCGCAGGTCACGGCAGCGGCGTTGGCCTCTGAAAACAAGTCGCTTGCCCATCCTGCATGCGTCGACAACATCCCGACTTCTGCGAATCAGGAAGACCATGTGAGCATGGCGATGTTTGCTGCGATGCGTTTGCAGACGATGCTCGATAATGTTGCGCATATCGTCGCGATCGAATTACTGGCTGCGGCACAGGGTGTTGAGTTCCATCATCCGAAACATAGTTCTGAAGTGCTTGAATCGGTTATCAGTGATATCCGGGAGGTTTCACCAGCTTATACTGAGGATCGGTCGATGTCGGACGAATTTGCGGAACTCGCCGCGATCATCAACCAGGGATCCTTTTACAGCCTTGCTGAGTCGATCCTGCCGAGCGCGAAGGCGTGACCGAGTGCTTCGAGTATCATGCCGGTACGAAGCCGTTGCTGATCAGTATTCCGCATGACGGGCGAGCCTTGCCGCCGGCGATAGCGGCACGAATGACCGGGCACGCACACGAACTGCCCGACACGGATTGGCACGTATGCAGACTTTACGAGTTCTCGAAGTCATTGGGGGCCAGCGTGATTGCGGCGAATTATTCGCGGTATGTCGTCGACCTGAACCGCTCGCATACGGACGAAGTCCTTTACAAAAGCCAGTTCGTCACGGGGCTCTGCCCGGAGCAGACGTTTGATGGTCAGGACATCTATCTGCCGCGAGAAAATGTCAGCGCTGATGAAAAAAGGGATCGAATAGCAAACTACTGGCGCCCCTATCACGACAGGATCGCTTCCTCGTTGAAGCATATCAAAGAGAATTTCGGTTACGCGTTGCTGTGGGATGCACACTCGATCCCGAGCAAGGTCCCCTTACTTTTCGATGGCGAATTGCCGGAATTGAACTTTGGTACCAACGACGGCCGGAGTTGTGCGAAGGACATGATCGAGGCAGTGATCACCGCGGCCGAAGGCGGCGAAAGTTTTTCAATGGTACTTGACGGCCGTTTCAAAGGCGGCTACATCACGAGGCAGTATGGCGAGCCCTCCGACGACGTGCATGCGATACAGCTCGAGCTTGCCCAGCGGTGCTATCTGATCGAGGAGTCATGCAGGTTCGACGACGAACGTGC
>JACZWL010000063.1 GCA_022572185.1 Pseudomonadota bacterium | reverse complement strand
GGCTCCCCAGGCTCGTCAGCCGGTGGCAGATCTGATTCCCTGTAAAAGAATTCATGCGTGTAGGTCATGTTTTCTGTGTCCACGACCTCCCTGTTCTCCAGCCGAGGCCTGTAGATCAATCGCCTCATTTCCTTTAGGACGGCTTTTTCCATCTCCTGGAGTCCGGCAGGGTGAACCTCGATGATCTCAAAGTTTCTTGCCCGGCCATGCGTATTGATCATGAACTTCGTAACAATCCTGCCCTGCTCGAATTGCTCATCGTCTTGCAATTTCTCGCTGTCTTCGTCGATACCGTGATACTTCGGTGGATAGATGTCCTGCAGCAATACGGTTGCTTCAAGATGATTGTATCGATTGAGGATGCGCGACTCGTCTTCTGACAACAGGTCCCAGGTGTCCTGATATGCTCTTTTCGCTTTGGCGGATTTGTCGGAAAAAATATAGAAATCAGCCAGCGACAGGAACGTATTTTCTTTTGTCTCCCAGGTCGCATCCGGATGCTCTTCGACGATCCGTTTTGCACGCTTCAAATAAATCTCTCCGGTCGTCATTGTGCTACTCCGATGAAATTCGGAATCGGCTGCACCGACGAACAAGTACGCGTTTCCCAGGCCGATTAGCGGCCGAATAAGATCAAGCGATTTCTTGTCCTGGTTTTTTTCGATGATCTTGATAACACGACGGTAAGTCTCGCGTTCCCGGCCGTACAGGCGCAACCTGTGTTGCCATTTAGCCCGTTTGTAAAGCGCGGGAATAATATCCTCGCTTTGCGCATCGTATTTGCGCGCATACAGGGCGTAGACACGGTCCTGCAAATCGTAGGCATCCTCGAACTCACCCATATAGATGTAAATTTCGGCAAGTGACTCCAGGATCCTGACCTGGTCAAGATTATGCGGCCCTTCATTGACATGACTGACATGCCGTGCCCTGTTGAAAGTGGTGAGTGCCTGGTCCGGTCTCCCCGACGCCAATTGGGCACTGCCCAGTCCCCGCAACGGGTTAATCAGGTCCAGGGAGAGCCGGTCTTCGACCTGCTCAATGATGCCGATGGCTGCCTCGTAGTTCTGTTGCGCTGTTTCATAGTCCTTGTTGCGATGCTGCACAATTGCGAGATTGGTCAGGGCCCTCGCCGTGTCGGTGCTCTCGAAACCGTTCCTCCTGATGGAAAGTTCAACGATGCGTTTCGCGACCACGTCGGCTTCGGCGGTCATATTATTAGCCAACAAGTTCTTATAGAGTTCGAAGTCTTCGCGCAGCTGTTGCTGAGCTGCTATTGTCGATTCCAGATCCGGGTCCGAGGAATCGTTTACTAGCCGAGGGTCCGATTCATTTTCCAGTGTGACAGTCGGGTCCCCTTCGTCCTCCGCGGGTGGCACAGTCGCGGCATCATGGGGGATGGTTTCGAACGGTGATTGTGGTTGTGCGTGCAGGGTCGCGCTGCCGAAGAAGAAAAATCCGGTCGCAAGCAGCAAGGGAAAACAGGGGATTCTGCTAATCATCGCCTCCATCCAGGATTCAGACTGTGGCCGGAACAATTAGTTCTTCGGGCGTTTCGTGGCCTTAGATACTGTGCATCGACTATACGATCCCGACAATCAGCAGCATAGCGGATTCAGGGTCGAAGCGGAGCTTTACAACGTGTCATCCAGGGCCTGCCACAGGCTATCGCTCCGCTTACTGCAGTCCCAGTGTCATCTGCTTTTGTCCCGGGCGCCTGAACTGGCTGCGATCCAGCCTTTCCTGATATCTGTCGCCGTCCAGACCATGTTTTCGGCATGCCGCTCTGAATCGTTTCGAAATCATTTCCGCATATGGGCCGCGGCCTCGCTGCCGTATGCCGAATCTGTTGTCATAATCCCTCCCACCGCTGGCCTGGCGCACCAGGCTCATTACATGCTCAGCGCGGTCCGGCATGTGCGTTTTCAGCCACTCGACGAATATGTCCCTGACTTCGTGAGGCAGCCTGAGAAAAATGTAGGCCGCATGACGGACGCCACGGCTTGCAGCTTCTGCCACTATGGTCTCGATTTCCCGGTCATTGATCGCCGGAATGATCGGCGCCATCAGCAGGCTTGTCGCAACGCCGACGCTTGTCAATTCCTCCATGAGTCTGAATCGAGCCTCAGCCGAAGGGACGCGCGGCTCCAACAACCTTTTCAGAGGCCGGTCCACCGTCGGCACACTGATTGCCACCGAGCACAGGTTTTTTGCTGCCAGCACTTCGAGCAAATCGAGGTCGCGACTCATAAGCGCCCCCTTGCTGATCAGCGTGACCGGATGTCTGTGCTCGAGAAACGCCTCCAGCAAGCGGCGTGTGATACGCAGCTTTTTTTCCGCCGGCTGATACGGGTCTGTGTTGGCGCCTATCGTGATCGGCCTGCACTCGTATTGCGGTTTTCCCCACGCTTCAAGCAATCGCTCTACGGCGTTCGGCTTGTAGTAAATCTTTGTTTCAAAATCCAGCCCGGGCGACAGGCCGAGGTAGCTGTGGCTGGGCCGCGCATAACAATAAATACAGCCGTGCTCACAGCCCTGGTATGGATTTATAGAACGGTCGAAAGGCACATCGGGCGATGTATTCGTACTGATGATGCGGCCCGCCTGCATTGCACGAAGCTCGGTTGGCGGCGCCTGCGCTGCCCTCGCATGCGCCTCTTCGTCCGATAAATCGACTCGCGTCTTTTCGAAGCGACCGGCGATACGAGAGATCGCACCGCGACCTCTGTGCGCTTGTGGGAGCATGGGGTTTCCGGGAGATACTGTATAAATATACAGTAATTCATCAGCCAGCAGAGGTCAATCCGTCGGGAACCAGGAATCAGGGGTATTCGCTTCGCTCAAGTTCGCTCCGTCATCCCTGACTTCGCTCACATCGGTAGTGTCCGCACTCTCGCGTCCCAATCCGCCTGCTGGGTTACCAATGCTATACCGGCAGCTGCGGATTGATCTTTAGTGACAATGATCGGGGAGGGCCGCGGAAGCGAGTACCTGGATTCGAAGCTCCCGGAATCTCCATTTGGGTTCCCGGGAATAATGCTCTAGTTCAGGACGCGGTATCCGCGGCCTCGCATACAGCGCTTGAAGACCATCTGTTTGTCGCGGTCGGCATCGAGGCCGGAGCGTGTTGCGCCGTAGAGACCACCGTATGCGGCGCCTTCTGCCACATCTCCGCCGATGGCACCGGCTACTCCGCCGACGACAGCGCCGGTCGCAGCACCTTTGGCAATGCCTTTTCCGATGTCGATCTCTTCAGAATAGACTTCGCACTCGGCCCAGTCCTGGGCGAATATCTGTTCGTCGACACCCTGTTTATCAATTATTGGTTTGGGATTGGCCGCACAGCCCGCCAGGATTATCCCCGCCGCTGTAATGACTAGTCTCTTAGTTGCGCTCATCTGACCTTCCCTATGGTTGGATATGCTGCCCAATTATGCCGAAGCGAACTGAATCGGGCCTGAATCGGCTAGTATGACTAACGCACGCGATATCGGTTCGTTGACAGACAAATTCTGATCATATGGCATCTTCGACACATGGTTCCACGGCAAGGGCGATACTTTACGCCTTTGTTGCCAATGCCGGCATTGCGCTCGCCAAGTCCTGGGCTGCCTGGCTGACCGGTTCGGGCAGTATGCTCGCAGAGGCGATACATTCTTATGCTGACGCCGGTAACCAGGTGCTGCTATTTCTCGGGCTGCGCCAATCGACCAGACCTCCGGATAGTGAGCACCCGCTGGGCTACGGAAAGCTGACCTACTTCTGGAGTTTTATCGTTGCCCTGCTTTTGTTCAGCATGGGTGGGCTGTTCTCTATTTACGAGGGTATTCACAAGCTGCAGCATCCTGAGGCCTTGTCCCGGGTCTGGGTTGCTCAATGGGTACTTGTATTTGCCATGGTGTTGGAAGCGTTTTCCCTGTTTGGTTGCCTCAGAGAGATTCGCAACGTGCGTGCCGGCCGGTCTTTCAGAGATTGGCTCAAACATACTCGCAACTCCGAGCTCATCGTGGTGCTGGGCGAAGACATTGCCGCGCTTCTGGGCCTGATTCTCGCATTCGCTTTTGTTTCCATGGCTTCGCTGACCAACAATACGATTTACGACGCATTCGGCTCGATCAGTATCGGGGTCGTGCTGATAATCGTCTCGATATTCGTGGCCACGAGGGTCCGCTCGCTGCTTGTCGGCCGTTCGGCAGATCCGCTGATTCAGGAGGCGATCGAGAATATCATCCGTCAGGAGCCCGACATCGAGAAAGTATTCAATACGATCACCATGCAGTTCGGGCCTGACACGATGCTGGCGGCAAAAATAAAAATGCGGTCAGGCCTGGATATCGATGCAGCCGTTGACAGCATCAACGCGCTCGAGCGCCGGCTGAAAGACGAAATTCCGAACCTGCAATGGTGCTTTATCGAACCTGACGTTGTCGATTGATAGTGCAGCAAGGAGGGCGGACTCTACTTTTTTTGTCTCCCAAAAAAATAGAGTCTGCTCCCCTTGCTTCTGTCGCTACGAAGACTGAATTAGGTGAACGTCCTGTTGCGGGTACGGGAACGAAATGCCTTCTTTGTCGAATCGTTTCTTGATGGCTTCCGTAAGAGCGAAATTGACTGCCCAATAATCTGCTGACTTGACCCAGGGACGCACGACAAAGTTGACGCTGCTGTCTGCGAGTTCCGACACAGCGATGAGGCAGGAGGGATCTTTGAGAATACGATCATCCGCGTCGACCAGTGCCTGAATTGTATCGCGCGCTTTGTCGATGTCATCGTCGTAGCCGATGCCGACGACAAGGTCTACGCGTCGCGTGTCGTTGGCTGAGTAATTGGTAATGATGCTGCCCATGATTTGTGCGTTCGGGACGATAATCTGTTTGTTATCGCCCGTCTTCAAAACTGTGGTGAGGATGCCTACCTGAACCACCGACCCAGCTATGCCGGCAGCTTCGACATAGTCGCCAACCCGATAGGGGCGAAACATGACAATCAGGACGCCGGCCGCGAAATTTGCCAGCGATCCCTGCATCGCCAGGCCGACGGCCAGGCCTGCAGCACCCATGATCGCGATCAGGGAGGTTGTCTGAACGCCGATCTGGTTGATCGCTGCAATGATGACAAACATCATCAGGGTCCAGTAGACGAGATTGCTGACAAAGCCTCAAGAATCTTGTCAACCTCCTGCGATGCCATGAGCTTGCGAATTCCGTTCTTCGCAAATCGGGCAACCAGGCGTCCTATAAAGAAGATCGCGATTGCGGCAATGATCTTGATGCCGAAATCGATACCAACCATCTGGAACTCCTCGTACAGTTCAGCCCAATCGACCCCGAAGTCGGGTACTGTTAATTCGTTCATATATCTGCTCCCAATAAAGCGTTCTTGTTTATTGTTGCTTCGCGGCCGCCAACGGCCGCTTGGTTCTTCTTAGTGCGAGCCAGTTACCGACTATCGTCAACGATATGCCAACGACCGCCAGAATGGACCATTGGTAGTCTTCGAGAAAAGTTGAAATTGCCAAAGCTACGACCGGAAATAATACAGAAGAATACGCGGCGCGGGCAGACCCGATCTTGCGGATCAGTAGCAGATAACAGCCAAAGGCGATTGCCGAGCCGAAAATTGCCAGAAACAGCAGCGACCAGACATAGGCGGGTTCAAGGGAAAAGTTGAATTCCCGCCCCAGGATCGCGGCTGCCAGGAACGATAGCAGAGCGCCCCAGGCCATGCCGTGGGCGTTCACGGCGACCACCGGAAGGTTACGTCCCGTGTTCACCACTGCCGCCATATTCCCCAGTGAGGCGATTACGACACCAATGACAACCAGGAGCAGGCCAAAAAACGTGCGGTCCTGCAAACTCAGCGTCTTGACTTCGGGCCAGAAGATCAACGCAATGCCAAGCATCCCGAGAAATGAGGCGACCAACAACCATCCCTCCAATGGTGTGCGAAAAAACATGCGCTCGAAGAACGCATTGCATACGACAATCGAACTGAAAGTAACTGCAACAAGCCCGGACGTGATATAGGCGGTGCCGTAATATACAAAAAAGTAGTTAATCGAGAAGAGCAGAAGGCCCTGCACAATGACCATCGGGTAGTAACGTCGTGGCAAGCGAATTTTCTTGCCTGCAACGATCGCATATAGAAATAACGTGACCGCGGCAATGGCAAATCGATAGGCAACCGATACTTCCTCGGCAACGACACCGAACTGATACGGAATGGCGGCCCAGGTCGATCCCCAGATAAGCACAACGGTGGTGTACAGGAGAATAACCTGCATGCTTGGTTTCCTGAAGGGCGAAACGATGCAGGGTATCTGACTCCAACAGACGATGCACTAGCGCGCAATCACGAGGCGAATATATATTTGTGAAACACGCCGTGAATACATCCATGTAGGCTTGGCGCCCGCTTCCCTGCGGGCGACAGTTTCACAAACACACATTCGCCTCGTGCTTTCTCCAGATTTGCCGGAGCCCAGGACTATTGCCCGGGGATGCCCTCAAAGCCAGGCTGGAAGCGGAAGATATAGTATGGACCCTTTGCCTTGATGTGGTCCCTGGTCTGCAGAACCTGATCGGGAATGGCGCTGTCGGCAAGGTACAGCCAGCCACCCGGCCCGAAAGACAATGCGTCGGCCCAGCGGATCCTGTCGGATCTCAGCAGTGTTTGCGGTTGCCTGTCCGGCCCGACGACAAACACAGAACTGTGCTCAACGTCGGTTACATAGACATTGCCGGCAACGTCAGTACTTAAGCCGTCGCTCAGTGGCTTGTCGCTGAATCGTTCGACTCGACTTTCGAGTTGCTCCGGTGGCAGCCCGGTATTTGTCAGGTCCTTTAGCCGAATCCGGTAGAGCCCGCTTTGATTGATTGCAGCAAAGTAGAGCCATTCGCCTGCAGAATCGAATGCGATGCCGTCGACACCGCCCTTGAGTGAAACCAGACCGCCGATAAACGTCATGTCCATCAGCTGATTTCGGATCAGATAGTTCTCCGGTGACACCGAATCATGTGATTCAAGAACCCTGCGTGCTGTGTGTTGCTGAATATCGTAAACAATCAGGGCGGGCTTCTTTCGCCAGAAACTCGCATCGGCAATGACGATGGTCTGGCCGTCGGGGCTGACCTGGAGATCCTGGAGGAATGAACCGGCAGGGGCAATGTCATTACTGAAACGGTGGTCGTGCGCGACTTCGCCGGATGCGAGATCGAACGCGAGCAGCCTGGCTTTGCCAAAGCCATGATTGCCGTGATCGATGGTCCACAGAATATTACGCCGGTCAATGACCAGGCCCAGGACGGTATTAAAGAGCCTGTGCTGAGATGCGCCATCGGGATACGGTATGGCGGCGCCGGCGATCAGTTCCAGGAGCTTGTTTCCCTGTGGACGCGATTCCGGATGTACGGTGAAAAAAATGCGGCCTTGCCGATTAACCGCCAGGTTGCCGATTGGTTCCGGGTAAGCCAGGACTTCTTCAAGAGCGGTTTCTTCGATGAGGGGGTCGGTTGATAAGTCACGGTACGGCTCACCACCGCCGTAACGAACGCGCAGGATCACGCCAAGCACGAGCATGATAATCAGCAAAAACAGGATGAATTTCTTCACGCTGCGGAAAATGCCCCCGGCACAGAAATCTGGCTCGAAATTCTACAGTGTAAGACAGGCTCACGCCCAGAGCCGCAGCGCGACAATCCAGGAGGCTGCGAGGATGGCAATCGCCGCTGTTCCGCAAAGGAGCTGAAACCGTCGGGCAGACGGGATTTTCGGCAGCAGTGTCAGCAACATCCCGAGTCCGAAACCACAGACAAAGCCAGCAAGGTGCGCGCCGATGTCTGTATTCTCATCGCCCGTGCCCGTGTAAGCGAGTAGGGCGATACCGCCGATGATCGGACCGAGCCGGTATGCCCATCTGTCCTGTGCCATAAGTTTTGCGCGCCATACAAAACCTGCGATAAGGCCGAGCGTTGCAAAGACCGCCGTGGATGCGCCAAGCGAACGGTGACTGGAGGCAAGCAGCAGCGTGTTCAGCGTGTTGGCGAGTCCGCTTGCGACGACGACGCAGAGCCAGGTCAGGCCCGAGCCGAAAAGGCGGCCCGCAAGAATGCCGAATAAGGCGCCAAAGCCGATATTCCCGGCCAGGTGGCGGAAGCCCGAGTGCAAGGTAAGCGCAGTCAATGTGCGCCACCATTCGCCCTGGCGAATCAATTCACCGTCGACGCGGCCAGCCGCCAGCCAGTCCTTGTTGAACGCGCTTTCGCCGGCGAGCCAGGCGACAAGGCAGACAATAAAAATATAGGCAACAATGCCGGGTACGGCGTTTTGAAATTCCGGTACCGGCTTGGGCTTCTGCGGTCGTGCCTGCTGATTCTCCTTGTCATACTGCCAGATCTCGTACTTGGCTCTTTCGGCAAGCTCGGCCGGAACGGCCAGTGTGTAACGCAGGTCGGCGCGCAGAATTTCGTGGGGAATATTCAGCGAAGCCAACACAAGCGCCCGATCGGTGCAAGCCTGTCGGTGTCTGCTCTCAAATACGATGGCCCAGTCGTCGTCCATCATGCCGCCAGCCTTTCGACAACACGTGGCAGGATTTCCGCGCAATCACCCGATAACTTTTGGGCGGCGATATCATCGGCGCGGGTTCGGCCGCGATTGATGATAATGATGGGAATGTTTGCCTCCTGCGCGAGGCGCGCAAATCTATAGCCCGAAAAAACCATCAGCGACGACCCGACAACGAGCAGGGCATCGCTTTGCCTGAGTTTTTTCGTCGCGACGCTTACTCTTTCTGATGGTACTGCTTCCCCGAAAAAAACGATGTCCGGTTTAATGATGCCACCGCAGGCGGGGCAATCGGGCACATTGAAGTCCAGGTAGTCTGATCCTGACAGCTCCGCATCGCCATCGGGCGTATAGGCAGATACGCTTGGTTTCCAGTCCGGATTGCATGCTTCGAGTCGCGCCTGCCAATCGGTCCTCCGACTGGTCGCCTCACACTTCAGGCAACGCGTCTTGTGCAGCACGCCATGCAGATCGATCACCTTTCGGCTGCCCGCCATGCGATGCAGGTTGTCGACGTTTTGTGTGATGAGCAAACTCACATGGCCGGAATGTTCGAGTTCCGCCAGCGCGGCGTGCGCCGCATTCGGTCTTGCAGACGAAATCCGACTCCAGCCAGCAAAGCTCCTGGCCCAGTAGCGCTTACGCACGTTGCGATTATCGACAAAGTCGCCGTATTGCACTGGTTGCGCATTCTTCCAATTGCCGTCTTCGTCGCGATAATCGGGAATGCCGGATCCGGTGCTGCAACCGGCGCCGCTCAGCACGGTCATATTCTTGTGCCGGTCCATTAATTCGACGATCCTGTCGATGTCACTCATACTCTGGAATTACCGAAATGCGCAAGGGGAAGAATCTTATGACACATGAACATCCTCTGAAAGCATTCACTGCATTGGCGCTTGCATGTTTCATAGTGACGGCGGCAGATGCTGAAGTACTTGATGCGGGCCCCGGTGGCTTCACAATAAGCCACAAGACAGAAATATCTGCCAGTCGTACCGAGGTTTACAATGCCGCCGTCGACAACGTCGGTGACTGGTGGAGCGATGATCACACGCTTTCCGGTGATGCCAGCAATATGACTATCGATGCGCGGACCCAGGGCTGCTTTTGCGAAGCGCTGGGCGAGGGAGCCGGTGTCGTACATCTGACTGTCACGTTTGTGAACCCGGGCGTGATATTGCGATTGAGCGGCGGCCTTGGCCCGCTTGGCCTGATGGGAGTCAGCGGCAACATGACCTGGGAGTTCGCTGATAGCGAGAACGGAACGATTGTCACGCTGAACTATGCGGTTGGCGGCTATCTTCCTGATGGTCTGGATTCAATTGCGGAGGGCGTGGACGCTGTGCTGGTCGAGCAAATGACAAGTTTGAAGGCGTTTGTCGAAGACGACGGACGGTATAGAATCGTTGTGCCTGACGAGCCGCACTATCGAGAGAACGGAGGATCATGAAAACTGATCTTGTCGCGGGCAAGCTGGTAGAGCTCGCGCCAGGCGTACGCAGGCTGGTCGCGCCGAATCCCGGCATGATGACAGGCCCCGGTACGAACACTTATATATTGGGCGAGAAAGAGACTGCCGTAATCGATCCTGGGCCGGCAATCGATACTCATATCGAGTCAATCTGCGATTTGGCGCCCGGGCCGATCAAATGGATCCTCGTTACGCATACGCACCCCGATCATTCGCCGGCCGCGTCCGGTCTCGCAGAAAAGACCGGCGCCAGACTCTTGGGAAGACCAGCTCCCGATGGTAAGTACCAGGACAAGACTTTCCTACCGGACCGCATTCTGAAAAACGGGGAAATTTTCGAAACACCGGAGTTCAAACTCGAGGTTGTTTATACGCCGGGACATGCATCGAATCATCTCTGCTATTTTTATGAGAAACTGAACTGGCTTTTCACGGGCGACCACATCATCAACGGCTCGACCGTCGTAATCGACCCGCCCGACGGAAACATGTCGGACTATCTCAGTTCGCTTGAACGGTTGATGGATAAAGTCCTGGCTGTAATTGTACCGGGACACGGCGGGCTGCTTGAAAGTCCTTACGAAGCCATTGACTGGATTATCAAGCATCGCCTGGAACGCGAGGCCAAAGTAGTCGCTGCGCTCGAAGAACATCCGGGATCTACCTGCGCTGATCTCGTGCCGCATGTATACGATGACGTGCACAAGAGACTGTATGCTTGGGCGGAACGATCTTTGCTCGCGCACCTGCTCAAACTCGAAACCGATGAGAGAGCAATTCAAGATAATGATCGCTGGTTACTCACCGCCAGCTAGATCCGCGAAACCAGTACCGTTTTTTACCATATTTTTCAACAAGTTCGGAACACTCCAGTATTCCAGCCCCGGTCGTTTCTGGAATCTGGAAATCGCATCGTAAATCTTGTCGGCGCCAATCGAGTCTGCATAATGCATCGGCCCGCCGCGGTGCCGCGGAAAGCCGTAGCCGTTAATCCAGATCACGTCGATGTCGCTTGCACGGGTCGCGATACCATCCTCCAGAATTCGCGCGCCTTCGACGACCAGTCCGTAAATGCAGCGCTCGACGATTTCCTGTTCGCTGATTTCCCTTTGCTCGATGCCAAGCCGTTTGGCTTCCGCTCTGATCATGTCCTGAATCTCGGGATCGGGAATGGGCGTCCGTGAACCTTTTTCATACAGATACATGCCTTGCCCGGTTTTTTGACCATATCGGCCTCGCTCCGCCAGCATATCGGCGACCCGATAGAAAGTAGGGTCGTCGGGTAAATCGGTTCTTTCCTGACGGGCTTTGTAGCCGACGTCGAGTCCGGCAAGGTCGCCGACGGCGTTTGGCCCCATCGCCATGCCCCAGTCGTAAAGCACGCGGTCTATATACTCGGGCGCAGCGCCCTCGAGTAACAGGCGCTGGTTTTCGCGGCCATAGCCGTACAGCATTCGATTGCCGACGAAGCCAAAACAGTTGCCGACAACGACGCCGATCTTGCCGAGGCGTTTTGCCAATGCGAGACAGCTGGCAATGACCTCGACCGACGTCCTGGACCCACGAACGATTTCCAGCAATCGCATGATGTGGGCCGGGCTGAAAAAATGCAGGCCGATGACGTCTTCGGGGCGTTTTGTCGCGACGGCAATTTCATCGACATCCAGCGTTGAAGTATTTGTCGCCAGGATGGCATCTTTCTTACATACCTGGTCGAGTTTGCCGAATACTTCTTTCTTGATCGCCATATTTTCGAACACGGCTTCAATGACAAGATCGACATCGCCCAGGTCGTCATAGCTTTGGCTGGTTCTGAATCGGTCGAGGCCCTCCGCCATCTGTGCTTTGCTGATCTTGCCGCGGTCGACGCCGCCTTCGTAAAGGCCTCGAACAGTCGCTTCACCGCGTTGCAGTCCTTCGTCGTTGTTGTCGAGCAGGATGAGTTCGCAACCGGCATTCAGGCAACTGTAGGCAATTCCGGCGCCCATCGTGCCGGCACCGATGATGGCGACTGAATTGATTTCGCGTCGTGTCGTTTCCTTCGTGATGCCGGGTACTTTTGCCACGGCACGCTCCGCAAAGAACGCGTGCTGCAATCCGCTGGACTGCGGCGATGCTTTGCATTCAAGAAAAAAATCGCGTTCCGCTTCGCAACCTTGGTCGAAATCTACCTGTGTGGATAATTCGACGCAGCGAATGATTTTTTGGGGCGATATCAGTCCCCGTGTCTTGCCGGCGATCTTTTTCCGATAATCATCGAAAAGAGCAGGTTCCGGCGGCTCCACACTCATGTCGCGAATTCTTCGTGGACCGGCGTCGATGAGTTCCTCGGCATACTGAATTGCCGCGGCCTGCAAATCGTCGCCGCTCGCGATCTTGTCTATTACACCGGCCTCGAGTGCCTTGTCCGCGGGCAAGGGATTTCCGGAAAGCATCATGTCGAGCGCTTTCTCGGCGCCGATCAGGCGAGGCAGGCGCTGGGTGCCGGAAGCGCCTGGCAATAGCCCGAGCTTGACCTCCGGCAGGCCGACGACGGCATCGGCTGCAGCCATGCGGTAGTGGCAGCCAAGTGCCACTTCGAGACCGCCGCCAAGTGCAGTTCCATGAATCGCAGCAAGCACCGGCTTGTCGCTTGCCTCGATTGCCGAAACGACATCGGGTAGGTATGGTGGTTCGGGCGGCTTGCCGAACTCGCGGATGTCAGCGCCGGCAATAAAAGTTCGCCCGGCACACTGAATCACGATGGACTTTGTCTCGGCGTCTGAATCCGCGTTCTCCATGCAGGCTACGAGCCCTGCACGCACGCTTTGCGACAGCGCGTTCACGGGAGGACTGTCGATCGTAATGACTGAAACTG
>JACZWL010000023.1 GCA_022572185.1 Pseudomonadota bacterium | reverse complement strand
ACGAGTTGTCGGCTATCAGCATCAGATGATGATCCCGTTCGCCACTGCGCTCGCGCCGTTTTTCATGCCCGAGTTCGTCACCGTTCTGCCGAGGGAGAGCCTCGGCATTCCGCGGACGGGGGCGATAACGCCGTGCTAGTGCAATAGGAGGAATTCGAGTTGCCGATGACATTCCATGTAATTGTTGCGAGTCGTTCAGGATCGACTGCCGAGAGACTCGCCGCTCGCCTGACCAAGCACCCCGAGTTCCGGGTGAAAACGCGGGTCATTGGCAACGGGCACCCGGATCCTCTGTACGGTGTCAGCGAGCTGCCGGACCTGTTATTCCTCCACTACGGGTCGGGCCAGAGCGAACTCCAGTTTCTGGCGGAGCAAGGGACGAGAGATCATCTGCCATTGATTGTCTGCGGGCCGGAAAATGATCCGGAGGCAATGCGCCTGGCCATGCGGGCCGGTGCCCGTGACTATCTGCCGGAAAACGTGTCTGAGGCAGATCTTGTCGCGAGCCTTGCACGAATCCAAGAGGAAACGTTGCGGGCCAGGACGTCGGGGTCAGGAAAACTCATTGTCTTTACAAACGGCAAAGGCGGCTCCGGCGCCAGCTTCCTTTCAACGAATCTCGCGCATAGCCTGGTCGTCGACGGTGGGCACCGTGTGACGCTTGTCGATCTCGACCTTCAGTTCGGCGGTCTCTGCCGCTATCTCGATATCACTCCTAAGGTCGGCATCCTGGAAGCTCTCGACGCCGCTCACGACATGGATGAAGTCTCCGCCAAGGCATACACGTGTGAGCATTCGAGCGGATTGCGATTACTCGCGGCGCCATCGAAGCATCTTGCACTGCCAAATGAAATCCCGATCGAAAAACTTGACTCTCTGCTCGACTTCTTTCTGTCTAACAACGATTATGTCGTCGCTGATTCGCCCAGCCGGCTGGACGCAGTCACGGAATTCTTCCTGGAGCGTGCTGACAAGATCGTTCTGATCGTTCAACAGTCCTTGCCTCACATTCACGACGCCGCACGGTTGCTCCAGTTACTGACGAGCGAAATTGTCATCCCCAAGAAGCGAATCAGCGTGGTCGTCAATCGATTTTCCAAAAGTGCGCCTATAGAGCTCGGCGACATAAAGAAAACACTGCGTCAGGACAAACTGATCACAATTCCCAACCAGTACAAGCTCGCCACCGAAAGTATCAATTCGGGCATTCCAGTTGCAGAGATTTCAAAGACCGCCGCTTTGACGAAAGGCATCCGAAATCTGCAAGCCGCACTTGTTGATTCGGCGAGCAAGCCCAGTCAAAACTTTCTGAAGCGGGCACTGCCGATGTTCTTGAGAGAGAGGATGAGCTGATGGCAACGGTCGTCAAAAACCGCTTGAGTCGCCTAAGTAAGGACTTCGCCGACGCAGGCGGCGAAGATGCAGACCGGACCCGTCCCTTGACGGCTCAGGAAACAGAATGGAAGCAGCGCATTAACGAGCAACTGCTCACTGTACTCGATTTGTCTCTCATCGACACAGTCGAGACTGACAAAGCACGCAAGGAAATTCGCGAAATCGTCGAGCGGCTGCTGACCGAGGCGTCTGCGCCACTCAGCCGCAGGCAACGTCAACTCATCGTGGAGCGTATTGAGGACGAAGTCATGGGACTCGGGCCTTTGGAGCCCCTGCTCGCCGATCAGACGATTTCCGACATACTGGTTAATGGCTTCGATACCATTTATATCGAGCGACGAGGCAAACTGGAACTCACCAATGCCCGGTTTACCGACCCTGCGCATCTGCTCAACACGATTGATCGCATTGTCTCGGCTGTCGGACGACGCATTGACGAGTCATCACCCATGGTCGACGCGCGGCTGGCCGACGGCTCACGCGTAAACGCCATCATTCCACCTCTGGCCATCGACGGCGCAATGTTGTCTATCCGTCGATTTGGCGTCGAATTGCTTTCGATGGATAACATGATCGAGCTGGGCACAGTGACAGAGGAAGTCGCTCAGGTGCTGTCCGCAATCGTCAGAGCACGGCTCAATGTCGTTGTTTCCGGTGGCACGGGTGCCGGCAAGACGACGATGCTCAATATCCTGTCGGGCTACATACCGGAGGACGAGCGCATCGTAACGATAGAAGACTCGGCCGAGCTGCAGCTACAGCAGCCTCACGTCGTCCGCCTGGAAACCAGGCCTCCGAACATCGAGTCAAAAGGCGAGGTGACCTCCCGAGACCTGGTGAGGAACAGCCTCCGCATGAGGCCTGAACGCATCATCATCGGCGAGGTTCGCGGCGGCGAAGCGCTCGATATGCTGCAAGCCATGAACACGGGCCACGACGGTTCGCTCACGACCATCCATGCGAACTCTCCGAGAGACGCCCTTGGTCGTATTGAAAATATGGTGTTTATGACCGGCATTGCCTTTCTGATAAACGCTTTGCGGTCACAGATTGCGTCGGCAATCGACATCGTGCTGCAAATCGCTCGCCTCGAGGACGGCAAGCGCAAGCTGGTGAGCGTACAGGAAATAAACGGCATGGAAGGCGACGTTATCACCATGTCCGAGCTGTTTGCCTTTCAACGCGAAGGCATGGACGACGACAATAACGTCATTGGCAAGATGCAAGCCACCGGAATCATTCCCGCCTTTCATAAAGGCCTGGCGCAGCGTGGCATTGATCTTCCCATAGAAGTCTTTGAGCCGGACTGGTCTCAAATGGGAAGCAAGTAAAATGAGTGGCGGCGCGCAGATATTCATCGTGATGGTCTTTGTCACCGTTGTCCTGTTGATGCAGGGGCTGGTTGTGCCGGTCTTCGGCGAAAGCGCCAAAGCCCGAAAAAGACTTAAGAAACGCATAGCTGACATAGAGGCCGTCGGCGATGCGGAGGCGTTCTCGTCGTTACTGCGTGAAAAATACCTGCGCCACCTGTCACCGCTCGAACGCCGACTTGAATCGTTCGCCGCGATGGAAGCCCTGGCGCGCCGGATCGAGCAGGCCGGACACAAGATACTCGCCTATCGGCTGGTGCTCATTTCGCTGGGAATCGGGGTCACCGCGTTGCTGGTCAGCTGGCCCTATATCCGCATGCCCGTGGTGTCGATCTCTACTGCATTGCTGGCGATGTATTTGCCTTTCATGAAAATCAGCATGGATCGAGTCAAGCGCACGAAAATGTTTGAGGAGCAATTACCGGATGCTATTGACACGATGAAGCGTGCCTTGAAAGCAGGACATCCCCTGGGTGCCTCCTTGAAACTGGTCGCGGAAGAGATGGATGATCCGGTCGCCGCAGAGTTCGAATTGACCTTCGGTGATATCAACTACGGCAACGATGTCCGCAAGGCGATGCTTGGCCTGTTGTCGCGCATGCCCAGTGTAACTGTGATGGCGCTGGTCACTTCAATTCTCGTGCAAAAAGAAACCGGTGGCAATCTCGCAGAGATATTGGAAAAGATCTCGATCGTCATTCGTGGCCGGTTTCGATTGCAACGCAAGGTACAAACGTATTCGGCGGAAGGCCGGATGTCAGCGTGGGTTCTGGCAATGGTGCCATTGGTCCTGTTTGTAGCACTGTGGTTCACCACACCCGACTATCTTCCTGTATTACTCGACGACCCGCGCGGCCAGAAAATGATTGTGTACGGCTTCTTCTCTGGAGTGGTAGGAATATTCTGGATCCGAAAAATTATAAGGATCGAGGTATAGTGTCATGGAGGCGTTCTTCGATCTCTTGAACAGCTACTGGAACGACGAAGCCATTCTTCGTCGAGTCCTCGTCGGCCTCTCTGCTACGACAATATTCATCCTGGGTATCGGGCTAACCGTGCTGATAATGAATTTGACGAGCCCGGTTCGCCGCCGGATGGGGCTCGGTGGAGATGCGCCGCCTGTCAAAGACCCACTCATGATACGTGTCACCACGGCGCTGGGCCCGGTCGCCAGCTACATACTGCCGCAGAAAGAAATGGAACGCCATAATGTGACGCGACAGCTGGCTCGCGCCGGATTCCGGTCGCCGCAGGCTTTGCAGGTGTTCTACGCGACAAAGACTCTACTGGCTGTCGCCCTGCCCATGCTGGTCGTGATCAGCTCGCGGTGGTTTCCGGAAATCGAGACTCGTTCCACATTTACATACGCGATGGTCGCGGCTGGCATCGGCTTACTGGGGCCCAACATCGTGCTTCGCAAATTAGTCGAGAGGCGGATCAAGAGCCTGAGAAACGCCTTTCCCGACGCCCTGGATCTGCTGGTGGTCTGCGTCGAGGCCGGCCTTGGCCTAGCCGCCGCCATCCAGCGAGTGGCAGATGAACTCGATGTCAGTCATCCCGAACTGGCGTTCGAGCTATCGACCGTTAGCGCAGAAGTTCGCGCCGGAATGCCTCGCGAACAGGCGTTGAGAAATCTCGCTGACAGGACCGGTGTGCCGGATATTAGGGGTCTTGTCGGACTACTGGTGCAGACAATGCGCTTTGGCACCAGCGTCAGTGACGCTTTACGTGTTTACTCGGATGAATTCCGTGATAAGCGCATGCAAAGAGCCGAGGAACAGGCAGCGAAAATGGGCACAATGCTAATTTTTCCGTTGGTACTCTGCATGTTTCCGGTGTTTTTTATCGTCGCGATCGGACCCGCAGTCCTGAGGATATCGGCGTGGATTGCTTCAAAATAGCAGGTGTTCAGGCTGAAACGATTCTGGAGAATAAGAATGACAATCAGATACATCAAACCGGGCATTATCAAATTCTGCTTACTCGGCCTGTTGACTGGCTGCGCCAGCGCGCCGGACATCGACAGCGATAAATATGCCGGATCGGGACTCAACGACAAATCCTTAGATCTCCTGTTCGCAACAGAGTTTCCGGCACAGTCAGAGGCAGACGCATTGGCACGGGCAGCTCAGGCATGGCAGGACGGGGAAGTGGACAAAGCCCTGTTTTTCTATGTCCGGGCACTGCAGTTTAACCCGGAGAACGTGGAATTGCTGGCGCATATTGGTGAAATCCAGATGCAGCGAAATAACTTGGCCATGGCTAAACGGGCTTTTCTGATGGCGCGAAAGTACGACCCCACGCACGCCCGTTCTCTTGAAGGACTGGGTCTGATCTTCATGTCTGAAGGTAAGGACGAACACGCCATCGTGGAGCTAACGATGGCGATCGCAAATGACCCTAGCCTTTGGCGCGCGCACAATGTACTTGGTGTATACGCAGACAAGGACACCGATTACGTTGCGGCACAGACTCACTACAACGCGGCCTTATCAACAAATCCCGACGCGGCACACGTGCTCAACAATCGTGGCTATTCAAAGTTCCTGGCTGGTGATGTTGAAGGCGCTACGCTCGATTTCTACGAAGCAGCCAACGATCGGGGGTTTCCGCAGTCGTGGGCCAACCTGGGCAGGGTTTATGCCAAACAGGGCTGGTATGACGATGCCATCATAACCTACGGGCATGTGATGAGCGAAGCGAATGCATATAACAATACCGGTTATGCGGCGATTGAAAATGGAGATTTCATACAAGCGAAACACTATTTGCATGAGGCCATTCGCTTATCTCCGACATACTTTCCGGCTGCCGAAGAGAATCTGTCATTACTGGAAAATCTTCAATAATGCTGGTCCTGGCTAACCAGGCAAAACTGTACCCAATGTGCTGCCGCAAAACTTGGATCGCTCAAAGGGAGCCTGATCGTGAGCCGTAACCTGATTCTCGTCAGCCTGATTTTTTTAAGCACGTCTGCATATGCCGATGCAAACGATGGCGAATATCTCGGCTACAAGCTGGGCGAGAAGTTTACAGCACCCCGCGGTGCCGTTGGTCAGGATCATATTATGGGTGCGATGATTTATGTCGTGTGCCCCGGTCGACAGCCTCAGCACATCGACTCAGTAAGCATTTATGTGTCTCCGAAGAGCTCGATTATTGGTAGCATTTTCGGTGAATGGTATTTCTCAAGTGGACGATCTGCGAAGGATTTCGCAGATCGCTATTTGTCATCTCTCGAGAAGAAATACAGTCATTGGAAACGCAGAGGGAGTTCGTTAACCTATAGTGATTATCAATTGTGGGTAGATATAGAAGAAAAGCCTCCAATTGTCGATCACTGGCCTTCACACAAGAACTCTCGTGTGGCTATCGGGCTGATTTTCGCCCCTGACTCCGTGGGCAGGAGCGAATGGATGGCTTTGATCCACAGGGAGCTTAACAAGCTCGAATTCACTGCCAAAGAATAATATTACCGACGATCCGAGGTGGTTTGCAAACGACGGTGGCGCGGCACCGGAGAACTGCGAGTTCTCAACCGGTCGCCGCCTTTTTGACGACCTCGAGCCGGATCAATGAGTCGTCGCTGTCCCGCCACGGCGCTTGCATGGCGGGTATCAGCCGACCATGTAGTCCAGTATTGGGTACCGGCCGCTCCGTGCGAGCAGCGCCTGTTGGTCAAAATCTGCATGACGCTTGTCGGGCTGCTCTGAATTGATGTGCTGACGAACTATGGCCATCTGTTCGCGGGCCTCGCTCATCAATGGCTTTGCCGCATCCGCCCAGGCGGCCTCCTGCGACCGTACGACGTAGCCATACAAATCAAAATACTCCCTGTATAGCGTCGCATATTGTCTGAGCAAGCGATTGCCCAGCGGATCGTACATGACGTTGATGAGATGATGCGTAGAAAGGTGGCTTGAAACCGCAAGCATGTATTGCCGGTGCTCAACTAAGATCGCATCCTGAACATCTTTCGGCCCATAGAAGGCAGCAAACATCTGCTCACGTTCCAGGCCACGCAGCTGGTGATGTCGAATGTGATCGAACAGGGCGCGCCTGTGTACCAGGCGAACCTCGATGTCTCTCAGCGCGAATACCTGCGGTACCCTTTTTCCTTGTTCCGCCACCGGCCTGACGAGTTCGGCGTGCCTCGCTTCCCACAGGCGGTGCATTTTCGGATCGCTCAATACATGCTTTGCGATTCTCGACTCGCGTCGTGATTTGGCGTCGGTCGCCTCCAACAAGGCCTGCTCGGACTCATCCATGAGTCGTTGGTGTCGGCGCGATTGGTAGCGCTGCATATTAAGTTTCCCCCGCAACGGTATCTTTATTATGATTTTTCTACGTACTCCAGACTCCAAAATACGATCAGTTTGGGTCATATTCAAATGCTGCTCTCCTTACCGTGACAAACGCCGCATGGCTGTTGTTTCATGAGCGGATTAACGGCCAACGATCTCCTCAAGACGATTAAGGCATCCTTAAAAAGAACAGATAGATACGGAGTGAATTACGAAAGAACTTTAAGAGTTACTCGTATGAGTCATGCTGTGGGATCAAGTGCGCAGGCCATGTACGAGCGACAGAAGTTTGTTTTTTTGCGCGAATCATATTGAGCGGACTGACAATTATTTCGACAGTGGAGGGGCCCTCTGAGACGGGTGGGCGCCGCTCCAACCCTGCGGATCTGTTGTCGATGCTGAGGGTTCAGTTTCCAGCGCAAGTGTTAGGCAAAAGAGAGAATAAGTTTGCTAGTCTTGTCAACAATGCCGGCGCGATATGAGTCAAGGCCAAGAGCAAACAAGATGAGTCAAGCACAAGCTGCATCCGCAGCCGTCACAGAGGTGCCGTTACTGGACCTGAAAGGCCAGTATGCGCCGCTCCGAGCCGAGATCGAGGCCGTGATGAAGGAAGTGTGCGATAGCCAGACCTTCATCCTGGGGCCCAAAGTCGAAGCGCTGGAGGGGGAGATCGCGGCATACAGCAATGCGGCGCATGGTGTCGGGACGTCCTCGGGTACTGATGCGCTGTTGTTGGCGCTGATGGCGCTCGGTATTGGTCCGGGCGATGAGGTCATCACGACGCCCTTTACCTTCTTTGCGACGGCTGGTGTGGTGTCCCGCCTGGGGGCACGGCCGGTTTTCTGCGATATCGACCCTGATACCTGCAATCTCGATCCAGCGGCAGTAGCAGCATTCATCAGGGAGCATTGCAGCAGCGAATCGGGGCAGCTTGTTAACAAGGACAGCGGTGGTCGTGTTCGAGTGCTGATGCCCGTGCACCTGTACGGTCAGTGTGCTGACATGACGCCGCTCATGACGCTGGCCCGTGAGCATGGACTGCGCGTCGTCGAAGACGCGGCCCAGGCGATCGGAGCGGAAGACAGTAATGGCCAGCGAGCCGGCAGCATCGGTGATGTCGGCTGCTTCTCGTTTTTCCCCAGCAAAAACCTGGGCGCCTTTGGCGATGCCGGAATGTGCGTCACCAACGACGCCGAACTGGCCGAAAAAATGAAGATACTGCGAGTGCACGGCGGTGAGCGTCGCTACTATCACTCTGCCGTGGGTGGAAATTTCCGGCTCGATGCGCTGCAGGCGGCCATTATTTCGGTAAAACTAAAACATCTCGAGCAGTGGTCAGCGGAACGTCAGCAGCATGCCAAATACTATGACGAGCGGTTTGCCGAACTTGGACCATCTGTAAAAACGCCAGGCGTGCGGGACGGCTGCCGGCATATTTACAATCAATACACCATTCGCGTGCCGGATCGAGACAGCCTCAAGCAGTACCTGACGGACAAGCATATCGGTTGCGCGATTTATTACCCGGTGCCGTTACACCTGCAGGAGTGCTTCAAGGAACTCGGTTACCGGGAAGGTGATCTGCCCGAATCCGAGGCCGCGGCGAATGCTGTCTTGTCATTGCCGGTATATCCTGAGCTGTCCACTGCGCAGCAAGACTATGTTGTGGATTCCATCTCTGATTATCTGCGTCAGTAGTCCCGAATTTCCTGGTCCGTTGCAAGCAATCGCATGCCTGAGAAACTTGATTGCATCGTTATTGGAGCAGGCGTCATAGGGATCGCCATCGGCAGACGCCTGGCATTAGCCGGGCGGGAAGTGGTGATTCTTGAGGCCGAGCCTAATATTGGGAGTCATACGAGCAGCCGCAACTCGGAAGTCATTCACGCAGGTATCTACTATCCCGAAAATTCACTGAAAGCAAAACTTTGTGTTGCAGGCCGGGAATTGTTGTACCGATACTGCGAGGACAGGCAAGTGGCATTTCAGAGAACAGGTAAGATTATCGTTGCCACATCGGCAGCCGATTTACCGTCACTGCATAAATATGCTGCCCAGGCGAAGGCGAACGGTGTCAATGATCTCAAGTGGCTCTCTTGCAACGACGTCTTGAATATGGAGCCAGCGGTCCGCTGTGAGGCGGGGCTGCTCTCGCCGTCCACAGGAATTATCGATTCGCATAGCTTCATGCTGGCGCTGCAAGGCGAACTTGAAACAGCTAACGGGTCGATCGTCTGCCGAAGCAGGATCGGAAACGTCAGGGTTCGGGACGGCGTTTTCGACGTCGACGTTGGACCCGACTCGCCGTACACAGTGAGTTGTGGCTACCTGGTCAACGCGGCTGGCCTGTGGGCTCAGGATGTCGCAAGAAATATGACCGGTTTCCCCAAAGAATGTGTACCGGAACTGCACATGGCCAAAGCGCACTATTTTACGTACCAGGGCGCATCGCCGTTCAAAAGGTTGATCTATCCCATACCAAGCGATGGCGGTCTCGGCATTCACGTCACAATCGATATGAATGGCTGTGCTCGCTTCGGTCCCGACGCTGTATGGGTCAAGGAGATCAATTATGAGTTTGATGCGGATCGCAAGGTGGATTTCGTTGATGCGATTCGTTGTTACTATCCGGCGCTGGACGAAGAAAGATTGAGCCCGGCGTACACAGGTATCCGGCCGAAGTTATCGGGCCCGGGAGAGGCGGCCGCGGATTTCGAGATCCAGTCCTACGACGATCATGATGTAAAGGGGCTGGTAAACCTCTTTGGCATAGAATCACCGGGGCTGACAGCATCGTTGGCGATTGCTGAGTTCGTTTACCGCAAGCTTTTTCACGTCACCTAATAAGGGGCAATGCATTCGCCGATTCGCGTAATGCTTTGCGGCCAGGCAATAGGTCGAGTTCGACGGTCAGGCGGCTGACTGCAGGTAGTTCTCCACGCCCATGCTGTCGATGAGTCCCAGTTGGGTCTCGAGCCAGTCGACATGTTCTTCTTCCGATTTGAGGATGGAGGCGAACAGATCGCGGCTGACGAAGTCCTTGTGTGACTCGCAATAGGCGATTGCGGCCTGGAGGTCGGGCAGGGCGTCGAGCTCCAGGTCCAGGTCGCATTGCAGCATCTCGGGAACATCCTCGCCGATGCGTAGCTTGCCGAAGTCCTGCATGTTGGGGAGGCCTTCGAGGAAAAGGGTGCGTTCGATGACCTGATCGGCATGTTTCATCTCGTCGATGGATTCCTCGTGTTCCTTGTCGGCTAGCGAGTGGTAACCCCAGTCCTTGAACATACGTGAATGCAGAAAATATTGATTGATGGCCGTGAGTTCGTTTTTCAGTACACGGTTCAGATGTTCGATGACGGTGGGATCACCTTTCATGAGGCAGTCTCCTGAGGATGTTTATTGCTTGTTTGAGGTTTGTGACGCTGCATGACCCATCATAGTCCGCGCCTCAGGACACGCAAGAAGAATTAGCGGCAATCCGCTTGATAATGAAAATTGTTTGCGGTTTGAATCGCGGCTGGGTAATGATATCCGAGCCGACGGATCAATCGCGGATAAATCCGCTCCTACGAGACGCCTGGCCTGAAGCAGCGCAGGATCGCGGCTGAAGCCCAATCCGCGTGCATTGCTAGCAGCAGCTTTCCGCCGATGGGTCGTGATCATCGCTTCACGAAGGTGCCCTTCGGGCGTCCAAATTCTTTGTAAGTTCGGCGTCCTGCCTCACAAACAACACCGGCCTTCGCCTTGCATAGCTTCGGCGTTCGGCGGGCCAATGCGATGCTTTGGCTTTCTACCTCACCCCGGCGAATTTGTGATCCCTGGTATTGATGTTCGAGGTGACGAAATGATCGCGGCTGGTGGTACCTGGCGTCCTGATTAATGGCACCGCGATTCGCTAGCCTTGAATTACGGCTTGCTAAATCAAGGTTAATTATTTAACCTTGATATATCGTCTGATAAACAAGGCTTTTGGCATGAAACGAGAGGAATTGGTCGACGTGTTGCGTCAGCCATATTCGACGAAGAGAGGCTTCGGTACTGAAAAGATTGGCAAGACAGGCTTCGAGAATATCTGGTTCGTTGTGCCACCGAAGCCACCGCATACCATCTCCGAGAAATTGTCACTGCCATTGGTCCGCGACGCGAACCTGGCATTGCAGGGGCGGCCGACCCTGCGGTCAGCATCTGAGATCCAGCGAACGATGGCCTATCTGCTCGCGCGACGGGAGGCGGTGTCATCGTCGAGAATGGAAGGCACCTGGTCCACCATCGATGAGGTACTGTCGCCGGCAATTGACGACACCGGACGCTCGGCAACAGCTTCTGTACGCGGATACGCCAATGCATTGATGCACGGCATTCAAGCCGTGGAGAGTAGCGGCATGGCGGCGTTATCGACAGAATTGCTGTGTACCTTGCACGAGAGAGTCATGCAGAAGGATCCTGGCTTTCATGCGATTGCGGGCAGGCTCCGCGAGCCGGGTTTGCCCGGCGACGTCGTGCAAGTAGGCAGCTTCGGCCGCAAGGAAGACTCCATATACAACCCGGCGCCGCCTGCGCGCGTGAAGCGCTGCCTCAATGATATTCTCGATTGGATGTGCGACGAATCGCTGCTGGAGCTTGGTGATGCCGGTATGGGGATGGTGTTACCGGTTCGCATGGCGATCGGCCATGCGCATTTCGAGGCAGTGCATCCATTCAGTGACGGAAATGGCCGGGTTGGTCGGATGCTGTGGGCATTGCAGATGGCTGCAGCGGGTCGCTTACCGTTGTATCTATCCAGTTACGTCGAAGCTGAGAAAAGCGAGTATGGCGCTGCGCTACACGATGCACAGAAACAACTTTCGTATCGCCGCATGATCGATTTCGTCTGTCAGGCGATTGTTGCCTGTAGCGAAGAAGAAAGGGTGACGCAGAAGGTCCTGGAGCGCTTGCCCGACGTGTGGCAGGAGCGAGGAAGATTTCGCAGCGGATCGTCGGCAGCGAGAGCGCTCGAACTGCTCGTAAGGATGCCGGTTATGACCGTGAAACTGTTGGCGAGCGAATTGAACGTATCCATGCAGGCCGCGAGCCAGGGTCTGCGACGCCTCGAAAAAGCCGGCGTCCTAAGAGATCGCAGTGGGCACGGTCGTAGTCGGATCTTTGCCGCCGAAGAAGTCATTGCTATATTGGCACGGCCGTTTGGCATGGACACAGAAGTCGCCCTTGAAGGGGCACGCAACGCATTGACGATCTCATCGTCAATCATGTAATGACTTTGAGCGATGTTCTTTCGCCATTCAATCGAATTGGCTTGCTTTAGCAGGTCGATTCAATTGGGCGGACGCCAGGGCCGGGGTTGACATCACGAATCAACAGAGAGTGTCAAAGGGCCTCGAGCCGCATGCCATACACGAAGCACCGATATCGTCCGCCTGTGCTGTTCGTAAAAAATTGTGTAGTGATCAACCGGAAACGATCGGACACCATCTGCGATGTCCGGCCTGGCAACGCCCATCGCGGGTTGAACGGCAATTAATTCGCAGATTTCCTGCAATTTGGAAATGTACTCGTCGGCTCTCTCAATACTGTCGTTCGCTATCTGCAACCAGACCTCGATCAAGTCATTTTTGGCCGCGGCCTGGTACAGAACACGTGTCACCTGCTGCGATTACGCTCAGACAAACGCTGCCGCCCTGCAGCTGCGATTTCTTCGACTGCGTCACGATCAAATGGTACTCCTCGTCCTTCCGCATATTCGGCGTGCGCTTCATCGATCGCATTGCGTAAGGACGTCAACTTGAGCTGCTGTGCCATCTGATAGTCTTCATACGACTGTACGACGGCGAAAGGTCGCCCATATTTTTCGATGGTGACCGGTCCTCGCTGCGCATCATCGAGCAATTGACCAAATCGATTTTTCGCGTCTTTTGCCGTCACTGATTTCATAGGGTTTGTACTCGTATATGGCTAAAGTAGCTACTATAGGCGATATAGCCATTGTACACAACAGCGACAACATGCAGCCTGCTGTTTCATAGCCTATCGCTCCTGAATATGCGTCCGCATTGATTTAGTTGCCTTGTCCCGAAGAATCATGGGAGGTTCAAGGCTCTGCCAATAAGTGGCCAATTGTCGCCACCGCTTGGGGGCGCTGCGTATTCCACGGATACCTGCCACGCATTCCACGTGAAGCCTGCCACTGAGACCGCGGCAAAGCTGCCATGTGTTCCACGGGATGTCTGCCACCCGGCGGAGCGCAGCGACGCGTTGTTTACCCAATGATTGCGGGCATACACAGGGAGTTAGATTTTCAGGAATACTTTCTCCTTGACGGGTGTTGTCATATTTGACTACACTATTGTATGACTCGCAACACTCGGCCTATTTCATAGATCAAAGCAGCGCTGAAGGATTTTTCGAAATTTCCCGACAGTAAGCAAAAGCAGGGCAGGGTGGTGCTGACCTTGATTGCCGAAGGGCAGACGCCGGACAATACCAAGCCGTTAACAGGCCTTGGTGCAGGCGTGAAAGAAATCATTTTGCGCGATGCGAGCGGGACATACCGCGTTGTTTATGCTCTTAAGATTGATGCGGATATCTGGGTAATCCATGCCTTTAAGAAGAAATCCAAAACGGGCATTAAAACACCCAAAGAGGAAATTGCCGTTGTGAAAACAAGGCTGAAACGATTGAAGGAGATATTGCGATGAGCAAGCAAAAAGATGAATTTGAACTGGTACGCGGTAGTGGCAACGTCTTTCACGACCAGGGCGACCCGGACGCCGATGTACAGCAAATGAAAGCCATTCTGGCAGCGCGGATCATTAAAATTCTGGACGAAGAAGGTTTATCCGTTCGTAAAGCACAGCGCAGAACTGGAATTGCTGCTGCTGATTTTTCGCGTATTCGCAATGGTGATCTTGGTCGATTTTCCGTTGATCGCTTAGTACGGCTCATCAACAAGCTCGACCAGGAAACCGAAGTCAGCCTGCGACTTGCGCCACGCGACTCCGACAGTGGCACGGCTTTGCATCCCTGATGCTAAGATCGTCAGGGGAACTTACAAGAGTCGCAATTGGAAACAAATGTCGGCCATCAGCGAGCAAGGGCTGATGCTGGGCTCACCGAACGCAAAATGTGGATTGCGTACTAAGTTTTGAGTTTAGAAAGGGCGACGCATACGGCGTCGAGATTGTTGATTACCATAAGGGATGACCACGCTATGGTAGCTGTTCATCCTGGCCGTCTTCTGAAGCGAGAGCATGTTGCCCGCGAGGTATCGGCCAACAAGCTTGCATTGCACGTACCTTCGGGGCGCATTACGTCGATACTCAACGGCAAACGGGCGATCACGCCGGAGACCGCGTTGCGGCTGCGTCGTTACTTTGGCAACAGTGCGCAGTTCTGGATGAATCTCCAGACACGTTACAATCTAAGCAAGGCTGAGCGTGAGCTGGGCAAGCGGATCGATTCGGAAGTCGAACACGCTGCCTGGCTGGAGAGGCGCCACAATACCGTCTTCATGATGAGTGGCCAAAGTCGTGATGCCTTGGGGACGCCAATCAATTTGCTTTTGACATTCAGCAAAAAGAAGGCCCCGCATGCGGGGCCTGTCTTTTGAATTGGGTCAGCCCTCAGGCCGGGGCAGGGTAGTAGATCGATGGTCTTGCGAGACGCGCTTGGTGGGTCTCAGCGAGAATCGACTGGGCCTCATTGGCGCACATGCCGCAGCCCGAGGCGACGCCCAGCTGCGCTCGAAGCTCATAGAGGTTATCTACACCGCTGGCCGCGGCGCGGCGGATTTGCTTGTCGGTGACGGCTTTGCAGATGCAGATGTACATAAATTCAATAACTTAGCTCAGTTTCAGGCATTTAATCGCAAATGCGAATGATTGTCAATAGCATTACGGTAAGTACGCAGACGTTTCGTATATCGCTGTCAGGCCTTGATAGTTCGCCCGTCAGGACGACTGATTCGCTGCTCAGGGCGACTAATTCGCCCATCAGGCCAGGCGAATGCTCGTGCAACAGCTGCACCTTCGCCATCCATTACGGTCGGCCAGCTCCTGCGTCAGCAGAACCCTGCTCAGAGCCTGAAGGTCACGCCCAGATATGCCGTACGGCCCAGGCCCGGGCGAACCCCGGCAGGCCGTCTGGCGGCGATATAGATGTCGTCCAGGAGATTATCCACCTTGATGTAGCTGCGGAAAGAGGGGCTTATCTGCCAGCTCGCGAGCAGGTCCCAGACGAGGTGGGCGTCAATCGTCTCGTTCGGCAGGAAGTCACCCTGGCCGGCGACTGATCTCATTTTGCCGACGTAACTGGCGGCGAGATTCAGCGCCCAGTTGCTGCTTTGTAATCCTGCGGATGCCCTGAGCTGATGCTCGGGGATGTAGGGCAGTTCATCGCCGACCTGGACGTCGCCCCAGGGGTCGAAGCTGCTGTCGAAAGCGTTCTCGAATGCAGCCTTGGTGGTCCACGTGTAACTGAGGCTCACGGGCAGGTCGAGCTTGCCGTCAGCAATACCGGTGAAGCTGTAATCGGCGCTGAGTTCGAGCCCCTGTACCGTGACTTCGCCGCCATCGAACTGATCGCCGATCTCGCCGCTGCCGCCGGTCGAGGCGGTGACCGTGCCGACGAGGTTGTCGTAATCGTTGAGGAAATAAATCGACTCGAAGGCGAAGCTGCCGTTGTTGTAACGGGTGCCGAGTTCGATATTGATGCTGCTTTCCTCGGCGGCGCTGCTGCCGGGCGCGGGCGGGTTGAAGCCCTTGTGGATGCCGGCCAGGAGGCGCCAGTCGGGGTTGAGCCGATAGAGCACGCCCATGCCCGGGATCAGGACGGACAGGGAGTTTTCCCTGATGCGAGTCGGGCCTGCCGCGCGGGTCGGATCGTCCGTTGAGTAATCGAGCCGCTGCATGGCGATGTCTTCGAAGCGCAGTCCGGGTGTCAGGATCCAGTTGCCGGTACGGATCTCGGTATCGATGAACAAAGAGCGTGCATCGGCGCTGCTGATCCGATTGGTGGTTGAACCCGGGGCGCCGTCGCTGGTCATGATGAGTTGCGAGGCTTGCATGCGATAGCCGTCTTCGTCCTGGAAGCGGTCCTCCTCGTCCTCGTGCAGGCGGATGCCGACGGTCAGGCCGAACTCGCTGTCAGCAAACTGAAAATCCCATGCCACTTCGGCCTGGATGCCCTGCGAGAAGTAGTCGCGATTGTTGTTGCGCTTGACGATGGCATCGTCGGGGCTGTCGGCGCCTTGCAGATAAGCGAACTCGTCCGCATAGGTCGTGGTATCCGCCAGGACACTCGAGATACCGGCGCCGTTGACGGATTGCAGCTTGAACCAGTTGCGCGAGAAGTCATTCCGATAAAGGGTCATTTCGCTGCGCCAGCTTTGTCCGGAGTCGATGACGTAACTGAGTTGCAGTTGCCCATGCTCGCTCTCGAACACATCCCCGGCCGATGCCGCGTAACGGCGGTTCGGGTCTCGCTCAAAGTCTTCGTCCGTCAGCCCCAGGTAGGTTTCGTCGGCGAGCTGCTCGGTGTAGCCGGCTTTGAAGCGCAGGCTTTGATAAAGGGCGGTAGCCGGATCGCTGTCGAAGCGTGCTTTCAGGACATAGTCCTGCAGGTCGTAGCCGGTGCCGGCGCCGGGTTGAGCATCGATATGCTTGAAGCCGTCACTTTGGCTTTGCACGGTTTCCAGGAGCCAGGAGAAACGCCGGCCGCGATCGCCGAAGTTGAGATGGGCATCGGTGATCCCGTGTTCGCCAATCCTGAGATCGAGGATGCCGCCCCGGGAATCGGGTATCGGCGTCGAGATCAGGTTGATGGCGCCGCCGGTCGTCCTGGGACCGATGCTGATCGCGGCAGGGCCTTTCAGCACTTCGAGTGCATGCATGCGCCGCTGCGTCGGGAAGTAGTAGGCCGAGGGGGCGGCGTAGGGCGCCGGTGCGATCAGGATGCCGTCTTCCAATAGTGCGATGCGGCTGCTTCGATCCAGGCCCGAGCCGCGGATGCCGATGTTGGGGCGCAGGCCGAAACCTTCTTCTTCCTGTACATAGACACCGGGCACGGTGCGCAGCACGCGCATGACGTCGCTTTGCATGAAGGCCTGCAGTTCTTCCTGATCGATGACATGCACCGAGCCGGGGATGTCTGCGATATCACTCTGCCGCCCGATGATGGTGACGTTGTCCAGCACGGCCTCGCCGGCTTGGGCTTGTTTTTCTGCTGTGGCCTCCTTGTCCTGGGCCTGGACAGAGGCTGCCGCCAGGACGAGCATGAGGATGCCCATCAGTCCCTTGATTGTGTCCCGCGGTTGCATGAAATCTGGTGCCCTTTAGAGCCTTGATCGGTATCGGCTGCAGAACTTATCTTAAATGAGAATGATTCGCAATTGCGTTAAATACGTATAGAGTGTCGGACCCGTTGCTTCCCTATATTCAATGACTTAGCGCGCGGTCGTGGCAGCAGCGGATGAAATTCATCGAAATCTCGGGGAGATTCGCGGAGAGGGGGCTCCTGGACACAGGCACCGCGCGCCGATGGATACAGTTCCGGCAACGGCTGTGAGCGAAACTCTCCACTCCGCTGCCCGGACATGGCAACATTGCGCCTCCTTGATGCAGACTAAGGAGTTGTTGCCTGTCTGCGCGAATCGAAGGACCAGCTTGAGCGACAGCAGCAGAAAACTACTCATCGTCGAAGACGACCCGGGGCTCATGAGCCAGCTCCGCTGGTGCTTCGAGGAGTATGAAGTCCTGTCAGCGGAGGACCAGGCCTCGGCGATCAACGAACTGCGCCGGCATGAGCCGATGGTCGTGCTGCAGGACCTGGGACTGCCGCCGAATCCCGAAGGCGTCGATGAGGGTCTCGCCACCCTGCAGGAGATTCTCAAACTCTCGCCGCATACCAAGGTGATTGTTGTCACCGGGCATGGCGATCAGGAGAACGCCCTTAAATCGGTGGCGATGGGTGCCTACGATTTTTATCAGAAGCCGGTCGATACCGATACGCTGCAGTTGCTGGTCGAGCGCGCGTTCAACATCAGCGAACTCGAAGCGGAAAATCGCCGCCTGCAAAGCCAGGCAGTCGACTCGCCCTTGGACGGCATTGTCGCGGCCAGCGAAGGCATGCTGGCGGTTTGTCGCATGATCGAGAAAGTGGCGCCGACGGATGTGACGACGCTGCTTCTGGGTGAAAGTGGCACGGGCAAGGAGCTGCTCGCCCGTGCCTTGCATCGTTTAAGCCCGCGCGTTGACAAGCGATTCGTGGCGATCAACTGTGCCGCGATCCCCGAAAACCTGCTCGAGTCCGAACTGTTCGGTTTTGAAAAAGGGGCGTTCACGGGGGCGGCCAAACAGACGCTGGGAAAAGTCGAGCTGGCGGACGGTGGCACGCTGTTCCTCGATGAGATCGCTGACATGCCGCTGGCCTTGCAAGCGAAGATGCTGCGTTTTCTTCAGGAACGTGTCATCGAGCGGATTGGTGGGCGTGAAGAGATCCCGGTCGATGTGCGGGTGGTGAGTGCGACCAATCAGAACCCGGTTGAGATGATCGAGCAGAGCACTTTTCGCGAGGACCTCTATTATCGCGTCAGCGAGATAACGATCGATATCCCGCCCTTCAGAGACCGTGAAGAGGGCCGGCTGATTCTTGCGCGGACATTGCTCGCCAGGTTCTGCGAACAGCAGGGCAGGGCATTGAGCTTCACCGACGACGCCAACGATGCGATCGAAGCCTACTTGTGGCCCGGCAACGTGCGCGAGCTGGAAAACAAGATCAAGGGTGCCGTCATCATGGCGGACGGCAATCAGATCACGGCACGGGATCTCGGCCTCGAAGATTCTGAACCGGGACCCGAAACACTCAATCTTCGCGAAGTTCGGCGCCTTGCCGAGTCGAAGGCAATCAGGGTCGCGTTAATGAAGGCGTTCGGCAAAATAACCCGCGCCGCCGAGATGCTGGGAGTGACGCGGCCGACGCTCTACGACCTGATGAACAAATACGGCTTGTCCGCCGAGGGTTATTCCAAGCGCGCCAATGACGGCAACGGGGCGGGTGAAGATGGGTCAAAAGATTGATCGTTCGTCAGGACGCGCTGCCACAAATTTCTGATCAGCGTCGCAGAATTCCGGTCGGAGCCGGTCCTGACGGGCGATTTGCGGTAACGGCAATACAAAACGCACAAGCCTGTCCTGACAGGTGATATACGGCAACAGACTGCGACGGGCACTGACACAAAACTGTATTTATGAGCTGATATGTTTCGCTATACGAACTGTCGCTTTGCAGTAAATTAATGAAATGAACACGGAATATACAGCGGTACTCAAACAGGACGGCGACTGGTGGATCGGCTGGATACAAGAAGTTCCCGGGGTCAATTGCCAGGAACGGTCGAAGTCCAGGCTGCTGGCCAGTTTACGGGAAGTGCTCGCTGAAGCGCTTGAGTTCAACCGTAAATAGGCAGTCGAAGCCGCCGGATCACAGTACCTGGAAGAACCAATCTCGGTATGAAGCGCAAGCAGCTTCTGCGGCACTTGCGTGCCCAGGGTTGTGAATTGTTGCGAGAAGGTGGCCGTCATTCATGGTGGCATAATCCGGACAAGAACAAGCGCTCAGCAGTTCCCCGCCACACGGAAATAAATGACATTCTTGCCAACAAGATCTGCAGAGATTTAGGGGTGCCGGCGGCGAAATGAATACAACAAATGACTGAGGCAGCCGAAATTTGGAAAAGGGCGATAGTAGGACGAAAGCAGACATACGGTTCGGCTAGATCGATAGGTACCACTGCTATGCACCAATATGATCCGAAAAAGAAACCGAAGCCAGGGGAATGGCTGGCGCTTGATGAAGCGGAGCGAATCGTAATGGCGGAACGCTATCACTCCCGCCACGGAGACTTCGGCGAATCCTTGAGTATGCATTCCACAATCCATTCGATCGTCGAGACACAACTGGCAGAGAAAGTGCCTGCCGTCAAAGCAGCCTTCAAGCGGCTACGTCGCCAGGGCCTGAACCGGCATGACACGATCCATGCAATAGGATCGGTCCTTGCAGAGCAGGTCTGGGAGATTATGGCGGGGACGCCGGCCAGTGAAGATGCCAATGATGATTATTTCGCAGCACTGGAATCTTTGACCGCAGAGTCCTGGTACGAGAAATATGACGAAGATGCCTGAGACTTTTCTGCGAATGCAGTCGGCGCGGGCTGACAAGAAACAAATCGCTTGGAAGACTGAAAACTCGCGGCGGAACGCAAACCGCTGAAAAAGATCGAACCGTTAGCATGAATACAAAAGTCCCAAGACTCAAATCTGCGCGTTATATCTCTGGCTATCGGCTCGAATTGACGTTTGAGGACGGCCGAGTCGGTGAACTGGATCTGAAGGATGAACTTTGGGGCGAGGTGTTCGAACCACTGCGCGATCTTGACAAATTCAAGAACTTCCGAATCGATAAAGACCTCCATACTATCGTCTGGCCTACTGGCGGTGATCTTGCGCCGGCATACCTATACAAGGCGTGCCGTAGGCGATCGCCACTTCATTAACTGCGAGGCAAACCAATAACGGTAAGCAGCATTGATCCGGAGACTGTAGCACCGCATATATACAACCATGGCGTTACTGAAGTTGAGGTGGAGGAAATACTGCGCCGGCCCGGAGAGGATCGCCTGGGGTACGAAGGGGCTCGGGTAGCAATCGGAAAGACTTCTGGTGGGCGCTATCTGAGGGTAATCTATGTCCCTGGCCCGGAGCCGCAGAGCGTTTTTGTTGTAACCTCATATGATCTTCGGGGCAAAGCCCTGGTGGCATACAGGCGTAGACTACGTCGGAGAAAGAGATGATTGATCAAAAATTTCCGCCTGATTGGGATGAACGCCGCGTCAAGCGTGTCCTTGAGCATTACGAGTCGCAGGAAGAGCTGGAAGCCTTGGCGGAGGACGAGGCGGCATTCGAGGCCGAAGGACAGACCGTAATGGAGGTTCCAAGTGATCTTGTGCCGAAGATCAGGGCATTGATTGCAAAACATGAGGCAGCTTAGCCGGCGTCCAAACCGTTATCGGCGCAACAGCTAAGAGAGATTCAATCAATCGTTGAGGCACATGAGGATGAGTTCAAGGCCGTTTGACGACTTTCCCTGCTTCCGTGACGCATCGGTTGGTGCAATCCAGAATGTGTCGGAACTGACACCCGGTCATTTCTACTGGCCGGACCTGGACGTAGATTTGGGTCTAAAGACAATTCAGGATCCGAAGATGTATCCACTCAAGTCCGAGTAGGCGCCCATTCGCTTTCTGACGGGCGAAAAGGAATCGCGGCTGAAGGAATCGCGGCTGAAGCCGCTCCTACAGCCGCAGCTATTACTATCGGTAGGAGCGGCTTCAGCGGCGATTGCTCCTACAGCCGCAGCTATTACTATCGGTAGGAGCGCCTTCAGCGGCGATTGCTCCTACAGCCGCAGCTATTACTATCGGTAGGAGCGGTTTTTTGTACATGGATGTACTTATATCGCGAAGCGCAGGATGCGCGAGAGCGATGCAGCTGCGATTGCTCCTGCAGCCCGACCGTCATTCTCACTAACGCGACTTGAAGGTGTCCGGGTTCAGGTCGTGGCGGGCGAGTAACTTGTAGAAGTCGGTGCGGTTGCGCTTGGCGAGCCTGGCGGCCTGGCTGACGTTGCCCATCGTGATCTGCAGAATCTGTGACAGGTAGTTCCGCGTGAACTCGTCTCTGGCCTCGCTGAATGAGGCGAGTTTGCCGGCGTGTTCGCCCAGTGATGTCTGCACGAGCTCGCCGCTCATGACCGGTGAGCGTGACAGTGCGACATTCTGCCGCACAATGTTGAAGAGCTGGCGAACGTTGCCGGGCCATTCGGCCGCGACGAGCAGTTCGACGGCCTCCGGCGCATACACTTTTCTTTCCTGGCCGGCTTCCCCGGCGATTTCCTGCAGAAAACTTGAGACGAGCAGCGGGATATCTTCGCGCCGTTCATCCAGGACCGGGAGGTGAATGTTGACAACGTTCAGACGATAGAACAGATCTTCACGAAATTTTCCATGGGCCATCATCTCCTGCAAGTCGTGGTGGGTTGCCGATATTACGCGGACATCCACGTGGACTGCCTCGGCGCTGCCGACGGGCCGTACCTGATGCTCTTGCAGCACGCGCAGAAGTTTGACCTGCAGCCGCATCGGCATGTCGCCGATCTCATCGAGCAACAGCGTGCCGCCGTCAGCGGCCTGGAACAGGCCATTGTGGCTTCTTACCGCGCCCGTGAAGGCACCTTTCTCGTGCCCGAAGAGTTCTGACTCGAGCAGGTTCTCGGCCATAGCGCTGCAGTTAATGGCAACAAACGCCTTGTTCTGTCTCGGGCTGGCTCGATGGATGGCTTTGGCGAGCAGCTCCTTGCCGGTGCCGCTGGCGCCCGTGATCAAGACGCGGGCGTCGGTGGCGGCGACCATCTTTGCCTGCGCCAGGCGCTCTTTGAGGACCTGGTTGCGGGTAATGATCTCGGCAGCCCAGTCCTCGGCGACCTCGACAGAGCCCGAAATTTTCATGGCACGCTCGACCGTGCTCATGAGTTCGTCTTTGTCGATGGGCTTCGTCAGAAATCCGAACGCGCCACTTTGCGTCGCCACAACGGCGTCAGGGATGGTGCCGTGCGCCGTGATGATGAGCACGCGCAGGCCGGGAGAACGTGTCTGCAGTTCCTTGAGAAGGGCGATGCCGTCCATCTTGTCCATGCGCAGATCGGTGATGACAAGATCGGGACGAAAACGATGCAGGATGGCGAGCGCGTCGTGTGCGCTTTCCACCGCCTCCACTTCATAATCCTCGGCGCGCAGCCGGATGCTTAACAGGCGAAGCAGGCCCGGGTCGTCATCGACCAGCAGGATTTTGCCGTTGGTTTTGCTTGCAGTTTGTGCCATGTTAAATATTTTCGCGGCTGCATCGCTCTCGCGCATCCTGCACTTCGCGATATAAGTACATCCATGTACAAAAAGCCGCTCCCACAGTTGTCTATTCGCCCGTCAGGACGCGCTCCTACAGTTGTCCATTCGCCCGTCAGGACGAGCGCTTATCTGACTATTGAGTTCCACTGTTCGCTTGTTCGCGGATCGATCGCTCGATCGAGGTGATCGCGTCGAGCTTTTGTTCCGCTTCCTGCAGCGAACGCCGCAATTGCCGGTTTTCAGATTCAACCTTGGCGATGCGCTGGGCAACCGCCTGCTCCTCGCTTGTTGCGGCCCGTGAATTTACCGAGCGCAGCCGCCTGTTTTCGGCGCCGAATACGATTTGTTGTTCCACGACATCCAGGTGAATGCTGGCGAGCGCAATCTCCGCCGGCGTCATCATTTCGGTCTGGGAAAGCAGCTCGCGAAAAATACCCAGTGCCTCCTGCGGGTTGTTCGCGGAATGTCCGGGTGTGGCAAGTATCAGCGCATAACGAAGTTTGGTCGAGGGGCCCGGCGTCAGTTTGGCGGTCGACTCGGCGTCCGCGTAAATCTCCGCCTGAGTCGCCGGATCCCCGCGCGCGAGTTGGTACATTTCCTGGAGGTATTGTTCAGCCCCAGGCGCGCCGAGGATGACGGACTCGCTCGATCTTGGCGCGCGAATGCCGTTCAGCCACTCCTGGGTTTGCGCGCAGCCGGCCGTCAACGCCACCAGGATCGCCAGGGCCGCGATATTTCTTAAAGCATTTGTCGGCAACGATCTACGCATTTGCAGCGATCCTCGTTTGCTCGGCCACCTGTTTTTGCGGAATGTGAATGCGGAAGTGCGCGCCCGAATACTCATCCGAATTGACCAATTCTACTGAACCCTCGTGCGCCTGTATGCACTCCAGCACGACGGATAGCCCAATTCCCGTGCCTGCAATGTGGCCGGCCTGTTCCTGGCCGCCCTGGAAGAATGCCTCGAAGATACGGGGAATTTCATGCTCCGGTATGCCGGGTCCCGTGTCTGCGAACTCGAGCACGAAACTGTTCGGCTCTGCATGGGCCGCAATGGTGATCGTGCCACCCTGCGGCGTGAACTTGATGGCGTTCGACAAGAGGTTGTCGATCACCGTCCGCATCTTGTCCCGGTCGGCGTTGACGGAGAAGTCTTCGACCTCGAGCTGTAGCTGAATGTGTGCGGACTTGAGGGCCAGGCGCTGTGTTTTTGCCACCGAGATAACGAGTGCGCGCAGCGGGAAGTCGGTCAGGGTCAGCACCTCGTTCTTGGTCTGCCAGGCGCTGAACGACAACAGGTTCTCGATGAGCTGCTGCAGTTTGAGCCCGTTGAGGCGCAGAATATCGGTGACCTCGCGCTGCGGTGTCTCGAGTTCGCCGACCGTGCCGTCCAGGAGCAGCTCGGTGCCTTCGCGAATATTCGCAAGCGGCGTCTTGAGTTCGTGCGACATGTGTCTGAGGAAACGGTTCTTCTCCTGGGCGAGCCCGAGGAGCCTGACCCGGAGCCATTCGAGCTGGCGGCCGAGCTTCTCGAGGTCGGTCGGGCCCTTGACGTGGATCGGTTGTGAAAAACCGCTTTGACCGAGCTGATTAATGGCCCGGTCGATCTGGCGGATCGGGCGGGCAACGAGCAGCGTAAAGAACAGCACCAGGATAATCGTGCCTGGAATGAGTGCCGCGGTCTGCCAGGCGGAGACCTGCTGCGCGTGACGCGTGCTCTCCTGCAGGTTGCTGAGCTCCGTCTCGATGTGGCTGCGCAGGATTGTCGTCAGCTGTGTGACGCGTTGCCTCAGCTTCGCGAAATCGTCGATGGCGATCTGTGCTTTGCCGGGATCGCTCTCGGCCTGCAGCAGCGTGAAGACGATGCGCTTCGCAGTAACGCCGACCGAGTCAACCAGGGTCAGGGCATCGGCCTGCTCGGCCAGCGGTCTTATGCTGTCGAGCGTCGCTTGAACGCTCGCCAGGTCCTGTTGCAGGATCGTCAGGCTGTCGGCGTTTCGCAGCACCTGATACTGCCGTGACAGACGCTCGAGTGATGCGATCTGGTCCACCAGTTGCCGGTTGTTCTCGGCCCCGGACACGCCGGATATCACGAGCTGCTCGCTCTGTTCGGCGAGGCGGTCCAGGTTGACCAGCGCCCAGATCACGGCCACCAGGAGCGGCAGCGCGACCAGACCGAAGCCGACCAGAATCAGTCCGTTAAGCGATTGTGGGCCGCGGAGTCTCATGTTCGGAGTGTATCACCGGCATATCTTCAGTGATCAGGCGGCCCAATAGGCGCCCGGGTCCTTTGCTGCGATCTTTCGTTCCCATGCGAGGCTGGTCTTGACGATCGTGTCGAGGTCGTCGAATTTCGGCTGCCAGTCGAGCACCTGTGTGATCTTGTCGGCGACGGCGATCAGTATGGGCGGATCGCCCGCCCGGCGTGGTTCTTCCTTGATGACCAGCGGTTCGCCGTTGGCTTTTTCGACCGCTTGCAAGACTTCGCGAACGCTGTAGCCATGACCGTAACCGCAGTTCAAGGTGGCAGGCTTGCCGGCGTCACGCAGGTAGTCCAGCGCGTTGAGATGGGCCGTCGCCAGGTCCTCGACATGGATGTAATCACGCAGCCCGGTGCCGTCGGGCGTCGGGTAGTCCGTGCCGAAAACGGACACATGCGGGCGACTGCCGACCGCTGCCTCGCAGGCGACTTTGACCAGCAGTGTGGCCTTCGGTGTGGACTGACCGATGGTCCCGGTCGGCTCGCAGCCGGCGACGTTGAAATATCGCAAACAGACGTAGCGGGGTCCGCCGGCGGCGGCGAGGTCGCGCAGCATCCATTCCGTCATGAGCTTGGAGGTGCCGTAGGGATTGATGGGTTTTGTCGCAGTGGCCTCGGATGCCTTGCCATCCGGCGGAATGCCGTACACGGCGGCCGTCGAGGAAAATACGAAATGCTTGACGTCGTTTTTTGCACAACACTCGAGTAGCGTGCGGCTCGAGGCGGTGTTGTTGCCGTAGTACTTCAGGGGATCGGCCACCGACTCCGGCACGATGGTGTGCGCGGCGAAATGCAAGACCGTGTCGATGTCGTGTTCCGAGAAAATTTTATCCAGCAGCTTAGCGTCGCCCGTGTCGCCGATCACCAGATCACCCGCGGTGACCGCCGCGCGAAAACCCGTCGATAAGTTGTCGAGGGAGACGACTTTCTCGCCGGCCTCGCCGAGCTGCCTGACGACGTGGCTGCCGATATAACCGGCGCCACCGGTCACGAGTATGGTCTTGTTTTTCATTATTAAAATCGCCCGATCGACATCTTTTGTGAACCACTTGCTGGCAAGGACGACAAATACTATCAATACTGACGCTAAGTAGCTGGACTTGGATCCCAGTCTATCGCGCTAAGACCTTGATTTCAGTAGGCCTGTCGCCAATACGAACGACACAAGGTCTATCCGGGGCCATTGGCCGGGGCTATGATGAAGACAGGTGTCACGGTCTGTCAGGGATAGTATCGCAAGGACAGTCTCGAGCCGCTCTGCGGACACGACGGAGTAATTGCTTTGGGCAGAATCTATCAGCACGGCCGGTGTAAGTCTGCTGGCATGGGCATTTATTTGCTGCTGCTCACCGCCGCGGTGGCGCTGTCGGCTTGTGGCGGCGGCGGTGGCGAGGCAGCCGGTGGCGGTACTGTCAACCGTGCGCCGACCGCCAGTGCGGGCGCCGATCAAACTGTTGCCGAGCTGACGGTTGTCAACCTCAACGGTAGTGGCAGCGATCCGGACGCCGGCGATACCTTGACGTTTGCCTGGACTCAGACCGCCGGTCAGACCGTCACGATCAATAACGCCAACATGGCCATGGCCGATTTCATGGCGCCCGATGTTATGGCAGGCGCGCCCGAAGTGCTGACCTTCCGCTTGTCGGTCAGTGACGGCAACGGCGGCAATACATCGGACACGACTGATGTCACGGTTCAGGAGCCGCAGGCAATGGTGACCATCTCCGGCAAGGTGCAGTACGAATTTGTGCCGCCGAATGGCAACTGCTTCGGGCTCGATTACAGCAGTATCGTCGTACGGCCGATCCGCCAGGCAACGGTCGAGATCTGGGACACTGGATCGAATACGTTGATTGACTCGATCGTATCCAGCGAGACGGGCTTTTACGAGTTTACGGTTGTCGCAAATACCGATGTGTTCATCCGCGTTCGCGCAGAGTTGAAACGCACTAGCAACCCGTCATGGGATGTCGAAGTACGTGACAACACTGCCAATCCCAATGACCCGCTGGCGATGAGGCCGCTTTATGTGCTCAATGACGCATTTAATACTAGTGGGTTAGATATGCCGAGGAACCCGACAGCCGCTACTGGCTGGGACGACGTCAACTTCAGATATAATCCGGTGCGGGCCGCGGCGCCGTTCTCGGTGTTAGATGCAATTTACAGTGCGATGTCAATGGTAGTCACTGAGATTCCTCAGGCCAACTTTGCGCCCCTTGATGTGTTCTGGAGCATCAACAATAGTTCAAGTCCTGGGGTCCCTGTCGCTCTAGGTACATCCATTGATGATGATCCGAATATTGCCAGTGGCGAACTCGGCACTTCGTTTTATCGGGGTGATGCCAATGCTTTGTTCTTGCTTGGCGCGGAAGATGACGATACAGAAGAATTTGATGACCACGTTATCGCCCACGAATGGGGGCACTACTTCGAGGACAATTTCTCACGCTCTGACAGTATTGGCGGTGCGCACTCCTTAGGTGACCGACTGGATATGCGAGTCGCGTTTGGCGAGGGCTGGGCCACCGCATTGTCGGGTATTGGGCTTAATGATCCAATCTACTGTGATACAGGCGGGATCGGACAGGGCTCCAGGTTATTAGGAATTGATATTGAAAAAGATTCATTTGGCCCCGCTGGTTGGTATAACGAAATTTGGGTGATGGGCCTAATCTACGATCTTTGGGATTCGGAAATTGATGTCGACGATATTGGCAGCATGGGATTCGGTCCGATTTACAATGTCATGACCAACGCACAGGCAGTAACGCCCGCTTTCACGAGTATTTTTACGTTTGCAACTGCATTAAAGGCAGAGAATCCAGGGCAAGCGGCATTAATCGATTCACTGCTTGGGCGGGATGGCGGCGTTACAGCGTCCGGGATCAATATATACGGTGACGGTGAAGCGAACGTTGCAGGAGGCGCTCCCGATGTCTCGCCAATTTACAAGGTCGTCCAGAGCGGCACTACCTTCAATATTTGCAGCAATAGCCAATTTGATTCGGGAAGGTTCGGCAACAAACTGTCTGAGCATCGCTACCTGCGCATGAACATCCCCGTTTCATCCCGGTATACGTTCGACATCCGAACCGATGCCGCTACGTTATTGCTGCTGCCGCCGGATGATCTGACGAATGACAGGGATCAAAGCGATCCCGATATCCTTATATACAGGAATGGTGTGATTCAGAATGTATTTGATGCGAATGAAATTCCTCAGGGACTGAGCGGTGATGCTAATCAGGAAATATTTACGACACTGAATACACTGACTACCGGAGACTATGTATTCGACTTCAATGAATTCCGCTATGAGGACGAGCAGTCGCCGGATCCGCCGGACTTTCCACCCCAAGCTTGTTTTGATATTACGGTCACACCGTTCCCCTAGCCTTCGACTGCCAAGGTCTTGATTATTATGAGTGAAATAACATTAGGTCGGTTTTTATCGTTGTTGGTCGTTGCATCGACGATGATGGCCTGCCAGAGCGGGAAAGAGGACGTCGCTGTCAGCAAGACCCCGAGAGAAAACGGAACGACAGCCGTGCACAGTAAACCGGCTGCGCCAGCGGATGCAGCACGGAGGTCACCGGGTAAACCTTCAGCACCGATCAATATCGACTACGAGATCATGGGCACACCTGTTATAGGCGTACCACTTTCGATCAATGTGACAGTATCCTCAACGCTGGATCAGCCCATCACGGTGAACTATCGCATCATTGATTCGACCAGCCTCATGTTTACCGGTGCGCAGTCGGAAAGGGTCTCGCTGGTTGCTGTGGGCGACGAGACGTTCTCGGCGGAGCAGGTCACGGTCATTCCGCAGCGCGAAGGCAGACTCTATCTGAACGTGTCGGCGGAGATCGAGACCGAGATCGGCATGATGGCCAAGGTCATGGCGATTCCGATCCAGGTTGGCAGCTTCCGGCCGACACCGCAGGTGAACGGCGAACTCATCACCACTGACGACGGTGAAGCGCTGATCTCGATGCCGGCCAAAGAAGAATAATTTAGGGGTCGAACCGCTGGAAGCCTTTAGCGGTTCGACCCCTAATTTTCGTTTAATGCCAAGAACGAAAAAATGGGGATGGACCACCTTGTCCGTGTAGGAGTGGCTTCAGCCGCGATCCATCCTGTGTCAGTGCTTCCAGCTATGTCCGGTCGGAAAATGCCGGATCTGGTTCCCAGAGACCGCTGACAGCGACTTTTCATAATGTGGGCGGTCGATCCGGGAAAATATTCCCAAATTATTTTTCAATACGAGAGCTAGGTCACAGAAGAACCCGAGCAAGCGACTTAAGGTAGGTATCAAGCTGCCGAGGAACCGCGTCCAGGGCGATATAAGGCAGCGTGAGGGATCACCACTGCTCTTGATGATTGGACGGGTTATCTGAGTGGTTATGAGCGTGACATAGGGAAGTAGTCGGTCTGGGCATTGATGCATCGGGAACTGAGACAACAGATCAAAGACGCCACCGAACGGTCCGGGATCAACAAACTGGACTTCATCGCCCTCCTAAAACTGATTGACCAGCATTATGACAAAATGGAAGCGACGATCACCCAATCGTTGTCGCTCTCGCTGTCCCAGTCACTCACCACCACAACCCCGATCGAAGTCATTTTTGACAGTGTCACCGACGCATTGATGTCGGTCAGCGACGAAGGCGTCATCAAGAACTGCAACAAGATGTGTTCGCGATACTTCGGGCTCCCCAAAGAGGAGTTCATCGGCTCACAGATCTCGAGAGTCCTGCCCGCCGCGAAGAACAAACCGCTTGCCGAGTACCTGAAGCCGTTCATGTCGAACCTTGATGACACGGGGGCGAACTTCGCTTGCGGTGAGGTTAATGGGATACGCGTCAACGGCGAGGAATTTGTTGCCGAGATCAATGCCAGCGACCTCGAGGTCGGTGAGGGCCGAATCTTCGTCATCAGCCTCCGCGATTTGACCGCGCGCAGGGAAGCGCAGAAAGCGCTGATCGAGAACGAGGAACGCTACCGCGCCCTGGTCGAGAACGCTCCCGAGGCGATCGTTGTGTTCGACGTCGACAACAACCGTTTCACCGACGCGAACGAGAACGCCTGCCAGTTGTTTAACCTGGCCCGAAAACGTCTGCTGAGTGTCGGCCCCGAAGCCATCAGCCCGAAGATGCAGCCCGATGGCACGCCGTCGTTTGGCATTCGCCGCGGGTATATCGAGCGGGCATTGAACGGCGAACACCCCATCTTCGAGTGGATGCATAAAGACGCACTCGGCAACGAAATTCCCTGTGAGGTTCGCTTCAGCCGCTTGCCGGATGAAGAGCGCAAACTGATTCGCGTGAGCATCACAGACATCAAAGAAAGAAAGGCCAATGAGGAGTTCTCCTTCGCACAGAACAAGATTCTGGAGATGATCGCCTCAAGCACGCCTTTCGACCGGACCCTTCGGTCGATTTGCCGGTGCACTGAAAAGATCAGCACTGGCATGCGCGCCGCAATCATGATGCTGGATATCAAGAACCAGACGCTGTCAGTCGAACAGGCGCCGAGCCTGCCCGAGAAGTTCAAGCTGCTGCTCGACTTCGTCAAAGTGGAGGCTAGCAGCATTACCTGCGGTGCCGCGGTCTTTGCGACGAGCGACAAGATCGTCGCCGATATTTCAAAAGACGAAGGCTGGGCCAGCCTCAAGAAGCAGGCAGCAAAGTACGCCCTTGCGGCGTGCTGGTCGTTCCCGGTCTATGGCAACGCGGGCCGGATTATCGGCACGCTGGACGTCTATCTCGATACGCCACAGGAGCCGACCACCGACGAGCTCGACAAGATCAGCCGTATGGTGCGTCTCGCCGGCATCGCGATTAAGCGCGATATGGACGAGAACAAGCTGAAGACAAGTGAATCGCGTTACCGCGAGCTCTTCGAAAACGTCATCGACGGCGTTTATATCGCTTCGCGAGAGGGCGACCTGGTCACCGTAAATCCGGCGCTGGTCGAGATGCTCGGTTACGCAAGTGCCGCGGAACTCAAGAACGCGGGCCGTACGACGATGCTGTATGTCAACCCGATCGATCGTGAACGCATTTTTGCACGACTCGAGGCGGAGGGCATGGTCAAGAATTTCGAATACCGCTTGAGGCGCAAGGACGGCAGCGAGATCGTCGTGCTCGAGAACTCGCGCGCTATCCACGATGAAGCGGGCAATGTGGTTGCCCACGAAGGCACGATCACCGACATCACCGAAAGAAAACTCGCGGAGACTCGCGTCTTCGAGGAGAAAGAGCGCGCCCAGGTCACGCTGCAATCGATCGGTGATGGCGTCGTCACGACCGATGCCGAAGGTAATGTCGATTACATCAACCCGGTGGCCCAGGACCTGACCGGATGGGAGATGCGTAAGGCGCGCGGCAAGCCCATTGATGACATTATGACGATCGTCAACGCGCATACCCGCGCGGCCGTGGATAACCCGGTCATGCGCTGTCTCAAAGAAGGCCGCGTGATTTCGCTCGCCGACGATTCCGTACTCATCACGCAGGCGGGCAACGAGGTGCCGATCCAGGACTCGGCCGCGCCGATTCGCGACCGCATCGGCAACATCGTCGGCGCGGTAATAGTGTTCCACGATGTCAGCAAAGAATCGCGGCTGTTCCGTCAGCTGTCATACCAGGCGTCGCACGATTCCGTTACCGGCCTGATCAACCGCCGCGAGTTCGAGAACCGTCTTGTTGCGGCGCTCGAGGCCACGCACGAGAACAATGAACAGACGCATGCGCTGCTGTACCTCGATCTCGACCAGTTCAACGTCGTCAACGACACCTTCGGGCATACCGCCGGCGACGAACTGTTGTTGAGGATTTCGGAGCTCGTGCAGGACAACATCCGCTCGACCGACGTGCTGGCACGCCTGGGCGGCGATGAGTTCGGCATCCTGCTCGAGCGTTGCACCCAGGATCTTGCGCTGGAGGTGGCTGAAACCGTTCGCAGCGCCATCGAAGAGTATCGCTTCGAGTGGCAGGACGCGTTCACCAGTGTTCGCTGCTCGATCGGCGTGGTCATGGTGACGCACGAAAGCCCGACCGTGGCCAGCATCATGAGTTCGGCCGACGTCGCCTGTTATTCCGCGAAGGACATGGGCCGCAACCAGATCCACCTTTACCAGGACAGTGATGCGTCGCTGCGCCACGAGGAGATGAAGTGGGTCACGCGTATCACGAGCGCCGTCGAGGAGAACCGGCTCGAGCTCTTCTACCAGCCGATCATCGCCATCGGCAAAGAAAATTCGAACGCGCGCGGCCATTATGAGCTCCTGCTTCGTATGCGCGACGAGCACGGCAAGCTCGTGATGCCTGACATGTTTATTCCCGCGGCCGAACGCTACAACTTGATGTCAAAACTTGATCGCTGGGTCATTCACGAAGCGCTGACCCAGCTCGCGGATCGCAACCCCGACTCAGACACGGCCCGGTTTACTATTGCGATAAACCTGTCCGGTACCTCTCTCAGCGAGGACCGGTTCCTCGAGTACGTCATCGACGAACTGGAGAAGCAGAAACTGCCGGCCGACGCGATCTGCTTCGAGATTACCGAAACTGCTGCCATCTCCAATCTGTCGCGCGTGATTCACTTCATGCAGGTGCTGAAGAAACTCGGTTGCAAGTTCTCGCTCGATGATTTCGGCAGCGGCCTGTCATCGTTTACCTATCTCAAGAACCTGCCGGTGGATTACCTGAAGATCGATGGGCAATTCATTCACAATGTCGCCGATGACTCGGTCGACCAAAGCATGGTCATGGCGATCCATCAGGTCGGTAAGGCAATGGGCATCGAGACGATTGCCGAGCGTGTTGAATCGAAAGAGGTGCTCGATAAGCTGAGCGAGCTCGGCGTCGAGTTCGCACAGGGCTATTACATCGCCCGGCCTGTCTCGGTTCAGTCCTTCGAGCCCTGGGCCGATGACGGCCACTCCCAGCAACTGGCCTGACAACGATTGTAAGGAATTGCGGCTAATATCGCGGCTTCATCGCTCTCGCACATCCCTGTGGTTGATTCGGGCATCCTGCCCTCAGCCCTTCGGGCTAACGCCTATGTCGTTATCCAAAATCGCTCCCGGCGATTTTGTCGCGATATAAGTACATCCATGTACAAAAAGCCGCTCCTACAACCGTTCCTACGGTCTTCTATTGGCATCTGACCGAATCGCGGCTGTAGGAAAGCCGCTCCTACAACCGTTCCTACGGTCTTCTATTGGCATCTGACCGAATCGCGGCTGTAGGAGCGGCTTTAGCCGCGATCGCACATTTAGCAATATTTGCGGGTACCTGTTGGCACATTTCCGATGCGGTACACTGACACCCAAGCAAATAGCTGCCAGGCCGAGTATGCCCACAGAAGGCACCATCGATAAACAGACCGACGCCGGCCTTCTCGCGGCAGATGAACCGCCCCCATTTATTGTCCTGAATGCCGACGCGACGGTGCCGATCCTGCTGGTTTGCGACCATGCCAGCCGCAAGTTTCCGGCATCGCTCGGCGACATGGGACTGGACCCGCCGGCGCGTCGCTGCCACCTGGCGCTGGACATCGGCGCCGGCGCGCTGACGGCCAGCTTGGCCGACACTCTGTCCGTCACTGCCGTGCTTTGCCAATACTCACGGCTGGTGGTCGACTGCAACCGGCAACTGCTGGATCCCGGCGCGTTTCTCGAGTTCGGTGACGGCGTCGTCATTCCCGGCAACCGCAACCTCCGCCCCGAGCAAAAAGCAGCGCGCGCCGAGTCGATCTACTGGCCGTATCACTACGCAGTCGAGGAAGAGCTCAAGCGCCTGGAGTCTTTCGGTACGCCACCGGCCCTGCTGGCGATACACAGTTTTACGCCGGTCTTGAACGGCGTGTCCCGCCCCTGGCACATGGGTGTCCTGTGGGACAGCGACCGGAGGCTCTCGCAGGTGTTTTTGCGAGAGCTCGACGCAGCCGGCTATGTGGTCGGCGACAACGAACCCTATTCCGGCAAGGCGCCGCAGGATTTCACGATCGACCACCATGCAGAGGCTAACGGACTGCCACATGTCGGCATCGAAGTGCGTCAGGACCTGATAGCCGCTGCAGCGGGCGTGGCCAAGATCGCCGAGGTGTTTGTCAGGATCATCCGGACGATTCCCGACAAGATCAGTGAGCCACGGAGAATTCCCGCGTAAAAAAAACCGCCCGAATATTGCACGAGGCCGCCCGGGATTTGTGACATCGATATGATTGAATTACGGCTATGGTTATTTTCCAATGGCGACAGTTCGACCCTTGCGTCGGCTGTCGGCAAACTGCGGAGACAAAATGAACCGAGTTGAACCTGCATTTACGATCGGGGTGGAAGAAGAGTATCTGCTGGTGGATCAGGAGACGCGTGGCCTGGTGATCGACCCACCCAAGTCGCTCATCGGCGAGTGCGAGGAACTCTGCGCCGGCCAGGTGACCCCGGAGTTGCTGCGCTCGCAGATCGAGGTCGGCACCAAGGTCTGCAAGAACGTGCAGGAGGCGCGCGAGGATCTCGCCCGTCTGCGGAAAATCATCATCGAGGTCGCGGGTCGTCATGGTCTTGCGCCGGTAGCGGCGTCGACACATCCCTTCAGCCGCTGGGTCGAGCAGAAGCACACGGAAAAAGATCGCTACGAAGAGCTGACGATGGAGATGCAGGCCGCCGCGAGGCGTCTCGTCATCTGTGGCATGCATGTGCACGTCGGCATCGATGACGACGCACTGCGCATCGACCTGATGAACCAGATGAGTTATTTCCTGCCGCATCTACTGGCTCTGTCCTGCTCATCGCCGTTCTGGGAGGGCAGGGATACCGGGCTGAAAAGTTACCGCTTGACGATTTTCGATGCGCTGCCGCGGACGGGCATTCCCGAACGCTTCGCCAGCTTCGTCGAGTACCAGCGCCACATCGATATTCTCATCGGCGCGGGACTCATCGAAGACTCGACCAAGATCTGGTGGGATTTGAGGCCAAGCGGCAGGTATCCGACGCTCGAGACCCGCATCATGGATGTGTGCACGCGACTGGACGACGCAATCTCGATTACAGCTTTGCTCGTCTGCATTATGCGCATGCTCTACCGGCTTCGCCGGGCCAATCAACGCTGGCGCATCTATACGCCCATGTTGATCCGCGAGAACCGCTGGCGTGCGATGCGCTACAGTTTCGACGAGGGCCTGGTTGATTTCGCCAAAGGGCGGGTCGTTCCCTTCGCCGAGCTGCTGGACGATGTGTTGGGCCTGGTGGCGGAAGATGCCGAGGCGTTAGGCTGCGTCGAGGAGTTGGCCTCGGTCCGGGATATCGTCAGCCGCGGCACCAGCGCCCACCGGCAGCTCAAGGCTTACGAGCTCGCCCAGGCCGCAGGCAGCACCGAGGAGGAGTGCTTGCGAGCCGTTGTCGATATGCTCGTTGCCGATACGGCAGACGGTCTCTGACTGGATTAGCCGGGGACAGACCCGCGGTTTGTCCCCGGGTCTGGCCCCGATGTGCCTCTGTGGAGACCCTGGAAACGCCCGGTTTTTCTCCCGGAAACGTGAATTCTGCGCGCTGCTGCCATTTGGAATGCGGCACAGGTCGCAGCAAATAAACAGGATCGTCGCTAGGATTGGCGCATGTTTCCCCGAATTGACCGCCAAAGGACTGGAGCCGGCAAATGATGGAGCAGCTGACTCTCATATTGCCGACGGTTTTCGGCCTCTCGGCGCTTATCTATCTTTGGCTCTCGGTAAGGGTCTCGAGGGCGTCGGCACAGTCTGAAAACTACGCGATCAGCTACTTCCTGTTCCTGATCGGCGCCATGGTCGCCGGCACTGCATTTGCCTTTGGCGCGACCGACGAAAATATGTACGGCATCGGCCGAACGCTGACCTTCTTCAGTTCAGGTTTTCTGCCGATCGTTCTCTATACCATCTACCGGGAATACACCGTCGGTCCACCCAGTGCGCTGGTTCTGGCTGTAATGTGGATGGTGCCGGTGGCCAGCACGGTCCTCGCCATCACCAATCCGCTGCACCACATGATCTGGACCCTCGTCGAGACGGCGGATGGCAGCCGTTTTACCGACGTTAATGAACACTTCTGGTTCAACCGGGTGCATGCGCCTTTCGCCTACGGGCTGTTCGGTTATTCAGTTGTCGCCCTGATGGGCCGCATGTCGACGATTGCGCGCGCGCATCGCAGCAAAGTAGGTTTACTGCTTCTCTGTATCGTACTGCCGTTCGGCGTCAGCATTGCTAATTTCCTGTTGAAGATCGGTCCCCTCTATTTTCCGTTCACCTCATCGACACTGGTCATACTGCTGCCGCTGTACTGGTGGGCAAGCCTCAAGCTGCGTGTCTACGACTTCAGCCCGCTGGCGTACCAGACGATGTTCGACCATGTACGTGACCCGATTATTGTCCTCGACAGGTCGCAGCGTATTGTCAGCGCCAATCTACCGGCGCAGACGCTGCTGGAATCCAGTGAGGCGGAGCTGATCGGGGAGCGCCTCTGGGAAGACCTGCCGGAAGCGCGGTCAGTACTCAAACATGCAGCTGACAGGGGCCTGACACAAACGGTGCGCATGCACAGCGACCGTTATTTCGAGCTCAGCAGTGCGCCGCTGACCGGTCCCGCAGGCCAGGACCAGGGCACGGTGGTTGTCTGCCGCGATGTCACGGAGAGAAAGCGCGCGCTCAAGGCGCTGGCCGACAGCGAACACCTGATTCGATCGCTGGTGGAGCATTCGTCCAACGGCATCCTGCGCTTCGCACGCGATCAGAGTGCGAGCGACAAGAAGTTTCGCTGCATATTCGCCAACCGTGCCGCCGAGCGGTTCCTGCAAAGCGGCAGCGCGACGCTGGTTGGCATGCCGCTCGAAAAACTGGATCTGCTGAAGCCCCGGAAACTCCTGGCAGAGTTCGGTGGCGAATATCGTTCTGCTTCGAGCATCGGTTATGAGACGACGATGGATGCGGACGAGGGCGAGACCTGGATACGCATTGTCGGCGAGCCGGTCGGTGAGGATTTCTCGGTGACGCTCGTCGATATCACGCAACGCAAGCACAACGAGACCAAGATTCTGGCCGACGCACTGCGCGACCCATTGACCGGCGTCCTGAACCGGCGCGGCTTTGAGAAGGCAGCGACCGAAAGTATCGCCCAATACGACCAGGGTGCCGTGCTGTACCTCGACCTCAACGAATTCAAGACCATCAATGACCGCTTCGGTCACCAGGCGGGCGATGCGCTCCTGAAAGCCTTTGGCCATCGCCTCGAATTCTGTCTGCGGCCGGAAGATATCCTCGCCAGACTCGGCGGCGACGAGTTTGCGATCGTGCTTCCCGGTGTCAGTGTCGATGACGCGAAACACGTGGCCGAGCGGCTCGTGGAGACCACCTGCGAGGCCTATATCATTCAGGGTCAGGAAATAGAATGCGCGGCCAGCATCGGCATCGCCCTGATGCCCACGCATGGCGAAGAGCTCTGGCAGCTTGTCAGCGTGGCCGACCAGGCCATGTACAACGCCAAGCAGGTCGGCGAGGCTGACGCGGCGAACGACAGGGCCGCCTACGTCGAAGCTGCGATCGCCTCATAAAAAAAGCGCCCGTCAGGCAGGTGAATGCTCCTGTAACACCTGCACTCCCGCCATCCATGGCGGCCGGACAGCTCAAACAGGGACGAGTGGTCCAACAAGATTATATTGATGGATCACTGGAAGCGAGTTACAGCGACGTCGGCGATCATCGGGTCCACCGTATCGATAATCAATAACTCGACCACATCACCGTTGACGAGATCGAGCGGTATCGGTCCCGCAATCAAGGTTTTCTCGCCGGGCAGGGTCAGGATGAGGTCGTAGTTACCCGGGATGGTTGGCCCGAAATCTGAAACAAAAGCGAAGGTCAAATTCGCAGCCAATGGATCGACGTCGGCGATATCGGTGCCTGCATCAACAAGATACAGGTCCATCGTGTCGAAGTTTGCTGCCGCCTGTATGAGCCGCAGTTTTGCATGGGTTTCGACCGAACGCCGATCGTCAGTCAGCGTGATTCTCGACTCGCCGCCTTGCAGGCCGATCAGAAATGCGCTGACGCGTCGCCCCGCCGGTATGAGTTGGTTTAGATCGTTAATGATCGCCCCGGGATTTCCGACGGCCGTGTAGGTGTAGTCCACTGCACCGTCGGGAACCTCTAGATCTAGTGTAGTCTCGCCAAATGCAAGGTTGGAAAAGATGGCTGTCGTGAAATCATTGTCTCGATAGATATCGATGTTCTCGGTGCCGAACGCGGCGTGTAGCGTGCGAAGCGTCGGCATAGTATTTGCGTCAGGCAGTTCGCTCGAGAGGCCCAGGGTGGAAATCGAGCGGACGCTGATATTGCCGGTGATCGAGGCATCGGCATCGAAGATTGTCAGGGTGTATGAAACACGCGCGCTATAGTTCACGGGACCAGACTGGTACAGAATCATGGCCGGGTCATCCCGGGCGGTGATAATGAACTCGTACTCGCCGGCCTCCAGATCGATCTCGGGCAGCCGCTCGCCAAAACTCAGTTTGGCCCGTTCCTCGCCCAATACGGGCGCCGTGCCGGTCGTCGCGAAGTAAAGGTCAACGTCGCCAAGGGCGGGCGAAAGGTGAGCGATGGCAGCCTCGAAGACGGTTTCCGTGCCGGACCAGTCCCGTTGCGGGCGTTCCCAGAGCGTCACATCCGGGGCAGTGACGGAACCCGTGAGTACGAACGTGTACTCGTTGTCAGCGACGACATCGAGGAACACTGTCGCTGTCCGTATCGGCGCCGTGTCGCCGGGAACAATATACTCGAAGTTAAAGTTGTAGGTGAGATCGTCGAACGACTGCGCTCCGTGAGCGACCTTGTAGGCGACACCGCCGAGTACTCGTTCCTCGATCAGAAATGCCACAGACGGGCTTGCGGGCATCGCATTAATCATATTGATCGTGCCTTTGCCGGTCGCCTCAGGTAGTGAGGTCTCGGCACAGCCGCCCAGCATCGCGGCCGCGAGTGCTGCAACGATCAATGCCCGAAATATTCCTGTCATTCTCAACTCATTGCACAGGTCTTATTGCGACACCGGAATCGGCCGCAAGGTTCAGTCCCGCGTGCCTGTCCCGGTGTCCGAATTTGCTGCCGGATGGTGAGCCCGCAACTCTCTTGCGCAGCAAAGATGAAGCACTCGGGCTAACCGGCCTTCCTCGGCTCGAAACCATACACGGACTTGAGCTCGAGGAACTCTTCGATGCCGTGTGGCCCCCATTCCCGGCCATTGCCCGATTGCTTGTAACCGCCGAATGGCGCCTGCGAATCCAACGGCGCGCCGTTGATATGCACCATGCCGGTTCTGAGCCTGCTGGCCACCATCCGCGCACGCTCGATATTGGCTGAGCTTACGTAAGCGGACAAACCGTACGGCGTTTCATTCGCAATGCGTATCGCCTCGTCATCGTCATCGTAAGGGATGATCGACAGCACCGGACCGAAAATCTCTTCCCGGGCGATGGTCATATCATTATTGACGTTGGAAAAGACGGTCGGTTTGACGTAATAGCCTTTCGCCAGGCCTTCAGGACGCCCGGTGCCGCCCGTGACAAGTGTCGCACCCTCGTCGATGCCCGCCTGAATCAGCGCCTGGACCTTGTGCCACTGCTGATCCGATACCAGCGGTCCCATCTGAGTCCCTTCGGCCTGCGGATCGCCGACCACAGTCGCCTCGGCCGTCGCTTTGGCGATCTCAGCCGCTGCATTAATCTTGTCCCTCGGTACCAGCATGCGGCTCGGGGCATCGCAGGACTGCCCGGTATTCTCGAAGCAGTCCGCTGCACCTTTCGACACCGCTTTTTGCAAATCGGCATCATCGAGAATGATGTTCGCCGACTTGCCACCGAGTTCCTGTGCAACGCGCTTGATACTGGGTGCGGCGTTCTGTGCAACGGCAATACCCGCACGTGTCGAACCCGTGAACGAGACCATTGCGATATCGGGATGGCGGCTCAAAGCGGCGCCGACCGTCGGCCCATCGCCGTTGACCAGATTGAATACGCCGGCGGGGACACCGGCCTCGTCCAGGATCTCGGCGAAAATCATGGCGTTGAATGGCGCGATCTCGCTCGGCTTCAACACCATCGTGCAGCCGGCAGCCAATGCCGGTGCCACCTTGACGACAACCTGGTTTATCGGCCAGTTCCAGGGCGTGATCAGCGCACAAGGCCCGATGGGTTCCCTGACGATACTGGTCGTGCGATGTCGCTCTTCAAACTGGAAATTCTCGAGCGCCTTCAACGCTGCAGCGATGTGCTGGGTTCCGCTCGGGGCCTGCGCATGCTTGGCCAGTCCCCAGGGAGCGCCCATTTCCTCCATGATCGCCGTGGCCACCTCGTCCTGCCGCTTCTTGAATACGTCGAGGATGGATTTCAGTAAATCCATGCGTTCTTCGCGGGTCGTGCCGGCATAGCTGTCGGTGGCTTTGACCGCCGCGGCGACCGCTTTGTCGACGTCCGCCTCCGAACCCAGACTGATCCGGCCGCAGACTTCCTCCGTGGCCGGGTTGATGACATCGAACGGGTTCGCGGTCACGGGATCGACCCACTGGCCATCAATGTAAAATTGCAGCATCTCGCGCATGAACGGCATCTCCTTCAGGGCCGCGAATCATAGCGCAATCGGGCCCGCCGGTCCCACCCCCAGCTTAGGCGGCCTGCTGCTTCCTGATGCGCATTTGCTCGAGCCAGAAGAGCACCAGGCCCGCGGCGAGCAGAACTCCAACCAGTTTCCATGAATCCAGCGACGAGTGTGATGTCACCCACAAGCACAGGCAGAAGGCGATAAACGGAATCGTATAGCCGCCTTTGATTCGAAATGCTCGCGCAATAGTCGCGGTGTCCGCTTGTCCCTTTATGACAGGCAGTGCCGCGATACAGACGATATAAGTGATCAGCCGTGTCAACGAAGCGGCGATTGCCAGACGGACGAACGAGCCCGAAAGCGCGAGAACCATCGCCAGGCCGCCGAGGAAAACGATCGAGTTGGCCGGCGATGAATACTTTTCGTGAATGTGACCAAACCAGGGTGGCAACAGGCGGTGCTCTGCAAGTGAGAATGTCAGGCGCGGCACGGCCAGCATGATGCTGGAAAGATTGCCACCGATCGAAAATATTGCCGCCAGGGTAATCACGATTGCACCGACGGGTCCGGCCAGTCTGCGTCCAACATCGACCAGTGTCGCACCCTCAGTAACTTCACCGGGCAGGACGGAGACGTAGACGAGTACGATCAGGAAATAGAGGACGCCGGTGGCGATCACGGTGAGGATCAACGCTTTGGGAATTGTTATCTTCGGTTTCGCTGTTTCACCCGCGGTGATCAAGACGGTCTCAAATCCGACGAATGCATAGATCAACAGCAGGGTGGTTCCACCAAGGTCGTCGATCGTCGGCATATTTTCGGGAAATAAAACTTCCGGGCTCACATATTGTAAGCCAAGCAGAATCATGACCAGCAGCGGAATGACTTTGAAGAAAGTAAAAAAGGCCAGCGTGCGCACGCCGTCTTTGACACCAAGCACATTGACAAGCGTCAAGCCCCCGCAAACGCCAACGATCACGACAGCACGGCCAGGATCGATGCCGAACCACGGCCACAGTGCCCCAAGGTAAATTGCCATGGCGTTGGAATTTGCGGCCAGGGCCGCTGCACGGCTCACGTAATAGATCCAGCCGGTGCTGAATCCCGTTAGCGGGCCAAACGCCCTGGTCGCATACACTACCGGCCCGCCGGATATTCTGAAGTAGCTCGACAATTCGGCAAACGTCAGTACGACCGTGATGATGAGCACGCCGACAGCCAGGAAAAGCCAGGGACTTAATACGCCCGCCCTTGCTGCAACGACAGAGGGCAGGGCAAATATTCCTGCACCGATCATTCCGTTCAGGACCAGGAACGCACTGCCGAAAATTCCGATGCCGCGGACCAGCTTTTTATTGTGTCCCGCCGCTGTCTGACTCAAAGCCGGTATCTCCCCTGTCGCTCAGGCATTACAAGGACTATACGTAGCAGATTGTCCGCAGTAAACGCAGAAAAGTACCAGGTTGTTTTCCTTATTATGGCTTTCCAGGGGTGGTGTTATTGATATTGCTGCAGGAAGCGACAACTCACTGCATCGGAGCGATGCCTGTGCCCGGCTTGCCAAGACTGATTCGGAAACGTCATCCGGCGGATGGCCCCCCTGCATGTTGAATCATCGCGGCTATGTTCTTGCTCGCGTTCACGGGTCGAATTTCGACATCCGGGTGCTCTGATATAAAAACCCGGAAGACCTCATCAGCGAATCCCTGTCCAACATGGCGTACTTTGCGGAAGTCCAGCTCAACTTCTGAGAATTTGTGCAGGTTGTGCATGAGCCGCTTGGCTTCGGAGCGCGATACATATTCACTTGCCAATAGCTTGACAAGCACACGCGTCTTTCGGAACTGATAATCATAGGCTTCCGGCGCGAACTCTTCGAAAACGGATTCCAGTCTGGTGCGAGAATCCTTTTGGATCTCGAATCGCACGAATGTTCCTTTTCCGAACCGCGGTGTCGAAACGAATACATCATCGAGCGCGCGGTTCCACTCAAGCTGTATTCGATGCGATCGGAGAAGAAAACGATCCGCGACTTTGGACACAAAAAAGATACCTTCGCCGGTATGGGTTTCAGGCATGGTTGTCGTTTTGCCTTTGACAAGTTCGATCATCGCAGCCTGTTCGTCCGGGAGCTCGTGTTTATCGGCGATCGATCGGAATGCGCCAATGCCCCTGTCCCGTATCTCGAAGCTCAGCTTGCCTGCGTCGACGCTCACCTTGACATGGCATCGGTCGGTCATCGAATGATCGATTGCATTGTTGAGTATTTCCGTGAATGCATAGTTGACGATCGATTCTACGCTTGGACGGAGTCGAGAAAGATTCAGTGATATGGCTACCTGATCATAGACTTCCGACTCCTGAAGCCCGGTCAGATCATATTTCCTGGAAAAGGTCTGTGCGTCAGGAATTGCTGAGTCGGGCAGATACCGCGCCGCTTTCGTGGATCCGGTCTTGATGATCTGCCCGGAATCGATCAGCGCTCGCAGGTGCAAATTGATCGCCTGGCGCGTAATTCCCAGGTGATCGACCAACTCTGCGCTCGTCGCCGATCCCTGGCCGTTGATGAAGGCGAGAATTGATTCGCGAGTCGAAGCGGTCTTTTCCGACGGTGTCATTGTCAACAAATAGTCAAGTAATGTTACTGATAATTGTCAAGCAATATCCCTCGCGGAAAGACAATTGTCAAGTAATTAGCAAGGAAAATTAGAGGAAATAATCAAGGGGATGGAGCGACCCCGAATACCATCGCGGCGAGACCTGCCTTGAGATCTTCGAGCAGCATTTCCATGCGCTCCTGGTGGACGCGGTACACCAGTACGGCGATACGGATAACAAACAGGCCCCTGACCGTTGTGCCGGTCAGGCTGACACGCTGCTGCTTGTTAATGAATGACATTAGATTGCGCGTCGCCGCGTTTCTGGACTCGAGCGTCCCGAACGTGTCGCGCAGCGCAAACGCCATGATCGATAGCTCGGCCGGGGCAATTATTTCCAACTCCGGCAGCTGCGCGATTTGTTGCTGAATCCAGTCCGTGAGATCGAGCTTTTCATCGAGGTAATCTCTGAACACGCCGACCCCATGCATTTTCATCGGCAGCCAGACCCGCAGGCCGCGAAACGGCCGTGTGAGCTCGGGTGACAGCTCGCAGAAATCCATCAGCTCATCGCCCTCCTGCAGCATCGGCATGTAATCCGCGCCCGAGCTGTGCGTCGCCTTCAGGTGGCGCCCTTCGCGCACCAGCAGGGCACCAGTTCCGTAAGGCAGGAACAGTGACTTGTGAGGATCGAGCACGACCGAATCGGCCATTTCGATCCCTTTGAGTTTCTGCTTTCCCCGTTCGGTGAGGCAAAAAAATCCACCGTAGGCTGCGTCCACATGAAACCAGAGATGCTCCTGTCTCGCTATAGCGGCGAGTTCCGGCAGCGGATCGATAGCGCCGGTGTTGGTCGTGCCGGCACTCGCCGCGATCATAAACGGCTCAAGACCTCTCGAGCGGTCTTCCGCCATCGCCTTGCGCAGCGCATCGGGATCGAGCCTGAACGCCTCGTCGGCCGGCAGCACACGCAAAGCGGAGGCCGGGAATCCCGCCAGCCGGGCCGCCTTGTTCAGGCAGTGATGAATCTGATCCGATAAATAGATGACCGCCTTCGAGAAATCTTCACCGAGTCGCACGTGCCGCGCCGTAATCAAGGCGCTCAAGGTCGCCATTGACCCGCCGCTGGTCAGGAATCCGCGTGCCTGCTCCGGGTATCCGATGATCTCACTGAACCAGCGCAGGACGTTGGCCTCGATCTGCACGAAGGCTGGTGCCACCATCGTTACACCGACATAGCGGTTCAGCGTGTTCGAAATCAGGTCGGCCAGCGCCGCGTGAAACAGTCCGCCGCCCGGCACGTAGCCCATGAAGCCCGGCGAGGTAGGGTTAAGGCCCGCAGGCGCCGCCTTGTCGAAGATCAGGTTCAATAGTTCATCGAAGTCTGTTGCGCTCTCGGGCAGCCCCTCCCTGAATGAACGCACCAGGTCCGCACTGACCTCGCCGGATGTGTCGACCGGCTGTCCGGGCAGCGTGCGAATCTGATGTTCAATTCGCTCCGCGACCGCGTCGATGAGTTGACGTGTCTCGGTAGCGGAGAATTCGAGGGAATCAGGATGCCGCATTGGATTGCTCTACAATATCGTGTTGCGCTTGGAGAATATCCGGCATTGCGGGCCGTTATCCTGGAAAGACACGCCCCGCGAGGGCAGGGTAAAACCGCCGGCAGATCTCACGGCGCCGTTCCGCCTCTGACAGACCAGTGGGAAACGACGCTTCAACGATCTCGCGCGCTGTATCGAACATCTTGATCCCAATAAGAAACCGTTCTTCCGCGCTCATCGCAGAATACCGCTCGTGCACGTAATCGGACACCTCTGGCGTCGTGTCATTCATTCAGGCATTCCTTCAACAGCAAATCCAAATTCAGCCGAGATGACCATTTGCGCAAATAGTCCAGATCAGGTTCAGTCGCCAGCAGATTTCGCACATCATTCAGTTGCAGCTCCGACCGCGAATCTTGCGCCCACGACAACTTCGACAATATCAAATCTTCCTTGCTCACGATCCACGTGACAAGCTCTCCTATGTGGATTTGTTGGCGCCGATTGAATTCCAGCTGACGGTACTCAGACTCTCTCCTGACGATCAGATCGACCTTGACCACACTCTGGTAATGCACGAGGTTGAACATCTTCCGACCGCGAACAGCATCGAGCACCGCGTCAGCTGACAGATAGTAGTCGCCTTGAAAGATCTCAATGATTTTCTCCGCGTCGGTGACGGCGAGCGCAACGACAATATCGATATCGCGGGTCATCCGCGGCTGTGCATAGTAATTCATTGCCACGGATCCGGTGAGCATGTAGTCGAAGCCGGCCGACTCCAGCCGCGATACGACATCGGACAAAACCGTCAGTTCCAGGCTCTCGGTCATTGTCTTGGATTATACGGTTTCGAGCCAAGCAGATTTCGGACAAGCGATCGACGTGCCCTCCATGCTCGGGTTCTCGGGTCAGACCGTGCGCAGTCGGGCGCATGCCGTGCTTCTGGCATGGTGAGCATCGAAGTAATGCCCCCAAGCCTGATCGTTGCCGGATGCTGTCTGCCCGCCAGATAGGGGCGGCGATGTGTGCGTAATAGACGTGGGCCGGAATCTGCCGGTCTTCCGCGGACTCTGGATGATTTACATAAACCTTGTAAAACAGGAGTTATAGTCCATAATTGCAAGCATGATAGATCGGCGATTACAGGCACAGCTGCACAGTCTGCTGGCTGAATATCCAGCCGTGGTCCTGTTGGGGCCGCGCCAGGTGGGCAAGACAACGCTTGCCCTGGAGATCGCCGAGACGATGGATTCGGTGTATCTCGATCTGGAATCAACGGCAGACCGGGCCAAGCTGTCGGATGTGGAGCTTTATCTGAGGGATCATGAAGACCGGCTGGTCATCTTCGATGAGGTCCACCGGGTGCCGGATTTGTTTCGGAGCCTGCGCGGTCTGATCGACCGCGGTCGTAGGCAGGGGAAGAGGGCCGGCCGGTTCTTGCTGCTGGGATCGGCGTCAATGGACCTGTTGCGCCAATCGGGAGAGACGCTCGCCGGTCGCGTTGCCTATCTTGAACTCAATCCGTTTGATGTGCTGGAGGTCGATGCGAGTGCCCGCGACAGGCTCTGGGTGCGGGGCGGATTTCCGGATAGTTTCCTCGCGTCAAACGATGGACGGAGTCTGGCATGGCGCGAGAATTTCATTCGCACTTATCTTGAGCGCGATGTGCCGCAGCTCGGGCCACGGATCCCGGCGGAGACGCTGCGACGTTTCTGGGTCATGCTGGCACATACGCAGGGCGGTCTGCTGAATGCAGCGACATTGGCCCGAGGTCTCGGTGTCGATGGCAAGACCGTCGCCAAGTATCTCGATCTGATGGTCGACCTGTTACTGGTGCGCCGCCTCCGGCCGTGGCACAAGAATATCGGCAAGCGCCTCGTCAAATCGCCAAAGGTCTATGTTCGTGACAGTGGTATCACACATGCATTGCTGGGTCTCAGCGACAAAGAGGAGATTCTGGGACATCCGGTCGTTGGCCCGAGCTGGGAGGGGTTTGTCATCGAGAACCTGCTGTCGGTTGCACCGGAGCGCGCCGACGCAGGTTTCTACCGCGCATCGGGCGGTGCAGAAATTGATCTGGTCCTGACATTTCCCGGCCAGAGAGTCTGGGCAATCGCAATCAAGCGCAGCCTTGATCCGAAGCCGGCTAGAGGTTTTCACAGCGGGTGCAAGGACGTGAAGCCGGATGCGCGTTTCGTTGTTTACCCCGGTGATGAGCGATTTTCCATTTCCAGAAACATCGAAGCGATCAACATCGATGCATTGGCGCGGGAGATCGCGGCATTTTCGGGGACAGTTTGAAAGGACAAAGGATCAGAAATTCTATCGCGTTGTCGGAGCCAGGCGCGAGTCGAAACGGCCGCAGAACCTCGCGGCGATACCGGATGCCAGGGCAAGGGGCTGTGCATCATCCGTAAGAGAAGCGGTTTTGAAGTAACTCGGGCGCGATCATTGTTCGGCGACATGAAATCAGCGGTTTTCAGGGTACTGTCAAGTTAAGACAGAGGCGTGGGCTAGCTGTACTGGATGGGGGATAGTCACGCGCACTATGTGAATACAAACACCGTCTCAGAGCCGAATTGGAGGTCAAAAGACGCCCAACGTTTCCACCTTTCGCTTGCTGAATTCCTTAACTTGACAGTACCGTACAAACAAAAAGTTGCAGAGCCATTAACCTGATAAGCTGATTGTCTCTTTTATTCCAGTCCGCGGGTGGTCCGAGATTTTTTGACGACGTGCAATCCTGGTATGTGCACCGGGTGGGGTTTGCTGCTCATACACGTATTCTACGTATAACCCACAATGTCTCCTCAACATGGCTTGTGATTTTATTGTCGTTAACTGGAATCTGAAGAATTGGCAGGTTGAGTATTTCGCTTGATACATGGCATCAAAGAAGGCCCTGGGCGCGCATCGCTCTGGCTGCCTTTCTTGTTGCGTGGCTCAACCTTGCGGTGCAACCCTGTCTTATGGCAATGGAGTTGTCCGCAGAGACAGCAACGGAAATGGGCGACTCCTCCCATTCCAGTCATTCAAACGGCCAACACTGTGGTGATTGCCCGCTGGCAATGGGCGATGGCCACAATGCATGTGCAACAAGTGCCGCCTCCGCATGTGGAATTACTCCCAACCTCAATTTAGATGCCCGCAGCAAGCTACCGAAGTTTAAGGATGCATCGACATTTGTGCTGATCACGGAGTCGTCACCAACTTTCGAATTCGTCCTACGAAAAGATCCGGCGCGATCGCCTGATCCCGTCAACCTCTCTTATCCGAGCGCCCCCCCGCTCAACGTTCGACACTGTGTATTTCTAAAATAGCGATCCCGCGCAAATAACCCGTCACTTGACCCGGTTTGTTTTGTCAGGAGATCGCTTATGTCGATTACCCGTGGGCCTGCGTCCCACCCCAAGGAATATCCACAGAGAGCCGCTGCGCGGCAGCGCACGATCAGCTTTCTAACTCTATTGCTGGTCACCAGCCT
>JACZWL010000062.1 GCA_022572185.1 Pseudomonadota bacterium | reverse complement strand
GGATGCCGAGGGCGCCGCTTTCTTCCGCTATCCGGACGGCGACGAGGCGGGCGTACCCAGCGTTTATCCGACTGGTTACCGCCCAGTGACGACCGGCGACGGTAAAGATCTGTCGCTGTCGGTCGGATTGCGCGGCAACGCCTTTGATTCCGACTGGGACCTGAGTCTCACCGTGGGACAGAACGACTACGATTTCGGCGTATTTAACTCCATCAATCCGTCATTAGGGGCCGCAAGCCCCACCTCATTCCACCTGGCGGGATTCGAGTTCATGCAGACGACGGTCAACGCGGATGTCGTCCGCCAGATCAATGTTGCCTCAATTTCCGGACCGCTGACACTGGCCTACGGCGCGGAGCTGCGCTTCGAAGATTACGAGACAAAAGCCGGTGATCCGGAGTCCTTCGAGGAAGGACCGTTCGCGGCGACAGCGAACATCGGCGCCGAGGCGGGACCCGGACTCGATGTCGACAGTGTGGTCGACGTCGATCGTTTCATCTATGGCATTTACGTGGATCTCGAGGCGCGGGTCACCGACAAGCTGCTGCTCGGCGCAGCGGCACGTTACGAGGACTATGATGATTTCGGCGACTCGCTGAACGGCAAATTATCGGGCATTTATCATCTCACCGAGAACTTCGCCGTTCGCGCGGCTTTCGGCACCAGCTTCAGGGCGCCGTCACTGGCACAGACGGGCTTCGCGTTTTCGACTCAGAATTTCGGTGCGGGTGGTCAGCTCACGTTGATCGGACATCTGCCCGTGTCCGATTCGGTGGCTATCGCCAATGGCGCGGTGCCGCTCAAGGAGGAGGAGTCTGAAAATCTCAGCGTGGGATTCATCGTCGACATGGGTGAGGCATTCAGCCTGACATTCGATTATTTCAGTATCGACGTCGACGATCGCATCAGCATTGTGTCAGGCAGCATCGACAGCGTGACCTTCTTTACGAATCTGGTCAATACAGAAACCGACGGTTTCGACATCACCGCCAGCGGGGCGTTCGACCTCGGCACCGGTGCGCTGGACTGGAGTCTCGGCTACAACAACTCCGAGACAAACGTGAAGAATCCCGAGGTCCTCGGCGAGACGGAACTGAATGCGCTGGAGACGATGGCCCCTGAGGACAAGCTGATCCTGTCAGGCAACTGGAACGTTGATCGCTGGTCTGTACTACTCCGGGCGACCCGCTTCGGAGAGACCACGCGCGACTTCGACTTCGGCGGCGGATTCCCGGATCCGCAGGTATACGGTGAAAACTGGTCGATCGATGTTGAGGTCGGCCTCGATGTCACGGATAGCTGGACCGTCGCGATCGGCGCGGACAACATCCTCGACGAGTATCCCGACCTGTCCTCTGACGACAACAATTTTTTCGGTCACCTGCCCTACGATGTGCTGCCGCCGATCGGTATGAACGGCGCGTATTTTTACCTTCGAACGCAATATGATTTCTAAGGCCTGCCGGGGCTGACTCAGGCGAAGTCTGGTCGTATGTATAGGTTATGGATTTGTTGGCGCCCACTTTGGTGCCCAGACCAGGGTCACCCATGATCACCAAAGGTAACTTACGGTGTTAAGAATCTGCCGCTAAACGGCTGATTGGGTTACGGTGAGTTACGGTGGGTAATGATTTCTTTTTACTGAAAATCCGCGTGTCGGGTGTTGATCGACGCTGCACATCCGTGTGCAGCGTCCTTCGGGCACTCGTCGCGTGTCCAGGAAGTAGTTGATAACATAAGAATCATTGCTCCGGCACTGCTATCTAGATATGACGTATTGTCCAGTCGGCCCCGGCCTTTACGCCAAACTGGCTCGCAAAGTTGCCGCTATTAACGGCCAATCCGATCGTCTGTAGGACCGTTGCTCGTCGCCTCATGCCCGATTCAAACCGGCTGACGAGGATTACTTACTTCTCGTCTGATATCGATAGCCTTTTCATCAGCCGGTAAAGAAACTCCTGGCCTTCGAAATACGACTTGATGACAATACGCTCATTCTGTCCATGCGCCCGGTTGTCGGCGATGTCTGCGAATAGCCCCGCCACCCCGTACACGGGTATCCCGGCGTTGCGCAGAAACAGTCCGTCCGTCGCACCGGTACTCATCATCGGAATGACTGGCACGCCCGGCCACATCTCACCAGTAACGCTTTCGATTGCGCCGAGAATTTCCGGTGTCAGTGGCGAAGGTGGCGAAGGCGTGGCGTCCTGAACCGGTGTGATCGTCACCTGGACATCCCCGATAACAGTCTCCAGCGTATTTTCTACAACTGCGACTGACTCGCCCGGCAGCACGCGACAATTTACGGTTGCTTGCGCACGTTGTGGCAGGGCATTCTCCGCATGCCCGGCCTCGAGCTGGGTTGCCACGCAGGTGGTGCGCATGCGTGAGTTATAAAAAGGCGTGCGGGAAAGATAAGCGACAGCAGCCGGGTCGGGCGGGTCCTGTATGATGCCGCGCATCGCGGCAGCAAGGTCGCCCTCTTCGAGGTCCGCATATCGTTCGAAAAATATCCGGGTCACTTCATTAAGCACGACGGGAAAATCATAAGCGCGGATGCGAACCAGTGCGTCGGCAAGGCGGTAAATCGCGTTGTCCTTGACGGGTAATGAACTGTGGCCGCCGGGATTCGTTACTTCGAGCGTAAAGGTCTGGTAGACTTTTTCGCTGGCCTGTACGCCGTTGGCGATGTGCTTGCCGTCTCTGATCATAGCGCTGCCGCCTTCGTTCAATGCATACTCGGCATCGATCAGCTCACGGTGATTCTCCAGAAGCCAGGCCACACCATTGTCAGAACCTCCTTCCTCATCGGCGGTGAGTGCCACGATGATGTCGCGGTCCGGCTGGAAGCCTTCCCGCTTGAGTCGAATCAGGTTTGCGATGTGAATCGCTGCTTCATCCTTGTCGTCGGTAGTACCGCGACCATAGTAGTAACCATCCTGCTCGGTAAAAGTGAAGGGATCGAGCGTCCAATCGGCAGGGTCCGCCTCGACGACGTCGATGTGTGCGAGAAGGAGCAGGGGTTTACGACCAACAGTGCGACCCCGGTAACGAACGACCAGATTTCCTTTGTTTTCCACCGGCCCAAGCACCAGCACGTCTTCTTCCGGAAACCCGGCAGCAATCAGGTGTGCGGCCATTGCCTCGGCGGCGTTCGTCGTATTGCCGGTGCTGTGGGTTGTGTCTATCTCGATGAGCTCGCGCAGAAAATCCTTCGCCATTTGCTGATGCGGCAGGAGGTCGGGTGCGGCCATCGATTCGGACGAAGTTGCTGTATCCGGCTCCGCTGACTCCAGGGCCGTGCCCGTGTCTTCGCTGCTGCACGAAGCCATAAAACCAGCCGACAATGCGAGCGGCAACATAAGAATGTGTAGTGGTTTAATTCTGATCATTTGTGTCCTCCGCAACTTCGGACAGGGATATATTCATTCGCCCGCTGGGTCGGGGGCTGGTGATGTCCGATACGGTGTTAAACGTAAGGGCAGGGCAAAACCGCTCCTGCCTTGAGGCAATCGCGTAGCTTGTCATGGCGATAAAAAAAACAAAAGCAAAATCTCTGTTTTCGACCCGATAGGGACATGGCAATACAGTTTGGCCCGGCAGGCTCGTACGTGCCCACGATTGCCAGGCATAGATTCAAAAGCAGGCGGCTGCGTTTCACGGACCGGCCACCGGCTGATGTTGCCGCAGCTAGAAATACCGCCGGATCTTTTTCACACGCTTGTGAAACGATCGCGTGCGTGTTTTTGGATTGTTCTCGACGGGCGAGGGCAGCGTCGCCGCGAGTTCTATCGCTTGGTGGTTCGTGAGCCTGGATGCGGGTATACCCCAGTAATAACGGGCTGCGGCGCCGACGCCATAAATGCCCCTGCCGAATTCCGCGACATTCAGGTAATGCTCGAGGATACGCTTCTTGGAAAGGTTTCTTTCCATGCCGATCGTCAGCACAAGCTCGTGCCATTTGCGCAAGGGGTTCCTCGACGGGTTTAAGAAAACATTCTTGACAGTCTGCTGGGAGATGGTGCTGCCGCCGTAGACCAGGCGCTGTTCGGACAGGTTGTATTCCATGGCTTCCTTGAGCGCGTCGATGTCGACCCCCTCGTGCTCGTAAAAGCGGGCATCCTCGGCGACGATCACGGCCCGGATCATGCTTTGCGGGATAGTCTCCATCGAAACCGGGCTCCAGCGGAGCTTTGGCCAGTCTGCGTGACGGTGCTGCTCGAATTCGTAACTGCGAATGAAGCTCGAGCGCTGGATCGGGCCCTCTGTGTACAGCTCCCAGTCCGGCCATATTCCGATCAGGTAGCCGAAATCCATCATGATCAGAACCGGCAATAGTCGCCAGCTCCAACGCAGCATGCGCGTGACGATCGGCACGCGGAAGATTGAGCCAATTTGTCTCAGGAATCTGGCTGTCATTGACCCGGATGTTAATGCAAAAGCTCGCAGAAATGCTGTGACCCCGTCGGACTCGCGATCAATGAGGTGTGGCCCGGTACATGGGCATTCGTCCAGCCAGCGGGTTTTCCGCCCGGTCTGCATAGAATTCGCCAAAAGCAGGATTGCGATGTGTATACTTGCTGGCCAGGCCTGAATCATGATTTGGAGGGAGAGAAACGACTATGGCTATCGCCGATCTCAGCAACGTTCTAAAAATATTTGGTGAGGCTACGCCCAGCGAGGAAAATCAGAAGGAGCTGTACAGCGAAGTGCTGTTGATGATTCTGGCGCGGGCCTCCAGTTCCGATGCCAATATCGACCCTGTGGAAATCAAGACGATTCAGGAGATTATGCAGCGGGAGACCGGTCAGGAGCTCGCGGAGGCCGATATTCGTAAGGCGGCACGGCCGGAGCTGTACGAATCGGTGAATCTGCGCAAGTATCTGCGCAGCGTGCAGCGCCAGCTCAAAGCCGGGGACAGAATCACGATCGTGGAGGCACTGGCGGATGTCTTGAAAAGCGACGCCAGGATCAGCGTACTGGAGATCGACTTCTTCAATCGAGTGGCAGACGCGCTGCGCATAACACCCGCCGAACTGGCCGGGCTGACGGCCTAGAGCCGCATCGGTATTCACTGGCACCGATTCTTGCTGCGATGTATCGACGCAACGCCGTTCCGGAATAGACATCAACGAGGAAATCCTGATGCGACGCCTGCCCATTGTATTGTTAGCTACATGTTTTCTTTATAGCACCGCTGCGGCACAGGAACTGACTGGTACCCTGAAGCGCATTGCTGACACCGGTGAATTCAAGATCGGGTTCGTGCCCGATGCGCCACCAATGTCGTTTCTTGACAAACAAGGGAATCCCGCCGGCTACACGATCACGCTCTGCCGCACGGTTGCCACGGCCGTCAAGAAAGCAGCAGGCCTCGAAGAGATGAAGGTCAGTTACGTGCCGCTGGTACTGCCGGAGGATCGACTGAGTGCCGTCGAAAACGGCACCGTTGACATCGAGTGCGGGGCATCAACGGTCACTCTGTCGCGCCGCGAGCGTGTGGATTTTTCCCTGATGACTTTTATTACTGGTGGGGCAGTACTCTCTCTCAATAAGTCACCGATTCCGTCGATCAGTGACCTGGAGAAGAAGACCATTGCAGTGATCAAAGGAACGACGACGCATGAAACCTTGCGCCACTTCAGCGAAGTTAACGAATACGCGTTTACGCTACGCATCATTGAAACGCATGCAAAAGGCATGGAGTTGCTGAATGCTGGCAAGGTTGATGGCTATGCAACCGATCGCGCGATGATTATCGGCCAGGTATTTCAATCAGCGGACGCCGGGTCGTACACCATTACTTCGGATGTATTTTCATTCGAGCCACATGCATTGATGATGAAGCGTGGCGATACCGACTTTCGCCTGGTCGTCGATCGCGCCCTTGCCAGCATGTACCGGACCGCGAGGATCCGCCGGATCTATCACGACTGGTTCGGCCGCTACGGCGAGCCCCTGTCTCCGATCGTGGAGGCCGTCTACGAGTTTCAGGCAGTTGGCGAATAGTTGAATTAATCGCTTGCAGTCCGCAGGCTATCCGGCCTGCAGACGGATTCAACGATGGCATCAGCCTTCGGGAATCACCTGAGTTTCGGTCGCTTATGGTTGCCGCTGTACAGCAGCAATCTCTTCCTCAATCTTCGCCATTGGCATAAATCCGTTCCCGGCGCATGGCGTGGTGGGTATTGAAGCCGAATTCCGCAAATCGTTTGCCATCCGCTCTGAGCACGGGCATGACATCCGATTCCAGAGCGCGGTTGAGGGCATCAAGATCATCGAACACGACTTCATTGCCCAGGATAATGCTGGAGTCCGGCAGCATTTCGGTCGATCGCCAGTCCAGCGGCAGGTAGCACAACACGTTCCGGATTCCGGGGAATGTCGCGAGAATCGGCGGATGGTTCTCGGTATACAATCGAACGAATGCGGCCTCATCGTCTGTTTGGCCGTAATAGCGGACGACGAAGGACAATGGCGCGGTCCGTGGTGGCGGTGTCTGATGACCTGGTATCGGGAAGTGTACGGTCTCGAAAACGTCGAGGGCAAGCTTGTCAATTGGAGCGGCATAGGCGGACTCGGCGAGGATCAGGCGTCGAAAATCATCCGACTGAATCAAGACCTCCGCATCCGGGGCATTCATCATGTCGATCTGAATCATCAGTGCCGGCGCAGCACTTTCATCGAATAGTGTCACATTGCCGATTTCGGGTACGAACAGGTCTACTAAACGACTTCGGGCACAGACTCAAGGAAGGCAGGCGGTTGCTCAAGAAAATAGCTGCGCAGATCGGCTGAGGATATCTGCGCAGTCCAGATCGTGATGAACAATGCTATTTTCATGGTGTCATCGTTTCCTTGGTGAGGGCAATACCGGACTGGTCCGTAACGGCCCAGCCGGGAGTGCCCGAACTTTTTTGTGTGAGCCGATTGATCAATCGGTCGCCACCAAGCCGTTTTCGAAGTGTATCTCAAATTGTGTCTTGGCCTGATGCCAGGCGACTGCAGGGTGTTTTCCTTTCTGCCCCGACAATTCCTGACGCCTGGTACTTGAGTTTGCTTACCGTGCGATTGCTCGGAAAATGGCCACGATTGAATACCGCTTTGCTGGCCCGGCTGCGCAGTCTTTCGATCGCATTGCTGGTGACTATTATCCTTCGCGCCCCCGGGGGCAAAGGCAAATGCATCACCCTGGTGCAGATTTCTGACAAGCGGTGCCGGCATGAACTATGATTGTTCACAGACCTTACAGCATCGATAACTTGATTTGGTGACCATGAAAAATATCAGAGCATTTCTCGCCCAACTCAGCAAGGAATTGCAGCGAGCCGAAGATGTCGATATCGAAGCCCGTCAAATACTGCAAGACCTGCACCGCGATGTTGAAAATCTCGAAGAGTCCGACAGCACACAGATAGGGTCGGTGCTCGATCGCGTCAAGGCACTGGAGTCGAAGTTTGCTGCGAACCACCCTGTCCTCGAGCGAACGGCGCAGGAGCTTGCTGATGCTATCGCGAAGATGGGTATCTAGATCGAGTGGTCCGATAAGGTTATATTGATGGATCACTAGCTGCACATCCCCGTGCAGCGTTCTTCGGGCGCGCTCGCGCATCCGAATCGGCTGTCCTGCCTGTTTGCTCCGCACTATTCAGAACCACAGGCTCGTTGGAGGCTCACTAAGGCGGCCCATACAGATGAGCGTGTATTGAGAGCCGCTGGATTAACCGGATTCAAAAGCGTTCAATCAACGCCTTGTAACGTGGGTGGTGCCGGATCGAATCAAGGTCCGTGTCGATTTCGAAAAATTTCTTGTGCCTGTTGCCCAGATCGTATGCACGTTCCAACTGATCGAGTGCCAGGTCGGTCTCGCCCGCCAGAGCATAGAAGCAGGCGGCATTGTATGAAGTGCCACCGATATCCGGCGCTGTGGTCAGCGCCCGCTCGATCCAGTACTTGCCTTGTTCATTTTCACCTTGTTCCTGTAGCAATATCGCCAGGAAACACATTGCGCGGGAGTTACTTGGGTCGATTTCAATCGCTTTTCTTGCCCTTTGTTGCGCTGTGTCGTTGGCGGCAACAACCTCCTCCTTCGAACCCAGATCGCGCAAGATATTGGTAATCTGAGCGTAAGCCTGAAAATCATCAGGCCGCGCCGCGGCAGCTTTGCGAGATAAATCGAGGGCTTTTTGTGTGTTCCCAGTCAATCGCGCCATGCGGCTGTAAAAGTTCAGCGCTTCGTAAAGATTGGGGCTGATCGTGATCGCACGATCAAATGATGCTTCGGCGGCAGTGAAATCTTCGGCCGCCATCAGGACCAGGCCGCGTGCTGTGTGTGACTCGGCCAAATGTTCAGCCAGCTCCACCGCTTTGAGACTGGACTCGATGGCGCGTTCCAGAGTAGGTTCTTCATGCCGTCGGTACAGGTAGGCATCGGCAAGGCAGTAGGTCCTGCCGGCGTAGGCGAGGGCGTAGTTCGAGTCCAGTTCGATCGCTTTGTCGAACATTCGCAGCGATGCGGCCAGGTGACCGGAGTCGGAGCGATGATAGTGATTGCGGCCGCGCAGGTAGTAGTCATACGCCTCGTAATTTTCTGTGGTCTGATCGGTGACACTCCTTTGCTCTTCGAGACTGAGCGTCAGATGCAATGACTCGACAATCTGCCCGGCGATTTCGTCCTGCACTGCAAAAATGTCATCCAGCTTCCTGTCGTAATTCTTTGCCCACAGGTGATTGTCATTGACTGCATCTATGATCTGTACATTGATGCGTACACGGTCACCGGCGCGTCGCACACTGCCTTCAACGATTGTCGACACACCGAGGTTCTTTGCGACAGTGGGAATATGAATTTCTTTGCCCTTGTAGGCGAAAGACGAGGATCTCGAGCATACTTTCAGGCTCGATATACGAGTCAGCATCGTCAGCAGTTCCTCTGCCAGCCCGTCACTGAAGTACTCGTTTTCCTGCGAGTCGCTCATGTTGACGAATGGCAGTACCGCGATCGATGGTCCCTGGCTCCCGACGGCGACATCCGTCTTGGTATCGGGGTCGTCATCCTCGCCGGTCTTACTTGCCGAGTCGGTACGCCTGATGCCATCCGGCGTGGTTTCGAATGCCCAGGCAAGCACCAGTGCAATTGGAAAGCCTATCAACGCAAAGGTGACAACCAGTGTTTTGCTCCATTCCGGCAAGTGTAGAGGATCAAACGTGGTGTCTGCGATCTGAATCAGCAGCCAGGCGACAAGCAAGTAGACGACAGCAACCCTAATAACCTTGCGCCGGCGAAGTTCCTGAAACAGGCCGACTACCTTGGCGTCGGGGTCTTTTTTCATTTTTTCTACGCGAGGATCCTCGAGATCGGCCTGAATGCTGGCCTGCCGTGGTCGGAATTGTAGCGCACAGCGCTGGAGTTTTGCCGGTTATTCAGACGACTTGGCTGCGTCGGCCCGCCGTTATTTCTGCGGCACCAACCAATGAGTCATTGCGTAGAGGACACAGGAACATCAATTTTTTCCGGGGGGCCTGGAAAGGCTGGCGTCTCTTGATCATGAAGATCTCTTCCGAGCAGGTCAGATCGAACAGCCAGGGCAGCAGCAGTGCACGCTCATTATCTCAATCTCATATCAGGTGGTCTCTACGACCGGCTGGGCGAGGATCCACAGGCTGAGCATCGTATAAGCCACCATTAGAAAGAGCATCGGAATCTGGCTGCGGAGCGCCACTCGGCTGTCTCGGAATCGGCGCAGGGCCACGACATGGGCCAGCCAGACAGCGATGATGTGTCCGGTAACGATTGCGATGACAGACGTAATCCATACGAATCTTGCGTTAACGATCCCGATGTCGACCATGTACAGGGTCGTGCCGAACAAATTCCAGCCGAAGCCGAACGGATCCGATGCAAGTGGAATCATGTACTGGCCGACGATCAGCAGAAATGATAGGTAATGCGCGAGATGATAGGCCAGCGCTATCGGAATAATACTCAGCACGAATAGTCTGGCCAGTTCGCCGATCGATAGATCCACCCTGGCCGTCGCGGGCGTCGCGAAGTACATGAGTGCGCAGAACGCCAGATACATCAGCTGGCAAGGCTGGGCCTGAGGACGGTCTGACTTGGACTAAGTGACCGTCCGATTACGCATGCGATTTCAACCGGTCGACGCAACACCTGCGTTAATCCTCTCTGCTGGGGTTTCGATCCCCCCGTGCGGCGTCAATTGGTGATAAACAGACAATGAGGGTTTGCCAAACGCCCGCCCAGTCGACTTCAGCGCCCCTGCTCGCTTCCAGCGGTCCCCCAGCTCCGCTTTCTCTGCCGCCGTAAAGACCTCGACGTCTCCTTTGATTCATCAGCAGACACGCCATCTTCTGCGTTTTAGTTAAAGTGTTGCGTCGACCGGTTGAGATCACCGGGGTAAAGCGGCCGTTCCAGATTGATTTCGGAGCGGCCAACTCCTGAATGTCCGCTTTTCCCGAAAGCGGCCGTTCAGATCGGCAGAAATTGGGTGAAATTAGGGTCCGCTTTCGGCCAGAAGCGGTCATTGCAGTGAAAAGATCGAACGACCGTTTTCGAGCAACAGGGTAAGGAAATCTTAAGAGAGGTGCGTCATCAGCTTGGGAAGCTGATGATTTACCATTGAACGACACCGTCAATCATTTCGTCTCCAATAGCGAACTCAGACGATCTGACGATACCAATAGTCTCGCATGGTAGAGGAATGGTGCTGGTTGTCGTATGAGTATGCCCCTTGGTTCATCATTCGATGGCACTGAGTACTATCAGACCCGACTCCTGTCCCTCCTGCATCAAGTACTCATCCTCACACGCCAGGCCCTATAGGACCAAAGTCCAATATCGAATCGCCCATTAGGTTGTTACTTTCAAGTTCGGCAGCGATTCCAATTAACCATGTCTGAGTCCATACGGACTCACTGCGGGCCAAAAAACTGATTATTAACACAGAATTCTCAACAACGACCCGAAGAGGAAACTAAAATGACACCCAACGAACGATGGACGACGATCGCAGTAACGGTGATCATACTAGTGATCACAGCGCCACCGGCATTCGCACAATCCGACACCAGCCGCATAGATGAGCTTGAACGGCAGGCGGCTGCGATGCTCGAGCAGATTGCCGAGCTGCGCGCTGAACTCGAGCAAGCGAAGGAGCAGAAAGCCACGCCGGATCTGCAAGGGCTCCGAGCGGAGACAGTCGCTGCAAGACAAGCGGCACAGCGTGCTGAAGCTGCGGCCAGCGAATGGAAGGACGTGACATCCGTGACGCACCTTTCGGGATACGCTTCAGCCGAGTTCATCAGTCCCGACAATGAATCCAGTGCGTTTGTCGTTAACTTCAATCCAATGTTCCACTTCCTTTACAGCGACAAAATTCTGTGGGAAGCGGAACTGGAATTCGAGGTTGAGGAAAATGGCGATACTGAAATCGGCCTTGAGTACAGTACCGTGGATGTGTTGCTAAATGACAATCTAGTGCTGGTCGCGGGCAAGTTTCTGAGTCCACTCGGCAACTTCCGGCAAAACCTGCATCCCTCCTGGATCAATAAACTGCCATCAGCACCGCCGGGCTTCGGACATGATGGCGCAGCACCGATTGCTGAGATCGGAATGCAACTGCGCGGCGGCGTAACGGTTGGTAATCAAAGCAAGATTACCTACTCCGGCTATATTGGAAATGGACCTAAGCTTGAAGGCGAGGATGGAGAAATTCACGCAATCGAGACCGATGGATTCGCCGGTAACGCTGACGATGAGTTTGTTTTCGGTGGTCGATTTTCACTCTTGCCGATGCCGAAACTGGAAATAGCGGTTTCCGGTGCGTTCGGTGATGTTGCCGTGGTTGAGAACGACGGCGCCGATATCTCAGGCGATCCGACGCGCGACTACACAGTGTTCGGTTTCGATGCAAGCTTCCAGGTGGGAGCGTTCGACTTGCGTGCCGAGTACATCAGCCAGGACGTCGATGATCAAGCGATGAGCGTCGCGCCCGGAGGCGGCGAGTGGGAGACCTGGTATGCGCAGGGCGCCTATAAATTTGGCCAGGCCAAATGGGAGGGCGTCGTACGATTCACCGACTTCGACTCACCCCATGCCGACGACGACCAAGAGCAATGGGCGTTAGGCATCAATTACCTGCTGACGCCAAGCGCGATGATCAAGTTCGCCTACGAATCCAACAAAGGTGAGGCCGGCGAACCGACTGACGATGACCGCTGGATCGCACAGATTGCGTATGGCTACTAATTTAGGGAGTAGGAAAATGAAGAATACGATACTCAGAATCATTCCTGTTGCTCTGCTTGCGGCGTCATTCCTTATCGGCATGCTGACAGTACAGGGTTACGTCGTGGCTGCCGAGCATGACGCCACCACTCAGGCTGATCCGATGCAGTTCAGCAGGGGCGCACAGACGTGGGCAAACAATTGTGCCCGATGCCACAACATGCGTGATGCAAAGTCTTTGCGAGATGATCAATGGCGCGTGGCAATAGTACATATGCGGGTGCGAGCAAATCTGACCGGACAGGAGGCGCGGGATGTGCTGGCGTTCTTGCAGGGGAGCAATTGACATGAGATTGGTCGCGTTCTTATTCGTTGCAGGGGCACCGTCACTCAGCATCGCTGATGACTCGCCAGTGGCCGCTGATGTGGCCACTGGCAAGGCGGTTTATTCGCAGACCTGCATAGCCTGTCACGGCAGTAACGGTAAGGGAGCGATCCCGGGTGTCCGCGATCTGACGGACGCGGATGGACCGCTTGCGAAGTCTGACGAGGAATTAATCGGCAGCATTACCGACGGATTTCAGAGTCCCGGGGCGGCAATGGCGATGCCGCCAAAAGGCGGCAACCCAACTTTGACTGCCGACGACATCAGCGCAGTACTGAGCTACTTGCGGGCAGAATTCGGCAGTAGCCGCAGATGTGGGAAGCCGACCAATGCATGTAATGGAGCTGGCCAAGCAAGCAAGTGTTGAGGCGGCACTGAAGCTTCTCAAGCTGATGGTCTACCTTCGGCGGATATTACGGCAATCAAAACACCAAATAGCAGACATTCGCCTGCTACGCTCGAAGGGCCGGAATGGGTTGCGATTTCAACCGGTCGATGCAACACCTGCGTTAATCCTCTCTGCTGGGGTTTCGATCCCCCCGTGCGGCGTCAACTGGTGATAAACAGACGATGAGGGTTCGCCAAACGCTCGCCCAGTCGACTTCAGCGCCCCTGCTCGCTTCCAGCGGTCCCACAACTCCGCTTTCTCTGCCGCCGTGAAACCTCGACGATTCCTTTGGTTCATCAGCATACACGCCATCTTCTGCGTTTT
>JACZWL010000022.1 GCA_022572185.1 Pseudomonadota bacterium | reverse complement strand
AACCGAAAGCATTTCCCGGGCAAACAGCGAAAACGTTGCGGCCCTGGTTCCGCAAGGTGTGGAAGGCCAGAGGCGGCGGCCTGTACGCTTGTGGTTTCGTGGTGACTTTTGTCTATCTCGAAGCGACGACGATCATCGGGGAGATTCTGGCGAGTGAGGGGATCGTCGAGTTTTTCACCGAACAGCTCGTCGAATTAATATTTCGATTTGTCGGTGATTCTCTACGGAACATGATTCAGGCATTCATCTGGCCAGTGCCTATCATTTCGTACTCGCCACCATGGGGATTGGCGTTACTCGTCGCGATGTACCTGTTCTTTACAGCGCTTATAAAAGAGCCACTGGAACAGTGGCTCTTCGATGACAAGGACTAATTGGGGGCGCCAGGGCATGCATGGCAGGCAGTGCAGCGATTTGTCAGGCGGCGCTTTCAACGCGACGACCGGCTTCCGGATCGCGACGCTTTCCGGCTAGACGAGGATCTTCCGCTTATGCATCGCGCGGGCGTACAGAAACAGTGCCAGCGCAATCAGGAATATCGCGGCGGTAAATCCAAGGGTAAAGGCGTCTCCGATAACTTCCATTCCATTGGATAGGGCGTAATTTTGAAACGCGGTGATTGCCATCGCGATTAGCGAGGTAAGAAACACCCATACCGCATAACGCCGCCTGAATAGCAGCAGGAACGCGCCAAGTACGCCGCCCCAAACCGCAATGGCCCAGGTCGCAACTGCCCAGGCAGGAAAGCCGTAAAAAAAGGAAAGCTGCTCCGGTGTAAATGCACTCATGTACGCTTCGTTCCTGGTCTGCGTCATGACGTAGTCCAATGCTCCCATGGCATTCCATAAGAGTGCGATAACGCCGATCACCCACAGGTGCTTGGGCGTCGGTACGACATCTGTCTCGCGTATTTCCGACATGTCTTCTCCCAACTAATCCTACCGGCGGCCACAATACGGTCCAATACAGGTTTTGACAACTTTCACGCTATCGCGTGAAGTTTTTCGACGAGAATAGTTATGCGCCAACATTACCAGTACTTATCAGTCAGAATTGTTTTTGGTCAGGCACAGACTATGTGGCATTGCAATGTCCGCCAGGGTCGTTTTCGGTCTTTCGCGGGACCAGTTTTTCCAGCCATCGAGCGTCTGAAATCAGGCGGCAGCCGCCAGTGGAGCTCGACCAAATCTGAGAGGGTCTGTCCGGTCGGATACCGACTGATATGGCTGACCGGCACCACGGGCGAAAATCCTGCTCTGCCCCGACTAAACCGATTCGAGTATCTTGCCCTGGCTGCGGGCCCGCTCTTCGAATTCGTGCTGCCACTTCGAACGATGTACGGCCGGCGCGACCTGCACTGCTGTAACCTTGTACTCAGGGCAGTTCGTCGCCCAGTCACTGTATTCTGTCGTCACGACGTTGGCGCCGGTTTCCGGATTATGGAACGTGGTGTAAACGACGCCTGGAGGTACCCGTTCGGTGATTGTGGCACGAAGCGTGATGTCACCTTTACGGCTTGCCAGTGAAACTCGATCACCGTTATTGATACCGCGTGTTTCGGCGTCATGCGGATGAATCTCGAGCACGTCGTCGTCGTACCACACGACATTTTCCGTTCGCCGCGTCTGAGCGCCGACGTTGTACTGGCTCAATATTCGGCCGGTCGTTAACAGCAGCGGGAATTTATTGTTGGTCCGTTCCTGTGTTGGCACATAATCAGTTTCGACAAACAGACCTTTGCCGCGCACAAAATTATCAACGTGCATGATGGGCGTGCCCATCGGCGCTTTTTCGTTGCAGGGCCATTGCACACTGCCGACACGGTCCAGGAAGTCGAACGAGACGCCGGTAAACGCCGGCGTCAATGCCGCGATCTCATCCATGATCTCGGCTTCGTTGTTGTAATTCATCGGATAGCCGAGTGCCTGCGCGAGCTCCTGGGTAATCCGCCATTCGGCTTTACCCTGCTTGGGCTTCATCACCGGGCGCACCCGGTTTATGCGCCGTTCTGCATTAGTGAAGGTGCCGTTCTTTTCAAGAAAAGAGGTGCCGGGCAGAAACACGTGGGCGAACTTGGCCGTTTCAACAAGGAACAGGTCCTGTACGACGATACATTCCATACTGCTGAATGCTGCTTCGACATGCTGAGTGTTGGGATCGGACTGAGCCAGATCTTCGCCCTGAATGTACATGCCCTTGAATTTTCCGGCGATCGCCGCGTCGAACATATTCGGGATGCGGAAACCCGGTTCCGGGTCGAGTTCGACGCCCCAACGCTTCTCGAAGGTCGACCGCACCTCATCGTCCTGAACAGGCCGGTAACCCGGCAACTCATGCGGGAATGAGCCCATGTCGCAGGAGCCTTGCACATTGTTCTGTCCACGCAGCGGGTTCACGCCAACACCGGTAAAGCCGATGTTGCCCGTGGCCATTGCGAGATTCGCCATGCCCATGACCATCGTCGAGCCCTGGCTGTGCTCGGACACGCCAAGCCCGTAATAGATGGCTGCCCGATCGGCGCTCGCATAGAGTCTTGCCGCGTCCCGTATGACATCTGCCGGGACGCCCGAGATCTTTGCGACCTCCTCGGGCGAATTTTCAGGCTTGAGTATGCAGGCTTTCCAGGCCTCGAACGACTCTGTATCGCAGCGTTCCGCAACGTACTTCTCGTCGATGAATCCCTCGGTGATGGCGACATAGGCAAAGGCGTTGATGATCGGCACGTTCGTGCCAGGTAACAACGGTAGATGATAGTCGGCCTCGACGTGTGGGGAACGCACGAGGTCAATCTCGCGTGGGTCGATGACGATTAACTTCGCGCCCTGGCGAAGCCGTTGTTTCATCTGAGACGCGAAGACAGGATGACCTACAGTCGGATTTGCCCCGATCACAGTGATAACGTCCGCATCCATGACGCTGTCAAACAGTTGAGTGCCGGCCGACGTTCCGAGTGTTTGCTTCAGCCCGTAACCCGTCGGCGAATGGCAGACGCGTGCACAGGTGTCTACGTTGTTGTTACCGAAGGCCGCGCGGACCAGTTTCTGCACCAGCCAGACTTCTTCATTGGTGCAGCGCGAGGACGTAATGCCGCCAATTGATTTCCTGCCGTACTTTTTCTGAATCTCTTTGAATCGCCTGGCTGCAAAACCGATCGCTTCGTCCCACGTGACTTTTCGCCAGGGGTCGCTGGTGTTGTCGCGGATCATCGGATCAAGAATGCGGTCCTTGTGCGTCGCGTAACCCCACGCAAAGCGACCTTTTACGCAACTGTGCCCGTGATTTGCGTGGCCGTCTTTATACGGCGTCATCCTGATTAGCTGATCGCCTTTCATTTCGGCCTTGAATGCACAGCCGACACCGCAATAAGCGCAGGTAGTTATGACGCTATGCTCCGGCTGACCGTGATCGATGATGGTCTTCTCCATCAGTGTCGCAGTTGGGCATACCTGAATACAAGCGCCGCAGGAAACACACTCCGAATCGAGAAAAGTCTCGCCGATGCTGGCTGCCACCTTCGAATCGAAACCTCGCCCTTCGATCGTTAGCGCGAATGTTCCCTGCACCTCGTCGCAGGCACGAACGCAGCGTGAGCACACGATGCACTTGCTCGGGTCAAACGAGAAATACGGGTTGCTGTCATCAACGGGTGCGTCGAGGTGATTCGCACCGTCCATGCCGTAGCGCACCTCCCGCAAACCGACGGCACCTGCCATATCCTGTAATTCACAGTCGCCATTCGCAGAACAGGTCAGGCAATCGAGCGGGTGATCGGAAATGTATAGCTCCATCACGTTGCGGCGGAGCCGGGCCACCTGATCTGTCTGAGTAAGGATCTTCATGCCGGGTTCGACCGGGGTCGTGCACGATGCCGGGTAGCCCTTGCGGCCTTCGACCTCGACGACGCACAGGCGACAGGAACCAAACGGTTTCAGGCTGTCGGTTGCACATAATCTGGGTATGTCTACGCCCATCTCGCGGGCCGCCCGCAGTATCGTTGTACCTGCCTTCACCGTTGTCGGCAGACCGTCAATCTCGATGTCTACCGTATCCTCGAACAGACTCTCCGGCGTGCCGTAGTCTATGTCTTTGATCAGACTCAATTTTCCGCTCCTGGGGGACGTGTAAAGTCCTCGCGGAAGTATTTTACCGAACTACGAACCGGAAACGGCGTCATTCCCCCCATCGCGCACAGCGAACCGTCCTCCAATGTGTCGCAGAGTTCACGAAGAAGCTCAAGATTCGCGTCTCGGTTTTCGTTGGCAACGATTCTGTCGATTACCTCGACGCCGCGCACGGATCCGATCCGGCACGGCGTGCATTTGCCACAGGACTCGATCGCGCAGAACTCCATTGCAAACCGCGCCTGGGCAGCCATGTCGACACGGTCATCGAAAACGACGACTCCGCCGTGACCGATGATGCCGTCAAGTTCAGCGAATGCTTCGTAGTCCAGTGGTGTATCGAGCAGATTCTCAGGAAAGTAAGCACCGAGCGGGCCGCCAACCTGCACTGCGCGAATGTCGCGGCCCGATGCCGTGCCCCCACCGAAGTCTTCGATGAGTTCCCGCAACGTCAGGCCGAAAGCTTTTTCGACGAGGCCGCCATGCTTGATATTACCTGCAAGCTGAAATGCAAGCGTGCCTCTCGACCGATCGATGCCAAGCACCGCATATTTATCACCGCCCGCAACGAGAATATCGGGCACGGTAGCCAGGGTGATGACGTTGTTGACAACGGTCGGCTCACCGAACAAGCCCTCGACTGCGGGCAGGGGGGGCTTGTACCGGATTATGCCTGCTTTGCCCTCGAGGCTCTCGAGCATTGCCGTCTCTTCACCACAGACATAAGAGCCTGCACCAATGTGCAAATCGATCTCGAAGTCAAAGCCACTATCCTGAATGTTTTCGCCAAGCCAGCCCGCATCCTTCGCGGCTTGTAATGCCTCGCCGAATATTCCGCGGGTCAATGGATATTCAGATCGCAAATAGACGTAGCCGCGATCAGCGCCGACGGCGAGGCCTGCAATCATCATGCCCTCTATCAGGCAAAACGGATCGCCCTCCATCAGCATGCGGTCGGAAAATGTGCCGCTGTCTCCTTCATCTGCGTTGCAGGCTATGTATTTCTGATCGGCTGGAACATCCGCAACGGTCTGCCACTTGATACCCGTTGGAAATCCGGCGCCACCCCGGCCTCGCAAGCCGGACTTTTTGACTTCTTCAAGAATGCGGATCGCGCCCATCTTCGTTGCCGCCAGGAATCCATCGAAGCCCCCGTTCGCGCGGTAGTCGTCGATTGAAATCGGGTCGGTGAGGCCACAACGCCTGAATGTCCAGCGATCCTGGTTCTTTAAATAAGGAATATCGGCGGTTTTGCCGAGTCTCAGCGTGTGCTCGCCGCCTTTCAGGAAACCGGCCTTGAATAAATCATCCACATCGCCGACGGAGACAGGACCGTATGCAATACGCTCGCCGTCAACGGCGACTTCGACCAGCGGCTCAAGCCAGCACATACCCCAGGAGCCATTTCGGACGAGTGTAATACCCGCTTGATTGTCCGAAGCAACGGCTTGAATGCGATCGGCGACTTCATCGGCGCCGAGAGAAATAGCAGACGTTTCCCGCGGCACAAAGACCGTTATAGATTTGCCCATTCCTGTCAGTTCCTCATTGCCGCTACGAGGTCGTCAAGTCTCTTTGCGTCTACGCGCCCGTAGACCCGGTCATCGATCATGATTGCCGGAGAGCAGGCGCAGTTCCCGAGGCAATACACCGGCTCAAGCGTTACCTCGCCGTCTTCGCTTGTCTCATGCAGTCCTACGCCCAGGGACTCTACCGCGTGCGCGGTCAGGGCCTGACTGCCCATGGCCTGGCAGGACTCGGCCTGACAGATCTTTATTAACCGCTTGCCGGCCGGCTCGGTACGATGGTCGTGATAGAAACTCACGACGCCATGCACGTCGGCGCGTGAGAGGTTCAGTTCCTGCGCGATTTGACGAACAGCTTCCTCGCTGATGTACGAGAACTTCTCGACGAAGGCGTTCAGAATCTGTACGAGCATTTCCGGCGCAGCGCCCACTTCGCCGATCAGCTTGTGCGCCGCCGCATTATCGTATGTGGCTTTCATTTCTTCGGTTTTGGTTCCAGGCTCATGTGCTAGTACTCCATCAATATTACCTTGACGGAGTACTAGATCACTCTTTGTTCACCCGCATAGATATTGAATGTATCTTTTCTCAAAAACCCGATGAGCGTCATATCAAATTCATGCGCCAGTTGCACGGCGAGACTGGACGGCGCACTTACAGCAGCGAGCAGCGGAATGCCAGCGACCAGCGCCTTCTGCATCAACTCGAAGCTTGCCCTGCCCGATACCATAAGTCCCAGTTCGTTTGCCGGTAGCATATCCTCGAACAGCAGCGCTCCGACTACTTTGTCGACCGCGTTGTGTCGCCCGACATCCTCTCGCACGAATAAAATTTCGCCGCCGGGATTAAATACCGCCGCCGCATGCAGACCGCCCGTTCTTGTGAATACCTGTTGCCTTGCTCTCAGCCTGTCCGGCAAAGCGACAATGACGTCGCGTCGAAAGGTCGTGCTTTTGTCTGCCAGCGATTTCAGCCCTGTTACACGAAGCGCGTCAAGTGAGGCTTTGCCGCAGACGCCGCAGCTCGATGTCGTATAGAAATGTCTCTGCAAGCGGCCGAGATCAACGTCTACCCCTGGCTTTAGCCTGGCGCAAATGATGTTTCTGAGGGCACTTTCAGGTGCTGGAGCACCACGATGTTCGACAGATGCCAGTTGTTCGCCGCTGCGAATAATCCCTTCTGTATAAAGAAATCCGGCTGCCAGTTCGGCATCTTCGCCCGGCGTACGCATCGTTATTGAGATGCTTTTTGCGGCCGCTCCTTCAGCGGACGGATAGCTGAGCTGGATTTCCAGGGGTTCCTCGACAGCAACATTGTCAGATTTTGAAACGCGCTGATCGCCGCTGACCTTGCTGATGTCGATGGCGAGGCTTGAGCCCGTCATGGTTGGTTCCGCTGTCAAATAGGGCTATCGAGTATATATCAACCGCATTTGAGGACGGACCGGATCGTCGGTGCTCCTCCGGCCCGCATCGGTCGCCTGCTGTGTGCCGCGAAAAGCTGCGGGGCCGCGAGTGGTATGCGTCCGGTATCTCCCCCTCGCTCGGATCTTGACTCGCTCGTGGGACATACCGGACGCATACATACCACTCACGCTGAGCGGAAAAGCCCTGACATAGTCTGTCGCTGACTGTTATTTGCGATCGTTTGCGGCGAGTTGCTGCCGCCAGTCGGCAGCTGCCGTATCTGTTGCTGTGATTGCCAGGCGAATATCAGCAAGTTCGGCGTGTCGCCGCAGATGCACTTTGCCGCTGGAGACGGATAAGCCCAGCCGTTCAATGAGGGGCCGGACGTCGGGAAAGCCAGCCGTATCGGCGTAGCGGCGGTAAAGCTGCGTAAATACAGGATAGCTCGAGAGTGAGTCCAGCTTCGCGAAAAGCTCCGGGCCCGACCAGGCATGGTCCGAAGGCAAACAGCACTCCTGCAACCGGCCGAGAACGAGATCCAGTGTTTCCTCTCCGCCGGATTGTTCGCGAAGCTTGACATCGGCCATGAGCGCGAGCGCGGCGCCGCTCCAATACACTTTCATCAGCCCGGTCCTTACGCTGCCGGTTGACGCCCCGTTCGGCGACATTTCGGGCCGGGATTGCCGGCCTCGTTCGAACCCTTCATAAAGCTTTTGCCACGCGGTCAGGTCGTCATAGGTGCCGGAGCGCGCGAGCAATACGTTCTGATAATACTGAGCAAAGCCTTCGGATACCCACTTCTGCTGACTGTGCATATAAGGCAGCATGAGGTGGCTGAATTCGTGTGTGGCCGTCCAGTCCTCGAGAAACGCTTCGATAGGCCGGCCCTGATCGATGAATAGTTCAACGGTTTCGCCGCCGTCTCTTATAACACGGCCAAACGGTACCGCGGGCCGGCTTTCGTCTCCGCTGTCGCCAACGGGGATCACAATGACCTGTGGTGACGGATTCGGAAAACGGCCATAAGCCAGGCTAACGTCTGTCGCTGTCGCTCGAATCCAGTTTATGATCGCTTCCGTATCCATGCCGCCCTTGGCTTGCAAAAGGCCGACGCGCAGTACCGCACCGGGTACGCCGACCTCCCGGTATTCAAAACTGCCGAACACAGCCGGCGCATTGGCGCTCTCGGGCGATTTGGTCAGCCGGTATTCCTGCCGATCAGCACTGATCAGTTCCCAGGGAACGCTGACCTTGACGTTATCCGGCAATTGAAACCGCACACGCAGCTCCGTGCTGCCGGTCAGTTCCGGGCGCCACAGCCAGAGTGACGGTGAAACAATGACGTTGTCCGGCAGAAGAGTCTGGTTGCGTCGTTCCTGACGGGCGGCACGTTCCAGATCAACCGTGTAATACATGCAGCGAATGCCTTTTGCCGGCAGCAGCATGCGCTGGTTTCGCATTCTTATCTGTCCGGAGTGCTCGCATTCCCGGGCGTCGATCAGGAATTTGCCGGCGTCGTGGGACCGGGCGGTCACACTGTGCACGCTCGGGCTGAAGCGGGCCTCGACCCAGAGCCGGCTCATCGCGTAGTCGATAGTGATCGTGTAGTAATGGATGTCCGGAACGGGCGCGGCTGCCACCATTCCACAGTAGACGACGAGTGCTGCCAGCGAAGCCGCGAAGGGGTGGCGCGGCCGCTCCGGATGACGGTCGGCCTGCAAATGTGGCGTCACGACGCCGATAGAATTTCAGCCAGGGTGTACATAGGTGCCTTATTATGCAGCAGCAGCCAAATCGTTAAACAATACAAAGGTCTGATTGTGAGGGCGTTCACATTTTCAGACCTCGCAAATCATCAATTCTGTTCGGTCGACGGTCAAATCGCGGATGCGCCGTTCTGACCCAGTGGTGCAACAAGGGCTTACCGTTATGCCGGCATTCAGCTTCTTCCGCCAGAAGGCGCCGGTCCATATCCGTTTGTATTAAGATACTGCACGCCCGGGAAGGTTCCCGGGCCTCTATATGACAAGAACGAAGGAGATTCTCTTGAGCAAGATTGCAAGGCGCCAGTTTATTCAACTATCGGCTGTTGCGGCAGCCGGCTTTCTTGTTCGCCCGGGCTCCGAGGCAAGAGCCGAGGACCTGCCGAAATTGGCCGAAGACGATGCAATGGCACAGGCAATGAAATATACGCACGATGCCAGCACTGTCGATGCTGCCTCCAGGGCCAATCCTGCACCGGACCAGTCCTGTGCGAACTGCGCCCTTGTTCAGGGCGATGAAACTGCCGCATGGAGGCCGTGCCAGATATTCCCGGGCAAGCTCGTTAACAATAAAGGATGGTGCTCTGTCTGGGCACCCAAACCCTGAATCAACAATCGGCCCCGTCCGTCCCGGTTCGCGGCTGACCTTGTTGGACCACCAGCCAGAGAATCACCATGTCTGTAGACTGGAGTGACTACGAGCGAGTGCACGCAGACCGCCGCAACCTGCTCATACATTTGCTTGCGGTGCCGCTGTTCGACATTGCCTTCCTGGTCGCGCTGATAGCTATCGCGCGGGGCGAGTGGATTCTGGCGGCCCGTTCTTTTCTTGCGGCGACTGGCAGTATGGTTTTGCAGGGACTCGGGCATGCAAAAGAATCAAACCAACCGAAACCGTTCAACAGGCCGCTTGACTTCCTGCAGCGCTGGCTTGCGGAGCAGTACTTCAAGTTCCCGGTGTTTTTGATTACGGGGCGCTGGTGGCGCCAATATAAAACTGCCGGTATCCCGACCTGATGATCCGCCCCGGCATCCAGCATTTCTACGATGAGCAAACCGGTTCGCTGTCATATGTCATCAGCGACCCCGACTCGAAATCTGCCGCCATAATCGACCCGGTGCTCGGATTTTCAGCCGTATCCGGCAGAACTGACAAATCCGGTGCCCGGAAAATTATCGAATACATACAAACGGAAGGCCTGTCCCTCGAGTGGATTCTGGAAACGCACGCGCATGCCGATCACCTGACGGCTGCCCAATTCCTGAAGTCGGAGCTTGGCGGTCAGGTCGGGATCGGGCAGGGCATTCGCACTGTGCAGGAGCACTTTGCGAAAGTCTTCAATATGCAGGCACCGTTCAGGGCCGACGGACACCAGTTCGACAGACTTTTTTCAGACGGCGATTCTTTCCAGATTGGGAGTCTCGACTGCCGGGTGCTCGCCACGCCGGGCCATACGGACGACAGCGTGACTTACCTGGTGGAAGATGCCGCATTTGTTGGCGACAGCCTGTTCATGTGCGATTACGGTACTGCCCGATGCGACTTTCCCGGCGGGGATGCGGGTCTGTTGTACGATTCGATCCAGAAGCTCTTTTCGCTTGCCGATGAGACTCGTCTGTTCATGTGCCACGACTATCCACCCGAAGGGCGCGATCTTCGCTTCGAGTGCACGGTCGCGGAACAGAAACAGGCCAATATTCATGTCGGTGACGGCGTATCGAAGTGTGAGTTCATCGACATGCGCAAAAAAAGAGACGCTACGCTCGAGCTACCGGAACTGATCCTGCCAGCAGTCCAGGTCAACATATGTGCGGGACATCTGCCGGACCCGGAAGACAATCAAGTCGCTTATATAAAGATTCCTCTGGATACGATTTGAGTGATGAGCGACCATTCGCTGCGTGCGAAATCACGAATTTGGTTGACTCTCTCGTATCTGGAGAACCCCGTTGTTTGAAACACTAAAAGCAATGCCGCCCGACGCCATTCTCACGCTGATCGGCGAGCATCAGAGTGACGCACGTGAAAACAAAATCGACCTCGGCGTAGGCGTCTACCGGGACGAGAGCGGACAGACGCCGATACTGAGAGCGGTCAAGAAGGCCGAGCAACACCTGCTTGATTCGCAGCCGTCAAAGTCTTATCTGGGCTCTGGTGGAAACCCGGAGTTCAACGAAGCAATACAGGCAATTACCTTTGGCGGCGGCGCACGGGCCGACAAACGCGTCACAACCGTGCAGACGCCCGGTGGTTCCGGATCTCTACGGGTTGCGGCCGGATTAATCATGCGGGCGAAGCCAGACGTCGCCTTGTGGGCAAGCGACCCGACCTGGTCAAACCATATTCCATTGCTGGGTGGCGCCGGCCTCGAGCTGAAGTCGTATCCGTACTACGACACAGAGCGCAAGGACATCCGCTTCGATGAGATGCTCGAAACACTTAACGATATGCCCAGTGGCGATATCGTGCTGTTGCACGGCTGCTGTCACAACCCGACCGGTATGGACCTGTCCAGGGATCAATGGCAGACGGTGGTCGACCTTGTCGTGACACGGGACCTGGTGCCTTTCATCGATATTGCCTACCAGGGTTTTTCTGATGGCCTGGAAGAAGACGCGTATCCGGTTCGAATAATGTTCGACCGTGTACCTGAGATGATTGTCTCGAGTTCGTGCTCAAAGAATTTCGGGCTGTACCGGGACCGGGTCGGCTCGTTGTCGATTGTCGCCAAAGATAGCGCGACCAGCGGAAATCTGAGGAGCCAGACGCTGAACATCGTCAGGACGATGTACTCGATGCCGCCCGATCATGGTGCCGCCGTCGTCAGCCATATCCTGAACAATGCGGACCTTCGTGACGATTGGCTGGTCGAGTTGGCGGGGATGCGTGATCGACTGAAAGAAATGCGCGCGTTACTCGGCGCTGCGCTCAGGGAAAAAGCGCCCGATCACGATTTCTCGCACATTGAGCGGGCAAACGGGATGTTTTCCTTCGTTGGAATTTCGACTGAGCAAGTGGAGCGCTTGAAAAGCGAATTCGCGGTTTACATGGTGAACTCGAGTCGAATAAACGTTGCCGGCATTACGCAAGGCAACGTCGAGCATCTTGCCAGCTCGATTGCTGCCGTTCTGTAATCAAGGGGTCGAATCGCTGCTCTAAGGGATCGAACCGCTAAGCCAGTCTAGCGGTTCGACCCCTGTTTTTCAGGAATGCCAGTATCCGCACACTGATCGCGCCGAGAATGAGCACCGTAGATGCCTGCAGAGCCAGGTTGTCAGGGGCGGACAGGAAATTGGAGACGAGCGTAAAGGTGAAGGTTCCACCGATCCAGTAAAGTCCGGTCTTGTGCAGGCGGCGCCATGCAACGGGCCCAATCGCTGCTGCCGGCGCGTTGAAGGAAGTAATCAGCATCAGATAAAGCAATGCGTACGCAGCGCCGCCAATAAGAAGTGTTGGCGGAAGATTATTCGGGTCAAGTGCAAACTTGATGATCAGCGCCAGATGCACCGTGTGCGATCCCGCAAACACGATGCCGAAATAGCGGCGATTATTCAGCATGGTTCGCGTCAGTGATGATGCGAAAAGCTGTCGCACAGGTCTCGTGATAAATATCAACACATAGACGAGGAACGATATCCAGGCAGTGAGGCGCAGCACCAGAGTCACGCTTTCTTCATCGGCGGCGTTCATTTGAAGAAGCGCCAGCACGGGTACGCCGATTACCAGCATCGATGTGAGCAGCACCGTCCAGTTCTTCTGATTACTTGTCATTTGAAATTCCCTCCCTGGCCCGGAGGTGGATGAGACTGTCAGTGTCAATATGAAGCTTTGCGCTGACACCGGCGTTCAGCTCCAGAACATAAGTCACTGGTTCCGTCGAACCTATCGGCTTCAGGGAAAGCGGTTCCGTATTGGCTGCGATATTGGAGATGGTGCCGTCCTCGCGAAGGAACAAAATGTCCAGTGACAGGTAAGTGTTCTTCATCCACATCGAGCGCATGTCGGGCGACGAGTAAGCGAAGAGCATGCCGGTGAACTCGGGCAAATGGCGCACGTGCATTAAGCCGCGTAGCTGCTGTTCTCTGCTTGTCGCCAGATAGATATCGAACCGGTAACAGGCATCCTCGCTTGCTGCGATAATAATCGTGCTGCTGTCAAATGCGCTCGCGAGATCGTCGTCGGCGTTTACTGCGATGAAGGAAAAGAGGGTGGACGCGGCAAGGGCCACGCAGATCCGGGCGTGGCGGCTCGCTCGGGTGCCTGCCGGCCCAGGCCGAAGACCTGAGTTCGAGTGCGGTCCGCTCCCATTTCCCGGATTTTTACGCAATGTACGAACTCTTCTGCTGTCGAAAAGGGGGTCATTATTACCTAGCATAAGTAAAAATACCGGTGACTGGTTGGCCTGCCAGCGCATCATCACTACAATGGCACGCCTTTTCGGCCTACGGAGTACTAGATGAGCCTGATAGAACAATTCCAACAGCTCGAAGCTCACGCGAGCAATCTGATCGTCGGTCAGGCGCAGCTGATAAACAGGATGCTGATTGCACTGCTTTGCGACGGCCACCTGCTGGTGGAAGGTGCGCCGGGATTGGCCAAGACCCGTGCCATCAAGGTTCTTGCCGAAAGCATCGAAGGCGATTTTCATCGCCTGCAATTCACGCCTGACCTGTTACCTGCCGACCTCACTGGCACCGAGATTTACCGGCCGCAGGACGGCACCTTTGAATTTCGGAAGGGCCCGCTTTTTCACAACCTGATTCTTGCCGATGAAATCAATCGCGCACCGGCGAAAGTACAGTCCGCGCTGCTCGAGGCGATGGAAGAAAGACAAATTACAGTAGGCGACAAAAGCTACATGCTGTCAGACCTGTTCATGGTAATGGCGACGCAGAACCCGATTGAGCAGGAAGGCACCTACCCGTTGCCCGAAGCGCAGCTCGACCGTTTCCTCTTGCATGTGGAAGTCGGTTATCCGTCCATCGAAGACGAACGCCGCATTCTTGTCCTGAATCGCGAAGAGGCGAAGACCGGCGTGCGCGATGCGTTCGCGCCGCCCGAGTTGCTGGCGGAGGCTTCGGTGATGGAGGCGCGTCAGGCGATTCTCCGTCTGCACCTTGCCGACGAACTCGAGCAATACATCGTCAATATTGTTGTCGCGACCCGCGACCCGGGTGTCGTTGACGATTCCCTTGAAGGCCAGGTCCAGTACGGGGCAAGCCCCAGGGCCTGCATGGGCATCGACCGCTGTGCCCGCGCCCGCGCCTGGCTCGCCGGCCGGGATTACGTTGGGCCGGAAGATATCCAGGAGGTGGCGCCGGATGTGCTAAGACACCGGCTGGTGTTGAGCTTCGAGGCCGAGGCGGACGGTGTCACCCCGAACTCAGTCATCGAACGCGTTCTGGACGGCGTCGGCGTACCATGAGCCCGAATTCTGCACCAGTTTGTCGCGCTCTCGCTTAGTCTTTAGGTCATCGCAAGAGTTTTCTTCCTTCGGAAATACACCCGGTATGTCACTCAGTCAGAAAAATCTTGCGATGACCAAATCCTCGAGCGATCTTACGCGCAAACTGGTACAACATTCGGGCTAGGACCTGCAAGAATGCGCCACGATAAACTCCATGCGGACGCATCGCCTGTCAGTGTCAGCCAGGCCGGCTTGATTAGACTGAATGGCCCGGCTCACGCAATCGCCCTGGATGTCCTCAGGATCAATTCCCTGCAAACAGGCGCCTATGTCTCACATTTTCGCGGCCGCGGGATGGAGTTCGATGAGTCGCGGCCGTACCAGCCCGGCGATGATCCACGCAACATCGACTGGCGGGTGACCGCTCGCAGCACGCAAGCATATACAAAACTCTTTCGCGAAGAACGTGAACGTCCCGTGCTGGTGCTTGTCGATCTTAGAAGCAATATGCACTTTGCAACACAGGGCTCATTCAAGTCTGTTATTGCAAGCCGTGCTGCAGCACTCATTTCATGGGCAGCACATCACCGCGGGGACAGACTTGGCGGATTGATATTCGGCGACTCGACGCACCGCGAGCTCAAGCCCAAGCTCGGGCGTCAGGCTGCCCTGCGATACGTACACGAACTGGTTAATCACCCTGACTGGCACAGGGGCGCTGAGGGTCCGGCCAAAGATGAGGAACCACCGTTAACCCGGGCGATGGCGGCGCTTCGCCGCGTGGCCAGGCCGGGCAGCCTGGTCGTCGTGATCAGCGACTTCGTCGGATTTTCCCGGGCGGCACAGACCTATCTCACTGGTGTCGCGAGGCATAATGAAGTGCTGGCGATTTTTATCAGCGATCCGCTGGAGCATGAGTTGCCACCGCCCGGACGTTACCGGCTTGTCAGCAACGATGTTGAACTGGCCATTGATACCTATGCCCGCACGGCGCGACGGGACTACGAGCGCGCGTTTGAGGAGCGTCAGCATAGTCTGGAAAAATTTTGCCAGCGCTACGGTATCCATCTACTGTCAATATCGACGGAAGAAGATCCGGTCGTGAGCATGCAAACTGCGCTGGGTAAGAGGGCCCGCTAGCCGTGAATTCCGAGAACATACCGCTTCGAGATCTGCATCTGCCGGAGATGATCGGTTGGTGGCCAGTTGCGCCGGGGTGGTGGCTGTTGTTCAGCCTGTTGTTGTTCGGTCTTGGCTTTATTATCTGGCGTGCATTGCAGAAATATCAAAGGAATGCCGACAGACGCAGGGCGCTTTCCCAGCTCAGGCTCCTGCAGGCGGAGTACGACCGCAGTCGCGATGCTGTATCGCTGGGTGTCGGGATTTCCGAACTCCTGCGTCGAGCGATGCTCGCGTATGCGCCGCGCGATGAAGTCGCGGGCCTGACCGGCACGAATTGGCTCGAATGGCTGGATCAGGGCCTTAGCAGTAAGGCATTCACTGAGGGGCCGGGACGAAACATCGAGAGCCTCCCCTATCGCAACCCCGGACTGGAGACGAGCGACATTGATGTAGATGGCCTGATCCACGCAGTTCGTCAGCGGCTGAAAACACCAGTTCCGGAGCCGGTCTGATGTGGTCGCTCGCCTGGCCCTGGATGCTTCTTGCCCTCCCGCTGCCGCTACTGGCAAGGTCCCTGTTATCGCCGGTGACGGAAACGCAGGAAGCCGGGCTCAAGGTTCCGAGCTTCAAGGGTTTCGCGGTGCTGACAGACCGCTCCGAAGCCGAACAGCTGCTGAACTGGCGTGTATGGCTTGCCATTATCGCCTGGGTTTTACTCGTTCTGGCCGCAGCGAGGCCGGAGCGCATCGGCGACGAACTCGATGTGCCCGTATCGGGCCGTAATCTGATGCTTGCCGTCGATCTGTCGGGCAGCATGGATGCGAAGGATTTCGTGCTTGGTAATCGCCGCGTGGACAGGCTTACCGCGACCAAAGCTGTCGCGAGCGACTTTATCGAACGGCGCAAAGGCGATCGCATCGGCCTGATCCTCTTTGGCGAAAGAGCATACCTCCAGGTCCCGCTGACGCTGGATCGCGAAACCGTCAACATTCTCCTGATGGAAGCGTTCATCGGACTCGCGGGCGAAAAAACGGCGATCGGTGATGCGATCACACTTGCCGTTAAACGCATCTACGAGCAGGACGCAGTGGGTGACGAACAGGTATTGATTGTCCTGACCGATGGCGCGAATACCGCCGGCGAGATCGATCCGATCAAAGCGGCCGAGCTTGCGCAACAAATCGGACTGCGAATTTACACGATCGGCATCGGCGCAGAACAGATGATGGTGTCATCGATTACCGGCGGACTGCGACCCGTCAATCCGTCGGCGGATCTCGACGAAGAGACCCTGACCCGGATTGCGGCAATCACGGGCGGGCAATATTTCCGTGCGAAGGACACCGCCGGCCTGCAGGACATCTATCGCCTCCTCGATGAAATGGAACCTGTCGCCGAACCCGAGGCCGGCTTCAGGCCCGTCAAGTCTCTTTATTACTGGCCGTTGGGCGGTGCTTTCGTGCTGACGGTTTTTCTTTGTGTCATGGGTCTGTTACAGGGATTTCAGATTTCGCGGCTGATAAAGGCGGGACTCAATGCTGGCTGATTTCCACTGGCTCCGGCCGGAATGGCTCTGGGCGTTGCCGCTTGTCGCACTCATCACGTTTACGATGACAAGGCGCGAGCTGGCACCGGGCAATTGGCAACGGATTGTCGATCCCGCGCTGGCGCCATATGTCCTGTCGCGCGCGGCATCGGGGCGGCACAGCTACCGGTGGTGGTTGCTGGCGCTGGGTGGAATCATTGCCGTCTTATCGCTGGCCGGTCCGAGCTGGAACCGTGTGGAGCTGCCCGTGTTTCGTTCGGAACAGGCGATGGTGATCGCACTTGATTTATCGCGATCCATGGACGCGCAGGACCTGACGCCGAGCAGGCTGACGCGCGCAAGGCTCAAGATCCTGGACATTCTCGAGCGACGCAAGAGTGGCCAGACTGCACTCGTCGTCTACTCCGCCAATGCGTTTACGGTGACACCGCTGACGACCGATGTGGATACGGTCGCCGCGCTCGTCAACAGCCTTGGCACCGATATCATGCCGAGCCGCGGAAGCTATCCTGTGGCAGCGATTAACAAAGGGCGTCAGCTCCTGCAGCAGGCCGGCGTCGGCTACGGCGAAGTGCTGCTGATCACAGATGGCGGGACATCGCCGGCCGCGGAACGCGCCGCCGCCGATTTATACGATGCCGGCTATACCTTATCAGTCCTGGGAGTCGGTACGCCGGAAGGTGCGCCGATTCCGATGGCCGGCGGAGGCTTTGTCACCGATCGGTCGGGACAAATCGCCGTACCAAAGCTTGAGGCAAAAGAGCTTCGAAGCCTGGCTGCCGCCGGACACGGCCGGTACATGATCTTGTCGGCTGACGACAGGGACCTGGACGCTTTGCTGTCGGGAGTCATCGACTCCTCCTCTGCATCTGACGCATCTTTCGCGACGGACCAGTGGCAGGAAGAAGGGCCCTGGCTGTTGTTGTTATTGCTGCCCCTTGCTGCCTTTGCTTTCCGGCGCGGATGGGTGCTGGTCATCGTCTTCGCACTGATGCCGGTCGCCGAACCGGTCCATGCGTTTAGCTGGGACGACATTTGGCTGACAAAAGACCAACAGGCGCAGCGGCAGCTGGCCAAAGGCAGCGCCGTCGATGCCGCAACTCTGTTCAAAGACCCGGTCTGGAAGGCAGTCGCGCGCTATCGTGCGGGTGAGTACGCTGACAGTGCTCATGGTTTTGCCGAACAGGAAGACACAGAGAGTCTTTACAACCTGGGCAATGCACTGGCGCGGCTGGGTGAGTTCGCATCGGCAATCGATGCTTATGAGCAGGTACTCGAAATCAGTGCCGACAATGAAGATGCACGATATAACCGGGACCTGGTAAAGAACATGCTCGACCGGCAACAAGAGTCTGACAGCGGCCAGGGCCAGAACTCCTCGCCGCAGTCAGGGGGCGGCGGGCAACAGTCCGAAGGTGAGGGCGGTCAGGATCAATCGGGCACCGAAGGAGAGGCGGGCGATCCGGGCGCCGAGGGAGAAGCGGGCGATTCGTCGCGCAGCGAAGACGAGATGAATCAGGAGGACCTCGAGGCGATTCGGGCCGAGCTTGAGCGGGCAGCACAGGAAGCGGCGCGCCAACAGCAGGGCGAAGCACAGGACGTCGAGACCATGAGTCCCGCGAACGAAGTTGCAGAACGTCGCGCGCAAGAGCAGCGACAGGCCATGGAACAGTGGCTGAGGCGCATTCCGAACGATCCGGGCGGGCTCTTGCGAAGGAAATTCCGCTATCAGTATCAGAGATTGGGCCGCGATCAGGACGGCAACAATCTCTGGCCCGATGACGAGGTGCGACCGTGGTAGGCCGCGCTATTCAACTACTGCTTTTGATAGCCGTTGTGATCTTGCCGGTTCTGAATGTCCAGGCAGCAGTAACAGCCAGCATCGACCGGGCGGACATAGAGATTAATGAATCGTTCATGCTCAAGGTAACGGTCGACACAGATATCGATACCGAGCCGGATGCCTCCGTACTCGAGGCCGACTTCAATGTCGGACAACGAAGCCAGCTTAGCAATACCACGATCATCAACGGCCAGATCAGCCGCAGCAGGACCTGGACATATGTCCTGATGCCGAAGCGGGCGGGCGACCTTGTCATACCGCCAATCATGGCCGGCAATGAGCAAAGCAAGCCGCTGCACATTGTCGTTGCGCCGCAGTCGAATGCGCTGCCGGGCGAAGCAGATATTTTCGTGTCGACCGAAGTCGATCGCGACACGTCCTATGTACAAGCGCAGGTACTTTACACGGTCAAGGTCTACCGGTCGGTAGCAACCCGCCAACCGCGATTGAGCGAACCCGGTTTTGGCGGCGTCGAAGTCCTCATAGAGCTTGCCGGTGAAGAGCGCAGTTACGAGTCCATACTGAACGGCAAGCACTACAATGTCGTCGAACGCGTTTATGCATTCTTCCCGCAGGAGAGCGGTGAACTATCGATAGCCCCCGCCCGTTTCGAGGCGCGTGTCTTGCGCGGCGGCCGGATCACGGGACGGAAGGTATTCGAGTCCGAGCCACTGACGGTGGTCGTCAATCCCATTCCTCCGCCGCCACCTGAGTTTCCGAACGCGGCATGGCTGCCGGCAAAGTCGGTGGAGTTGAGTGAGGTCTGGTCGCGTGAACCTGACAGGCTGCCGGTCGGCGAACCGATCACACGGCATGTGACCGTAACGGCATTGGGACAGCTGTCGACCCAGATTCCGGTGATTGATCCGGCCGTCTCGGATAGCGTCAAAATCTACCCGGACAAGCCCGAGCTCCGTGTCACTGCGGGGGCGGGCGGCATCAAAGCCACGCGCAAGGACCAGTACGCAATGATTGGTGTGCGTGCCGGTGTCGTCGAGCTACCGGCTCTCCAATTGCCGTGGTGGAATATCGAGCAGGGCGAGTGGCAGGTCGCAAGCCTGCCGTCGCGCAGTCTCACGATTCTGCCATCGGGCGAAGCGGCACGGCCTCCTCTGATCGAGCAGGCCGTCGAAGCGACGCTTGAAGCGGAGACGATCAAGCTAGAGAGTGGCTTCTGGCGGCGCGTCAGCGAAGGGCTCATCGCATTGTGGTTGCTGACGATGCTCGCCTGGTGGTGGTCGCGCCGGCCTGAGAAAAAAACGCAGGAGCGCGAAGCTCCGCCCATTCACAAGCAGCAGGCGAAGTTTCTCAAAACAGCGCGCCGTGCAGCGCTTTCCGGCGATGCTGCCATCGTCAAATCGGCATTATTAAGCTGGGGCAGATTGCAATGGCCGAACGAGTGGCCGCGGAGCATCGGTGACTTCGCGTCTCGCGTGTCGGATCCGCTCGCAGGTGAACTGGAAGCTCTTTGCAGCGCAAGCTACGGCCCGGGGGGCGATTCATGGAACGGTGAGAATCTCGCGAAAGCATTGCGCTCATTTGCCGTCAAATCCGATGACACAAAGGATGCTGGGGCAGACGACCTGCCGCCCCTGATGCCCGGTTCGCCTGCGTAGTGTAATGTAATGGTTTACATCCGATCGTACAGACACTGTTAAATTTGATCGGGCTCGAATGGCGGTTTCGCTTTGGAGCGGTCGGTCAACCGGCCAGAAAAATGACATCGTCACAGACAGAAAACGGCCACAAGCAGGCATTAAATTGTGCACCGAAATTCTCCGGTGGAATGCCTATCGATCCAAGAACGGAGTCGAAATAGTATCCGGAACTCCTATTCGGCTGTTGCTTCCTCCTGCATCGGGATAGCACCTATTTGTTGCATCAAGCCAAGACGGTCGTACTGGTCCCACGCTTCGACGAGTTGACCGTTCGCAACGCGAAAGATCTCGGTAACATCGAGCGTATTCTTAATGTTGGACGGCGCGACGCCCATGAACTCACCTGTATGGGTGCCCTCAATTCGCCACCGCAAAACGACTTTGTCCCCTGACGAAACCATGTCTTCAATCGTGGAATGAAGATCAGGGAAGCCAACAAGGAAGACCTCCCATAAACCCCGGATGCCGTCCCGACCCCTCAATTCCTGACCTCCGGGTCCGTGGTAGATGTAATCAAGCGCATAAAGCTCGAATGCTTCATCTAGATTCCGTTCATCGATTAGCGCGAGAACCTGACGAATAACTGCCTCGTTTTGCTCTACTGACGTGGTTCTTTCTTGCTCCATTTCGGCATCGTTGGGTGCGGAACAACCACCTATAGCAAAGGCTAGCATGATTAACGGGAATCGTTGTAACTGCATAGCTCTGCTCCATTGATGGATACTACGTGTAGACCGAGTATGGTAGTTCGCTAGTAACTCCGTCGCCTAGCCACACAATATCGGCTTTGGCTCGCTCCTTGCCGGTCGAAAGTCAATCAGCTGACCGGCTGAGATGGCAGGTGCAAAGGAGACGCGTGGCAAGAAAAATCGACAGACGAAATCGCATTAGCTGAGTATGTCCCGCTTATGCATCGCGCGGGCGTAGAGAAACAGAGCAAGCGAGATAAGGAAAATCACGGCAGTGAAGCTTAGGGAAAAAGCATCTCCAATAACCTCCATTCCATTGGACAAGACGTAGTTGTGGAACGCTGTGATCACCATCGCGATGAGCGAAACGAGCAACACCCAAACCGCGAGACGTCTACGAATCAACAATAGCAGCGCGCCAAGCACACCACCCCACACCCCAATGGCCCAGGCAGCAACTACCCAAGGCGGGAAACCGTAAAAGAACTCAAGTTGCTCGGGTGTAAAGCCGCTCATATACGCTTCATTCCTTGTCTGCGTCATGACATAGTCAAACGCGCCCATGGCACTCCACAACAGTGCTGTGCCACTAATCACCCAAAGGTGCCATGGCGTTTGTTTGGCATCTACTTCCTACATGTGGGACGTGACCTCCCTCCTTAGAACCCTCTTTTCGGCACGCGACGATAGAGAATAATTGTTGGATGTTTGAACACCATGCACCATTTTCGCTCACCGGCTGTCAGCCTGACCAGTAGTTATCGTGCGAAATTGTGAAATATCATTCCGTTCAGCAAAAACCGGTGATGTCCGCTTTGTGTCGCTTCTCGCTGTTAAGAACTCTACCACCTCACCGGCAGCTCCAAAGTTGCAAGTAGACGCCGATCACGTTTTTCTGATTTTTCGAATTTCGGCCGTTCGCTACGATTCTCCATAAGCTGGGTTCTGCCGGTCATATTCCCACTCCCACAAGATCCTAAGGTATTCCTCAAGCAATCATCACTGTTCTCTCAGGTACTTACGACGTCCCTTGCTGAAAATGATCATCAGGATTCAGCGTCGGCACCGGCGCGAAACAAACGGGAGAGTACCCATGAGAAAGAACAAGTGCAGCAGATATATTGTATACCGGGCTACGTTGTTGGGCCTGCTGGCAATGCTGGCGGCATGCGGCGGTGACAAAAAAGAGGAACCATCCCCGTGCACGGCGAACATTATTGTCCTGATCATATGTACTATCTTGTCGACGGACAGCCCGCTGCCGAATGCAGGTCCGGTTTCGGCCAACGACTCGAGTGCGGCTGGCAAACCATTGGCCCCTGCAGGAGTCAATGGCGAAACTCCAGGGATTGTTCAGGTTGATGAATTCGAGCCGAATAATGTACTCGACAACGCGAACATAGTGACATTTCCAGGTAGCTTAGCCGAGCTGTCCACAGGTGTGGAATTCAAGGGCAGTGTGCAAAGCACCGGCGACACTGCCGATTTCCTTATTTTCACACCCAATCGCAGCGGTCCCCATCGCATTTACCTGTGTGCTGATACCTGTGCCGAGAGTCTGGAAGACGATGCTGCCTACATCATGATTTACGATCAGAATCAGACCACGATTACGGGCACGCCCGTGGGCACAATCACCAGGCAGGAAATCGTTGCGGATCTGACGGCTGGGTTTGCCTATTACGTCGAAGTCAATGGCTACAACGCTGGAGGGGCAAGTTACGACTATCGGCTAATGGTGATTGACTAGGCGAGACCGGCCGCTGCCGTCTGACTACCAGTGACCGGTGTTGCCCATTGAGGTCCAGGGCTCAGCCGGCGCCAATGCTTCGCCCTTCTGCAGCAACTCAATGGAGATGTTGTCGGGCGATCGAACAAACGCCATATGGCCATCGCGCGGCGGCCGGTTGATCGTGACGCCGGTATCCATCAGATGCTGGCAGACTTCGTAGATGTTATCGACGGCATAGGCGAGATGGCCGAAGTTTCTGCCTTCGTCGTAGTCTTCGGGATCCCAGTTGTAGGTGAGCTCGACCTGTGCGTCCTTATCGCCGGGTGCCGCAAGAAATACCAGCGTGAAACGCCCCTTTTCGACGTCGTAGCGTCGCAGCTCCTGAAGGCCCAGCTTGTTGCAATAAAAATCCAGTGATCGTTCCAGGTCAGTTACTCGAACCATGGTATGCAGGTATTTCACGAAATCTCCATATCGCTCATTGGGCAGTTGAAGTCGGGTACATTATAAGACCACAATACTTTCCGGAACATTTAATAGAGTACTACCTTGCATCGCATTCGCGCCATTACTCTCGATCTCGACGACACGCTCTGGGAAATCATGCCTGTTATCAGGCGGGCAGAGGCAGCACTCTGGGCGTGGCTCGGTGAGAATTTTCCGAAGATCCCGGAGGTGTTTTCGCCCGAGGCGGCGTACGAGCTGCGCGAGGAGGTGATGACCGAGCACTGGGATCGAAACCACGACTTTCTGTTCCTGAGGAAGATGGTGCTTGAACGCATGGCGGTAACGGTCGGTTACTCGCCCGACTTTGTGGATGACGCATTCGTCGTTTTCGACCGGGTGAGGAACGACGTCGAGTTATATGCGGACGTTGTGCCCACGCTGGAGGTGCTCAGCGAACATTTCTCGCTCATTGCGGTAACGAATGGAAATGCGAATCTGCAGCGCATCGGCATCCGGCATCTCTTTGACGATGTAGTGACGGCGGTCGACGTCGGTGCCGCCAAACCGGCGCGGCCGATATTCGACGAGGCTGTTAATCGCGCGGATGTTACCGCACAGCAAACCCTGCATGTCGGTGATCATCCGGAGATCGATATTGTCGGTGCACAGGAAGCAGGCCTGCGTACTGCCTGGGTCAATCGCAACGGCGATGGCTGGCCTGAGCATGTTGCTGCGCCGGATGTAATTATCTCTACCATTGCGGAGTTGCTGACTGTGCTCGAGCCCGCCATTGCTCACCAGGCTTCCCATTCCGGCCATGAGTAAGTTTTCCGGCGAACCGTTGATGATCTATGTGCCGGGGCTGAAACCGAAGCCCGAGCCCAGGGCGCACCGGCATGAACTTTTTCGTTGTCTGCTGGAAGGCGTCCGGCGGATCGATCCCGATTCGGCAGCGCAGATGCAGGAACATGATCACTGCTTCGACATCATCGGCTGGACTTATGATTTCTATGGCGAGCACTACGATCTGAATCTCGACCTCGCCGCGATCGATGCCCTGCTTCGGCAGCACTCAGCGACCGATAAGGATCGTGCCGAGGCAACTTCGTGGCAGCGCAAGGTCCTGCACCGGATCTATTCTATCGCCGATCTTTTTCCGTTCCTGCTGCATCCGCTCGCCGATGAAACCCTGGAGATACATCTGCGCGATCTTCGCCGCTACGTAAAGAACGAATACGACATGGCCGAATTCATACGCAGGCTTCTGAAAATGCCTTTGCGGGCGGCCTGGAAATCAGGGCGGCCAATATTGCTCATCGCACATAGCATGGGTTCCATCATTGCTTATGACGCGCTGTGGCAACTCAGCCAGGAGTCCGGGAACAATTACAATATCGATCTCTTTCTGACGATGGGCAGCCCACTTGGCCAGACATTTATTCAACGCAGAATCAAGGGCTGGCAAGAGCAGCCCGACAATCGTCATCCGCGGAATATCAAACGCTGGGTCAACATTGCAGCAGTTGGTGATTTGACGGCCCTCGACATGAGGCTGCAAAACGATTTTGAGGAAATGCTGCAACTGGGGCTCGTCGAGAGCATCGAGGACAGGGAGGTCTATAACTACTTCCGCCTCGAGGGAGAGCTGAATGTCCACGCCGAATACGGTTACCTCGTCAACGAGGTAACCGCGGGTTATATCTCTGAATGGTGGCGTCAAAGCCGAACCTAGGGGACATCTTCCGGCTGGAATCTGGTTGGAATCGCGGCTGAAGCCGCTCCTACAGGTGCAAATAGAGATGGTTGCAGGAGCGGCTTCCGCCGCGATCTACGGGTGCTAACGGAGACGGTTGCAGGAGCGGCTTCCGCCGCGATCTACGGGTGCTAACGGAGACGGTTGCAGGAGCGGCTTCCGCCGCGATCTACGGGTGCTAACGGAGACGGTTGCAGGAGCGGCTTCCGCCGCGATCGAGCCTGACGGCGCTCCCAAAAACCGCGACTACGCTGAATCGAGGTTCGGCTTGATTACGATATCGATACGGCGGTTTTTTGCGCGGCCCGCCGCAGTCTCATTATTGGCGACCGGGTTGGTCTCGCCGTAGCCGGTGGCGATCACACGATAACTGGGAATACGCATCGCGTTGATCATGTATTGCTGCAAGGACTCGGCTCTTTCCTGAGACAGCTTCTGGTTCAGCTCATCACCGCCATGTGAATCCGTGTGACCCTCGATCACAAGCTCACTCCGCGGGAAAATGTCGATTGCTTTCTCGACTTTCGCGAGCAAGTCGAAACTGCCCTGCTTGATCGCTGATGCGCCGCTGTCGAAGCTCAGGCCGACCAGTCGCAATATGACGTTGTTGCCCTCGCGGAATACGCGTGCCTCGGACTTCGTGAACATTTTCTCGACCTGCTCAAACTGGGCCTTGACGCGAGCCTGTGCTTCGAGCCTTTTTACCAGGGCTGCCCGCTCGGCCGTGGCGCCGCCAAGCCGTTCGTCGAGCGCCCGGATTTCCTCTTCCATATCGGCGAGGCGGAGAATGCCTGCGTTGACATCCTGTCCAAGGCTTTGCAACTCATTCTGCGTATTTTCGATATAGGCAACCAGTTCGATCCGCAATCCTTCATGGCCATCTGACATCGCCGGCAGGATATCGGCTGCCCCGGCGATCTGTCGCAGCGGGTCTTCCCACTGCAGGACCAGCATCTCGACGCTGAGGTCTTTGTCGCGCACTGAAAGGACCACATCAGCCAGGTAGAAGGCATGTTTGGCCTCGTAATTTGCCTGTTGAGCAAGGTTGCGGGGGTAGTCCGTGTCATAGCGGTTTTCCTCCAGCTCCCGTTCCGCGTCGGCCAGAAGCTGCTTCGCTTTGTTGAGCGTAAACGGCGCGTAACGGCCGACTCTCCGTTTGTCCGCGTCTGCCAGCAAGCGGCGTGTTTCGGTCAGATACTGGGCCTTGATTGCCATCAGCTCCGCATCCCGGTACAGGCTGGTCGCCTGGATATCCTTGCGTTTGGCGCTCTTCAGGTCACCGCGTTCGAGGTAGCGAATTGCCGAGGCAAATTCCCGGTTGGCTTTGTCCCAGATCTCTTGCGATAGCTCGTTAGCGTGTGCGTTGAAAGCATCCTGCCGGCTTTTCAAGACCTGTGACAGGACCGTCTTTGCCAGCTCTGCTGCCCGCTTGGCGGCGCCAAAGCTGCTTGCGGCTTCGGCGGTCTTGTCACGGAGATACTGGACGTTTCGGCCACGTCTCAGGCCGGCATCCGCTGCAGCATAGGCTTTGGTGCCTTTGTCATAGCTTCTTGGGGCAAGGAGCTGGGCGTCTACCGCATCAGCTTCAGCCAAAGCGGCATCGGCGTCTTTGAAAAAGGTATTGCGCAGTTCGTCCTGCGCGAGGGAGTCGACTGTGCCGAGCAGAAATGCTGCGAGCACGAGCAATCTGACAAAACTGGGATTAGGGGCCATTTTGTAGTTCCAAATTCAGATAAAAAAGCTGCAATCGCAATTAGCGCTAGATGTAACTAGCGCAATGTTACATATCCTGCAACCCTAATTCTGTGCAGTGCATCTCTATAACATAACGTCGCAGCTGTGATCGCGGATTCTACGCCTGCAATACGGCCGCCGCGAGTCCCGTTCGGAGCGATTTCCCATGCATTTAAGGCGCATCGCCCGCCCTGTGTGGCGTCAGGCAATCTGGCCCAAAAAATAAGCAAAACAGATGATCAAGGGACGACACAGGTGGCTGAGGGCAGCCGGGGCCCCGTGTCGTGTGACACCTATCACAGCTCTGGCGATTGCCGGTGCGATCATCCATTTTGGGCCGGAATCTGTGCTTTGGCTCACAGATCATCGAGGCGTCGAAGCGTAGTGTGAGCCCATGTCTGCAAAGTACTACACACAGTTTCGATTGACTGACGCATATTACCGCGGTGGTAACGAGTTTAGTGGTGTGGTCGAGCTGAGCGACCCGATGGACAAGAACTCGGAGGTAGCAGACATAGAGGCCGTACTGGCCAAGAATTTCGACCTGCAACAGAGCGCCGTGAGACTTGTTAGCTGGTCACGATTGCACTGAATTTAGTTCTTCTGGCGTAGATGATTTCCCCCTGATTTTCCCGGCCGAAAGGCCGGGATTTTTTTATCTCTGTTCGGAGCAGCTCCCATCACTGGCGCTGAAGATCAATCTGCACCGACCGTTACGCAGTTCTTGGCTTGAGTGGGCAGATTGCCCGCTGATTTTCCCGGCCGAAAGGCCGCGATATTTTTGCTTGTTGCCGGCGCAGTGCCCGGCACCAATTCAATGCGATCGCGGCTTCATCGCTCTCGCACATCCCTGTGCTCCGCGATATAAGTACATCCATGTACAAAAAGCCGCTTCTACGCCCAATTCCACGAATGAAAAATCGGGATCCGTCCCCATTTTGATCCGCTCACCACTTTCAACAAGCTTGCTGCTCATGAGAGAATGATCGTCTTTCGCTTCACAAACCTAAAGGCGCCATGAAAGACAGCGGCAAGCAATTCCGCGGGATTCCCATCGTCAAGAGCGGCAGTAAATACGAGACTGCGGCCGGCTTTACGGCAATCAAGGACGGCATAAAAACGCAGCTGGATGCACCGGAATTCACGGCCGGCGGCAAGCCGAGGTGGCTGCGCGCCCAGCTGCCGGCAGGCGCGAAATTCTCGGCCGTTCGTCAGACCGTTCGCGACCATCGCCTGAACACTGTCTGCGAAGAGTCCATGTGCCCGAATATCGGCGAATGCTGGAATAACGGCACAGCGACCATCATGCTTATGGGGTCAGTCTGCACCCGGGCCTGCCGATTCTGTGCAGTCGATACCGGTAATCCGAAGGGCTGGCTGGACGAGGAAGAGCCTGAAAACACCGCGCGCGCCGTCAAGCTGATGGATCTCGCATATATCGTCCTGACGTCTGTGGACAGGGACGATCTGCCTGACGGTGGAGCGGGTCATTACGCAGCCTGCATCAAGGCGATCAAGAAACTCAATCCGCATACGGCGGTTGAGGCGCTGACGCCCGACTTTCAAGGTGTGCTAAAGGACGTTGAGCTGGTGGTCGATTCGGGGCTCGAGGTTTTTGCGCAAAACGTTGAGACCGTAAAGCGCCTTACCCGGCCAGTCAGGGACCCGCGGGCGAGTTACGAACAGACACTGAGCGTGCTGGCCCACGCAAAAAAACATCGAAATGATATCCTGACCAAGACCAGCCTGATGCTCGGGCTCGGAGAACGCGACCACGAGATCATGGAAACCATGGATGACCTGCGTGAGATCGGCGTCGATATCCTGACGCTGGGGCAATATTTAAGACCGACGCCAAACCACCTCGCCGTTGAACGATATGTGCTACCCGACGAGTTCGAAGCGTATCGACAGGAAGGCCTCGACAAGGGTTTCGTGGAAGTCGTTGCCGGGCCACTGGTTCGGTCAAGCTATCGGGCAGAGCGCGTGCTGCAGAAAAACAACGTCGGAATCGCAATCTGAACCTCAACATCCGGGCCTTGCCCGTACACCAAGTGAACCTATGATCGAATTTTTCGCTGAATATGGCCTTTTCCTGCTTAAAGCGGTGACGATTGTCGGCGCCATCGTCGTTGTTGTCGGGACCGTCGCCGCCGCCAGCCGCAAGGCCACCATGCAGGAAGGCCTGGAAATCGAACACCTGAACAAGAAGTACCAGACCCTGGCAAGCGCTCTGAAGCAGGCGATTCTCAAGAAAGCCGATCGGAAGGCACAGGTCAAGGCAGACAAGGTAAAGGCCAAAGCCGAAGCCAAGTCTGCCGACACGCGGCCGCGGAGTTTTGTCATAGACTTCAAAGGCGACTTGAAGGCAACTGCAGTTGCATCACTCCGCGAAGAGGTAAGCGCCATTCTCGAAGTGGCCGGGCCGGATGACCAGGTCATTGTCCGCCTGGAGAATCATGGTGGTATCGTTCACGAGCACGGCCTCGCTACCTCGCAACTCGTGCGCATTCGCGATCAGGGCATTCCCTTGCTCATTTCGGTGGACAAAGTGGCCGCGAGCGGCGGATACCTGATGGCATGTGTCGCCAACAGGCTCATCGCAGCTCCGTTCGCAATACTCGGCTCGATCGGTGTGATCGCCCAGTTGCCGAACTTCAACCGGATGCTGGATGAGCATGGTATCGACTTCGAGATGATTACGGCCGGCAAACACAAACGAAATGTAACGATATTCGGCAAGAACACGGACGAAGACCGGGCCAAGCTCAAAGAGGAACTCGAGGATGTCCACAGCTTGTTCAAAGATGTCGTCGGCAGATACCGTCAGGATCTGGATCTCGAGAAGGTGGCCACCGGTGAACACTGGTACGGCACCAGGGCACTGGAACTCGGCCTCGCGGACGAGCTCAAGACGAGCGATGAACTGCTGGCCGAGCTCGCCAGGGATCGTGACCTCTATCGCGTGAGCTACAAAATCAGGCAGCCATTACAGAAAAGAATACTGGCGAGTGTCGATGCGCTGCTCGAGAAAGCCGATGCGGCACGCTGGCGCCGCCACTTCGAATCGCGTTTGCCGCGCTCGTAAACGTCGAGGGCTCCGCAACGTTAAGACCGTTGCATGTGCTGGCGCTTACCGGGAACCCTGCAGCAGAGACCCTGTCTTAGTAGTGACGCGTCGTGCGATTTCAGTCTGACGCGGGCGCAGCCGGAGTCGGCTATAATCCACGCATAGCCGCGAGGAGTTAAAATGTTCAACCCACGTTACAAAACACTGATTCTTATAACTTTTTTGGCATTTCTGCACACTGCCTGCACAACCTCTCCGACAGGGCGCAGCCAGATGATCCTGAAGTCGGATGCTGAGCTTGAGGCCCAGGCATCCAGGGAGTTTGCGAAACTCAGAGCCGAAGCGCCTCTCGTGACCGACCGGGCAACCATCGACTTTGTCGCCTGCGTCGCGACTAACATCGTCGAATCGCTGGAGGGACCCGAGGCAAAATTGAACTGGGAGCTGGCAGTCATTGACAGCCAGGAGCAAAACGCATTCGTCATGCCGGGCGGCAAGATGGCGGTGTATGAAGGTATTCTGAGCATCGCGACGAACCAGGACCAATTGGCGGCCGTCATAGGACACGAGGTTGCGCATGTAACGGCGCGGCACGCGAACGAGCGTGCGTCACGCGGCGAATTCACAGACATCGGTGTCTATATCGCTGCGATCGTTCTGGGGCAGGGGCATAGCGGATTGACACACACCGCGTACGAAGGCCTGCACGCGGGGGCCCAGCTGGGTATTTTCCTGCCACATACGCGCGCGCAGGAATCCGAAGCCGATGTACTGGGCCTCAAGTACATGGCCAAAGCCGGCTTCGATCCGCGTGAGAGCGTTGAGTTGTGGAAGAAAATGCAGAAAGAGCACGAGGACGATGCGCCACCGGAGTTTCTGTCCACACACCCGTCAAGCGAAACACGTATCGAGGCTTTGATATCGCAGTATCCGAGCGCGCTGGCACTCATGAACGAGGCTAAAGCCCAGGGCAAGAACCCCAACTGCACGAGGTAATGACGACAGTCGATACCGCTTCGTCTGAGCAATCGTTCAAGGATCATTTCTCGGGCCACTCGAGCTCGTACGCCGAATTCCGTCCCACCTATCCGGAATCACTGTTCAGTTTCCTGGCCGATTGCTGCGCCAGACGTCAGCTTGCCTGGGACTGCGCGACCGGCAACGGCCAGGCAGCGCGGGCGCTTACCGAATACTTTGAGCAGGTCATCGGAACCGACGCGAGCGAAGCCCAGATCCAGTCCGCCAAAAGCAAGCCCGGGATCGAGTTCCATGTCGCCAGGGCAGAAGAGTCCGGCCTGGATGACAATTCGATCGACCTGATTACGGTCGCACAAGCACTACACTGGTTTGATATCGCGAGTTTCTTCGACGAGGCTCAGAGGGTGCTTGCCCCGGGCGGTGTGCTGGCAGTCTGGTCCTATGAAAGATGTTTTGTCGATGCGGATTGCGACCTGCTGCTCAACGAACTCTATGCTGATATCCTGCGCAGTTACTGGCCGCCAGAGCGCAAGCTGGTCGAGGAGGGCTACCAGAGTATCGAGCTGCCAATGCCGTCGATTACGCCGCCCGAATTCGCCATGCAGATCGACTGGATGGCTGCAGAAATGCTCGGCTACCTCCGGACCTGGTCAGCGTCCCGGCGATACTTGATGGACAAGGGATCTGATCCCGTGTCGCTGATCGAGGGTCGGCTCCTTGAGGCATGGGGTGCAGGTACCCGCCAGGTCTCGTGGCCACTGAATCTGAAGATCGGCCGTGCCTGATTAGTGTCTTCGGGCATTTTCTGAGAAAATCGACCAAACTCCGGATGCAGGCTGACGCATTGCCAAACAAGACCCCCCCATTTTTACGGTTTCTGATGCTGTTCCTGGCGCTTCAGCTGGGCGGCTGTATGACAATTCAGGACTTTCTGGACGCAAGACAGCGTGAGGAGCGACCAACGGCATTGCCGGTCGACAAGCGGCCGCTGCTCGAGCCGATCAGCCGAAATTACTTCGTTCTGGAATCACCTGAACAGACGGTCGTCGGTGAACCCCAGATTGTATTCACTCGCGAGACAGACACGTTTTCAGACCTGGCGCGCGAGTATGGGCTCGGCTATGACGACCTCGTTGCTGCAAATCCGGACATCGATCCCTGGTTGCCCGGAGACAACACGCCGGTGTTATTGGCGACGCAATACGTGTTGCCGGACACGCCCCGGCGCGGCGTCGTTCTGAATATCGCGTCGAAGCGGCTCTTTTACTACCCGGCGGTCAACGAGGGTGAACCAGTCCAGGTCCTGACGTACCCGATCGGCATCGGCCGCGTCGGCTGGGAAACGCCGCTCGGCGAAACGACAGTAGTTGCGAAAGCGCGTGATCCCCACTGGTATGTGCCCTGGTCCGTTCAGCAGGAACATAAGGAGAATGGCGACCCGCTGCCATCGGTCGTGCCGCCGGGCCCGGACAACCCGCTCGGCTCCCACGTATTGCAACTCGACCTACCCGGATACCTTATTCACGGCACGAATCAGCCGTATGGTATTGGTATGCGCGTCAGTCACGGTTGCGTGCGCCTTTATCCGGAAAACATCGAGCGCCTTTACTCGATGGTCGACATTGGCGAATCAGTCATCATCGTCAACGAACCGTTTCTTGTCGGTTGGCTGGAAGGCGAGCTCTATCTGGAAAGCCACTCTCCGCTGGAGGATGATGCCGTAACAGCAGACGAGCGTTTGCAAAAGATTTTCGACAGGGTGAGAAATACCTCCGGCGCGTTTAACGATCAGGCCGAACGAGACTACGCAAAAGCAATCGCGGGCGATGCGCTCGGCGTGCCTGTGCGGGTTCTCCTCGGCGACGCCGATGAGCTTTATGGCAGGGCGCGGTTGGTTCGAAATACCGTCGAGATTGATCCGGACGCACCGACATTGGCTGAAATCAGGGAACTTCTGGATGCGCCAATCGGGCTTGGGGAATCAGACGAAGCGGTCAGGTTGGTCGAATAGGGAGTTTCTTCGTCGATGAACGAATGGCTCGACATCATGCTGGGGGAAATCGACCGCAAGAAACAGGAAGAACAAGCGGCGAAGGAAGAAAATGAGAGGCGGGCGGAGCAACCGCCGCCGTCGTCGAAGTGCAAAGCCATAAAGAAAAAAGCTACTCGAAATAACGCATGAACTCCGGAGGCAAAGCGGTTTTGTCCAGCGGTTCGCCATCCGGCACCGGCAGCTCTGCGGAACTGTAAGTATTCCAGAACAGGAATTTCTTATCCGCCAGTTCTGGATTATCGAAATCGCTTAGCAATGCTGCCATCGCTTTGCCGGTATAGGTTGTGTCAAGTTTGATATGCAGCTGATCTTCCGCGAACCGCACGGCGGCGTCTGTTGCGGTATCTGTCCTGGCGTAAGCGCCCGCGAAAAACTCATCGCGCACGACGATCCTGACCCGGCTCTCAAGGTCAGCGGGGATTTTGCCGTCTATCCGCCGCAGCATCAGCGCAGTTTTTGCTATGAGTCTGCGCAAGGCTTCCTCATTCATGATCTCAGGGTCGGAAACGCGTACCGCTTGAACTTCGGTCGGTAGTTCAGCAAGCGCGAGCCCTATCGCCAGGCCGGCAGCAGTGCCCATCGTGCCGGTCGCGACATAAAGCCTATCCGGTGCCGCAACGACGCCCGTGGCCACCTGTTCAGCGAGTTCCAGCGCCGCGTTGACGAAAGCAACTGCGCCGAGCCACGAAGATCCGCCCATTGGCACGACCCAGGCATTCTTGCCCCAGAGGTGCTGCCGCAGTGTCGCAATTCGTTTCGCGTACGATCCTCCGTATCTCACCAGGTCGGTGCCGCTCGTGATGTGCATGTTGAGTGTCGCGGGTACCATCGGCGTTTTTTCCTGATGCGACAGGAAACAGGTGCAATCAAAGCCCAACTTGCGAGAGTAGAGCGCAGTTGCCAGGGCATGATTGGAACCGACGGAACCGAACGTCGCGATGCGACTGCGATGTTTTTCGCGAGCGTGCTGTAACAGGTATTCGAGTTTTCGAACCTTGTTTCCGCCATACAGATCGCCGGTCAGGTTGTCGTGCTTTATCGATAGCGAATGTCGGCCGGACGGATGATCGACCGTGATATCGCTTACCGGCGTCGGCAGGTTCGCCAGGCGCTCCCGTTTGAGAGTCTCCCCGGTCTTCGGAAACAGCGCGGACAAGTAATCAGTGTCTGACATGACGATCCTGCAATGGTCCTGTCCAAGCCTAGCCGAGACGCGCGTAAAGCGCCAACAGTTATATTGCTTGCGCTGGTTGGCATCTCGTTCCGGCGCCATTACACTACGCGCACGGATATCTGACTCATAATCGCGGAGATAGGTTTTGTCAGATGCTCAGGACGGTGGCATCACGGTCACCGAAATCGCGCCGATGGGCCAACCCATCGATGTCTCACCCGACACCATAGCCGCTTTCATCGGCCGTGCGCTCCGCGGCCCCCTGAACGCACCGACTCTTATCAATAATTTTGCCGGGTTCCGGCGCCGCTTTGGTGGTCACTGGCATCGCAGCAGCCTCGGACCGGCCGTCAAACAGTTCTTCGAGCACGGCGGCCGGGAGCTCTACATCGTCCGCGTCGCGAATAACGTCCGCGGAGCGATGATCTGTTTGCCGGCGAAAGGGGGCGTTATGGTGTTGCGCGCCCTCGAGCCCGGGTCGACTGAAAATATTCGAGCAGCGATCGACTACGACGGCATTGATGATGAAGACGAACAACACTTCAATCTGACTGTTCAACGAGTGGCACCCGACAGTGGTCTTGTGGCCGACCAGGAAATCTACCGTCGCCTGCATTGTGTCGAAGGTGAAAGTTCATTTATGGGCGACGCGTTGTTGAGCTCTTCGCTTGTGCGGGTAGAAACACCGTTACCTGGCGGCCGTCCAATGGCGACAATGGGATCCGGATTCCAGTTTGGGCCCCCTTATATCGGGCGCGCTCAACGCGGCAGTGATGGCAGCGCATTGTCCGATTACGACTTGATTGGGTCCGCAGCAAAAGGTACCGGCCTGTTTTCTCTGAACCAGATCGAGCATTTCGATATTCTCTATATGCCGCCGCCTGGCAGGCATATGGACCTGGGCCCGACCGCCATGTTGGCAGCAGAGCTCTATTGCCGAAAACGGGGTGCCATGTTGATTATGGATCCACCCGGGAGCTGGACATCTGCCCAGGATGCGGTCGCCAGTATCAGGGATTCCGGCTACTCGAGCCCCAATATTCTTGCTTACTATCCACGCATGCGTTCCAGGCAGGACGAAGAGTCAGCGTCACATGCGGCAGGGGGCGCGATCGCGGGGCTGCTTTGCAAGCTCGACAGAACTGAGGGCCCCTGGCAAGACCTGGATCAGTACGGCCTTGGATTCAAGAGGACGCTCGAGCCGGCTACGGTAGTGACGTTTGATAATGCCCGTTTGCTGGTCAAGGAGGGACTGAACGTGATCGCGGGCAATACGGGGGGGCGTGCAACACTGTGCGGTTCTGTCACTCTGGGACGCGGCATCCAGATGGACAGGAAGTTTACGAGCCTGACCGTCAGAAGACTTTGTCTGATGATTACGAATGCGATAGAACGATCAACACGATGGGCTGTTTTTGAGTCGGATGCAGCACAGGTTACGGAGACAATTCAGGCACAGGTGCATGCCTACATGTGTTACCTGGCGGACGCCGGTGCATTCCTTGATGAACATTTTCTTGTTCAATGTGATGCTGGCCTGCAGTCGCATTCGATAAATCCGGATCGCGGCATCACCGTGCTACTGACATTTCATCCGCTCGGTGCCGACGAGCCAGTATCACTTACGCTTCATCAAACCGCTTCGGGATGCCGTGTGGCAACGACTGCATTCGCACCGGTGATGGCCGAGTGCGCATAATATCAGTCTGCGTATTTCATCAAGGCGGCAGCCGGCCGATTGGAAGCGATTGATCGTTCACGGTGTTTTGAGGTATCGAGACTTTGATTGCTGATTGCACGCTGAACACCGCCGTCCGCCTATCGCGGACCTGGCTGGTCCTCGAACGCCTGAGCTAGGCCTTCACTCAACCCCTAGCTACCTACTGCTATGGGTTTGCGTCGCGCGTCCTGCGCTTCGCCCTGCGGGTCAGCAACTTCGCCGCTGACCAAAATCGCTCCCGGCGATTTTGTCGCGCCAGGCCCCGCCCTCAACCGGCCGAGCCCTCGCCCAGAAGCCGCGATCCTTGGTGAATTATGCTGGCTAGAACGCTGTTTTCATAGTGCTCGAATCGTCCATTCGCCGTTGCCACAATTCTGCCACAGTGCGAATCATATCCAGCGTGATTCAATGTGATCGAGCGATATCCACAGACACCGCATGTGATTGTTCTCATTCGTTCTTGAATAACAAACGAGTGTCGGATTGCGTTCGCGAGGCAGGGGCCGCCGGTTCAAATCCGGCCACCCCGACCATTTTGTTCGATAGCGCATCGATTCGTGCACGACTCGCCATGGATTTCGCCAGCGTCGGCTAAGGCCCACGGTCCGCCGGATGTTCAACTACGCAATACAGAAATTCGTAAGTCCGAACGATTCCCGCTCGCGTTCACACTGTCCCAGTGTATATTACCTGCCACCTGCTGCTTGAAAGTCAATTAGGCACGGATAGATTACGCACATCTAACCAACAAACGCAGCATAATATCGTTTGACAGTGAATAGAGACGGCCATTGAATACTAGTCGCGACGTGGAAATCGCAGTGATCGGTGCGGGTTTTGCCGGCATCGCTACTGCCTACTATTTGTGTACTGAATATCAAAAGAGATCCGTGCTCCTAGTCGATAGCAGGCAGCCTATGACCTATACAAGCGCACAGTCGGGTGACAACTATCGCAATTGGTGGCCACATCCGACCATGGTCGACTTCACGAACTACAGCATCGATCTTATGCAGCGTATCGCGCTTGAATCATCAAACGTCCTGCATATGACACGACGCGGTTACGCGTTGGCGACGCGTCGGACAGATATCGACGATTTAATCGCCGAATTGCATGCAGGTTACGGGGGAACAGAATCTGACCTGATTCGCATTCATCGCGGGCCATCACCAAAATCCTATCCGCCGACTCGTTCCGCGAACTGGACGGAAGCGCCCGACGGTGTTGATGTCTTGGCAAACCAGGATCTGATTCGACAAACGTTCCCCACATTCAGCCCCGACATAGCCAATGTGCTTCATATTCGCAGGGCAGGCGACATCAGTGGTCAACAAATGGGCCAATACATGTTGGAACGCATCAAGGAGGCTGGGGGTAAACGACTGAGCGTTCAGGTCAAAGGCATTAAACAGAACCAGGGATTTGTGCTTGAAGTCGAGGGATCCGATGGCATCGAGCGAATCAATGTCGAGATGATCGTCAACGCTGCAGGGCCCTTCGCGAAAGAAATAGCGGCAATGATTGGCGTCGATCTGCCGATCGCGAACGTGTTTCAGCAGAAGTTGGCGTTTGACGATCAGTACGGCGCAATACCCAGGCAGCTACCGTTCTCACTCGATCTGGACGATCAGGAACTGGACTGGACCGCTGAAGAACGGGAATTGCTTGCCGATGACCCGGACATGGCATGGCTGCTCAGGCCAATCCGCGGCGGAACACATTGTCGTCCGGACGGCGGCGACAATGGAACCTGGATCAAGCTTGGTTGGGCGTTCAATAGAGAAGCCAGCGAGCCACAACAGGAGTTGGCAAACGATCCGCACTTTCATCCACAATTCCCCGAAATCATTCTGCGGTCCGCTGCGGCACTCAATCCGCCACTGAAAAGATACTCCGAGTCATTTCCAAGCCGTTGGACGCATTACGGTGGCTATTACACGATGACGCGCGAAAACTGGCCGCTTCTTGGTCCACTCGGCGTCGACGGAGCGTTTATCGCCAGTGCTTTATCTGGCTATGGCAGCATGTCGGCCTGTGCCGCGGGCGCAATTTGTGCAGCCTGGATGGCTGATGGCGATTTGCCCGCCTTCGCGAACCAACTGAGCTTGGCAAGATACGACGACGAAAATCTCATGGCTGAGATCGTAAACTCCCCATCCAAAGGAATTCTCTAGACAAAATGATCTACTAGATCAGTTTCTGTTTTGACCAGGGGGCAGAGTTGAGAAAGTCGGCCACAGCGCTTCCTGGCGGGACGAGTTCGTCGCAGGCCTGTCGAATTTCATCGCTCAAACTCATTTCCATTACGGGAAGAAGGTCTTTGAGTTGGTCCAGGGTTCTTGGGCCGGCGAGAGGGGCTGTTACATGGGGTTGGTCTTTGACCCACAACACAGCGAGGTGGGCGGCGAGAATATCAAATTGTTTCGCAAGTTGCACAAATCGTTTTCCAGCATCTACCGCTTTAGGAGTGATACGTTCAGCGTAGATACCACCACGTTGAAATCGGGCTGTGTTAAAACTTTCGGGGTCGTCGTTATTGTATCGTCCGGCAAGTATGCCCATGGCCAGAGGCGACCAAACAAGAACGGCCAGTCCGGCCCACTCACAAGCAGGAAGTATTTCATTTTCCACTCTTCTGTCGAGGAGATTGTAGGGCAATTGCTCAGAAACCATACGAGTGAGGTTTTTGAACTCAGCCAGCAACGCCGATTGCACTATCTTCCAAGAGGGAGACGTGGTTGAGCCGCAGTATCTGATTTTCCCTTGCCGTTGAAGTTCAGTAAGCGCGCCCAGCGTTTCTTCCAACTCTGTTTCCATACAGACACGATGGGTCTGGTAGATGTCGATGTAGTCGGTTTGCAGGCGCTGAAGAGAATCTTCACAAGCTTTAATGATATGTTTTCGAGAGTTGCCACGGTCGTTGATGCCCTTGTTGGCAACCGGGTAATGCACCTTGGTTGCCAAAATCACATCATCACGTCGCCGATTGGCTTTGAGGGCCCGACCAATTATTTTTTCGCATTCGCCGGCGGCATAACTGTTGGAGGTGTCGATCAGATTGATACCGTTATCAATGGCACAGTTGATAATGCTAACAGACTCGTCTTCCGGAGTTGGGTTGGCGAAGTTGTCTGTGCCCAAGCAGATGGGCGAAACTTTCAAGCCCGTGCGACCGAGAGGTCGGTAAAACGATTCCTTCAACATGCGCTGTAGGCTCCATCAACTCTGATACTGTCACCCTGCTGGTGGTCGCTAGTACTGTCAAGTTAGGTTAAGTCCAGGTCCGACAGACTGGGGCCATGAAAGACACGAAACCACTATTTCATGGACGTCGATTTCCGATGGAAATCATCAGTCACGCCGTTTGGCTGTACTATCTGTGCATGGGGGAGAATTAGAAATTGCCTCGTCAGAAAAATTCGTGGGTAGTTTCCGGCACAGGTAATGCTCCAAGCGCATGATACAAAGCGATTTCAGCCGCATGGTAGGTCCGAAAACCGTACGCTTTTCTGGTAGTCAGTTTTGCGTTGGTATTAAAACCCTCCACAATACCGCTGGAAAATTGTTTTTTGGCCCGAAACCAGTTCAATAGCAGGGGTCGGTGCCGTTTCAGCATCCTGGCCACTTTCTTCATCGGTTCAATCTTCGAGCGCATGGTTTTGGTGCACCATTTATCCAGAAACACGCCGGCCCAGTAGGGCGAGATATACGACCAGAAGAGCTGAAACTCTTCTTTCGGCAGATAGCTTCTGATCGATCTCAGATTGTACTGCAGCAGCTCTGACAATTTCGTGTCCTGTTGGTCGGTCAGATTCTCCGGTCGCTTGAGCAGCAGCCATCGTGTTTTTGTCAGTACCGGCTCATAGCCTTTTTCCTTCAGCTCTTTCGTTTCCTGGGCGCGGACTTCGTCGATGGCCTTCGAGAGGTGTGACATGATATGGAACCGGTCCAGGATGTGGATGGCCTGGCCGGCCTTTTTGGCAATCACCTTCAAGTACGGCTTCCACATGTCACTGCAGACAAAACCCAGTGCCTGACTTCTTTCTTTGCCGAACCAGCGAAAGAAGCGCAGCAAGCTCCTGACTGTGCGCTTCTCGCCGATTCATAGCAGCCGTTTACAGTGACTATCAATCTGGTAAACAAGCGTCAGATAGCGATGCCCCCGCTGCCAAGCGATCTCATCAACACCAATCGCCTGAACACCGGACAGGTCCTGATGCTCCCGTCCCCAGCTCACAGCACGCTCCACCGAGCAGAACACATGATCCCAGGTGGTGCGAAATACCCTCGGCCACTTCCTTCCAGCTCAGCCGTTTCGCCCAGCCTGACAAAAACCAGGTATACGCGTCCGTCAGCCGGCGTTTGCCCGCCACCCACGGCAGCCGTTCTACCCGGATCCCGCAATCCAAACACTCAACCCGGCGCGGTGCATACACAAAAAACACCTTGTGGCCCCACATCGGGATAAACTCGAAGTGCCGCACCGGCAATCTGTCATATCCCGGTCTCCGGCGACCGCATTCGCTACACAGCGGCCGGCTGTTCAAGCGAGCGTGTATCTCAACTTCAACCGTCGGAACCGGCGCTCCCTCCACCCAACGCACCGATCCGTATTACAAATGATTTGAATTTCTGCACTCGATTGAGGATAGTCTTGATCTGCATTCTGTTCCTTTTGCTCCGTCAGATGGTGGCTCGACACTTTCATCTTCTCAGAGTGGGGGCAGGATGCTCTACCCTCAAAATCCAGAAAACTATCTCCGCTGCAACATATCCGTTATATTTTTACCCATAAATTTTCCTGAAGAGCCTAGAAATTTTGTGTGTGAGCCGGTGTTCATTAATCGGTCGCCATGAACCGGGGTCGGCTAGCCAGGCGCCAAAAAAACTCTTTAGGGGCTCCGGTCCGCCCACCAATGTGATTAGCAGCGTGCTGAATGACATTTATTGACTTAATCCGTTCGAAGTGTGACGACATTAGACGGGCGATTTCCTTAGCGCGGTTTACCGAAACCGCCGCCGCCCGGTGTTTCAATAATCAGGCAAGCTCCCTCACGGAGTTTCACCGTGGCGGTTGGCCCAAGCTCTTCACGTTCGCCTGGCTCATACTCGACAAAGTTATGGCCGGTCTTGCCCGGCTGACCGCCTTCCAGGCCAAACGGTGCGATGCGGCGATGATTCGAAAGAATCGATGCCTCTACCGGTTCGAGAAAGCGGATTTTTCTGACAGTGCCGTCGCCGCCATGCCATTCTCCCGGACCACCCGAATTTCTCCGAATCGAAAACGATTCGAGCACCACCGGAAACGTCTGCTCGAGGACTTCGGGGTCGGTCAGGCGTGAATTCGTCATGTGCGTCTGAACTGCGTCTGCGCCGTCAAAGCCCGGCCCCGCGCCGGCTCCGCCTGCAATGGTTTCGTAATATTGAAAATTGTCATTACCAAAACTGAGATTATTCATTGTTCCCTGCGATGCAGCGAGCGCATTGAGTGCGCCGAACAAAGCATCTGTTACGCATTGTGAAGTCTCGACATTGCCGGCGACGACCGCGGCCGGATAATTCGGGCTCAACAAGCTGCCCTCGGGGATGACAATATTGAGTGGTTCAAGACATCCCTCGTTCATCGGAATGTCCTCTGCGATCAGGCTGCGGAAGACGTAGAGAACTACCGCTCGGGCAACGGCACTCGGGGCGTTGAAGTTATTGTCCGACTGCAAAGATGTGCCGGTGAAATCGACGGTCGCTTCTCGATTCTCGTGATTGACCGTGACGGTCACTTTGATGTATTCGCCCGAATCGAGCTCATAGCCGAAGCTGCCGTCTTCGAGCGAACCGAGGAGCCGCCTGACGCTCGCGGCAGCGTTATCGCGGACGAAACGCAGGTATCGCTGCACCGTTGTGAGCCCATAGCGCTCTATCGTTTTCTCGAGTTGACGGATGCCCTGTTGGTTGGCCGCGAGCTGTGCCCGCATGTCAGCGACATTCTTGTCAGGATCACGGGCCGGATACTTCGCGCCCAGCAGAACTTCGCGTACCTCCGTCATTCGAAACTTGCCGCCACGAACGAGTACAAAATTGTCGATCAGGACACCCTCGTCATCGATATGCCTGCTTTCCGCAGGCATTGATCCTGGTGTGATGCCGCCGATGTCTGCATGGTGTGCACGCGACGCGAAAAAGAACAGAGGCCGGTCTGAAGCCGCGAAGTAGGGCGTTATAACAGTGAGATCCGGAAGATGGGTGCCGCCCGCGTACGGCGAATTGAGCATTATCGAGTCGCCCGGCAAGAGATCCTTACCCCTGGCATCAATAACGCTCCGTACGCTTTCGCCCATGGAGCCCAGATGCACAGGCATGTGTGGCGCGTTGGATACCAGCCGGCCCTCTGCATCAAATAACGCGCAGGAGAAATCGAGGCGCTCGCGAATGTTCACCGAGATAGCCGTATTCTGCAGCACGGTGCCCATTTGCTCGGCAATGTGCATGAAGAGATTGTTGAACACCTCGAGCCTGACTGGATCCGGCCTGGCGTCCTCGCCAATATTATCGGATACAGGTTCAGCATGCTTATGCTTTTCCAGTAAGAGGTGTCCCCATTTATTCACCCGACCGAACCAACCGGCATCGATGACGGTCGTACTATTATCTTCCGCAACGATGGCGGGACCATCGATTTCGGTACCGGACCCGAGAGTGCTTCGCTTGAATATCGGTAACTCTTGCCAGCCGTTTCCGAGCCACACATTCGCGGCACCATCGGGCGATGAAGCCGCTCCGGCATCGATCGCCGGATCGCGAAACAGCTGTTCGTAACCGGTAGCCTCGACACGAATCGTTGCAATGATCAGCTTGTCGGACCCGACGTCGGCACCAAAACGGTTGCGATACCCCTGCCTGAATGCATCCTCCATCCCGTCGAATGCCGAAGGCGCCACATTCAGAATCGTGTCCGAACCAACAACGCGCAGGCCCACCCGCGTTTCGAACTGACGGTTGTTCCTGGGGACTTGTTGTTCTGCCAGCATTTCATCGCAGACATTGAGTAGCTGCGCGATCGGCTCCTGAAGCTGCTCAAGGTGTTCGGCAGAAAATTCAATGTCTATCGATTGCTGCTGTTCAACGCGGATGTTGGACAGACCCATGCCGTATGCGGAGAGCACACCAGCCAGCGGGTGGAGCCAGATCGTTCTGATACCCAGAACGTCAGCGACCTGACAGGCGTGTTGGCCAGCCGCGCCGCCGAAGCAGCAAAGTGTGAAATCGCGAACGTCTTCCCCACGCTCTACCGTGATCTTGCGAATCGCGTTCGCCATGTTCTCGACAGTAATCGTCAGGAAACCGGTAGCGACGGCCTCCGGACTTGCATTGACACCGCTGTCCCTGGAAATCTCCGCCGCCAATTCATCAAACTTCGATAGAACCGCTTCCTTGTCCAGCGGCATGTCCGCGGTCGGGCCAAAAACGCTTGGAAAGTAGTCGACCGGAATTCGGCCGAGCAACACATTCGCGTCGGTAACGGTCAGAGGCCCGCCACGCCGGTAGCAAACCGGGCCTGGATTTGCTCCGGCCGAGTCTGGTCCGACCTGATAGCGCGAGTCCGAATAACGAAGGTGTGAACCGCCGCCCGCCGCAATCGTATGAATTCGCATCATCGGCGCGCGCAGGCGCACGCCGGCGACTTCCGAATCGTTACTCCGTTCGTATTCGCCGCTGTAGGCAGACACATCGGTCGATGTGCCTCCCATATCAAAGCCAATCAGCTTTTCAAATCCTGCCGCCGTAGCGGTTTCAACCATGCCGACAACGCCGGCAGCGGGTCCGGACAGGATGCTGTCTTTGCCGCGGAAGTTCTCGGCAAGAGCGAGCCCACCGTTGCTTTGCATGAACAAAATGCGGCGCGGAACTTCGATTTTGGCCAGAGCGCCTCTCAAGCTGCCGATATAGTTATTCAGGACAGGAGTGAGATATGCATCGGCAAGTGTCGTTTCAGCACGACTGATGAATTTTATGAGCGGCTCTACATCGTGCGAAACGGAAATCTGCTGAAATCCAAAGTCTTTCGCAATCTCGGCGATACGTTCTTCGTGCGCCGGGTATCGGTAACCATGCACCAGACAGATCGCGACCGATGAAATGCCATCGCTAATGCATTGTTCAAGCGCTCTTGTAACTTCGGCTTCGTCCAGGGGCGTAAGCACTTCGCCTGCTGCGTTGATCCGTTCCTGCGCTTCAATTACTCGACTATAGAGCGGTGCAGGCTTGACGATGTTCAATGCAAAGATGTCAGGCCTGTTTTGATAACCGATCGCCAGGCTGTCACCGAATCCCTGCGTAACAAGCAAAGCCGTGTCTGTTCCCTGGCGCTCCAGCAGTGCGTTCGTCGCAACCGTTGTGCCCATTTTGATGGCATCAATTGGCGCTTCGCTGCCCCCGTCCGAGGACCAGCGGCCTATTGCCTGACGCACTCCCTCGGCTGCCGCATCGTCATACTGCTCGGGGTTCTCCGACAGTAATTTCGCAGTCTCGAGCTCCCCGTCCGGCCGCAAAGCGACGATATCGGTAAAAGTTCCGCCGCGGTCGATCCAGAATTGCCAGTGTTTTTCGCCGTCCATAGCTAAAAAGGTAACGGAAATTTGGCTCGAACCGCAGCTTTTTGCCGTACAGCCCCGCAAATGCCCTTTCTGCATGGACGAAAAAGTGCAGTTCGAGCCACTGCTGTCCCATAAACCGGGTACGACGATCAAGGATATGAATTGCCAGCCTTCAGTCTGAGACACGCCGCAAGTACGTCCATGTAAGCTCGGGGCCCGCATCCCAGCGGGCCACGGTCTCAGACTGAAGGCTGGCAATTCATGTCCGTAGTGATTCACCCTGTCGGAACCCCCCGCAACTACTGCGATCCAGTCAATGATGCAATCTTTTATGAGACAGCAGTGGGTTCGAGCCCAATTTCACGGGTATCATGTGCGCTGCTTCCCCGGGGAGAGCAGTAACAACAAATGCCATTCTTCGCCGAACTGAAACGTAGAAACGTAGTCCGCGTGGGCATTGCTTACATGGTCGCCGGCTGGTTGCTGGCGCAGGTAGGAGAGTTCGCCGCCGGGCATTTCGGTGCCCCCGGCTGGGTCCTGAAAATTTTCGTTTTATTCCTCGTTCTCGGCTTGCCGCTGGTGCTGGTCTTCGCCTGGGCCTTCGAGTTGACGCCCGAAGGCCTCAAGCTCGAAAAGCATGTCGATCGCGAAAAGTCGATAACGATGCAGACAGGACGCAAACTCGATTTCATCATTATCGTAGTGATGGGGATTGCGCTCATGTACATGGTTGCGGATAAATTTGTCGGCGAACCGGCAGCACCAACAGCAGCTGAGCCGACCATCGTGCCGCCCCCCTGATGACCGCAGCAAAATAGATGAGCGGAACAACGGCTGTTCTGCTAACGCTGGTCCTGTACAACGCCTTGTTAATCGGCGTTGGCCTCTGGGCAAGGGGACGCAACAAGGACGCGGCTGATTTCTTTCTGGCCGGACGGGGACTCGGGCCATGGATTGCGGCAATCAGCGCATCGGCGAGTTCCTCGTCAGCATGGACCTTGCTTGGTGTCAGCGGTGCGGCTTATGCCTGGGGCTTGCCCGCCCTCTGGTTGTTTCCGGCGACCGTTGGTGGCTTTCTTCTTAACTGGGTCTGGATTGCGCCGCGGCTTCAGACACTGGCGAGCGGCGAGGGCGCCATAACGCTGAGCGCGATTATTGCGCCGATCGGGCTGGGAGATGCACGGCGCGTCATTCTCCGTGCTGCTGCGGCAATCATCGTTTTCTGCTTCGTCTTTTATATCGCTTCGCAATTCGAGGCTGCGGGCAAGGCCTTTGAGGCGACCTTTGCCCTGCCAATGCAAACCAGTATTTTGATCGGCGCCGGCATCGTCCTCGCTTATACCTTGCTTGGTGGATTCTGGGCCGTGAGCGTGACAGATAGCATCCAGGGTTTGCTCATGCTTACCGCGGCGATCATATTGCCCCTCGTCGCATTGATCGCCGTTGGTGGTTTCAATTCTTTGCTGGTGGGCCTGACTGCCACGAAGAGCGCGGGCTCCCCGACCGGACCGCTTTCCGCTGTGATGGCAGTCTTGTTCGCACTCGGCCTTCTCGGTATTGGTCTTGGCTATCCGGGACAGCCGCATGTCGTCAATCGCTTCATGGCATTAAGAGATGAGAGGAGCCTTCGACAAGGGCGCGTAATCGCTTTGGCCTGGGCCGTTATTGTTTACGCTGGCATGCTCACACTTGGCTTCTCGGCAAGAGTGCTGTTTGCCGACCTCGGCGATTCGGAACAGGTGATGTTCAAGGTGGCCGGCGAGTTGCTGCCGCCGGTTGTCGCGGGCGTGATGCTCGCCGCTGTTTTGTCGGCAATCATGTCGACAGCAGACAGCCAGTTGCTCGTCGCGGCATCGGCCATTTCCTACGACTGGAATCTTGCCGATGGAAATGTTGATGGTGGCCTGAAAAAAACACGCGCAACAGTCGTTATCGTACTGGTTCTGGCCACTGTTCTCGCTCTGGTCTGGCGTGCGGATATCTTTTCCCGGGTGCTTTTCGCCTGGTCGGCGCTTGGCGCAGCATTCGGCCCCATTCTGATCATGAGGCTGATGGGCAGGTCGGTCTCAGCTCGGGGCACGCTCACTGCAATGCTGACCGGTTTTGGACTGACAGTGCTGATTTCCTGGTTGCCGGCCACACCGGGTGACTTCGCGGAGCGTATCGTGCCTTTCTGCATCGCTCTCGCCATAGCGGCCAGCGGCTCCCGACCCAGATAATCCGCATTTCCTGTCATATGCATCTGTCATACACGCCACCAAGTATTTGGGAGGGGTTATGAAGGACGACGATGCGCTTGTTAATAACCCACATGTATCACGTCAGGCACTGGAGGCCATACACAGCCAGCTCTACGGCTGGGCCCTTAGCCGGTGTGGATTCGACCGGCCGGCGGCAGAGGATCTGATGCAAGAGGCCTATGTCCAGGTGCTGAGCGGTGCGGCGCGATTTAACAATACATCGTCACTGAAGACTTTTCTCTTCGGTGTCATACGGAACCTCGCCCGCAGCCGCTTTCGGCAAATTGCCGTAAGGATGCGGCTGATCAATACATTTGCCGCCGAGGCAGAAGACGCCGGCCCGGGCGAGATCGAAACAGGCAGCGTGGAGAGTAACCAGGTATGGAAGGCAGTTGAGGCCCTGCCGGTCAGGCAACGTGACATCACGGAACTGGTTTTTTGCAAGGATATGATGATTGCAGAAGCGGCAGCCGTCATGGGCGTATCGGTCGGTACAGGACGAGTTCATTACGACCGTGCAAAAAAGGCTCTGACAGGAAGGCTGAATGCTTTGCGAGAGGCCGATTGAATCGAGCAAGTTGAACAAGAGCCGAACGATGAACGACAAAGAACTGAAAGAAAGACTGCGAAGTGCATTGCAATCAAGGCAGGGCGGCGATGCGCCCGGGTTCGATGCAATGTGGGCCAACGCGGAAAAACGCTATAGCGAGTCAAGGTCGCGTTACCAGCGATTTGCTGGCACTGCAATTGCGGCCGCGGTTGTCGTCACCTTGTTTTTGGCGTGGCTGCCAAACGGAAATGATGTCGCAGTTGTTTATCTGACAGAGGAAGACTTGATGAGCTCTACGCATTGGCTGGCGCCGAGCGATGTTTTGCTGCCCGAACATCAGTTCGATATTTACGGCGAATTACCTGTGCTGATTGAAACAAACTATTTAGACGAAGGACCACTGTTATGAAAATTGTCAAGAATGGAATTGCAGTCATTGCATGTCTGATGCTGTGCGCCGGCTTTGCCATGGCGCAGGGCAGAGGCAAAAATCCTGACCCGTTCAAGGGTAAATTATTTGCACCCGATTTGATTCTCAAGAATCAGGACGAGCTGAACCTGACCAAGGAGCAGTTCACGGGAATCAAGGCAGCCGTAGTGCAAGTGCAGGCAAACGTCGCCGAACATGAATGGGATCTGCGCGAGGCCTATCAGAAAGTGCTGGCCGCGCTGGATGAAGATCCTATCGACGAGGACATAGTACTGGACTACGTCAATGATGCACTGCTCGCAGAAAACCAGGTCAAGAAGCAGCAGGTCGCAATGCTCATTCGTCTGAAGAACCTGTTGAACGAAGAACAGATTGCATACCTGGAGTCACTCAGAAAAGACTAATCGATCGCCCGTCAGGACGGGCGAAATCAATGTTGGCGCCGGGCTAAGGAGAGATAAATCGCGGCTGACATGCCCGATGCACCGAAGATCATGCACATCACGACAATCTGATATTTGGCGGCAACAAACGGCGAGACCCCGGACAATATCTGACCGGTCATCATGCCGGGCAGAGACACCAGGCCCACGGCGAAAAGAGAATTGATAAGGGGGATCAGACAAGTGTTAAGTGCGGACGCCCTTGCCTGAGCAAATTCGACTGATCTGGCCAGTTCCGCCTCGAGTCGTTCCGCGGCCAGGCTGACCGCATTCATCGAGCTGGCGAAGACCATGCCGGCAAGGGGCACTACATAACGAGGCAGGAACCAGGGTTCGACAGCAATGACAAGCTGTGTAACCAACGCCAGCGTCAGGACGCCACCGATCAGGATTGCGACAAACGCGTTGCGCAGCAGGTATGGTTGTTTGTTCTGTAATGGCCGAATGGCAATCAGGCTAGCCGCAACAAGCATCACGGTAAGTACGAGTGCGATGACCCACGCCCTATCAGCTTCGAAGATAAATGCCAGTACATAACCAATCAGCAGCAACTGAATCAGCATGCGCGCAACCGCATAGAGTGCAGTCCGGGCAGCCGATGTCCAACGTATTAATATGCCGATAACCGCTGCCACGGGCACGAAGGCCCATATCAACGTCGGCATTGATATTGCTTGCACGGATGCGTTCACGGCACAGGTACCTCCCCATTGCGGCTAGCAGAATTTAGCGAGCAAGAACCCCGGCCAGATCGCCTTGTCCCTTGTTAGCTACCAGACTGCGCATGCCTGGAAGCGCCCAGGAAATGCAGCGATATGTCAGGTTCTGCTTAAGGACTATGCGTCTCTTCGCTTACAGATATCGGCAAACCGTCGGGGTCCAGATATTGTGCGATCCTTGCGCCGAAAAGCTCTCTCGGCTCCTCGACGCAGCGGACACCGTTGCCAACCAACTTCTCGTGAAAGGCATCCAAATTTGGCACACAAAAGCCGGGGCGGCACCTGCCAGCCACGGTGTGCGCCTGATCGTCACTATCAGGGTTTGCTTCTTCACTTGCGTGAAGAGCCACGGTAGCCCCATCGGTTGCGAATTCTGTCCATTCGGGGGACTCGAATTTCAACGGGAGTCCGAGCAGATCACCGTAAAATGAAACAGATCGCTTCATGTCACTGACAAACACTATTGTATATTTTACTCGCATTTCAAAGCACCTCGTCAGCGGTAGCGTGGCAGCTGGCGTCCGTGTTCACGGCCAGCACCGTGCCTGGTGCTACGATTCTCTAAAAGTCATTCGCGAAATTCTTTGCGGATGACTAATTTCAAACCGGACCAGGTTTCATCTACGGCGCAGACTTTGACATCCACCAACCCAAAGGGAAGTGCGACAGTCCGAATCGTATCCTCTGTGACACTTGTTGAAACTCCGGATGATTTCTTTGGCCACGAAATCCAGATCATGCCGTTTTGTTGAATCGCGCTCATCAGTTTCGGGAGTTGCGACGGAAGTTCAGAGGAAGACCTGGTAAAAAAATGAAAGATATCTATATTTTTTCTGATGCTTTTTGAGATTTGCACGTTCTCTGGCCTGGGACTGACCAGGTCCAGATAATCAGCAGGCGCATTCTTGATACGAATGCGGTACCCGTCCTTGAAGCCAAGCTTTTTCGCTAACGGAGTTCCAGAGTATCCGGCCATGTGTCAGGCATCAATTCGAATGGGATGTAAAGACGTCTTTGGGAATATGCATTGTTACCAACACATGGGGCAAATCCACGACTTCTGCTATTTTTAAATCGCCGATCAGAGAACAGAGCATGTACGCTTCTGCCCACGACAGGCCATAGGTGTCTTCTATGTGCTTGATCATGTATCGGGTTGCTTTTAGTGCGACCTCGTCAATGGTCGTGCCGAAGCCGGTGGTGGCGTAATAATCGTCGGTCTCATACTGGGGTTCTTCGATGCTGCGATCCTTTAGGACGCTGATGCGGAACAGTATTCGCATTGGCGCCTCGACAGCGGTGCCGACGACTTCACCCATTCCCTGGACGGCGTGTGTATCACCGATTGAAAACAAGGCACCCTCGACGAACACGGGA
>JACZWL010000061.1 GCA_022572185.1 Pseudomonadota bacterium | reverse complement strand
AGGTAATTCTGATCGCGATAATATGTTCCGGATCGGCAGACCACTGAAGATTGCACATTTGCCGGAAGCCAATCTTGACACCCGAAGTGCGCCTTCGGGAGGCAGGGGCGCTGAAGTCGACTGGGCGAGCGTTTGGCGAACCCTCATCGTCTGTTTATCACCAGTTGACGCCGCACGGGGGGGATCAAAACCCCTGCAGGGAGGTTTAACGCAGGTGTTGCGTCGATCGGTTGAGCAGGCAGGCCAATAGTGGCCATTCGGATGGTAGAGTTCTGAACGGCGGGAAGCGACGCGAAGCGGACAATGCTGGATGCCAATCCAGACTGGTCGGAAAGCTGGGGACGGCCAATGTGGGCAACTGCAACAGAGCTGTCACAGAGAAAATTATCCGCCGGATTCCATGGAAAATGCTTTGGTTATGATCTACGCTTTGATTACTAACCCTGTGAGCATAAAGATCCGCTGCACAGGACCATCAGGAGAATAACGATGACTTCCCCATCCCTACATCCCGCCATTGACAATGGCATTCAGGCCGGCAGCAAAGATTTCGCCGGTGGATACCTGCACTGTCACTGCGACGCAGAACCGGTCCAGATTACTGTGACTTCTCAAAGCGCTCATAACCATGTTTGTGGTTGCAGCCAGTGCTGGAAACCCGAGGGCGCGCTGTTTTCCCAGGTTGCAGTCGTACCCAAAGAAAGCCTCAGCGTGACTGCATACGCCGACAAGCTGGAGATCGTTGATAAGTCTGCCGTCATTCAGCGCTACGCCTGCAAAAACTGCGGTGTTCATATGTTCGGTCGAATCGAGAATCAGGACCATCCGTTTTATGGCCTTGATTTTGTCCACACCGAACTTTCGGATGAGACGGGCTGGTCCGCACCTGAATTTGCTGCGTTCGTATCGTCCATTATCGAGTCCGGATTCTCGCCCGATAGCATGGCCGAAGTACGGGGAACGTTAAAGGCGCTCGGCCTTGAGCCTTACGATTGCTTGTCGCCAACGCTAATGGACGTTATTGCCACTCACACGGCAAAGGCCGCCGGCAGATTGGCTGCATAGACCCGGGATCGTCAGGCCAGACATTGGTTTGACCTTTGACGGACATGTGGTCTGGCCCCGATGCTGTGACGAAGTAAATGTACGCTCGTGGCCGAGGCTGTGGCAAAAGGCAAAATCACGAGTGCCGGTGGCGGCCCTGATGACTATCTCAAGGCCCGCCACGTCGAAGAGCAAATAGTCGCCCTGCTTCGGGATCTGCGAGACATGCCCCGCCATGAACCAGTGGTGACGGAACATGCGCTCGCAGTCACGGCGGAAGTTGGCCGGGCCCCGGTAGAAAGCCTGATCGAGCGAGAAGCCCGGCCTTTACGCCTCGATCAGCTCGTCGATGCAGTCGTCGCGGTTCGCATACATGGCTTTCAGTGCCTCTGCAGCCGTTTCCAGTCCTTCAGGATCTCCCGCGCCGCGTTGTGCCCGGGGATTCCCGACACGCCGCCGCCCGGGTGCGTCGAGGCACCGCATTGATAGAGCCCTTCGATCGGGGAGCGGTAATCCGCATAATGCGGCGCCGGGCGCTGGAAGAACAGCTGCTCGAGCGCCAGCTCGCCGTGAAAGATGTGCCCCTCCGGCGTGTTGATGATGCGCTCGATGTCATGAGGCAGGAGCACCTGGCTCTCGATGATGCCGTCGCTGAAACCAGGCGCCAGCTCGTCGATGGTGTCGAACACCGTCTCGACGAACGCGGGGCGCTCCTCGTCCCAACTCCTGCCGTCGAGTTTGTACGGGGCATGGCCGCCGAACAGGTTGATGACGTGTTTCCCGGGCGGGGCTAAGGTGTCGTCGACCATCGTCGGTATAACGACGGTCATGAACGGACGCCGCGAGAAGCGGCCGTGGCAGGCATCTTCGTACGCAGCCTGCAGGTACTCCACGTTCGGCCCGATGTGCACGTAGTTCGGCGCCTCGAACCCGCACTTCGCGGCATCGAACGCGGCAAACCTGGGCGGCGCCTCGGCGGCAACATTGACTTTGAACGCGGTCGAGAAGGTCCGGAAGTCGCGGATGTGCTTCAGGAAATCGGCGGGCAAATGTTCGGGCTCGACGAGCTGATCGAACAGCACTTTGCAGCTCGCATTGGACACAATCGCCTGAGCAAAGTACTCGTCGCCCTCGGCGGTGACAACCTTCACGGCGCGGCCGTTCGCGACCTCCACCCTGACCACGTCCGCATCGGTGCGGACCACCATGCCGTGCCGCCGCCCGGACTCGGCGATCAAATCGCTGATCGCGCCCATGCCGCCACGGATGAAGCCCCAGCCGCCCGCGCCTTCGTGCTCGCCCATGATGTGATGCAGGACAACATAGGCCGAGCCCGGCGTCTTCGGTCCAGTGAACGTGCCGATCGAGCAGTAATAACCGAGCACGGCGCGGGTCACGCTGTGCTCGAACCAGCGCGCCAGGAAATCGTCGGCGCTCATGGTCATCAGGTCGACTAGGTCGTAGAGCTGGTTGCCGATCTTTCGGTAACGCCAGACGAGGCCGAACATCTTGAGCAGGCTCTTGAAATCGCGCTTCGCCGGATCGACGGGCGTTTCTAACAGAAATCTGCGCACGTAGTACGCTACCTCGTTGAGCCAGGTGTCGAACTCGGCATAGATCGCGCCGTCGTGCTTCGAGAAACGGCCGAACTGCTCGGCGGTCCTGGCCACATCGCCCGAGAAGATGATGTAGTCATCGGTGCCGATCGGGCAAAACATGTCGGTCGCCGGCAGCACCGTGAGCCCGAGCTCGCGTAGCTTGAGCTCCCGGATGACCTTCGGGTGCAAAAGGCTCATGACGTACGAGAATGTCGAGGTCCTGAATCCCGGCGCGAACTCCTCGGTGACGGCGGCGCCGCCGATGACAGGCCGGCGTTCGAGCACGAGGACCTTCTTGCCGGCCCTGGCGAGATAGGCGCCGCAGGTCAGGCCGTTGTGGCCGCCGCCGATGATGACGGCGTCGTACTTTGCTGCGGTCACCGCTGAGCCTTCGCGCTGTCGCTACGCGCCGTGTTGGCCGATGTACTCTCGGTTAGCGAAGTCTAGTCGAATCGCTTCGTGACCCACAGTCCGATGGTGGCGGCTGCGAGAATTTCGCAGTTTATCGAACCGCGGATCGCGGAACAATTCCCCGCTGGAATCATTATACAGCGCGTTGCTGGCTTTCTGATCCCAGATATTCTTCGCGATCAGCCGGACTTCCAAGCCATTTTCCTTGGTCAGCCCCACCTGCGCATTACTGAGATCCCAAGATGGTACGAGGCCGAAAGTGTGGGATCCGATACCGGATCCCGTCAAACCGTCTGGCCCCGACCCGCCCCGGCCAGACGGCGAGACACTCCCCCTCACCTATCACCCGGTGCCGGACATCGCTTGAACGCTTGTTCCGACGCCTGCGCTCGGCTCAGTAACACCGAAAACCGCTGAATTCTTGTCACCGAGCAATGATTGCGCCTGCGTTACCTCCAAACCGCTTCTCTTACGGACGATGCAGAGTCCCTTCCCCCTACATCCAGCATCGCCGCGAGGTTTTGCGGCCGTTTCGACTCGCGCCTGGCTCCGACAACGCGATAGAATTTCCTATCCTTTACTTTGGTTGCCACGCTCGACGAAGCATTGGTGAAATCGTCAGAGTAAGAATCTGCAACGGGGTTGAATCATGTTCGTTGGTCACTATGCCGCTGCACTGGCACTGAAGAGGTTCGAGAAGAGGGCGTCACTCGGCGTCCTTTTCCTCGCCGTCCAATTCGTGGACATTCTGTTTATGCCGTTTGTGTTAATGGGCATTGAGCGAATGAACATCATTCCGCACTTCACGGAAGCTACGCATTTCGAACTCGAATACATGCCCTATACTCACAGCCTGATCGCCACAATATGCTGGGCATCGCTTGCCTATGTCGTATTCCGCTGGGTGATTGTCAAGAGACAATCGGTGGCGCTGGTAGTTGCCCTGGCAGTTTTCTCGCACTGGGTCCTGGACCTGATAACGCATACGCCGGACCTGCCGCTGTGGACGGACGATTCAATCAAAGTGGGCCTTGGCCTCTGGAACAATGCCGCTCTTACCTTTGCGCTCGAAGCAATATTTCTCATCACGGCACTCTGGATTTATCTCCGAGATAGCCGGGCATCGTCCTCGCTCGGCAAGTACGGCATGGCTATCTTTGTGGTGCTACTGATATCGATGAATCTATACAATATCTTCGGACCGGCTCCTCAAGGTGGCAAAGTTGAACTGGTTGTCTTAGCCTTGTCCGCCTACTTTCTGTTCGCAACAGCGGCGTTTTGGCTGGACACGAAGCGCCACTGAGCTGGCCTGGAAACAAATCGAATGGGCAACAAAAGTCATCTCACGCCGGAAACCATAAGCGCTCAGGCCCTGAATCAGATCGATTCGATGACGGGAGGGCTCAGTCCCGCCATTCATCCGTCGTCGACTTTCGTTCGCGACGAGAATTATCAGCTGATCGATGCCCGGCACAGCTACGGGCGCGACGAGAATCCGGGTTTTGCCGTCGCCGAAAAAGTCCTCGCTGAACTCGAAGGCGGGTCGGCGGCACTGTTGTTCAGCTCGGGCATGGCCGCGGCGATGGCTATCGTGCAATCCCTGCAACCGGGCGATCGGATCGTGGCACCAAAAATCATGTATTGGGGCCTGCGCAACTGGCTTATCAAGTTCTGCGAAAACTGGGGCTTGCGGCTCGATCTGTTCGATACCGCCGATCCGGATGCATTGGCAAAAACCGTCGACAAGGGCAAGACGAAACTCGTCTGGATCGAGACGCCCTGCAATCCGACCTGGGATGTCATTGATATTGCAGCCGCGGCGGAAATCGCGCATGGAATCGGTGCATGGCTTGCCGTGGATTCCACGGTACCGACACCCGTCCTGACGCAGCCGATCAAGCATGGTGCCGACATCGTCATGCACTCGGCAACGAAGTATCTGAACGGCCACTGCGATGTCATCGCCGGCGCGCTGGTAACGGCCAAGGAAGACGAGCTCTGGGAACGTATCTGTCAGATTCGTACCGAAGCCGGCGCGATTCTCGGTTCTTTCGAGGCCTGGCTGTTGCAACGGGGCATGCGCACGCTATTCCTCCGGATCCGGAAAGCCTGTGAGTCGGCGATGGCAATCGCGGAGCATTTCGAGGGGCACGCGAATCTCAAAGCCGTCATGTATCCGGGCTTGCCTAACCATCCCGGGCATGAGATCGCCAGGCGGCAGATGGACGGTGGATTCGGCGGCATGTTGTCGATACGGATGAAGGGCGGTGCGGACAGTGCGTTGGCAGTTGTCAAGCGGTGCAAAGTGTTCACGCGAGCAACGTCATTAGGCGGCGTCGAGAGCCTGATCGAGCATCGCTACTCGATCGAGGGGAAGCGCAGTCCGATACCGAAGGACTTGGTGCGGATATCCATTGGCATCGAGTCCGTTGATGATCTGATCGCGGATCTCGAGCAAGCGCTTGCCTGACAGATCAATGGCCATCCGTCAGCGCAAAATCATAGATCTCCTGCCACGGAATCAACTCGTCGATTTGCAGAGATTTGCATAGTGAGTCGACGGCAATTTGAGCAATCTCGGGAGTGGTTCGACCGACATGGGTAAAGGCCCTTTCATACGCTGCCGCTGTTTGATCCGTGCTGTCAGCGGGGACGTTGAAAATGTTTTGCGGCCGTTTCGACTCGCGCCTGGCTCCAACAACGCGATAGAATTTCCCATCCTTCGCGGACGTTGAGCCGACATTCTTTTAAACCACATCTGCTTCCAACCACGTGTGCCGGCGGGGATGCGGAACGTGAACATATTTTGTGAATGGTGGGCTGTGCCCCAACAGACGTTTCGAAAAAACCTTGTAGGCCCGAAATGGAGTGAGATGATACATTTGGCGTCCGGATTCGGAGTTACATATCAACAACAGAGATTTAGCCTCCATGAGTAGAAATCCCCGATACGATATTCTTTTTGAACCGGTCAGGATCGGTCCCGTGACCGCACCGAACCGCTTCTACCAGACGCCTCATGCGATCGGGGCCGGACATCAGATGCCTCACACGCGTGCAGCAATGCGCGAAGTCCGCGCTGAAGGGGGCTGGGGCGTCGTCAACACCGGCTACTGCTCGATTCACCCAAGTTCCGATGACGCGCCGTTGCCGTATTGTCGCTTGTGGGACGATGAAGACATAAAGGTACACGCGTTGATGGTCGACGCTGTGCATCGGCACGGGGCTCTGGCGGGCGTTGAGTTATGGCATGGAGGCAGCGGAGTTGCCAATCGCTTGACACGCGTGACGCCAATGTCCGTCTCCGGTATTTCTTATGACCTGTCATACCCGGGCTGGATCAGCTTGGCAAAATCCCGACCGATGGACCGGCAGGATATACGCGAGTTTCGCGGCTGGCATGTCGATGCGGCGAAGCGTGCAAGATCCGCCGGCTTTGACATCGTATACATCTATGCCGGCATGGGTTTTGGCCCGTACCAGTTCCTGCTGCCGTGGATGAATAAGCGTACTGACGAATACGGCGGCAGCCTGCAGAATCGCGTACGACTCATGCGCGAGATCGTCGAGGAAATGAAGGAGGCAATCGGCCAGACCTGTGCCATAGCCGTGAGATTCAGCACCGATGATTTGCTTAAGATCCCCGGCGAGACGCTTGAGTCCGAAGCCCACGAGATCATCTCGATGTTGTCGGACCTCCCGGATCTGTGGGATATCAAATCGTCGAGCTGGACCGTAGAGACCGCATCGGCGCGGTTCAGCGAACAGGGGGCGCAGGAACCGTGGAACAGTTTCGTGAAGCCGTTGACCTCTAAACCCGTAGTTGGTGTCGGTCGCTTTACATCGCCGGATGAAATGGTCAGCCAGATCAAGCGCGGCATACTCGATCTTATCGGCGCGGCCCGACCGTCGATCGCGGATCCGTTTCTGCCAAGGAAAATCAACGAAGGTCGCGAAGACGAGATTCGCGAGTGCATTGGCTGCAATATCTGTGTGTCCTCTTATCACGATAGTGTTCCGGTTCGTTGTACTCAAAATCCCACTATGGGCGAAGAGTGGCGACGCAATTGGCATCCGGAGCGCATCCCGCCCGGCGATCCCGAACAGAGCATTTTGATTGTCGGCGCGGGGCCGGCCGGGCTCGAATGCGCACGGGCGCTCGGACAGCGCGGTTTCGCAGTTACCGTGGCCGAAGCAGGCGAGGAACTCGGCGGTCGCGTCACGATCGAATCGAAATTACCCGGGCTGGCTACCTGGGCTCGCGTGCGCGACTACCGGACGAACCTGATTCAAACGATGGGAAACGTGGATATCTATCGTGGCAGCCCGCTGTCTGCACAGGACGTAATGGATTTCGGATGTGATCACGCGGTAATTGCTACGGGCGCGCAGTGGACTCGCGAGATTCTAAGCACAGACGGGTATCCAATCAGCGGATTCGAAGGGGATGCGGTCTTCACCCCGGACGACGTCCTTGCCGGTGCGGAACCCGAAGACCCGGTCGTCATATACGATTTCGATCACTATTACATGGGGAGTTGCCTGGCCGAACTTTTGCGTCAGCACGGCAATGAGGTCACAATAGTAACGCCGGCGAACGCAGTGTCCGCCTGGACATTTATGACTAACGAGCTGGCCGAAATCCGCGTGCGGATGATCGAACTCGGTATTGGCACTGTGTTCGAGCATTACTTAACAGGCTTCAGCGACGGAGCGGTGCAATTGGCCAGCATCTATCGTGGCAGCGATATCAGTTCTATAGACTGCGGATCGCTGGTTGTCGTCGGTGTTAGAACCGGAAATGATCGTCTGTTTCAGGAGCTGAGTTCAGACGCCGATCGAATTGCAAGTGCCGGCATAAGCACTTTGCGAAGCATCGGTGACTGCCGAGCGCCCGGCACTATTGCACACGCCGTGTATTCCGGACACGAGTGTGCCCGAAATATCGATGCCGGCGACTCCATTCAGCCCTTCGCATTGGAGCGACCGAGACTTTAGATCGCGCCAATAGCATCTGCATTCAATGGCATATTCAGTTTCCATTGCCATTCTGCAGTGCAGGAGGTGTTTCGGTCGGCGACGTGATCGTTACAATTCGATCACTGTAATAACCATTGTAATCGGTCCGTCCGGTCAGGCTATAGGCACCAATGTTGCCGAATTCGAGGTAGTCGCCAGGACGAATGTCAACCGGCAATGGGACAAGTCCAGGCAGTGTGTCCGTTGAGTCACATGTTGGGCCATTTATTTGAAACTCCATCGTCGCGCCTTCCAGAGGCTTACTATCGCGGTATGTCCGCACAGGATATCTGTCATGCCCATCGATGCGAAGCACCCAGAATACGCCGAACATCCCGTCGTTAATAAACAAACGATTGTCTTTGCGCAACAAGACCTCAACCACTGCTGACATACCAGGCGCCGCAAGCGCGCGCCCCGGTTCACCGAGCACCTCTGCGTTGTCTGCCAAGGGTAGCGTACCAACAGACTCTGCCACTGCCCTGAAGTATTCTTCGAGATGCGGAACGATGAAGCCAGGATAGGATTTCGGATAGCCGCCACCTACATCAATCAAACGCAGCCGGAACGGCAGTTGTTCGAGAACCGATTTGGTGATGGAGATGGAATACCTGTACGCGTCGGGATCGGTAACGGACGATCCAACGTTGAACGCCAGTGCCGGTTCAGCACCGCTGTCACGAATTGATCGCAACAATCGCGGCATCTCTTCCGGTTGAGCGCCGAATCTTACCGATAAATCCTCCATCGCCGATTCGTGATGAACTGCCATGCGAGCGAATATGACGGATCGGGATGTCTCGATCTCCTTCGCGAGCTGTGACAGTCCGCTCAAATGATCAACCAGGAAATGACGCACACCGTGTTTTTCCTGTGCCGTTCCTGCTGCTCCCCGAATGCGGGCAGGAATCATGAAGTACTTCGTCGCATCGGGATCGATTGCGTCAATCAGCTCTATTTCCGGCAACGACGCGCAGTCGAAATGACGAATACCCGCGTCCGTCAATAGTCTGAGAACAGTCGGGTCAGAGTTCGCCTTGACTGCGTATAACACGCGGCCCGGAAATCCCCTGAGAAAATCCCTCGCGGTCTCACGATATACGTGCGGGTAAATGCAATAGACCGGTTCTTTCGGACACTCCGTACGAAGAAGACCTCCAACGTCGGAAAATTTCTCGATTGCATTAGCCATGTATCGATCTACTAACTTCGCATTAGTGATCCGCTTGGGTCATATGGCGGTTCCGAGATTACTCTGGCCGGTCTTCGTTTATCCACAATATGTACGGAGAATTCTTTGTTCGATGAATCCAAGTAGTGTGTTTTCAGGTAAGCCAGTGCCAGGCTTTTCTTGACGGTATGGCCATAAGCGCCTGAGGTCACAAACCCCGCATACTCGTCTTTGAACCAGATCGGTTCATATCCCCAGGCGTCCGCGTCTTCCGAATCAATTTCCAGAGCTACCAGACGATGCTCAAGCTCTGCGTCGCGATCGATCAGAGCTGCCTCGTGGCCAATGAAATCGGCTTTGCCATAGTCGACGAACCGATCAAAACCACACATGGCGGGCGTATAGTCAGGTGTAAACTCCCGCGACCAGATCCCGAAACTCTTTTCCATTCCAAGCGATAATAATGCGCGTATTCCAAAGGGTCTTATCCCGAGTTTATCCCCAACTTCAAGTAAATAGTCATAAAGCGAGCGTGCATAAACGGTCGGAACGTAAAATTCGTAGCCCAGCTCACCGGTAAAGGAAAGCCGTGCCACCAAGCACGGCGCGATACCGACGTTCATAGAATGTACAGACATGAATGGCATTGAATCGTTATCTACATCTCCAGACGCGGCTAAACTTAAGAGTTCACGAGATCGCGGACCGGCAATGGCGATGGCGCTCAACTCATCCGAGCGATTGACGATCCGGACGTTTTTGCCGACCGAATGTTGTTCAAACCACAACATATGAAATTCTTGCAGGTAACCGGAGCCAATAATCATGAATTTGTCTTCCGCGAGCCGCATGATAGTCATGTCACCTTTCAAGTGCCCGGACGGCAGGAGTAGCGGGCCCATGCGTATTCGCCCTAAGTCTGGCAATCGGCTCGCGAACAGATAATCCATGTAGCTTACGGCATCAGGTCCGGAGATTTCGTACTTGGCAAATGACGAGCCATCTAATATGCCGACGCTTTCTCTCACCGCGCGACATTCCTCCCCCACAGGTTCATGCGCATTCGATCGTCGAAAGCTCGGAGTCTCGACTGGCTCACTGCCAGGTGGCGCAAACCAAAGCGGCATTTCAAGGCCATAAGACGAGCCAAACACTGCGTTCGCCTGTTGCAGACGATCGTGAAAAGCAGATACCTTATTTGGACGCGCTGCGGGCCACTCATCATTCGGACATAAGAGAAGAAACCGGTTTTGATAAAATTCCTTTGCTTTCTCGATCGTGTACGTTTTGGTCGCAAACGCTCCGAAGCGATTAACATCCATGGCGAAAATATCGCCTTCTGGTTCACCGTCTATCATCCACTGCGACAAAGCCAGTGCCACCCCACTGCCCTGAGAAAATCCCGCCATAACTCCGCAACAGGACCAATAATTCTGCACGCCTCGTACCGGTCCCATCAATGGATTACCGTCGGGGGCGAAGGTAAAAGGCCCATTTATAACGCGGCGAATTCCCGCCTCAGCCAAAGATGGAAATCTCTCAAAGCCATGCAACAGTTCGCTTTCAATATTCTCCAGTCGCGATTCCAGCAGATCGGTTTCGCCGTAGTCCCAGGGTGTACCGTCCACTGACCAGGGAGTGGCGTTCTTCTCATACACTCCAAGAAGGACTCCGTTATGCTCCTGACGCAGATAAATCTCTCCGTCGAGATCTATAATCAAGGGCAACTCACCGTCAAATTCCGCTATTTCATCAATGTCTCCGGTCAGGATGTAGTGATGTTCCATTGGCACAATGGGCACATGTACGCCGGCCATTGCTCCAACCTCACGTGCCCATAATCCAGCAGCATTGACGACATGTTCACTGTGAATATTTCCCTTATCTGTTACCACCGTCCAGGTACCATCGGCCTTATGTACAAGGTCCTCGACCTTGGTGTTCCGATATACTTCTGCGCCGGCTTTGCGGGCTGATTTGGCCAGAGCATGGGTTGAGCCATAGGGGTCTATATGGCCCTCATTACCATCGAACAGTCCACCGATTACATCCTTCGTGTCGACGATCGGACACAGGCTTTCAATTTCCTTAGGACCGAGCAGATGACTGTCGATCCCGATAACTTTGTGACGTGCATGCTCGTAACGTAGTGCTTCCCAGCGCTCTGAAGTTGCCGCGATATTGATGCCGCCGGTCAGGTGCATGCCAACGTCCTGGCCGCTGATCTCCTCGACTTCTTTATAAACGGAAATTCCGTACGCTTGTAATCTTGCGACATTGGGGTCGCTGTTCATCGAATGAAATCCGCCAGCCGCATGCCATGTCGATCCGGCCGTCAGTTGTTTTCGTTCAACCAGGACGACATCAGACCAACCCAACTTGGTCAAATGATAGAGCACTGCGGCACCGACGATACCACCGCCAATTACAACTACTCGGGTATGTTCTTTCATATTAGCTCACGGTACCTGTGGTATTTCGAATCCGCGTAATGGGGTCTTCGCCGGAACTAGCAAACCAGTCGCTCAGGTAACGAGCATGACTCCGGTCAACGTAAAGATCGAAGTTATCATCTTCGACAGCAACGATGAAAAGCATCACGTTCGCGAAGTGTGTGTGAAGACACTGACCGGTCGTGAACGCGCTTCTGTGCATGTCAATTCCGCAGCCCATCGCCAGAACCGTTCGGGCTGCCGGGCCCCTCAATGCAAAGCACACGTTTTGCGATGACAAATCTGTCGCAGCATATAGCTGACCCGATAGCGTGGCATCGATGTGACCTATAATGTCTTCGGCCGGTTCGGTGTCACTGGTGAGCAGCCACTGATCCGGGCCAAGCCAGTAGGCCGCCGGATCTTCGCCCCGCCATTGCAGCGCTTCACGTGGAAGTTGCAATGCTTTGCCTGCAGCGTCCGCGCCTCTCGGGCGAACGCGTAGCCGGACCATCGATCGACCATCAATTTGCTGGAGATCAAAACCAGGATGTTCAGGCATGCACATGCTCCCCGCTGGGGTCATAGAAAATCAGCGCCGCAATGCGGACATCGTAGCATGCTATACATTATACACCACTACCTCGATTTTAATTGCAAAAGGGCGAATAAGCGTACGGCAGATTCACGCAGAGGCCAGAGCCTGTACCATCAATTGCCACATTGTCAACCACTGTGGCACTTTTCCAAGGGTGTGAAACCGTTATACATTATAGAAATATACGCAGAATTGACTGAGAAACCCCCGCAATCGCGGGGTTTTCATCCAGTTTGATTGAGATCAGAACCAGGCTGTTCAGGCACGCATATTCTCCCCGGTGGGATCATAGAAAGCCGGATCCACAATGCGGACATCGAATGTGCGTCCGTCATCGAAAACTGTCACGGTCTCGCCTTTTCGCGCGAAGCCGCCTTCAAGCAAACCGAGACCAATGGACCGTTTCAATGTCGGGCTGAAACAAGCCGATGTCACTATGCCCTGACTGCGGCGACCTTCGTCTTGCGGCGTTATGAAATGTGCACCTGACTGTAGATTCTCATTGTCGTTCAGTGGCTCGACCCCCACGAATTGCCGCCGATCCTTGCGCTGGTCCTCAGCACGAAGAAGAGATCTCTTTCCAAGGAAGTCGGTTTTCTTTTTGCTCACAATGCCAGCGAAACCGACATCCAGCGCATTGGTCATACCATCCGTATCTGCCCCTACGTGTAGATAGCCTTTCTCGGTTCGGAGTATGAGCAATGCCTCGATGCCAATCGGCACGACACGATTACCGCCGGCGTTCATCATTGCTTCCATAACGCTCTGACTTTGTATCGCAGGGACATTGATCTCGAAACTCATCTCTCCCGAAAAGCTAACCCGTTGCACACGCGCCGGTACGCCGAGGAATGTGCCTGTCGCGACTGACATATGCGGCAAAGCCTCCGCCGAAAAGTCGATGTCGGACTCAATCTCTTGCAACAGGATTCGGGAGTTCGGACCTGCTATCGTCGTTACGGCCCATTGGCCGGTGACCGGTGAGATGATCAAGTCAAGATCCGGCCATTCACACTGGTGCCATTCTTCCAGCCAGTCGGTGATGCGATCCGCGTTTGCCGTGGTCGTGCTGACCAGGTAGCGATCGTCAGCCAACCTTGCAAATACACCATCGTCAATCACGATACCGTTCTCGCTGAGCATGAGCCCGTAACGAATATGACCGGGCTTCAATGTAAGCACATTGTTAACGTAGATTCGATTGAGAAATTCACCCGCATCCGGCCCTGTTACTTCGATCTTGCCGAGTGGTGAACCATCGAAGAGTCCAGCGCTTCGACGCAGCGCAAGCACTTCTTCTCGAATGGCGGTTTCGCGATCGCGACCATTGGTCGCATAATACTCAGGTCGCTTCCAGGCACCGTAATTTTCGAACACAGCCCCATGACCGACATGCCAATCGTGCGCCGGCAACAAGCGCGCCGGAGTGTAAAAATCTCCATGCTGCTGCCCGGCGATCGCGCCCATCGGCACCGGCATGAACTGCGGTCTGAATGTCGTCGTACCGACTTCTCCAATCGATCTTTTGCTCAACCCGGCGAGCAGCGTCAATGCGTTGAGATTGCTGGTTT
>JACZWL010000021.1 GCA_022572185.1 Pseudomonadota bacterium | reverse complement strand
TTTGATCATCAGCTTTGCGCCGCCTTCCTCGCCGGCGGGTGCACCTTCCTCTGCCGGCTGGAAGAAGAACTGTATGGTGCCGGATATCTTGTCCCGGTTGCTGGCCAGCACTTCGGCAGCACCCATCAGAATCGCCACATGCGTGTCGTGACCGCAGGCATGCATGACACTGACTTGCTTGCCGTTGTATTCGGCTTTGACTTTCGATGCAAACGGCAGGCCGGTTTGTTCTGCAACTGGCAGGGCGTCCATGTCGGCGCGCAAAGCGATCGTCGGGCCGGGCCTGCCACCTTTGAGGATGCCGACGACGCCGGTATGGGCAATGCCCGTTCTCACCTCATCAAACCCGAGCCCTTCGAGGTGCTCGACGATTTTTCTGGCTGTTTCGAATTCGCGGTTTCCAAGTTCCGGGTTTTGATGAATGTCACGGCGCCAAGCAATGACTTTCGACTCAACAGATGCGAATGCGTCATCGAGCGTATGGCCAGACTCCTCAGCATGACCTGCAAACCCAAATAGAAGGCATACGAAAATAAATAGGTTGATTCTCATGTTGCAGACTCTCCAGAGGGATTCTTGACGATTTTCAGATAGATTAGCAGGGACGCAACGAGGCCGACGCCGCATATCGCCGCAGTCGTCAAAAAGAAATAACGATAACCGGCGGCGCCCGGGAAGGTGTCCAGAAGAATGCCGCCCAGGAGCGGCATGAAGATGTCCGGTGTATAGCCAATCGCAGATATGATGCCTGCCGCGGTACAGGTTACTGCCAACGGCACGCCTCCTTCTTCCAGCAACGCGAAATAGATTCCACGCATTGCGAATACCGCGAGCGATGCAATGGCAACCATGAGCAGCATCACAGAAACCATTGCTGATTTGCCGGGCAGGACAGCGACGATAACGTAACTGGCAATCAAAAATACGAATAACCAGGCAATAGACCTGGCGATGCCGAATTTGTCAGCGATGAAACCGGCGATTAATGCTGCAACCGGCTTCAGCCACATTTTCCCGACGCTGATTGCTGCTCCGATCGTGACGCTCAGGGCAAAAATATCGGTCGCATAGGACGTAAATCGAAACAAGCCCCAATAAGCGCTGTATCCCGTAAGAATGACGATTGCTATCAACCAGACGATCGGCATTTTCAATACGCGGATGATTTCCCGAAGACCGATTCTGGATTTTTCGCCGGCACCGTGGCTTTGCCCGACTGTGTCTTCCAGTACGAACCAGGCAAGGATCCCGAGCAGAATGAAGAGTGCTGAAAACTGAGTGATGACCATGGACAGCGCGAGATCGCCGCTGCCAAGCGCTGCAAAGACTGCGAGGAAAGCCATGGAACTCAGCACTTCTCCGAATCCGCGGCCTGTCTCAAGGATGCCGAAAGCTCTACCCTGTTGGTCGGGTGGCGCCCAGTTGCGTGTAATGCGGATCATTGCTCCCCAGAAAAGAAAAGTAATACTGACACCCCAGAACGCATGAATCGCGAGGCTCATTTGGTAGCTTGGGAAGGTAGCAAAGTAGAGACCGGTTGCCCCGGTCGACAAAAGTGAAGTCGATATCAGCTTCCTTGGCGACGCGCGGTCTGCCAACCAGCCACCGGGAAAATATGAAATCAATGCCGTTACGCCGAATATGCTCATCAGAGAACCAACCTCGGTGTTACTGAGGTTCAGCGCCTGGGCTATCGGTATGTAATAGACTTCCTGCAGGAACGGCAGTAAAAAAATGACGCCGCCTGAAATACTCAGGACGGTCATGATCAACCAGCGGCGGAGGGTCGACGTCATTCTTATCCTTTTGTCGGGCTGGGTGCTTTTCGATAGTACCCGCATACAATGATCGAGTGTGATTTTACATAGCACTTTCCAGGCGAGATTGGGCCAGTGAATATGGGCTGTCACAGGTCGCCGACTGGCGACATCGTGACTGCATTAAGGCTTGCCCCTATGATCGGCTTTATTGGGCATTGCACTGGAGATTAACCGTGCAGCATTCTGTTGCTGTTCGATCTGTATCGGCATTAGGACTGATGTTATTCCTGTCCGCCTGTGGGGGAGGGGCTTCGACACAGTCTGTTGCTACGCCACCGCTTCCACCGCCGCCGTCGGGCTCGTTGGAGACGGATGTGCAAAGGGTTTTCAGTCAGCTGACGTTCAATCTTCCGGTCGCACTAATGCAGGCGCCGGGCGATAACTCGCGCTGGTTTGTCGTCGAAAAGTCTGGTGTGGTCAGAGTGTTTGATAATGACCCGAACGCATCATCCAGTTCCGTGTTCATCGATATTAGCGGCCGCGTAAATTCCGCAGCGAACGAAGCCGGGCTTCTTGGCATGGCCTTTCATCCGGATTTCGCAAACAACGATCAGGTTTACGTTTCCTATACACGAACCGGGGCACCGTTGGTGTCGGTCCTCTCCCGTTTTACGCGCAATCCGGCGACCGGAAATCTTGACGAGTCGTCGGAGTTCGAAATCCTGACTGTCCCCCAGGAATTTTCAAATCATAACGGCGGCAATATTGCTTTTGGGCCGGATGGGAATCTCTATATTGGCTTTGGTGACGGTGGTGGCGGGGGAGATCCGAGCGACCGTGCGCAGGACACAAATTATATTCTGGGCAGCATCCTGCGCCTTGACGTCGATGTCCCGCCGCCGGCCCGGTATGCAATTCCAGCGACAAATCCGTTTTCGTCAAATACCGACTGCGTCGACGGCGTGGGCACAATGCCGTGCCCCGAGATTTATGCCTGGGGATTTCGCAATCCGTGGCGCTTCAGTTTTGACCGTCAGACCGGTGAGCTGTGGGTAGGCGACGTCGGACAAAACGAGTGGGAGGAAATCGACAGAGTCGATCAGGGAATGAATTATGGATGGGACGAGCGCGAGGGTGCGCATTGTTTCGAACCACCCTCAGGTTGTTCAACCAACAATGTGGATCCAATCACCGAATATGGCCATGTCGCCGGGAATATTTCGGTAACCGGCGGGTTCGTGTATCGCGGCGCTGCAATTCCTGATTTGCGGGGATACTACGTATTCGGCGATTTCGGTTCTGGTCGCATATGGGGAGTGCTGGCGACCAGCGCGCAAGGCGTTGCACCCGATGAACTCGACGATACTACGCTCAGTATCTCGTCTTTCGCAGAGGGAGTGGACGGCGAATTGTATGTGCTGCACTACGGCGCCGGGGAAATCTACCAGATCGTTGCTGCCCCTTGATCTAACTGCACAAGAAAGGTGTCAAATCACTGCTATCCCATAAGAGTTTGCATTATTGACTGGGTCACAGTGGTTGCCGGGGTACCGACGGGGTGCATCACTATGGACATGAATTGCCAGCCTTCACCCTGAGACACGCCGCGAGTACGTCCATGTAGGCTCGGGGCCCGCATCCCTGCGGGCCACGGTCTCAGACTGAAGGCTGGCAACCCATGTCCTTGATCGTGGTACGCGGTTTATGGGACAGCAGTGGTGTCAGATCTATTTTCCGATGTTGGCTGCGAGGGAAAATATGTCTGACATTTTTCTATGACACTCTTTTTTCTATAAACTGCACTGGCGGAGTGCAATGGGGTTTCAAAGTGAGTCAAAAACCAGATATCGAGATCGCCCAGGCGGCAAAGATGCTGCCGATTCAGGACATTGGCAAGAAACTCGGCATCTCCGGGAAATCTGTGATTCCGTGGGGTCACGATAAAGCCAAAATCGACTACGAGTCGATCAATGCTGCAGCATCGAACGACGATGGCAAGTTGATTCTGGTGACAGGCGTTTCACCGACGCCGGCAGGTGAGGGCAAAACCACGACAACAGTCGGGCTTGGTGATGCGCTGAATTACATCGGCAAGAACGCCGTAATCTGTCTTCGTGAACCAAGTCTTGGTCCTTGCTTTGGCATGAAAGGCGGAGCGGCCGGTGGCGGTTACGCTCAGGTCATCCCGATGACCGACATCAATCTTCACTTCACGGGCGACTTTCATGCGATCGGCGCGGCTCACAACTTGTTGGCGGCGCTGATTGACAACCACATTCATTGGGACAACGAACTCGGACTCGATCCCCGCCGTATCACCTGGCGACGCGTTGTCGACATGAATGACCGTGCACTTCGCAACATTACGATTGGACTCGGGGGGAGGATTAACGGTGTGCCGCGAGAGTCCGGTTACGACATCACCGTCGCCTCCGAAATCATGGCAGTCTTTTGCCTGGCTGCTGACCTCAAAGATCTTGGGCTACGCCTGGCGAACATCGTCATTGGCTATACGCGTGATCTTTCCCCGGTCACAGTCAAAGCACTCAATGCACAAGGCGCGATGACAGCATTACTCAGAGACGCTTTCATGCCGAACCTCGTACAGACCATGGAAAACAACCCGGCGCTGATACACGGTGGACCGTTCGCCAACATCGCGCATGGTTGTAATTCAGTCGTTGCAACCAAGACAGCACTGAAATTCGCTGATTACGTAGTGACGGAAGCGGGATTCGGCGCCGACCTTGGAGCGGAGAAATTTTTCAACATCAAATGTCGCAAGGCCAACCTGACTCCGGCTGCCGTGGTACTGGTGGCGACAATCAGAGCCTTGAAAATGCATGGCGGAGTGTCGAAGAAGATGCTGTCTGAGGAAAATACCGATGCGCTGCAGGAAGGTTGCATCAATCTCGGCCAGCATATCCGCAACCTGGGCCATTTCGGCGTGCCCGTTGTGGTCGCCATCAACAGGTTCAGCGCCGACACCGATGCCGAAGCCGAAGTCATTAAAGACTACTGCCGTGGTTTCGGTCTTGAGGCTATCGAATGCCGGCACTGGGCGGAAGGCGGCAAAGGCGCGGCTGAACTGGCCGAGCACGTCGTGCACCTGGCCGATTCAAAACAGGCTCAGTTCAGGACGCTTTACGACGATGACCTGAGCTTGTGGGAAAAGGCCCGCCATATCGCCAGAACGATATATGGCGCCGATGACGTCATCGCAGACAAGAAGGTTCGTGAGCAGTTTGCCGAGTTCGAAAAAAGTGGTTACGGCAGCTATCCGGTTTGCATGGCTAAGACTCAATTCAGTTTTTCAACGGACCCGAATCTGCTCGGTGCGCCAAAAGGGCATGTTGTGCCAATTCGAGAAATTCGCCTCGCGGCCGGCGCCGAATTCGTCGTTGTGGTGTGCGGCGCCATCATGACCATGCCCGGGTTGCCGAGGAAACCGGCTGCCGAAAACATACGCGTTAATTCAGCAGGGCGGATCGAGGGGCTGTTCTGATGTGTTGTGCGCCCGTGGTGTGATCTCCCGGGCTGGCGGAACGCGGTCCGGCAGCACGAATTGTGTCCGGGCCAGCGATGTGCCGAGGCGCTCGTCAGAATAATAGTGACTGACTATTGAGGGCCGCCTGGCAAAAAGGTCCGCGTTGCGCTGCTTGAATACTTGCCAGTCGTTCGATGCCGATGTCGATCGCCTCTCGGCGATCAGAATCATGAAGAACCAGGTTATCGTTTCGTGATACTTCGTTTCGATACCGAGACGCTTGGTCAAGCGCCGCAGCGCAGCGCTGAACCTGTAAAGCGCTTCTTCGAGTTCGTATAGCTGCAAGTACGACCAGCCGATATGGATGTGGGCCTCGTGATCGAAGCGATCGGGATCGACTGCGGTATCCTCGAAAGCCTCAATGCTGGTTGAAGCACTGCAAGGCGATGCAGTCCGGGTACTCATTGCTCCGCCTCCAACAATTGGTGGCTGTCGGCAGCCGTCAAGCTGCAGCCGTAGACGGCCTTGAGGCCATTCACGACCTTGATCGTTTCCTCAGAGAAGGGCGCTTTGCCTTCAAAACTGTGCAGGACAATGCCCTCCAGAAGGTCTCCAAGCGACAGCTCACAGTACTCTGCGAGGCCCTTCAGGACTTTGAGGAGGGATTTCTCGATGCGGACCCCGGTCTGGGTCCTCTGGATCTGACGTTCTGGCATGGTGGCTTCGGTGATTGATCATGAGTGTTACCACGGTAACAAAATAACACCTTGAGTCAAGCCCTGCAGATGACGCCAACATCGACAGAGCGGAATCCGGGCCATTCTTAACGTACTATTGGTGTGAGCGCTGCTGCCACAAGAATAAATCGCAATAGAGCGGAGACCATCAGCTTGGCGACGTTTACAGATCTGAGGAGCGGATTCGAACTCGGGCCGTGGACTGTCTTACCCGATCGCAATTTGTTGCAGGACGGTGAGACCCGGGTGACGGTTGAACCGCGCCCGATGGATGTGCTGGTATTTCTGGCGAGCCGTCAAGGCGAGGTTGTCAGTAACGAGGACCTTGTCGAGGCCTTGTGGGACGGCCGCGCGATGAGCGACGAGCCAATTACCCGCAGTATCTCTGTTATTCGCAGCTGTCTCGGTGACGATAGCCGGGATCCCACCTATATCGAGAGAATCGCACGGCGCGGCTATCGACTGATGCTGCCGGTTACGCCACTCGTCGCTCCTGAGCCGGACGAGCCTGCAAAAAGCCCGTTCTTCCCTGCGTATGTGTGGCCAATCGTGGGCGGTGCCCTGGCGATCGCCGTGATCGCCATTGTCGTCCTTGGCAATCGGCCATCCTCCATGAGCTCGGTCGTCGTGTGTCCGTTTGAAAACATGAGTACGAAACCGCACGAGGCGTTTGTCTATGGATTCAGGGAACAGCTGGTAAGTACACTTTATCGCGTGCCAGACCTCAGGGTCGTTAAAGCACCGTGCGAAGTCCCTGTTCATCAAATTCCAGGAGAGCTGGGCGTTGACTCAGTGGTAACGGGCAGCGTTCAGCAGGCAGGCGGGCGAGTAAGAATCACCGCGCAGCTGGTGGCAAGTGACGGTGTGGTTCTTTGGTCTGAAAGTATCGACGGCGCGGCCGAGGAAGTGGAGGAAGTGTTCGGGCTGCATGAACGAGTCGCCAACCGTGTACGTGATGCGATTTTGGGTGAGTCGGATTTGGCGGTAACTGCAGCCACCCGACCGGCCAGCTTCGAGGCGTATGACCTTTACTTGCTCGGCGACTTCGCATTTAGCAAACGCTCGGAGCCAGAACTCAATCGAGCCGTGGAATTTTTCACTGAAGCGATAAATCTGGACCCAAACTACGGAGCTGCGTATCTGGGGCTCGCGAATTCATATGTACTACTGGCCGACTATCCGTCCGCAGACCGGGAATCGATGTACGCAATGGCCATCGAAACCGCCGATACCGGGGCCGAATTAGACCCCGGGATTCGAGACTCCGCGGGTACGGTCTACGGATTTGTTGAAACCAAAAGATTCAACTGGGCGGACGCGGCCGAAGCCTTCGAGACTGCGATCAACAGTTCAAGTGTCTATCCGACGTCACACCACTGGTATTCGCGATTTCTGGCAGACGTGGGGCTACTCGAGAAGTCACTGGAACAGGCGAAGATTGCCCAGGAAATGGACACCGCATCGCCTATTCTGAATGCGAGACTTGGCGTTGCCTATCACTGGCTGAACGACGCGGAAAACGCTGACAGATTCTACGCAAGAGCTGCCGACAAAGAAGTAGGGTCCTGGATTCACAATCTCTCCTACACGCTTTTCCTGATACGTGAACAACGAATAGACGAGGCGAGACAAAAGGCGAAAGAAGCATTGGTATCATACGGCCAGCCAACGGGATGGGTTGATGCGGTTTTCGACGGATTCATGAACGCGTCCGACGCAGAAAGCCTTGGTGATACCGTTGCATCTGTTTCTGCTGCTGTAGCAAGCGGTGATTTGCAGAAGAACATAGAACTCACGCTTTGGGCATTGCTGGGTCAGGGGGATGAAGCGATGGCGGCAGCCTGGGATCTGCAGGAGTCGGGTGAATTCTACGAACTCGAAATAATTTATCTGGATGAATTTAAAGTGCTTCGTGAACACGAAGAATTTCCCGAACTTTTGCGGGCACTGGGCCTCACCGATTACTGGGCCAGCATTGGATGCCGATGGAATAACGACCATGTGCTTTGCGACGCTGCGTAACGTTTTGTGAATATTTTTCTGAGAGTCATTCGATAATTTTGCGCCGCGTTTCTTTTAGTCGGCCGCGTTTTATCTTTTCGTCGAGACGTTTTTCCTTGGATCGTTTGGATGGTCTGGTCGGTTTCCGCGGCTTTTTTTCGACCAGCGCTTTTCGAATCATCTCCGCCAGCTTTTCAAGTGCGTCTGACCGGTTCTTGTCCTGGCTGCGGAATCTCTGGGACTTGATAACGATGACGCCCTCTTTGGAAATACGCTGATCCCGGAGGCGCAGCACACGCGCCTTGTCATTATCCGAAAGCGCCGACGATGCCCGAACGTCGAATCGAATATGAATAGCTGTCGACACCTTGTTGACGTTCTGACCGCCCGCACCCTGGGAACGAATAGCTGAAATTTCTATCTCGGCCAGGGGGACGGAAACGTTGTCGTTGATCCTGAGCATGCGGCAATTATACGTGCCGAAATGTGTGAGAATGCCGCACTTATGGCCAAACGCAACCTGTCAATTCTCATCAGCTGCCAGTTGATTTCGGCGACAGGCGCCATCGTGCTGGTGACGCTCGGCGGGATAATCGGTTCGGGACTGGCCGGCAACCAGGCACTGGCCACACTACCGGTGTCGGTCATGATAATCAGTGTCGCAGCCACAACTGTACCGGCAACGCTCCTGATGCGTGCTATCGGGCGCAAGCTCGGTTCTGCGCTTGCGTCGCTGTCGGCGGCCGCGTCGGCACTGCTGGCAGCATACGCAGTCGCGGTCTCGAGCTTTCCGTTATTCATCGTTGCTGCCGCCATCTTCGGCATCAACATGGCTTTTACGCAGCAATACCGGTACGCCGCGGTTGAGAGCGTCCAGCAGGACCATGCCGGCCGTGCGATTTCGATTGTGCTGCTCGGTGCGATCGGGGGGGCCTTCGCCGGCTCCGAACTTGTCAAACACGCGCAATCCTGGCTTGGCGACGTCCCCTATGTGGGAACCCTGGTGGTAGTAGCTGCGTTGTATGTCGTCCAGTCACTGCTGTTTCTGATGCTCGGTCCCCTGCGCGGCGAGGAACACGGCACGACAACGCAATCCCATAGATCGCTGGCTCAGATTGTCAGACAACCGGTGTTTATCGTTGCGGTACTCGGCGGCACGGTCGCTTACGGCGTGATGACCTTGATCATGACGGCCACACCACTCAGCATGCACATCAACGACGGCTATTCTCTCGAGGAAACAGCCAATGTAATCCGGGCCCACGTCCTCGGCATGTACGTCCCGTCCCTGGTGTCCGGGTTGCTGATCGAGCGGCTCGGTACGGTCAAGATGATGACCGTGGGTGCCATAGCGCTGCTGGCGTCGGTATTGCTTGGATTACAGGGACAGTCGATTATGCATTACTGGTTTGCCCTGGTTATGCTGGGCGTCGGCTGGAATTTTCTCTATGTTGGCGGTACGACGATGCTTACGCTGACCTATTCGATGGCCGAGCGGTTCAAAGCGCAGGCCGTCAACGAATTCAGCGTGTTCGGCACATCGGCCATCGTATCACTGCTCGCGGGAACCGTAATGTACTACTACGGCTGGTCCACACTTGTTTTGCTTCCGATCCCGCTGCTCCTGGTGATCGTCGCGGGGCTGTTCATCGTTCGCCGCGATCCGCTGGTTCGGGTTTGACCTCAATCGAGTTGCGCCAGCACTTGCAGGACATCGTTTCGGGTTTTGTCGATGCTGTCTGAAATCTTCGCTGCCGCCTCGTCTGATGCGCCCAGGCCCGACCAGTTTTCCTGCCAGACGTCGACAAGGCTTGCCGCAGCACCGTTGGCCGGTTCGGGTGTCAGGGCACCGAGATCTCGCACGGTCAACGCATAGGACCAGCCTGTGCGCGGATTGCCTTCCTGATTATCCCTGTCGTAGTGGGCGAAGAATACGACCCTGTCCAGTTCACCGAGCTTCAAGAGCAGCTGCATGCCGGCTACACGGACATTTCGGTTACTTTCGGTTTGTTCGTTGCGCCAGGTATTGTATCCCAGGCTCGAGAGGGCAACGACGAGACTGATGAGGGCAACGGAATTGCGTCGTATCTGGTCGGTGATTGATGTCATTTCTGATACCTCGGCTAGGGTGGGTCACGAATCTGCGGGCCCGACTCCAGGCTAAGGTAACAAAATCATGCATGGAAGACGCCTGTGTGACATTGATAGGTACCGCTTTGGCCAGCCACAATCTTCCTGCCGGAGTGCGTCCTGGCTGAATTAGTCGGCGCCAGACAAAAAAGCCCGATGTTCATGCAAACATCGGGCGATTTATGTTTCGTCGGGCGAAGCGTACGCGGATCGGCCCGAAAACTGATCTCTTCCTCAGAAGAAATTGAAACTGAATCCGAGCGACAGGACCGGGAAGGCTTTGAAGTCTTCAAATTCGGCCTCGATTTCGAGACGCTCGGCCTCGAGCGCTGCCATGAAAGTAGGGTCGCTTGCGAGAAGGCCATCGGCTGTGAGCGTGACGGAGGGTTCGCCCTGCCACAGCACGCCAATATCGAGATTCAAGCCCACCTTGCCGAATACATTGAAGTCGTATCCGAAACCGAGGTAGGGGGCAACATCTTCAAAGAAGGTCGTGCTTCGCAATATTCCGACTTCGTCCTGGGTGAAAGGGACACCGCCGATATCGAACGAAGGTGAATCCATGCTCACCATCTGCAACTCGTTGCCATTAGAAAACGCGCCTGCGGTTACCCGGAACGGGCTCAAAGGAAAACGAAAGTTCAGCGTCGCATAATAGGTCTCGAGATGTAGCGTCGCGTTGTAGTTGACGCCGGCCTGCGAGCCATCGTCATCGTAATCAAAGGAATTTGCGCCCGCGCGGATGTCGAACCAGGGCAGCGGCCGCCAGGTCGCTTCAAGTCCCAGCCCGAGCGTGCCGGCCTTGAATCCCAGCCACAGGTTGTCAGCTGCAGATACGCTACCGGCCATCGCGAGGCCTAGCAGCAGGACAGTCAGTTTTGCTCGCAAAGCATTCATATCGGTACTCCGCTCATCACCGGCAATTATTGGGTTTTCCCGAGTTTCACAGCGTAGACGGGGTTCGCAACGGGAACTGTGTTATGCATCACAGGGCGGTCAAGGCATCCCCTTTCGGCGCCTGTTTCTTGCAATTTCGCCGAATAAATCACACTTCGAAAATCGCCGGAATCGGCTATTGTCAAATCACGCGATCGGCGTAACACGGTAATCAAGCGGAAACATGGAGGTTGATGCTATGCGTGAACTAAATTCAAGTGAACTAAGCTTTGTATCAGGCGCAGGTGACGGCTGCTCGGGCGGCTCGGGCAACGATATTGGCGGAGTAACGAATTCCGGGAGCTTTGGCGATGATCTCGTCAATATCTATGAAGGCGTCGTTCAGGCGGTATCGCACGTGATCGAGCGTGTCGCAGCCGCCTGGAGTAGCTGATAAGTGCAGACATCGGGGCGCTCATGCGCCTCGATGTTCCTTTTGCAGTACGAGGCAAATACTGAAGGAGATCCCAACGACGGCCAAGGCCGTTGCGATTAAGCCCGTACCAAGCATCGCAGGGGTTGTATCAATCGGAATCCATTGTACCCTCAGACATTCCGAGTCAAGAATCACCACGGCGTTATAAGTTGCGTGCGTAACCAGCGGACCCCACAGAGTCCTGCAGTTGATCATTTGCACGCCGATAAAAAGCCCGCCGATGAACGCAACTACTATTGCCTGCGGGTCGTGCGCAATAGCAAACAAAGCCGAAGACAGCACGATCGCCAGGATTTTTCCCCTGTGTAATAAGGACTGCAAAATCAAGCCGCGATGAATAATCTCCTCTGTCACGGGAATGAGAAAAGACACCACGACTAAACTCAATGCGAGTATCCCGGGATCGGGGCAGCCAAACGAAATCACAGGGCCAACAACTGCATTTGCATCGGTGTTTCGCAAAACTCCGAAAGAAACAAAGGAAATCAGGCCACCCCAAAAACTCATTCGTAACGCGAACCCGAGAAGGACAGACGCGGCAATGAGCCGAACAGTCAAATCCTGTCGACGCAACAGAGAACGCAGGTAAGACCCGTGCCGGCGCAGGATGGGAAACATCAGGATGATCAGTATCGGTGGTACGACGAGATAACTGAGATCCTGGGCAAAAGGCTGCGGCTCGCCGCTATCGATCAGACGAATTTCCAGAAAAGCACGGGCAAATAGTGCAGCAACCTGAAAAATCATGATTGCCACGATCGGGGCCCGCACAGACGGCACTGATAAGGGCACTGGCTTCTCGCAAGGTCAAAGGGAGCAGTCTAGTTGCGCGGGCTTGGGAAGCAGAATCACCGAAAGTGACTCTTTTCAGGAGATTCGGGGTTGATCCTGCCTAGACTTTTTCGAAGTCTTCCTTGAAACGAACCGAACAGTCCGGGCAGGCAAAATCCTCCGGCAGCGATGCAAACTCGGTGCCGGGCGGATAGCCTTCATGCTCATCGCCGTCTGCCTCGCTGAAGACATAAGCGCATTCAGGGCATTTGAATTTGCTCATCGAGCTTCAGCCTGCCTGCAGTTTTTGAGACTGGCCGTATTTCTCATACAGCGCCTTCTTTTTGGATGGATCGACGTTGACTTTGTCCAGGTCCCCGTCGATGTGATCCAGGGCAAGCAGACGCTGGTCCATCACCCGATACCAAAGACCCGGAACATATGCGAGCAGGTACATGCCGAAATATCCGTTAGGCAGGCTCGGCAAATCATCGAAATGTCTCAGCGACTGATATCGGCGCAGAGGGTGCGCATGGTGATCGGAGTGTCTTTCCAGGTGAAAGAGGACCAGATTGCTGTAAATATGATTGCTGTTCCACGAATGATGCAGTTGACAGCGTTCGACCTTGTCCTTTTGGTCTTTCAGTCGCAACAAGCCATAGTGCTCGACGTAGTTGGCACTTGTCAGCTGCCACCATGCGAGGACATTGTGGATAACAAGAAAAGGAATCATCTTCCAGCCGAAGGCGATAATCAGTCCGAGCTGCAGCACGGCTGATAGCGACAACGACTGCAGAATCTGGTTATCGGTGCTCCACACCGGCTTGTCGCACCGCTCGAGGCGCTCTCTTTCGATATCCCAGGCACGCCGGAAAGCACCGGGAATCTCTCGCAGTGCGAATTTGTAAATGCTCTCACCCATTCTGGCGCTCGCCGGGTCTTCGGGTGTTGCCACATCGCGGTGATGGCCGCGGTTGTGTTCGATCCAGAAGTGGCCGTATGCCGGCACGGCAAGAACGATTTTCGCCAGGGATCGTTCGAGCTTCGACTTTTTGTGCCCGAGCTCGTGTCCGGTATTAATACCGAGCCCGCTGGCAATGCCAGCGACGGCTGCCAGGGCAATGAACGACCACCAGGCCAGTTCTTGCGTACCAGCCCAGTAGGCAACTCCGATCAGCCCGACATAGTGGAGTGGTACGACGATGTAAGTCAGGAAACGATAGTAGCGATCCCTGTCGAGCTGCAGGACGACGGCCTCGGGCGGGTTGTTTTCGTCTTCGCCGAGGAGCCAATCAAGTATCGGTGCTGCAACATAACCGAGCGCGAGGGGCAGCAATAGCCATGCTTCGTTGCCAGTCTCGGCGTGTAGCCAGATGCCGAGAAATGGTTGCAGCGGATACAGAACGGAAAGTAACCAAAACCACCGTTTGCGGTCCCGGTAGAAAATCGCCTCCCCACTATCGAGTGTTGCGGTATAGCCTTTCATAGAGAGCGCCCCGGCCGACGGCAGGCCGATCTGCCGACGACCTGATTATGTCGCTTTTGCCTGTGTCTGCTAATCCGCGAATTTCCGTATCGATGACCCGATTCGAACTCGAATGCGGTCGTCGACATTTTATACATTCGGACTTTTCAGGGAATGCGTTGTGAATACGAATCTGTATAACAATTGCCTTACAAAGAAAGCATGGTACTTGCTACAGCATGGGCGCAATAAGAAGAATAATGCCCACAAACATCGATCATAAGAGTTCGTGACACGGGCCTTCCTGTAAGTCAAGAGAGCTTGTAAGCAGCGGTTGCGATAGGATCCATGAAGTAAAACATAAGCGGATCGAACTAGTACTCCGTCAAGGTGATATTGATGGAGTACTAGTGGTGCAACAGTAAATGAGTCGAGTAGTCCTGATTGCCTGGGTATCAGCAGTCACGTTTTCGCTAGGTGCCTGCGGGCAAAGCGCAACAGATACCGCGTCGAAGAGCCGTGCGACAGCCGCGCCCTTGACGGCGGCCATACTCGGTGAGCAAACAGTACGCTCTGCCGAAGATTATCTTGCAGAGGATGCATACGCTTCTGCCGATATCAGCCGTGGCGAAGCATTGTCGATGCGATGTCGCGCCTGTCACAGTCTGGAGGAGGGCGGTGCCACCATAGTAGGGCCAAACCTGTTCGGCGTTTTTGGCAGGACTGCGGGCAGCGTCCCGGATTATCCGTACTCAGGCGCGTTGTCGGCCAGTGCCTTTGTCTGGACGCCACGGGCTCTGGATGCCTGGCTGGCGGAGCCGTTTGCCTTCCTCCCGGGCAATCGCATGAGCTTCCCGGGATTGTCGGAGCGGCAGGACAGAAACGGGCTGATCGCCTACCTGCTGCAATACACGGACAGCGGTATCAAAGCCGGGAGCGCAGATAGCGTGACGGAATCGCGGGACTGAGGACTACTTGCTTCCTAGAATACGCAGACGGATAGCAACTGGCCATGAGCAATAGAACAGAGCAATCGTGAGTAATCTGGAGCGAACAGAGTCACTGCCTGACAGCCGCCACCGCAAAACCCGGCGTGAGTTATCGTGGCGAACCGTGTTTTACGGCTTTTTGCGGTCGCGGCGGCGCAGCACGCGCCGCGGCGATGAGGGCGAGCCAACATACACGGACTGGCATCACCCGTGGTTGTTTTTCCTGGCCACGGGAACGATGTTACTGAGCTGCATGGATGCTTTCTTCACGCTGCAGCTGCTCGATCGTGGTGCGGTCGAAGTCAATCCAGTCATGGCGTTGGTGCTTAGCAAGAGCACGCTGACGTTTGCTGCAACCAAGTTGCTGCTGACCGGCCTCGGCATTCTTATGCTCGTATTTCTGTCGCGATTGAGAATGTTCAATCTCATGCGGACCGGGATCATCCTGACCATATTTTTCAGTTTCTATGCATGCCTCGTCTGCTACGAGTTCGTCTATCTGCTGCACATGTTTTAGGTCGGATATTTTATCGCGATGGAGTGCAACCCTGTGCTCTCGCCTGGTCTTTGATCGACTATTGCAAAGCTGAAACATTCGGCTTGCAGCAAACTGATTCCCTCGCGGAAAGGCCTGGGCTAAACTAGCGCCCCTTTTTTTCGGCCATCCGCCCCCAAGCCAATTATACTGAGTACTCCTGAAGTCCGTACCTGTATTGCCTTATGAGCAATTCCCTAAAAGACCAATATGCGTCTTCGCCACTATTCGGCAGCAACGCAGCTGCGATTGAAGCGCTGTACGAGCAATTTATGGAGAATCCGGACGATGTATTGGAGGTCTGGCGACGCTATTTCCGGAGTCTTGGCGACGGTCAGGCAGAAATAGCACATACGCCGATCCGGCGGCGTCTGCTGGAAAGGTCCCGGGCCGGCCATGGCAACGGAGGAACCACGGCCTTCGCAGCATCCAGCCTGACGGCAGCGAACGAGAAACAAGCCGCAGTGTCCCGCCTGATCCAGGTCTATAGCCTCAGGGGACATCAAATTGCTGATCTGGATCCCCTGAAACTTCAGGAACGGCACGTACCCGGCGTCCTGAAACTGGACTATCTCGGCCTGACAGAGGCTGACATGGACTCCGAATTCTCCACGGGCGGTCTGGCGGGTACAGGAAGCCGCCGCATGAAGCTACGGGATATCTACGCGCTCCTGAAGAAAATCTATTGCGGCAAGATAGGCGCCGAGTTCGCCCATGTTTCGCGTGCGCGGGAGCGGCTCTGGTTGCGCAAGCATTTCGAGCAGGGCGCCGTGTCTGGTGGGCTTGAAGATGGCGAACGACGATGGCTCCTCGATCAGCTGACCTGCGCGGAAGGCATCGAGCGATATTTACACACGCGTTTTGTGGGCCAGAAACGTTTTTCCCTGGAAGGGGGCGAGAGCCTCATTCCGATGCTCGACGATCTTATTCAGCAGGGCGGCAAGGCGGGTGTGCGCGAGTTCGTGATCGGCATGGCGCATCGCGGCAGAATCAATGTCCTGGTCAATGTGCTGGGCAAGTCTCCGGAAGACCTGTTCGAAGAGTTCGAGGGCAGTATCGACCCGACCGGGATCAAGGGCTCGGGCGACGTCAAATATCACATGGGATTTTCGGCGGACATGAAGACCCCGGGCGGAAATGTGCATATTGCGCTCGCGTTTAATCCCTCACATCTGGAGATAGTCGATCCGGTCGTGGAAGGCTCGGTACGGGCACGCCAGCAGCGTCGTGGCGACCTGGAGCGACAGGAAGTCGTACCCGTGCTGGTGCATGGTGATGCCGCATTCTGTGCGCAGGGCGTGGTTACGGAAACATTCCAGATGTCGCAGACAAACGGGTTCCGAACCGGTGGAACTATTCACATCGTTGTAAACAACCAGATCGGCTTCACGACCAGCCGCCCGCAGGATGCGCGTTCTACGCCGTATTGCAGCGACGTCGCCAAGATGATCGAGGCACCGATATTTCATGTCAACGGTGACGACCCCGAAGCGGCGATTTTCGTCATGCGATTGGCTCTGGAATACCGGCAAAGATTCAAGAAGGATGTCGTGATCGACCTCGTTTGCTATCGCCGCCACGGACACAATGAAGCGGACGAGCCGGCTGCAACGCAGCCGGTCATGTACGCACGAATCCGGCAGCAAAAAACAACCCGCGAACTCTACGCCGAAAGACTCGTCGACGCGGGTCTGATCGATGCTGCCGGCATCCGCCAGTTGCAGGAGGACTACCGGGAACGCCTCGATCGCGGAGAACCCGTGCCAAAGTCGTCGCTCGGCTTGATCGGCGACGAGTTCACGGTCGACTGGCACCCATACCTCGGCGCCAACTGGGACGAACCGGTCGATACCACGCTCAGTCCGGCGCTGGTCGCAGAACTCGGCAAATCGATCACCACGATGCCGGCCGGGTTCGTGCCGCATGGCAGGGTACAGCGCATCATGGCCGCGCGAGTAAAAATGGTGGCCGGTGAAATCGATATGGACTGGGGCTTCGCCGAAACGATGGCCTATGCCAGCCTCATAAAAAAGGGTCACAATTGCCGCCTGACGGGCCAGGACAGTGGTCGTGGCACTTTCTTTCACCGCCATGCAGTACTGCATAACCAGGCCAACCGGCAGGAATACATTCCGCTCGAGCATATTTCTGACCGCCCCTCGTCGTTCAGGATCATCGATTCCCTGCTATCCGAAGAGGCCGTCCTGGCCTTCGAGTATGGCTATGCGACGACAGAGCCGAACACGCTGGTAATCTGGGAAGCCCAGTTCGGCGATTTTGCGAACGGTGCCCAGGTGGTTATCGATCAGTTCATCAGTTCCGGTGAAGCGAAATGGGGACGTTTGTGCGGCATGACCCTGTTCTTGCCGCACGGATATGAAGGACAGGGGCCCGAACACTCATCTGGCCGGCTCGAGCGATTCCTGCAATTGTCTGCGGAACACAACTTGCAGGTATGTGTGCCGTCCACGCCCGCGCAAATGTTTCACCTGCTTTGCAGGCAGATGCTGCGATCTTTTCGCAAACCGCTCATCGTCATGACGCCGAAGAGTCTGCTGCGCCACAAAATGTCAGTGTCTCCGCTGAGTGCTTTGTCCGAGGGCTGCTTTCAGCTGATCATTCCCGACGGCAGCGACATTGTCGCGAAGAATACGCAGCGGCTCGTTTTCTGCAGTGGCAAGGTCTATTACGATCTCGTTGAGGCGCGGCACATACACAATATTTCCTATGTTGCGATCGTCCGCATCGAACAGCTCTACCCGTTTCCGGTTGAAGAGTTCGCGAAGATCATCGCCAGCTACCCGAACGCGAACGACATCGTCTGGTGCCAGGAAGAACCGCAGAACCAGGGTGCCTGGTATCAGATTCGGCATCGTCTGCAGGAGCCCTTGGGCGGCCCACGGCAACTTTATTATGCCGGCCGGCCGGGCGCAGCAGCACCGGCATCAGGTAACTTCAAATTACATCTCCAGCAACAGCGGGCCCTGGTCGAGGCTGCGCTCGATATAAAAGTGAAGGCCAGCAAAACCAATAAGCAGTAGTGATCCGACACGCCAAGAAAAGAAACACGGAAGATCAAATGAGTATCGAAATCAAAGTTCCTCAGTTGCCCGAGTCAGTGACTGACGCAACCCTGCTCGCCTGGCACAAGAAAGAAGGCGACGCGGTTGCAAGAGACGAGAATCTCGTCGATCTGGAGACAGACAAGGTAGTGCTTGAAGTGCCGGCACCCTCATCGGGCACATTGCAGGAAATCAAAATTGCCGGCGGCACGACGGTAACGAGCGGCCAGGTGCTTGCGATTCTCCTGGAAGGCGCGGGAGCCACCGCGCGACCGCCAGCCAATGCGGAGACACAGTTGGCCGAGCAAGCTGAGCTTGAAAATGCCGAGGTCCGGGCGCTAAAAAGCGTGGCAAGCGCACACAAACTAAGCCCGTCCGTGCGGCGTCTGCTCGATGAGCACGACCTGGACGCAATAATTGTCACCGGCAGCGGCAAGGACGGCCGAATTACCAAAGCGGATGTGATGTCCTACCTGAAAAGTCACGCCGACGAAAATGTAACCCCGGGCGATCCCGCGCCGGCCGTTGCGGCGGGCCACGTGCCTGCGATTGCGGGGAGGAATGAACAGCGTGTGCCGATGACGCGGTTGCGCGCACGTATTGCCGAGCGCATGGTGGAAGCTCAACACAGCGCCGCGATGCTTACGACGTTTAACGAAATTGACCTGACCAAGGTAATTTCCTTGCGTAAGCGATACAAGGAAGCGTTTGAAAAAGAACACGGCGAACGACTCGGCTTTATGTCATTCTTTGTCAAGGCGTCGGTCGAGGCGTTAAAGAAGTTTCCGGTTGTCAACGCATCCGTTGAAGGCAGCGATGTTATCTATCACGACTATTACGACATCGGAATTGCGGTGTCGTCCGACCGTGGTCTGATGGTCCCGATACTTCGTGATGTCGACCGCCAGAGTTTTGCCGAAATTGAAGGCAACATTGCGGCACTGGCCAAGAAAGCCGGAGATGGCACGATGACCATGGAAGACTTGACCGGCGGAACTTTTACGATCACCAATGGTGGTATTTTCGGTTCACTGTTGTCGACACCGATTCTCAACCCGCCACAGAGCGGCATATTGGGCATGCACGCGATCCAGGATCGGCCGATGGCGGTCGACGGCGAAGTGCTCGTCCGGCCGATGATGTATGTTGCCCTGACATACGATCATCGGATAATCGATGGCCGGGAAGCAGTGCAGTTTCTGGTGAGCCTCAAGCACTCGCTCGAGGATCCCGGCCGGCTACTGTTGCAATTGTAGATCGACGAATGCTGCGGCGACCGTCGCAGTCAAACACAAGAGAAATTCATGAGCAGAAGTTTTGACCTTATTGTTATCGGCGCTGGACCAGCCGGTTATGTCGCGGCAATCCGCGCCAGCCAGCTCGGTATGAACGTAGCTTGCATTGACGAATGGGAAAACCTGGACGGCAGTAACGCGTTCGGTGGAACCTGCCTGAATGCAGGGTGCATACCCTCAAAAGCGTTGCTGGAATCTTCGGAGCTGTTTCATCGCGCCGAAAATGAGTTCGGCAAACACGGTATCAAAATGTCCGGCGTCGCTATCGATATCGCTGCGATGCAGAAACGCAAGGCCACTATTGTCAGACAGCTGACCGGCGGCATTGCCGGACTGTTCAAGGCGAACAAGATAGAAGGGCTCGTCGGCCACGGAAAACTGTTGGCGGGCAAGAAGGTCGAGTTCACGCCGACCGATGGCGACGTTGAAGTACTCGATGCGCGCTACGTCATTCTCGCATCCGGATCAACGCCGATCGAATTGGCGGTCGCGCCATTCGATGGTGAGCGCATCGTCGATTCCTGGGGCGCGCTGGAATTTTCGGAAGTCCCCAAGACGCTCGGCGTCGTTGGCGCCGGCATAGTCGGCCTCGAACTCAGTAGCGTCTGGAACCGGCTTGGGGCGGACGTCATAATTCTGGAAGCGATGGATGACTTTCTGTTTATGGCCGATAGGCAGATTGCGAAAGACGCGGTACGGCACTTCAAGAAACAGGGCTTGAAAATACATCTTGGCGCCAAAGTCACGTCAGCGAAAGCGTCGGCTAAGGGCGTCACGGTCAAGTACGAAGACAAGGACGGTTCCCAAACTGTTAACGTTGAAAAACTGATCGTCGCCGTTGGTCGCAGGGCTTTTACCGATGGCCTGTTTGCCGACGATGCCGGTGTGCTGACCGACGACCACGGCTGCATCGAGGTCGACGATCAATGCCGCAGCAGCGTCAAGGGCGTGTTTGCTGTCGGTGACTGTGTCCGGGGCCCGATGCTGGCCCACAAAGGCTCCGAAGAAGGCGTTATGGCCGCCGATCTCATCGCAGGCGAAATTGCCGAGCTCAACTACAATGTCATTCCCTCGGTCATTTATACGGCGCCGGAAATTGCCTGGGTCGGCAAGACCGAAGAGGAAGTCATGGCCAGCGGCCGGCCATACAAAACAGGTACGTTTCCCTTCGCTGCGAACGGCCGGGCTAAAGTGATGGAGCAGACCGCCGGCATGGTCAAGATTATTGCAGCAAAAGACGACGACGAAGTTCTCGGCGTTCACATCATCGGCCCAATGGCCGGTGAGCTGATTTCCGAAGCCGTCCTCGCGATGGAATTCTCGGCAAGTACCGAGGACCTTCAACGCACGATACATGCACATCCGAGCCTGACCGAAGCCATACACGAGGCTTCGCTGGCCGTAGACAAACGCGCGTTGAACTTCATCAATAAATGATATCGCCACAGCTAACGGGGTCTGTCCCGGGGCCTGTCCCCAGCTACGCAACTACGGGCGAGACACTCGGGCAGAATCCCCTTTAATTTCTGCGACGAACTGATGTCACGTTCGGCACTTGCTCGAGTCGGCTGATGATCCGACTCAATGCCGGCAAGCCCGGGACTTCAATACTGAGCTCCATGATAGCCTGCATTCGTTTTTTATCCGATTTCGTTTGCATGGCCAGCACGCTGATTTTTTCATCGGCAAGGACGCTGCTGATATCGCGTAGCAGGCCTTGTCGATCGTACGCGTACAACTTGAGTTCCGCAGGGTAGCTCGCATGTTCGGAGTTACCCCAGTCAATTTCGATGACGCGTTCCGGATTCCGCGAGTTCAGGCGGAGAAAGTTGCCGCAGTCCTGGCGATGGATGCTGACACCGCGGCCTTGCGTGATGTAACCGGCAATATGTTCCGGTGGCACGGGACGGCAACACCTGGCAAATGTGGAGAGCAGATCACCAATGCCACTGATCGAGGTCTTATTTCGCTGCGCTGCCTTTGACTTTCTCTGCCGCGGCTTTTTCAGAATTTCGCCATATTCATCACGGCGCAGGTTCTGCAGCGCAGTTGCGATCGCGGCAGTGGACAAGTCTCCGGCGCCGAGCGCAGTGCAAAGCGCCGCGCTGTCTTTGAACTTGAGATGCTTTGCGATCTCGTTGGCCGGTATGTCGCGTACGTTCAATCGCGCCAATTCACGCTCGAGCATTTCCCGTCCCTGCCGCCGGTTTTGTTCCTTGTCCTGCTGTCTGAACCACGACCTGACCTTGGCCCGGCTTCGTGTTGCTGCCAGGTAGCCAAGCTGCGGGTTCAACCAGTCGCGGCTCGGTTTCGCCTCGCTCGCTGTAATAATCTCGATTTTATCGCCGTTCTGGACTTTGTAGCTTAACGGCACTATCCGGCCGTTGACCTTGGCGCCACGGCATCGATGACCGACCTGTGTGTGTACGTGATAAGCAAAGTCCAGCGGTGTCGAGCCGGCGGGCATTTCGGCGACGTCGCCTTTCGGGCTGACCGCATATACGCGATCCTCGAACACGTCGTCACGAATCTGGTCGAGCAGCTCATCATCCCGGTCCGACGGTTCGAGTATGTGTCGGATAAAACGAATCTTCTGATCGAACGCCGCTTCCGGAGGGCTGCCTTCCTTGTAGCGCCAGTGCGCAGCGACACCGAGTTCTGCCTGCCGGTGCATATCGTGTGTGCGTATCTGCACTTCAACCGTTCGGCCTTCCGGACCAATCACGGCCGTATGCAATGACTGGTAATTATTTTCCTTCGGATTCGCGATGTAGTCGTCGAATTCACCCGGCAGGTATGACCACAGGTTATGAACGACGCCGAGCGCCGCGTAACATTCTCTGACGTCGTTGACGAGCACCCGCACGGCACGCTCGTCGAAAATGTGCTCGAGACCCGATCCCTTACGCTGCATCTTTCGCCATATGCTGTAAATATGCTTGGGCCGGCCGCTGATGTCTGCGTCGAGGCCTGCCTTTGCGAGTTCGACCAGCAGTTGTGACTTGACCGTGGCAATGAACGATTCCCGTTCTGTGCGCTTTTCGTTCAGGGACTGCGCGATTTGCTTATAGGTAACCGGTTCGAGATACCGGAAAGCGAGGTCCTCCAGTTCCCACTTGAGTCGCCATACGCCGAGCCTGTTCGCCAGCGCCGCATAGATCTCGCGGGTCTCGATGGCCAGTGCCTGTTGCTCATCCATCGGTGCTTTTTTCGCGAGGCGCAGTCGATACAGCTGTTCGGCGATGCGCACGAGGACGAGGCGCACATCGGACACGACGGCCAATAGCATTTTGCGCAGCGCCTCCGACTGCTGCACGGCAAGCGCCTCGCCGGGCTGCCAGTCTGGCGGCAGCCTGAACCTGCCAAGCTGTACCAGCCCATGGGCGATGCCGGCCAGCTCCCCAATATCGCTGGCCTCCAGCTTCGCGCTCCCCAGCAGATCGTCACGGAGAAGAGGATAGACATGAACGGCCGCAATCACGTCGGGCGACAGTCCCAGACCCTCAACAATATCTGCAATGGCCCGGCCTTCCGCGCGTTGCTGCCTGATCTGCTCTTGCTCGGGCAGTGCATCGAGAAATTCCCGTGCAGCGGCGACAAGCCTTTCCTCATCGCTGCTTTTTTTCAAGTTTTCGAGCTCGGAAGTGACCATTTGGCGATGTTTCAGTGGTGTGCGAGGTACTAAGAACCGTTATCATACGCCCAGAATTCGGGCCGCGGCCCATCGGTCCGAAACAGGTCCTTGGGCGTTTGGACATTGGGTATGAAAGCGTTTCAGGCTTCTTTTGCGGTTGCGCCGGTTTGCCCGGTTGTTCCTCTGCCCGGAGAGAAGGCGGGGCGATTCTTCGACCCCTCGATGATCAATGACATGCTGCAGAGGCCTGTTGGCTCCTGCGGCCGCGATTTGTGATCAGGAAATATGGCAGGACACAGTAAATGGGCGAATATTCAGCACCGCAAGGGCGCCCAGGACAAAAAGCGCGGTAAGCTGTTTACCAAGCTGATTCGCGAAATCACGATTGCTGCGCGTAGCGGCGGTGGGGACATTGCCGCGAACGCGAGATTACGGCTTGCGGTCGAGAAAGCAAAGTCCCAAAGCATGCCCAAGGACAATATCGACCGAGCCATCAAACGAGGCGCGGGTGAACTGGATGGAACCGACTACCAGGAAATCCGTTATGAAGGCTACGGGCCCGGCGGGACGGCAGTCATGGTCGATTGCATGACCGACAACCGCAACCGGACCGTCGCGGAGGTCCGCCACACGTTTTCGAAATTCGGTGGTAATCTGGGCGCCGACGGCTCGGTCAGCTACATTTTCAATCACGTTGGTCTTCTTTCATACCCTGCAGGGAGCGACGAAGACACCATCATGGACGCCGCAATCGAAGCAGGAGCCGAAGACGTCATCGTCGATGAAGACATGTCGATCGATGTACTGACCGATCCCGCAGACTTTGAATCGGTCAGACATGCGATGCTCGAAGCCGGATTCGCTCCGGACATTGCTGAAGTGACCATGCGGGCCTCAAGTCATTCCAAATTGGAATTGCAGGAAGCCAGTTCGATGATCAAGATGCTTGAAATGCTCGAGGACCTTGATGATGTGCAGAACGTCTACAGCAATGCTGACATTAGTGAAGAGATTCTGGCCCAGTTATGAAGCGACGGCTGAGGATGCGATTTGTCTGACAAATTGAGAATTCTCGGAATTGACCCGGGGTCGCGGCTGACCGGCTTCGGTGTGCTTGACTTCGAAGCCGACAACCCGACTTACGTGGCGTGTGGCACGGTGCAAAGCACCGAGGGTGAATTTCCGGACAGACTCAAGCGCATCTTTGAATCAGTAAGCCAGATCGTTTCTGAGTACCGGCCCGATGCCGTTGCCATCGAAAGCGTTTTCGTCCATCGAAATGCGGGCAGCGCCCTGAAGCTGGGTCATGCCCGTTCGGCAGCTCTGTGCGCCACGTTCGAACTGGATGTCGAGGTCTTCGAATATGCGCCACGAGAGATCAAGCAGGCGGTGGTCGGCAACGGTTCTGCGACCAAGGACCAGGTCCAGCACATGGTGGTTTCCCTTTTGCGACTCGACGGCGCACCGTCTGCCGACGCGGCGGATGCGCTGGCTACAGCTCTTTGCCACGGACACCAGCGACGTTTGAACGCGCGGCTGTCCGGCAAGTCAACAGGTGCAGGGACTCAATGATCGGCTCTCTTCGCGGCCGCCTTGCGCACAAGCAGCCACCGCAGATTATTCTCGAGTGTGGCGGTGTCGGCTACGAAATTGAAACGCCGATGTCGACATTTCTTGCACTGCCCGGGATCGGGTCGGAGCTCTTCCTTTATACGCATCTTGTGGTGCGCGAAGATGCACAGACCTTGTTCGGGTTTTCCACCGAAGAAGAGAAGACCCTGTTCCGGTCGCTTCTGAAGGTCAGTGGGGTAGGTGCCAAAATGGGCCTCGCAATTCTGTCGGGCATGACCGTCGCTGATTTCCAGCGTTGCGTGCAGTACGAAGACACTGCCATGCTCGTCAAAATACCCGGCGTTGGTAAGAAGACTGCCGAACGCCTGATTATCGACATGCGTGACCGCATCGACAGGATATCCACAGATTCGGGTAGCGATAAAAGCGGGACAACGCGATCCGACCCCAGAAACGAGGCATTTGATGCGCTGATTTCCCTGGGTTACAGGGCGAACGAAATCAACCGCTTGCTTGGCAGCCTGGATACCGCGGAAAAATCTGCTGAAGACATCATCCGGCTCGCACTGCGCCAGGCTGTAAGCTAGTGGTCCAACAAGGCTATATTGATGGACTCAGACTGGACCACTAGAACATGACCAGCATCGAACATGAACGATTGACAAGCGCCGTGCCTCGCGCCGAGGACAAGGCATTCGACCGGGCGATAAGACCGAAAATACTGAATGATTTTATCGGTCAGGCCACGGTCAAGCAACAGATGACAATATTCATTACGGCTGCCAGAAATCGCGGCGAGTCGCTGGATCATGTGCTGATCTTCGGACCGCCGGGTCTGGGCAAGACAACCCTGGCGCACATCGTTGCCAATGAGATGGGGGTCAACCTGAGACAGACCTCCGGGCCCGTTCTCGAGCGCCCCGGCGATCTTGCGGCGATTCTCACAAACCTGGAGCCAAACGATGTTTTGTTTGTCGATGAGATCCATCGCCTGAGTCCTGTTGTCGAGGAAGTACTCTACCCGGCATTGGAGGATTTCCAGCTCGACATCATGATCGGTGAGGGTCCCGCGGCACGTTCGATCAAGCTCGACCTGCCACCGTTTACCCTCGTCGGGGCAACAACTCGCGCAGGTCTGCTGACGTCCCCGCTTCGCGACCGTTTCGGTATTGTGCAACGACTCGAGTTCTATACGACGGAGGAACTTGAGGCAATTGCGAACCGGTCGGCAGGAATACTCGATCTGCCGCTGGAACTGAACGGTGCCCACCAGATCGCCCAACGGGCGCGGGGAACGCCGAGGGTTGTCAATCGCCTGCTACGGCGTGTCAGAGACTTTGCCGAAGTGCAGGCCGACGGCGTCATCACGGAACAGGTAGCGGTGAGTGCAATGGATATGCTCCAGGTCGATCCAAATGGCTTCGATGCCATGGACAGGCGCTTGCTGCAGACGATCATCGAAAAATTCGACGGCGGTCCGGTCGGCATCGAAAGCCTTTCCGCCGCCGTCGGCGAGGAGCGGGTCACGATCGAGGACGTGCTCGAACCATACCTGATCCAGCAGGGATTCATCATGCGAACGGCCCGTGGCCGGGTTGCAACCCGAAACGCGTATCTGCATTTCGGTCTGACGCCGCCACAGCGTGATGCAGCCCCTGAGCTGCCCCTTTTTGACAAATCCTGAGCTGGGATTCTTGGACACAAAGACCCGTCAAGAACCCTTCGCGTGGCCCGTGCGCGTTTATTACGAAGACAGCGACGCGCAGGGACTTGTCTATTTTGCCAACTATTTCAAATTCATGGAACGGGCGAGGACCGAGTGGTTGCGATCGCTCGGCATCGAACAGGATGCCCTGATGCGCGATGACAGGCGGGTTTTTGTCGTCGTCGACACGCACGCGGATTTCCTGGAACCAGCCAGGTTCAATGATGAATTACTGGTGACGGTCAATCTCGTCAGCCTGGCGCGAGCGAGCTTTTTGATCGAACAGCAGATATTTCGTAACTCACTTGACGGCGCATTGCTGTGCCGGGGCACAACGCGGGCAGCATTACTGAGCACCGATACGCTGAAACCCGTTCGGGTGCCTGCTTCATTATTTGAGGGATCCCCACCATGACAACTGATATGTCGTTACTTAGCCTGGTTATGGGCGCCAGTTTTCCTGTGCAGCTTGTGCTGCTCCTGTTGCTGGCCGCATCGTTTATATCCTGGAGCATTATATTCACCAAGCGACGGCTGATTCGGCGCACGAAATCTGCGTCGGACGACTTCGAAGCGAGCTTCTGGTCTGGCGGCGACCTGAACACACTTTATCGGAGCGCCACGCGAGAGCCGGGCGGCAGTCTTGGCATGGCCAGCATATTCGAGTCGGGTTTCCGGGAATTCAACCGCGTATCGCAACAGGGCGATGTCAAACGCGACAAAATAGTCGACGAATGCCGGCGCGCGATGAGGGTCGCACAAATGCGCGAGGTCGACCGGCTGGAGCAAAGTCTGGCGACGCTTGCAACGATCGGCTCGACCAGTCCCTATGTCGGCCTGTTTGGAACAGTCTGGGGCATCATGAATTCCTTCCGTGCCCTTGGCAACGTGCAGTCCGCGACCCTTGCAATGGTTGCCCCGGGAATCGCAGAGGCGTTGGTGGCCACTGCCATGGGCCTGTTCGCCGCCATTCCGGCGGTCATCGCCTACAACAGTTATGCAGACAAGGTTGCGCGCCTGGAAATTCGCTACGACGGATTCATGGAGGAGTTTTCCAGTATTTTGCAGCGACATTCGCATTCGCAAAAAGGAGCTTGAGATGTCAGCACCGATGCGAAAGCGCAAGTTGATGGCAGAAATTAACGTCGTGCCTTACATCGATGTCATGCTTGTCCTGCTGATTATTTTCATGGTGACCGCACCACTCCTGACACAAGGCGTAGACGTGGAGTTACCAAAAGCCGGCGCAGAACCAATTGACGACGTTCCAAATCAGCCGCCACTCGTGCTCAGTGTCGATGCCGACGGTAATCTTTACATCAATGTTGGTGACGACGAAGATCAGCCGGCGAGCGCAAAAGAAATCGTCGCACGCACAGCTGCGGTGTTGCGCAACCGTCCCGAGACGCCGATCCTCATTAAGGCTGACAGAGCCGTTGATTACGGCCATGTCGTGGGCGCGATGGTGCTCCTGCAACAGGGCGGCGCTGAGCACGTCGGCTTCGTCACCGATCCCCTGGAAACGTACCCGGTTCCAGAGTAAGGCAGCAAGCAAGGCCGAATATTCCATGAGACCGCCCGAGATCAGTGACAACGATTTAATTTGCGAACGGATTTCGATATTCCTCTATGGTGACACTTCGTAGTTTTCATTGGCTGTCCGGTGTGTGGCCGGATCTCGTTGCGCCTGACTGGCTCTTCCATCGAGCCATAGCTCGCTATGGCTCTCAGTCCAGAGCTGCGCCAGTCACAACGATCTCACGCCCACACTGCCGGACTCTCACGGAAAATTCGGACTAGGGTGCTTCACGACCAGTACAACGTCATTCCGGTTTTCTTCGCCGGATTACTGCACGCAGCGATAATCGCGGCGATGTTATTTGTATTCGATTTCTCGCGACCGGTACATCCTGCAGTACCGCTGGCGATCAAAGGCACGTTAGTGACCGAAGAAGCGCTGCGCCGGCCACCGCCGGAGCCGGAGCCCGAACCGGAAATCGAGCCGGAAATCGAACCGGAACCGGCTATCTCGGAACAGGAAAGAATCGCGGCCGAGGAACGCAAGCGCCAGGAGGACCTTCGAATCGAACAACAGCGTATCTCAAGACTCAAGAAACAGCAGCAACAAGAGGCTGCCGAGAAAAAACGCCGCCGGGAAGCCGAACTGCAACGCCGCCGTGACGAGGCGGAGAGAAAACGGCTCGCAGATGTTGAACGCCAGCGAGTTGAGAACGAACGCAAGCGCCGGGAAGCAGAGGAGGCTGAAAGGCAAAGACTGTTTGATCGCGAAATTGCCGAGGAGGCGGAGCGCCTGGAGGCCATGAATTCCGGGGCGCTGGCTCGATATCTCTATGCCATCCGGCAGAGGATTCAACGCAACTGGGTCAGGCCCCTGAGCGCCAGGCCTGGGCTGGAATGCGTCGTTAATGTCAGGCAATTACCGGGCGGGGAAGTCGTCGGAGTAACTATCGGCCAGTGCAACGGAGACGATGCTGTTCAGCGGTCGATCGAAGCGGCTGTCTTCAAAGCCTCGCCGTTGCCGGAACCCGAGAATCCGGCATTGTTCGATCGAAACTTGCGCATCACATTTAAACCTGAACAATAGGGGCCTCTCTGGTTTGATCCGGGTCACGACTATGCAGGAAGCCTTTAAAAGGTGCTTTGCCGCCGGCGTCCTGACGCTCCTGGCGTCACAAGCGACGGCGGAGCTACAAATTGAGATCACGCAGGGGGCCGGCAAACGTGCGCCCGTCGCTGTCGTGCCTTTCGGCTGGGAGGGTAGCGACGCCAGCGCGCCGCTGAATGTCGCCGGGGTCATCGGAGCTGACTTGCAGCGGAGCGGTCGCTTCGGGCCGATTCCGGAGGAGGACATGTTGCAGAAGCCGACGACCGGCGTCGAGGTGGATTTCGACGACTGGTCGATTCTCGGCGTCGAGGCCGTCATTATCGGGCGGGTTACACAGACCGGAGCGAACGCATACAGCGTACAATTTCAGTTATTTGATGTTTTTCGACGGGAGCAGCTGGTCGGCTACCGCATGCCGGCGAGCAGGGGCACGGTGCGGCTTGTCGCGCACCGGGCGGCAGATATGATTTTTGAGAAGCTGACCGGAATTCAGGGTGTCTTTGCAACAAAAATTGCATACGTCACGGCGCAGCAGGACAGTGGCAACAGGATATATACGCTGGTCGTGTCTGACGCGGACGGCGAGAACGAGCACACGATCATGGAATCGACGGATCCGATCATGTCGCCGGCATGGTCGCCTGACGGCCGCAGGCTTGCGTATGTTTCTTTTGAAGGCCACAAGTCCAGCGTGTTTGTGCAAACGGTGCGTACCGGCAACCGAATCAAAGTGTCCAGCCGTACCGGAATCAATGGTGCGCCTGCGTTTTCACCCGATGGCCGCAATCTTGTGTTGACGCTCGGCGGTGCCGACGGAAATCTCGATATCCATGTAATGGATCTCTCGACCAGGGATGTGACACGCCTGACAACCAGCAGGGCGATCGATACCGAAGGCAGCTGGTCGCCCGACGGCAAGCAGATCTATTTTACGTCGGACCGGAGCGGCGGGCCTCAGGTATACCGGATCGATGCCTCCGGCGGCACGCCGGAGCGCATTACCTTCGAAGGCAGTTATAATGCGCGCCCTCGCTTGTCGCCTGACGGCAAAAAGCTGGCGATGGTGCATCTCGACCGGGGAAATTACAGAATAGGCGTTCTCGACCTGGACAGCGGCAATTTTCTGGTGTTGTCGAGCGGGCGCCAGGATGAGTCGCCGAGTTTTGCACCGAATAGCGACACATTGATTTATGCGACACGGCAGGGACAAAATGGCGTCCTGGAAACGGTTTCTGCAGATGGCCTGATCAGACAGCGTATGGGCTCGGGCGGGGCTGATGTGCGCGAGCCGGTCTGGTCACCGTTTCCACGGCCCTAGCAAAATCCAGGATTTAGTTTATAAAATGCATAGATATCATTGATTTTTAAATGGATATTGCTGCAAAGTCTTGCCCAGCATTCTAAAAACCACCAAAAGGACAGCAAAATGAGCCAATACAGAATATTCCTGATCAGCCTTCTGGCAGCCATAGTTGCGGGCTGCGCATCGACATCGATTCCCGATCCTGAGGCAGGCGACGGCAGCATGGACAGTAGCGGTGACGGCTCCAGCTCAAGCGGCTTTGAGGACCGCTCCGCCTTCGGCGGCGAAGACGTTCCGTTTGAAGGCAGCGACGCTGCCATGACCATGATCATCTATTTCGATTTCGATCAGTCTGATCTCAAGCCGCAATATGCAGATCTGCTTGCCCGGCATGCGAACAGGTTGTCGAATAATTCGGCTGCGCGGATCCGCCTGGAAGGCCATGCGGACGAACGCGGATCGCGCGAGTACAACATCGGCCTTGGCGAGCGCCGTTCTCAGGCTGTGCGCCGCATGCTGCTTATTCAGGGCGCGACCACCAGTCAGATTTCGACGGTGAGTTTTGGCGAGGAACGGCCGGCAGCGTTTGGCAGTAATGAAGAATCATATGCATTGAACCGGCGTGTCGAAATCAAGTACCTCAACTAACAGCGAGCAAACGTGATCAGACAAAAGATTCTGGCGATTGTCGTAATACTGCCTGTCCTGGCAGCAGGTTGCGCCATGATGCCGCAGGAGGCCGAAGATCCGGTGCTGGTGAAGCTGAACGAACTCGAGCGACGGCTCAGCGCGATCGAGCGCATGTTGGCAAGCGGCAGCCTCATCGATCTGACAATACAGACCGACGAGTTGCAACAGCGGACCCGCGAATTTCAAGGTCGGATTGAGACGCTCGAGCATGACGCGACGGGTGCCGTCGAGCGACAGCGTGAGCTCTATGCCGACCTTGATATGCGAATTCAAAACCTGGAACGCCTGTCGCGTGGTTCTACAGGCCGGCTCAGCGTTCTCGACGGCGGCTCGCTCGCGCCCGGACAGCTGCCGGTGCCCGGCGGTTCCGATCGCGATAACTATCAGGCTGCATTCGAGTTGCTCAAAGAGCAGCGCTATGAACCGGCCGCTATGGCGTTTCAGCAATTTCTCGTCAGCTATCCGGACAGTCAGCTCGCAGACAATGCTCAATATTGGCTCGCGGAATCGTATTACGTGACGCAACAGTATGACCTGGCGCTTGATGAATTCGAGAAGGTCATCAACAACTATGCGACGTCACGCAAGGTGCCGGATGCCTTGCTAAAAGTTGGCTATTGCAACTATGAGTTGGAGCGCTGGAACGCGGCGCGGCGCGCGCTTGGCAGGGTGCAGGCCGACTATCCCGACACAACTGCCGCCCGGCTGGCCGAACAACGCCTGAAGCGGATGGACAGCGATGGCCAGTAGGCAGCGAATGTAGTACCGCCGCCAGAAAGAACAAATGTCATGCGACAACCACAGCTTGTCATTTGCCTGCCGTCCGGTATGATGCCGGCCGGCACTCGCACCAGCCTGCCACTTGAACGGCGTGGACAAGTATGGCTTGTCACCTGAAGCGCCGCTGTTCAAAACGGGGGTATAGCTCAGTTGGTAGAGCATCGGCCTTTTAAGCCGCTGGTCCCAGGTTCGATTCCTGGTGCCCCCACCATTTTTCTACGCACTTATTAGAAAACACGCGACGACCGAATCATGTGCCGCTATGATTAGCGCCTTTGTTTCCCGGGCCGGGCTCGACAGTAGTGGCACAAAATCGCTGGAAAATTCACAAGTTCGGTGGCAGCAGCCTTGCCGACGCGGACTGCTTTCGCCGTGTCGCTGCGATCCTCACTGATCAGACCGAAGCCAGGATCGGCGCGGTGGTATCCGCGATGGCTGGAATGACGGACGAACTCCTGCGACTGGCTGTTCTGGCCGAGCAGGATGACCATAGCTTTACTGCGGAACTGCACTGCATCGGCGAGCGATACGCCAATACTGCACGGGAACTCGTCAAAAGCGAGGCCCTGGTCGGCCTGCTGGACCTTTGGGGGCAGGATGCCGCAGACATCGAAGATATCCTGCAATCAATCGCACTGGCCAAGTCTGCTCCCCAGCGCAGCCGCGATGTCGTTGCAGGCTATGGAGAGATTTGGTCCGCAAGACTCCTCGCGGCTCTGCTTGAACAAGAGATAGGCAGCGATCGCGGCGGCACCTGGATCGATGCACGCCAGATCGTGACGGTGCGTCAGAGCGGACTTGGCCCGAGTATTCTCTGGCATGAATCAAGAGAAAATTTTGCAAGAATCGTCGATCGCGATTTCAACGGGATCGCCGTCATCACCGGATTTATCGCCTCGGACGAGGAAGGCCTGCAGACGACACTCGGCCGGAATGGTAGCGATCACTCCGCAGCAATATTTGCAGCGCTGACGCATGCCAGCGAGCTGAGTATCTGGAGTGATGTCGACGGCATAATGAGCGCAGACCCCAACAAAGTGCCGGAGGCCCGCGTCATCGAGCAGCTCTCCTACAGCGAGGCCATGGAACTCGCATACTTCGGTGCGCAGGTCATACACCCGCAGACATTGGGACCGGCAGTAGAACACGATATCCCGATTGTTATTCGAAACAGCTTTGACCCCGATCACCCGGGCACTCGAATCGTCGCAGAGGTCGATTCCGACGAGCAGATCAAGGGGATCACGGCGATCGGCGGCATGGCGCTGGTCAATCTCGAGGGTTCGGGAATGATTGGCGTCCCCGGAACCGCCGACCGGCTTTTCGCGGCGCTCAAGCATGCCGGCGTGTCGGTGACACTCATATCGCAGGCCAGTTCCGAGCAGTCAATCTGTATCGCCGTGCCACAGGAACTGGCCGAACGTGCCAGAGCCGTTATCAGTGACGCGTTCGCCGATGAGCTGGCAAGCGGGCAGATCCAGAATGTCGACGTAACAGACGCTCAGAGCATCGTGGCAGTCGTGGGCGACAGTATGGCCGGGTCACCCGGGCTGGCGGCGAAATTCTTCGGTACGCTTGGCCGTGCCGGTATCAACGTGAGAGCAATCGCGCAGGGATCGTCGGAACGTAACATTTCTGCGGTGGTCGATTCAGACGATGCGGTACGAGCGCTTCGGGCAGTGCATTCCGGCTTTTATCTATCTTCCAAGACGATTTCCATCGGCCTCATCGGCCCGGGGTCGGTTGGCGGAACGCTGCTGCAACAGATTCACAGACAGAGCGACCGTCTAATAAACGATTTCAACCTCGATCTCCGGGTGCGCGCGATCGCACGTTCCAGAAAGATGTTGCTGGGTGAACGCCGAATCGCGTTGGCGACCTGGGACGAGAATATGCACGAGTCGGGCGAGGATCTCGATCTCGATCGTCTGCAACATCACGTGCATGCCGACCATTTACCTCATGCAGTCATTATCGACTGTACAGCAAGCGAATCGGTGGCCAGACGTTACGCCGGCTGGCTTGAAAAGGGCATTCACGTCATTACACCGAACAAGAAAGGATTAAGCGGCGATTATGCATACTACGAATTAATGCAAGAGTGCGCAAAGCAGGGCAGTTCTCATTGTTTTTACGAGACGACCGTCGGCGCCGCGTTGCCGGTGATCAGCACCCTGCGTGATCTCGTCGATACAGGCGATCAGATTCATTCCGTTGAAGGAATATTATCTGGCACGCTTTCCTATCTTTTTAATGTCTATGACGGCACTCGCCCGTTTTCGGAAATCGTCCGGGAGGCGCGAAAAAGCGGCTACACTGAACCGGACCCGCGCGACGACCTGTCCGGCATGGATGTCGCGCGAAAGCTCACCATCCTCGCTCGGGAGCTGGGCCAGAAAATAAAGATCGGCGACTTTCCCGTTCAGAATCTGGTGCCCGACGAATTGCGTAGCCTGAGTATTGACGACTTTCTGGACGGGCTTCCACGTTACGACGACCAGATGCGGCAGCTGTACAGCGAAGCGGAAAGCCAGGGACGTAAACTCCGCTACATTGCGAAACTGAATGCCAATGGCGACGCATCGGTCGGCCTGGACATGGTCGAGCCGGATCACGCGTTTTGCAACATTAACCTGACCGACAACATCGTCCGTTTTGTCACCGATAGATACTCGGCCAATCCACTCGTGGTGCAGGGGCCCGGAGCGGGCCCGGCCGTCACCGCGGGAGGGGTTTTCGCGGACCTGTTAAGGCTTTCGAATTATCTGGGCGGCGGTGACTAGTGGTCCATCAATATAGCCTTGTTGGACGGCAAAGATGAGCGATGCTTCAATGGTTACTGCTTTTGCGCCAGGCTCGATCGGCAATGTCTGCGTCGGCTTCGACATGTTGGGTCTCGCGCTTGCCGGCGTTGGGGACCGCGTAACGGCAAAACGTACTGGTACAGCAGGTATCAGCATCGCCGAGGTTCGCGGCCTCGACGGCGAAGTCCACCCGTCTCTTTCCACCGAGCCGGATCAGAATACGGCCTCAATTGCGGCCCGGGCACTTTGGCAAGCGCACGGTGATTCGACTGGCATTGAATTGCTCCTTCGCAAGGGCGTTCCGCTGCAGTCAGGCATGGGCGGTTCGGCAGCATCCGCCGTGGCCGCCGTCGTCGCGGTAAACGCCCTGTTGCCGGAATCGCTTCCGCATGAACAACTCCTGCCATTCGCGCTGGAGGGCGAAAAGTACGCGAGTGGCGGCCTGCACGCCGACAATGTTGCGCCGAGCCTGATGGGCGGTCTCGTACTTTGCCCGGCCGTTTTGCTACCGAGGATGATGCAGATCAAGACGCCCACCGGGGTATCGAGCGTTCTGCTCCATCCCGAAATGCAGCTAGATACGGCGAAGGCACGACGCAGCCTTGCCAAGGGATACACGCTGGAGCAATGGCTGTCACAACAGGCCTACCTGGCCGGCTTCATCACCGGATGTGCAGCTGACGATCATGCGTTGATTCGCCAGAGTTTTCACGACGTCATCATCGAACCACAACGCTCCGCGGCGGTCGCGTGCTTTGACGCTGTCAAAGAAGCCGCCATGAAGGCAGATGCGCTCGGCGCGTCTCTGTCGGGCAGCGGACCGAGTATTTTCGCATTGTGCATGGATTCAAACGCGCCCCATGTCGCATCTGCAATGGAACAGGCTTGCCGCAGCAGTGGCATCGAATGCCAGTCCTGGGTCAGCCCGATGACAGCGCCCGGCGCGCACGTGGAAGACAGTCAATGAAATTCCGCAGCACCCGCGGTGCTATGGCGCAAACTCTCGACGAGGCACTTATAAGCGGCATCGCTGCCGATGGCGGGCTCTTCGTTCCTGACGTGCTGCCGCAATTCCACACGGATGATTTTGACGGCGCTGATTCCGTGCTCGACATCGCGAAAATTCTGCTGACGCCGTTCTTCGAAGGGTCCCGGCTTGCTGACGAGCTGGATAGCATTTTACTGGAGACATTTGCTTTTCCGCTGCCGCTGACCCGTTTGCCGTTCGCTACTGGCAGAGCGGAGCTACTCGAACTCTTCCATGGCCCGACTGCAGCGTTTAAGGACGTTGGAGCAAGATTCCTGGCGGCGTGTCTTTGCCGGCTCGAGCAAGAGGCGGCAACGCCACTGACCGTTCTCGTTGCAACGTCGGGTGATACGGGCGGAGCCGTTGCAGCGGCGTTTGACGAGCGTCCCGGCATTCACGTCGTGGTACTTTTTCCTGACGGTCGGGTATCGGAACGCCAGGCCCATCAACTGACCTGCTGGGGCGACAACGTATTGTCGCTCGCCGTGCAGGGTTCCTTTGACGACTGTCAGACGCTCGTCAAGTCGGCTATGGCGGACCAATCACTCTGCGAGCAGTATCGCTTCAGCTCCGCGAACAGCATCAACATTGGGCGGCTTTTGCCACAATGCACCTATTACGCGGCAACCAGCCTGCGGCACTGGCGTGAGACAGGCCGAAGACCCGGATTCATTGTGCCGACGGGCAATCTGGGTAATGCATTCGCCTGCATCATGACCCGGGAAATGGGTCTGCCGATCGGCGAGATCGTTCTTGCAACAAATGCAAACCGGATAATCGCCGACTATCTTGCCGGCTCGGAATGGGCGCCGCGGGCAAGCATTCCAACGCTCGCGTCGGCAATGGATGTCGGCAATCCAAGCAACATGGAACGTTTGAGAGACTTGCTGGGTGACGCAGATGCTCTTAAGAAGCATATCCAGGTCTTTACGGCCAGCGATGAGAATATTGAACAGCAAATCAGACAGAACTATGCCGCATTCGGTTTCGCGATCTGCCCGCACACGGCCACGGCAACTTATGCTTATCAACAGTTGAGTCAGGCGGTGAAAGATGCCAACGACTGGATCATCGTCGCCACTGCACACGCTGCGAAATTCGAACTGATCGTCGAACCATTGATCGGCGATGTAGTGCCGCTACCGGATCCCCTGCAGGAAATCCAGTCGAAGCCGAGCCGGTCGGTATCGATCACCGCCGACATGAGCTCGTTCAAGAAGGCGCTTCATGATCGATTTTGTCTTGACGGCGATGTGCCGCCGGGCGATAAATAGTGTCACCTGATTCCTGTCCGGACACGGAAACCCTGGACGATGAGTGACTTCCTTCCCGCCGCTTCGCTCGGAAACTATCTGCTTGCCCTGCTGCTGGTCGTATTGCTGCTGGCGCTGCTCGCCGTTTATCAGCGGCGCTACAGACAAGCGCGCAGGCTGACAAAAGTGCTTGGCGCGATCGCGTTTGACCGCATTGACGGGCTCATTATTCCAAGTGCCGACATAGGTGAGATCCAGATTGATCATCTCTTGCTGACGTCCGAGGGACTGCTCATCGTCGATATCAAAGAAGTCAGCGGCTCTGTGTTCGGCAGCGACAAGATGCAGGATTGGACGGTTATCAGCGATGACCATCGTTTTACTTTCGCCAATCCACAACATGGGCTATACGATCGCATCGCCGCCGTGCGTCAGATTGTTCGGCAGGTGCCAGTGACCGGCCGTGTTTTGTTCCTCGATGGCGCCGAATTCACCAAGGGGGTGCCCGGTCTGGTCTGTACACTCGACAGCCTGCTCAAGGAGTTTGATGAAAAGGACAGGCCGGTGGCCAAAGTGAAGGTCAAGGCTTTCAAGCCTCATTGGGACCTTATTCGTGAGAGGGCGGAGACTGCCCAATCCGGCCGGCGTTCGAGAAGGAAACGACTATAGATGTGGAACCACTGCTGTCCCATAAACCGAGTACGACGATCAAGGACATGGGTTGCCAGCCTTCAGTTTGAGACCGTGGCCCGCAGGGATGCGGGCCCCGAGCCTACACGGATGTACTTGCGGCGTGTCTCAGAGTGAAGGCTGGCAATTCATGTCCGTCATGATTCACCCCATCGGAAGCCCTTGCTACCACTGCGATCCAGTCAATGATGTAATCTCTTATGGGACAGCACTGATGTGGAACGTATCCCATGGGGTCCGCCCCCGTTTCTGAAACATCAGGGCTGGAGCCCGAAGAAACGCTCCGCGTTGGCTGTCGTCGCCTGCGCGACTGTCATTTCCGATTCCTGCATCGCCTCGGCGACAACCCTTAGCACTTCAGTCAGGTGCATGGGCTCATTACGGCGCGTCTTTGGTTTCTGGTGCAGCGTTCGCGGCAGCAGATAAGGCGCATCGGTCTCGATCATCAGGCGATCCAAAGGAATATCTGAAACGATTTCCTGCAGTGTTTTCCCACGACGCTCGTCGCAAATCCATCCGGTTACGCCTATATAAAGCCCCATGGACAAACAGTCGTGAAGCGCGTCGCGATCACCCGTAAAACAATGTGCCACGCCTGCCGAAATCTTGTCGATCATCGGCTTCAGTATTTCAATGAAGTCATTGTGCGCATCTCGCTGGTGCAGGAAGACAGGAAGACCGCACTCCACCGCAAGCTCGAGCTGGCATTGAAACGCGTTCCGCTGTGCATCCCGTGGCGAAAAATTACGGAAGTAGTCAAGGCCGCACTCGCCAACGGCAACCACCGCATCCTCTCGCAACAGCCCGGCCAGCGTTGCCTGGAGAGCCGGAGAATAGTCACTCGCATGATGTGGGTGGATACCTGCGGTCGAAAACAGTTGGCCGGGTCTGGACTTCGAAAGCGCCAGTGCGTCCTGACTGCTTTGTCCGCTGGATCCTGTGACGATGATGCGTGTGACACCGGCATCTGCGGCTCGCTCAATCACTTGCTCGCGATCATCATCGAAACTGTCGTGCGTCAGATTTGCGCCGATATCAACAAGGTGATCAGTCATCGGATATCAGAGTATCAGCGCGGGCGCCAACGAAACATGGCCGCCCCCAGTCCTAAGAAAACCAAACTCATTACCGACAATGAAATGAGTGCAGGTGCAACATCGACCAGCGTAGCGCCGTCGAGCATTACGGCACGTGCCGAATCGAGGATGTGGGTCAGAGGAAAGATCTTCGCGACCTGGCGCACCCAGGCGTCTGCGCCTTCAAGCGAAAACCAGACACCCGACAAAAGCATCATCGGCCACGTTATGAGATTCAGCAACCCACCCGCGAGCTCTTCGCTCGTAATCCGCGCTGCAACAAGAAGGCCCATCGAGAGTAATGCGATGGCACCGACAAACGCAATCAGAAAAAGAACCAGATAAGAGCCGTCCATACGCGTATCGAGAAAGTATTTCGTGCCTGCATAGACGAAACTGGTGATGAGCAAAATCAGCATGAGCCGCGACGCAACTTGCGCGATGACGAACTCGATTGCACGCAGCGGTGTCGCGCGCAGACGTTTGAGAAACCCGTTCTTGCGATAACGAACGACGACGTAACCAACGCCAAACAGGCAACTAAACATCATGTTCATGCCGAGGATGCCCGGCAATACCCAGTCGACGTAACGCACTGCGTCGCCCGTAATCTGAGATTTTTTCAAGCCATAGCTGGCCGGGTCAGCGGACTGCAAAAGCGCGAATTCGACGAAATAGCCCTTCGGCGAGTCAGGGTTTATCCAGTAGCGGCGTGGCTCATCGAACTGCACCAGGAGATCGAGCTGATGCCGGGCAATTTTTCTAAAACCATCTTCCTCGTTGCTGATAACGACAAAACGAATATATCTGGTGTCGAGAAACGGGTGCAGGCCCGTTTCCAGTTGCTGCCCCGATTGCAAAACACCGACGGTGTATTGTGTCCTGTCTCCACCGCCGAAGATAAATGACAGGCCGAACATCAACATGACCGGCAGAATTATGTTCCAGCTCAGAGAGCTGCGGTCACGCATGAATTCCAGGTTTCTGGCGCGAAATATGGCAAGAATTCGTTTTAGCATACGCGGTCTTATCGGTTCCCTGACTTGTTGGACGACCTGGTTCAGGCGCGCAATGAATGGCCCGTGAGCTCGAGAAAAAGATCCTCGAGATTCGGTTGACGAATCTTAAGGCGGTTCAGGCCGGTTACATGCGTCGCTAACGCCTGCAGGCTCGAGTTAACGTCGTTGGTGCTAATCTCGATGACGCCTTGCGACTCCAGTACGCGGTGATCGATGCTTTGAAGGTCACCGCTGACATCTTCCAGCGGCAGTTCGATAATCACGTTCTGATACCGTTGCCGCAGCAGCTCGGCAGGGCTGCCGCGGATGATTATTTTTCCGAAATCCATGATGGCGATTTCATCGCAAAGTATTTGTGCTTCATCCATGTAGTGCGTGGTCAGAATGATCGTCGTACCGTCTGACCGAATCCGGTTGACGAGATCCCAGAAGTTTCTCCGTGCCTGCGGGTCCAGTCCGGTGGTGGGTTCGTCCAGAAAGACGAGCCGCGGCTTGTTGACCAGGGCAACGGCAAGAAACAGGCGCTGGCGCTGTCCGCCTGACAGCTTGCGATTGTCCCGATCCTGAAGCTCTTCGAGTGAGCATTCGCGGATAATATGCTCCAGGTCTGCCTGGCGGTCGTACAGACTCTGAAACATCTGCAGAGTCTCGCGAACCGTCAGGTAATCCTGGAGTGCCGTGTTCTGAAACTGAATCCCGGCTTCCTCACGGAACTTGTTGCCCGCTGGGCTGCCGAAATAATAGACCTCGCCCGATGTGGCAGGAGTCACGCCCTCCATGATTTCGACCGTGGTTGTTTTGCCGGCGCCATTTGGCCCCAGCAGGCCGAAACAAGTACCTGCACGCACTTCGAAGCTGACATCGTCGACCGCCAGCACGCCAGGGTACTGTTTTACCAGATGTCGCGCTTCCAGAGCGATTTCCATGCCGTTGCCCAAACCAAGAGTGCATTGTCTATCGGGAAGTGCCTAAGGTTACCCTGTGGCCGGATAAGGGCATAGAAAATCAACCTTTGATTCCAACCTTTTTGCGCCAGGTGGTATCAAATAACAGAATTGGGACGGCAGGCCCTCCGTTTGTAGGAGCGGCTTGCCGTGCAGGGACGCACAAATATCGCGGCGGACAGGATGTCCGAGAGCGATGAAGCCGCGACACCTTAATCAACATATCAGGAAATTCATATGACCAAGAACCTCAGAATCGCATCGCTCGCCGCCGGCCTGCTGTCACTCTTGATCATGGCGCCGGGACATGCGCTGGGCATGAACAAGAGTATCGATATTGGCGCCAACAGCCAGGCTGAGGGCGCATCAACCGTCAACGGCAGCATCACTGTCGGTAGCGGAGCCACCGTCACGGGCGATCTCGAGACCGTCAATGGCTCGATCCGCATTGGCGAAAATGCAGTGATCGAGGACGCCGAAACCGTCAATGGCAGTGTCAAAGTAGCCGCTGGCGTCAAGGCCCAAGACATTGGCAGCGTCAACGGCACCATTCGAATCGGCGTAAACGTCACGATCGAGGGAGAAGTATCGGTCGTCAACGGCAAAATCGGCATCGCTTCCGGCAGCACGGTCAGTGAGGACGTCAGCAACGTAAACGGCGAGATCAAGATCACCGGCGCGGAAATCAGGGGCAATCTGTCCACCGTCAACGGTGATGTATCGCTTAAGGAGGGCGCAAACTTGCACGGCAATCTGACGATCGAGAAACCAGGCAATTCGGGCAAAAACAAGTCGCGTAAGCCGAAGATCATCATCGGCCCCGGATCACGGGTCGGCGGCGAAATCGTCGCAGAACATGAAGTCGAGCTGTATATCAGCGACACAGCGGAGGTCGGCGGCGTTTCCGGCGTGATGAGCATGGATCAGGCGGTTCGCTTTAGCGGCAAACGCCCGTAAGATAGGGGCTGTGCGAGGCGCAGCCCCCCAATTATCACTGTTCCCGGAACACGATGAGCCCGGCTCTGAGCCGGGCTTTGACGTTCGTGTGAGCGCACGAGCCCGACGGCTGTCCATCAAGGTCTATCCGCGAGGGCGTGTCGAAGTCGTCGTACCCCGGCGTACAAAGCCCCAAGAGGTCGAATCCTTCGTCAAAGAGAATAGCGAATGGATCCGCAGAGCACGGCAATCCTTCGCGTTAAAGCATCCACCGGAACCGTTCGCGTTGCCCGAGTCGATCGAGCTCAGGGGGCTTGGGCGGGCGGTGTCAGTTCGCTACGAGCCTCGCAACGGTGCGAAATCCGTGCGCTTCAGGTCTGTCGGCGGGCAGGTCATTCTCGCGGGCCAAATCCGCAACGAAAAACTCTGCGTCAACGCTTTGCGGCGCTGGCTGGGCTCTGTCGCAAGGAAAGAGCTTGAACCGATGCTCCAGGCACTGTCTGAGCTCACCCGCATGCCATTCAAGAAGCTGCAGATCCGGGCACAGCGGACCTGCTGGGGCAGCCGCAGCGGCAAGGGCACAATCAGCCTGAACCTGTGCCTGCTATTCCTGGAACCGCAACTGCTTCGGTACCTGATGGTTCACGAGCTGTGTCACGGACGGCATATGAACCACTCCAAAAGCTTCTGGCGCCTGGTCGCGAAATTCGAGCCGAATTATAAGAAGCTGGATCGGGAACTGACGGAATGCTGGAACCGGGTTCCTGGCTGGCTGGGTATTTATTGAAGATTGAATGCTGGTCGTGGGAGCGGCTTCAGCCGCGATAATGAACGCTTAAAATATCCCTGTAAATCATATTATTAGCAGTATTATTTAAAGTGAACTATCACCCTTGGTCCAATAGCTCCCTCAAGTTGATCACGGCCGCATTGGCTCTGGCGATGTAGTTTGCCATCACCAGCGAATGATTGGCAAAAAGCCCGAAACCGCCGCCATTCAACACAATCGGTGATGTCATCGGCTTCAGGCTTGCTTCGAACTCGCGGATGATCTGCCTGACGCTTGCCCTGGCGTTCTTGTCGGCCAGCACCTGTGCAAAATCGAATTCCGCGGCGCGGAAGAAGTGAATCAGCGCCCAGACGGTGCCACGGGCCTCGAAGAAGACATCGTCGATCTCGAACCAGGATGTCCTGACATCGACACTGTCACCCAGGGACGTATTTGCTTCGGCAGCAGGATCGCCGGCGAGATCAGTATTAATAACTGAAGTGGCAACGCTGTCACCCAGTCGCCGCGACAGGCTGCCGAGCCGTTTCTCGACCTGGGCCAGCCATTCACGAAGGTTGTCAGCTCTCGCATAGAACTGCGCTTGCGGCTCACTGACACCGGCCAATCTGTTACGGTATTTGACGAACCCTGCGATCGCATCCCGATATTGAGATTCCGTACGCGGAAGAATCCAGGAATCGTTGTCGAAAAAGAACTTCGGTTCCCCGACAACGACATCGACATCTTCCTTGGACTGCGACTGGCTACGGCTGTAGTCATTTCGAATGACACGCGCCATATCGCGGACTTGCTGCAGGACGCCGAATTCCCAATTTGGAATGTTGTCGAGAAAAACGCCGGGCAGCATCACGTCGTTGCTCAGATAACCACCCGGCTTATCGAGCAGCGTCTCGGCCACTCGGATGAGGGTATCCGTGGTCGCGTAGCCGATTACCGTTTTTTCACCATCCACCTTTTGATTAACCCAGAAGACGTCCGGCATCCTCGACCAGTACCAGCCGACAACGGTGAGAAACAAGAATACGGCGACCAAGACCCAGCCAACCGTTTTTAGCCATAAAGGCCTGCCGAGAATCGTGTCTGCCTTCTCAGCGGATTTGTTTTTCTTGAATATCATTTTGCTTGTTCTGCGTTTGCGAAACGCTTGGAGGGCCGGACAGTCTATCAGTTCCGTAACGATTGATGCGGTGTGTGCCCACGATCGTGCGCTGGGAGCTGCGGCACGCACCGGGGAAAACGATACAAGGCGGAGCCTAAGCGCGAAGCTCAGGGACGAGCAAGCGCGATACCAGGTCGGGTAGTACGGTCCCGGCATTTCCGCTGAGACAAAAATCGCTCATATTTGATAGTGGCGTCGGATTGGGATTCACTTCGACAATCGTGGCACCGGCTTCTCGTGCCGTTTCCGCAAGGCCTGCCGCGGGCCATACGAGTGACGATGTGCCGATTGAGAAGAACAGGTCGCAGCTTGAGGCGGCCGCCATTGCTTTGTCAAGTGCGTCCTCGGGGATCGCTTCGCCAAACCAGACCACGCCCGGACGAAGCTGTCCGCCGCAAGCCGGACAGGTCGGAACCGCAGAGGAAACATCACTCGCGTCTTTTACGATGCAGCCTTCTACAAAACACCGGTCCTCGAAAATGTTGCCGTGGAATTCGATGACACTGTCGCTACCGGCGCGTTGATGCAGGCCGTCGACGTTCTGGGTTATCAGCGTGAACTCCCTTACCTGCGACGCCAGGTCCACCAAAGCCCGGTGTCCTGCGTTCGGTTCGACTTTGGCCACGAGTTGCCGGCGCCATCGGTACCAGCGCCAGATGAGTTCGGGGTCTCGGAGAAAAGCCTCCGGAGTGGCCAGCTCATGCGGATCGAATTTCTCCCAGAGGCCGGTTTGTGCCTCACGGAACGTGGGCACGCCGCTCTCGGCCGATATGCCCGACCCGCTAAGCACGCAGACATGGCGACTCGTCCGAAGCGCATCAATAAGCGCCTCGGGAAACACCGGATTTTTATCCATCAGGCGGCTTTGTCTGCTTTAGCCAGTTGGCGAAGGACGTAATGAAGGATGCCACCGTGTTCATAGTACTCGCGTTCCTTCGGCGTATCGATGCGGACTTTGGCTTTAAATTCGATCGGGTCGCCGCCGTCGGGAGTGGCGGTAACTCTGACAGTGTCCAGGTCAGAATCGGCAAGACCGACAATATCGATCACTTCTTTGCCGGTCAGTCCCAGCGAATCGGCGCCCTGGCCATCCATGAACTGCAAAGGCAATACGCCCATGCCGATCAGGTTGGAGCGATGGATCCGCTCGAAGCTTTTGGCAATAACGGCTTTAACGCCCAGCAGCAAGGTGCCTTTCGCGGCCCAGTCGCGGGACGAACCAGTCCCGTATTCGGTTCCGGCTATGACCACCAGTGGTGAGCCTTCCGCGCGGTACTTCAGCGAGGCATCGTAAATGGACATTTGCTCGTCGCCCGGCTGGTGCCTGGTCCAGCCACCCTCGGTGCCGGGCGCGAGCTGGTTGCGCAGGCGAATATTGGCAAACGTGCCGCGCATCATGACCTCGTGGTTGCCACGCCTGGAACCATAGGAATTGAAATCGACGGGTTTGACGCCCTGTGCTTTCAGATACTCGGCAGCGGGACTGTCAGCGGCGATATTGCCTGCGGGCGAAATGTGGTCCGTCGTGACAGAGTCGCCCAGCAAAGCGAGAACTCTTGCACCGTGAATGTCCTCCACGGGCTTGGTCTGCAGGCTCATGCCTTCAAAGTAAGGGGGGTTCTTGACGTAAGTCGAATCGGCATCCCAGGCATAGATCTCTCCGCCTGGTACATCGAGGCTGTTCCAGTTCTTGTCGCCGGCGAAGACGCTGTCGTAACTGGACTTGAACATGCCGGAATCGATATTTTGTGCGATCGCTTCCTGTATTTCCTTTGAGTCTGGCCAGATATCCCGCAAATAGACCGGATTGCCGTTCGCATCATCTCCGAGCGGGTCGCTGGGGAGATTCACGTCCATTTTCCCTGCCAACGCGTAGGCGACGACAAGCGGCGGCGACGCCAGATAGTTCATCCGCACGAGAGGGTGAATGCGCCCTTCAAAGTTGCGATTGCCGGATAAAACGCTGCATCCCACGATGTTGCCGCTTTGCACGGCTTCCGCAATCTCCGGTTTCAGCGGGCCGGAATTACCGATGCAGGTCGTGCAGCCGTATCCGACGGTGTAAAAACCCAGGGCATCCAGATCGTCCAAAAGTTGAGACTTTGCAAGATAATCCGTGACCACCTTGGAACCCGGCGCGAGGCTGGTCTTGACCCAGGGCTTGGTCATCAGCCCTTTTTCACGTGCATTTCTCGCCAGTAATCCTGCTGCGATCATCACGGCCGGGTTGGATGTATTCGTGCAACTGGTAATTGCCGCGATCAGCACCGCACCGTCCCTGATTTCGACTTCCTCTCCATCGAGTACAGCCTGTGCCGAGCCACCTGCCTGCCGCCCGGCTACGGCGGCTTTCAGATCCCTGCGAAAGGCTGTGTCCGCCGCGCGCAATGCGATGCGGTCCTGCGGGCGTTTCGGTCCGGCGATGCTTGGCTCGACCGTGCTCATGTCGAGCTCGAGTACGTCACTGTAGTCAGCGTCGGCCTGGCCGGCATGATGCCATAGGCCCTGTTCCTTCGCGTAAGCCTCGATCAGCTTGATGTGCTCGGCATCGCGACCGGACAGCCTCAGGTAGCGCAGTGTTTCGTTGTCGATCGGAAAGATCGCGCAGGTGCTGCCGAATTCGGGCGACATGTTACTGAGCGTTGCCCGATCTGCCAGCGCCAAATGTTCCAGACCGTTACCAAAGAACTCGACGAATTTTCCGACAACACCTCTTTCCCTGAGCATTTCGGTCACCGTGAGAACCAAATCGGTCGCGGTCGTCCCCGCGGCGAGTGTGCCGCTTAATTTGAAGCCGACGACTTGCGGGATAAGCATCGTGATGGGTTGTCCCAGCATTGCGGCCTCAGCCTCGATGCCGCCAACGCCCCAGCCAAGAATACCCAGCCCGTTGATCATCGTCGTGTGCGAGTCGGTGCCAACTACCGTATCGGGATATGCGCACCTTTGCCCGTTCCTGTCGGCGTCGAATATAACGCGTCCCAGATACTCGAGGTTTACCTGGTGAACAATGCCGGTGTTCGGCGGGACTACACGGAAGTTCTCGAACGCTGTCTGGCCCCAACGGAGAAACGAGTAACGTTCCTTGTTTCGATTGAATTCTATTTTGTTGTTCAGATCGAGGGCGTCAGCCGTTCCATACCGATCGACCTGCACGGAATGGTCGATGACCAGTTCGGCCGGTGACTGGGGATTGATACTGTCAGCAGAGCCACCCAGACTTACGACCGCGTCGCGCATCGCGGCCAGATCGACAACCGCAGGCACGCCCGTAAAATCCTGGAGGATCACGCGGCTCGGCGTAAACGAAATCTCGGTGCTCGGCTCGGCATCTGCATCCCAGTTGGCAAGCGCCAGTATGTCGTCTCGCGTGACATCGCGACCGTCTTCGTGTCTGAGAAGATTCTCCAACAGAATCTTCAGCGAGAAGGGAAGCCTCTCGAGACGTCCTTCCGTAACCGCATCAAGGCGGTAAATTTCGAACTGATTGCCGCCAACATCAAGCGTTGAACGAGCACCGAAGCTGTCCGTCATATTTTTTCCCCGGGAAACCAGTGGTCCAACAAGGCCATGTTGATGGACGACCAGTGTCCTGCACAGTGACCGAACCGGTTCGCGGCCCGGAGCGGGGCGGCATTATAACGGATTCGGGACTGTCATATCGCCGCCCGGACCATTTCGTGCCGGGCAAACACGCGGTCGATGACGGCGCCACCCAGACAGCGGTCACCGTCGTAGAACACTGCAAACTGGCCGGGTGCGACAGCTCTTTGCTCCACTGCAAACGACACTTCGAGCAAATCGCTACCCTCTTGTCTGACAAGGCATGCCTGGTCAGGCTGCCGATAGCGAATCTTGACGCTGCAGCTCAATGCCCCCGTCCGCGACAGCTTTTCAGGCGGTTTACCGATCCAAGTGGCGTTACTTGTCGCCATTGAGCTGCTGTAGAGCATCGGGTGCTCGCCTTGCACAACGACTAGCGCGTTGTCCTCAAGGATCTTGTCCGCGACATACCACGGTGCGTCGCCGGAATCCTGCCGGCCGCCCACGCCCAGGCCCTGGCGTTGCCCCAGCGTGTAGTACATGAGGCCCTGGTGCCGTCCGACCTCCTTGCCTTCCGGTGTCCGGATAGGTCCTGGATCTGCCGGAAGATAAGTCGCAAGGAACTCCCTGAACGGCCGCTCGCCAATAAAGCAGATGCCTGTGCTGTCCTTTTTGTCGTGGATGGCCAGACCATGATCGCGGGCAATACGGCGGACATCCGCTTTCAACAGATCCCCCAGCGGAAAAATCGTCTCAGCCAGCGCGCAGGCAGAGACCGCGTGCAGAAAATAACTCTGGTCCTTGCTCTTATCGGCGCCCTTCATCAGTTGCACCTGCCCAGCGGAGACGCCCGTGCGCGCGTAATGTCCTGTCGCCAGCAATTCGCCACCAAGCCGTTTGGCGTAATCCCGGAATGCGCCGAATTTAATCTCACGGTTGCAAAGTACGTCCGGGTTGGGCGTGCGTCCGGCCCGGTACTCATCGAGAAAGTACTTGAACACCCGGTCACGGTATTGCTTCGCGAAATTGACGTGGTGCAGCGGAATGTCTATTTGCTCGCAGACGCGGCGTGCATCCTGTAAATCGGCGGCCGCTGTGCAATAACCGTCGTCGTCCTCCCAATTGGACATGTGCAACGCCTGCACGTCGGCACCTTGCTGCTTGAGAAGCAATGCGGCAACGGCGGAATCGACACCGCCGGACAAGCCGAGGATGATTTTCCTGCCTTGCGGATTTATATGGGACGTCGCCATGGATCGACGATTCTAGCCCGAATCTACGACAAGAGTTCGGGATTGTGGTGGGTCAGACAAGCGCGGCGATGGCCATGGCTGCCGCTGCGTTTCGTTGTAACGGCGTCGGTCGTGAAATCAGGTGGATTTAATACGCGGCAATTTTATCCGTTTATATGCCGAGTTGGCGGAATTCTATTTCAACTTCGCTGGCTTGCCAGATCTCGTCGAACATCTTCCCGTAAAGTTTGGCGACTGCGGGTTCGAAGGTATCAGCAATGCCTTCCCAACGACTGGCCTGCAGACGATAGACGAGAGCAGTCTCGTCGGCAATACAAAAGCATTCTGCATGGGTGCGTAAGTCTTCTCTTACGTGGCGGAATTCAATGTAGGTATTCAGGCGTCTGCCAAGATGAACGAAATTGTTACCGTTCTTGATGGCTCGTGTCGGGTCCGCTATGAGTACGCGAATTCGCGCGTAGGTCTGCGACAAGCAGAGACGTTTGATGATTTCGAGAAAATCCGGATCGTCGTAGATTCCCGGTTCAAGATCATGTGTAAAGATGGACAGCTTACGCGTGGTTTCAGTGGCGATGTCGATGATCGCCTGACGCAGTTCTTCCTCCGTGGATATAACCCAGCGACGACCTTTTTCCCGAACTTGTTCCATGATGTACCGTGCTACAAATCTAGGCGTGCCACGACGTGCGGTCTACCACCTTCGGCAAAGATTTCTTCGTCGCTGACAAAACCGAATTTCTTATAAAAATTCAGCGCGTGCGTTTGCGCGTGCAGGTAAACCTGACCAAAGCCCCTTTGCCGGGCTTCCTCGACCAGGCGAATCAGCATCGCCGAACCCACGCCCTGTCCACGGTATTCCCCCAGTACCGCTAGTCTTGCAATCTTACCGGTCGGCTCCAGACGCCCAGTGCCAACTACGTCACGTTTTTCGGAGAATGCAAGCACATGAGAACTATTCTCATCCGCATCGTCCCACTCCTCGGACTCGGGCATCTTCTGTTCGATAATGAAGACCTGGCGTCGCACGAACTCAAGCCTGGCACGGTCTGCCTGCCAGCTCGCGCTTTGTATGAGGAAGGCCTTATGTAACATCGTCCGGCTACTGCATCGGGATGTCAAACGCCCCTTTCGCCACCAGCCACCTGAATAGCTCGCCGCCTCCCGCGCTTTTGAGCATGGATTGAAGCAGATCCTCAGTTGCCGCTCGATTTGCACAGAGCCGGCGAAAAACCTCCTGTTGTGCCGGGGAGACCGTTTTGCCGAACCCATTGGCAAACACAAAATTTCGCTTCCCGGAAGTCAAGAAAGCCAGGCGCGCCATCCCGTGTACCCGAACTTCGGATCCTTCCGCCGATGATTTCAGGAATGCGTCGACCTCCGCAGCGCCTGGAACCTCCGGTGCAAGCCACGCTTTGACATCGCTTACGACACAACCGAACGCGTAAGCAAAATCGTCATGCGGAAGATTCGCGCCGCTTAAAAAACACGTTCGCGCACGATCAAGCGCCCGGGCCGAAATCAGGCCAGGTTCTGCTTCATCCGCCGTGAGGTCGGGATCGCTGTAAAAAGGACTATCGTTGCCTGCATATTCGATGCTGGCATTGTCATCAATGCGGGCCAGGCTTGCGGAAAATTCAGACAAAGTCGGCGCGCGCATTCCTATCGAATAGGTCATGCAGTCCTCCGTCGCGATACCCCAGTGAGCAACGCCCGGCGGCAGGTAAAGCACGTCACCGTCGCTTGCTGTAACGGGACTGCCGTCGACGAATGGCTCGAGTAGCAACAACCCGCCTGACTCGATTGTCTTCAGGCCCGCATTTGCCGGCGCCATCCGCCACTCACGTCGGCCGGTTCCCTGACACAGAAACACATCATAATTGTCGCGGTGAGGACCGGCGCTGCCGCCGGCAACGGCAAAGCTCACCATCAGGTCTTCAATGCGCCAGTCAGGAATGAATGACGCTTCTCCAAGGAGTACTCTGAATTCCGGCAAATGCTTTTCCACATCCTGGACAAGGAGTGTCCAGTTTTCGGCTGGCAGCGCAGCAAGCATTTTTGCGTCGAAAGGTCCGTGTTCGACCCGATAGTGTGTCGCATCATCTTTCTGTTCCGTGAAAACAAGCCGGGATTCGACATCGTCCAGCGTGGCCAGCCAGGCGAGTTCGTCCGCACTCAGCTCGGGTAATTCGCCTGGCAGGGCTTGTGGCATAAAGAGCAGGGCTTTTTGCCAGTACCGCTCGAGGAAACCCTCCGTCGATATTGCATCTGGAAACTGAAACACTAGCAGGCTGTTGAAAAACTCATGTTTTCGTTCGATAAAGAACGAAGCTTGGTAAAATACGGTCTGGACGAACATTGACGAAAGGATTGTATTCGATGCGTGGTACGGATGTTCATCAAGAAGGTC
>JACZWL010000020.1 GCA_022572185.1 Pseudomonadota bacterium | reverse complement strand
AACGGCCGGTATGAACTCATCAATCAGCCAGCTTTCATCGACCAGGCTCAGCGCTGCCTGCCCGCCGACGGTGGCATGATGAATATCCGGATATTGCGTGGCCGAATGATTTCCCCAGATCGTTAACCTTTTGACAGCTGAAACATGCTTGCCCGTCTTGTCCGCGAGTCGTGCCGCGGCACGGTTGTGATCCAACCGGGTCATCGCGGTAATATTCTTCGGCTCGATGTCCGGCGCATTTGAACTGGTGATGAGTGCATTCGTGTTGGCCGGATTGCCCACAACCAATACCTTGATGTTGCGGTTGGCGTGATCATTCATGGCTTTTCCCTGAACCGAGAAAATCTGCGCGTTCGCTTCAAGCAGGTCCTTGCGCTCCATCCCCGGACCGCGTGGTCGCGCGCCGACCAACAGCGCGTAATCGCTATCCTTGAAGGCGACGCTGGCATCGTCCGTAGCCACCACCCCGGACAGCGTATCGAATGCGCAGTCCTCAAGCTCCATCACCACTCCCCCGAGCGCGGGCAACGCCGGTGCGATTTCCAGAAGTTGCAGGATGACGGATTGATCTGCTCCCAGCATCTGTCCGGAGGCAATGCGAAAGCAGAGTTGATAGCCTATCTGGCCGGCAGCTCCGGTGATCGTGACGCGTACGGGATTTTTCATTTTCTTGTCCTATTCGAAAAGCTATGTATGCGGCAGTATCAAGAGTGGCGTTTACGAGAAGTCATGTCATTAAGGATAACTACGCATGGAAAGCTATACCGAGCGGCGGAAGATTCTAGCATCGCCGTCCTGAATCAGCCTATTGTGCGGCGAAAGTTTTTCTATGACGAGTGCGGCGGCTCGAACGCAGGATGGGTTGCGTTGCAGCGATCCGGTTCGGTTTCGGCTCGGTCATCCCGGTCGCTTCTTTCCGTTCCGTGATGCCTTGCCAGCCGTTCATGGGATCGGCCGGCTGTTCTTCCATGCACGATCTTGCCGCTGCATACGACGCGACGGCGGACGCTCCGAATACTGCTACTTGCCCGCCCTGCGGTTTCTGCGCCTGCCGGGTTGGGTGGAGGCTCCGAATCGTGCTCTCCGTCGCGCTGCCCTTTTCCTGCATGCGCCTGTTTGCGCCCCAGCTGCTCGCGGGCCGATTCTCTGCATCGAGATTCCTGTGAGTTAAGGCATTGTTTTACCTGGATAAAACGGTCTTTTCCCCACTGTTGGGACGCGTTCATGCCAGCGATCGGTTTATTTTCTTGTGCGCATGGCTTGCAATGCATTCGTTTGGTGTTATAGTTGACTATAACACTACGTCACTTAGGCCCGGATCGGTATGACGCTGCGGGAGATCAGTAAGATGAAAACGAAAGTTTATGACCAGGCGAGTGCTGGCTTGTTGCTACTGATTATGCTGACAATCGCCCTGATTGTCGGGCAGTCGGCGGTGAATTTCCGAGAGCAGGCGGCCGTTACGAACGTTCTCCAGCCGGGTACAGGTTCGAGCACCACAATTCACCAGGAGCGGTTCGCAAAACTCGACTCGCTCTCAGCCGTTATTGAGACAGTTCTGATCCTGCCGATAAACGCAGATTTGAACAGTGACGAATCCGCATCTCCTGCTCCAGACGCTCCTGATTCCGAAAACTCGCCGCTGCAGTATGACTGATGCCGGCGCCTTTCCCCCGCCGGGGCAAACTACAAGTAACACACTGGACGGTTAATGGATCCTAAGTGGAATGAAGATCTCCCGATCTACCGGCAGCTCCGTGATCGGGTCGTCGATATGATTCTGGAGGGCGTCCTCATTGACGGAGACGCCCTGCCGTCGGTTCGTAATGTCGCCGCCGAATACCGGCTCAATCCTTTAACGGTCCTTAAAGGCTATCAGGAACTCGTGGATGAGGGTCTGGTTGAGAAAAAGCGTGGCCGTGGAATGTTTGTGACCGACGGGGCCAGGCGGCAGCTGTTGAAAGATGAGCGACAACGATTTTTGAACAAGGCATGGCCGGAGGTCGTTGCGACCATCCGTCGCCTTGGGCTGGACACCGATACATTGTTGAAAGCCATGCCGGAACCCGGGGATCAGGGAGAAAAAGAATGACTAGCGTGGTCAGCGCCCGCAACGTCTCCAAGTCTTATGGCAGCATCAGGGCGATAGACGACGTCAGCTTCGACATCGAAAAAGGCAAGATCACCGGTCTGATCGGCCCGAATGGTGCCGGCAAGACTACCTTGCTCAAGGCCGTGCTGGGTCTGACCGATTGCCGGGGCAGCCTGTCGGTGCTTGGCCTGGACCCGTTCCGGCAGCGAAAAGAGCTGATGCAGAACATTTGCTTTATTGCGGACGTTGCCGTTCTGCCCAGATGGATTCGGGTAACGCAACTCCTGGATTTCATCGAAGCAGTGCATCCACGCTTTTCACGAAGCCGCGCCGAAGAGCTGCTGAGCCAGACGAAGGTTCGACCTGATGCCAAGGTACGCGAACTGTCCAAAGGGATGGTCACACAGTTTCACCTTTCTATCATTACCGCCATCGACGCGAAACTTCTCGTGTTGGACGAACCGACACTCGGGCTCGATATCATTTCCAGAAAAGAGTTTTACGGCAACCTGCTGAATGATTATTTCGACGGCGAACGCACGATTCTCATCACCACACACCAGGTCGAGGAGATCGAGAATCTGCTAACCGACATCATGTTCATCAACGACGGAAAAATTGTCCTGGATGCGAGTATGGAAGACCTGCCTGAGCGCTATGTAGAACTCATGGCGTCTACTGAGAACGCCGAGGAGGCGCGGCGGCTCAAGCCAATTTATGAGCGAGAGGTATTTGGCAAGAAAGTCCTGATGTTCGAAGGGGTCAGCCGTGATCGATTGCAGGGTATGGGCGAAGTTCGTACTCCGGGCGTTGCCGATCTCTTCGTAGCCAAGATCAAAGGAGCGGCAGCATGATTGAAGGTCAGATTGCGTTGATCAGGCGCGAGCTCTGGGAGCACCGGGCAATTTACGTCATGCCACTCGTCATTGCCCTGCTGGTGTCCCTGGCATCTGTCACCGGCCAGGTCGCCGTGTCCGCTTTTGATCACGCGGTGGACATCGGGATCCTTGGTGCCACGAATCTCGGGGAAAATGCAAGATCGGCCGCGATCACCGTGCTGATGATCAGCTTGTCCAGCACATTTGTGTTTGCGATGTGGATACTGACCATTTTCTACTCCCTTGACGCGCTTTATGCAGAGCGCAAGGATCGAAGCATTCTCTTTTGGCGATCCATTCCTTCAACCGACTTCGAAACCGTATTGTCAAAACTGCTAACGGCACTGCTGGTCATTCCGCTTATTACGTTCGTGTTTATCGTACTAACGCATCTGGTCGTGCTCATGGCAACGAGCGTCTGGCTTGGCGCTCGAGGCGCCAACACCTGGCATCTGCTCTGGACAGCCGCGCCCTTTATCGATAACTGGACAGCGACACTGGTCTTCCTGCTGGCATTGTCGCTGTGGCTATCACCCTTTGTCGGATGGTCTCTGTTTGTATCCGGGTTTGCCAAGCGCTCGCCATTCCTGATCGCAGCTCTACCCATTGCGATTCTGCCGTTGCTGGAAAGGATTGTTTTTGACACCACTGTTTTTGCTGAAGCCTTTTTTGTGCGGTCCGTCAAAATGCCTCTCTTCCGGGGGCTCGATAACCTGGAGCTGTTATTCCAGGAAGGCGAGCATTTCAAGATGGTCGGCGACGCTTCCGTGAGCCTGTTGTCATTACTGGATCTGGGGCGGTTCTTTAGCAGCCCCGCGCTGTGGTTGGGGCTCGTAGTTTGTGCGCTTTTCACCACTGCCGCTATATATGTTCGGCGCTACAGGGACGACAGCTGATTGTCGGTTCGCCTGCGCTGCTGGCGATTCGTTTTCAGGCGCTCGGAACCGTTCGGCGGTCAAGACCATGTTTCTTCATCTTGCCACGTAGCTGGTGATAACTGAGTCCAAGCAGCTCCGCCGCAACTTTCTGGTTGAACCGTGCTTTCTCCAGTCCGGCCCGCAGTAGTTCCATTTCAGTTTCCTTAACCCGCGCCTTCAGATCGATCGGAAATAAGGGTGCCCGGCGTCTTCGCGGCGCCTTCTTTTCTTCCCCATCATCCTGATTGCCCTCACGGAGACGGAAGGGTGAATCAAACGGATCAAACGCGATCTTGCTGATTTGCTTATCCGCATCTTCGCTGCGGTATATGGAGCGTTCGACGGCATTCTTCAGCTCGCGCACGTTTCCCGGCCAGTCGTGCCGTAACAAGGCTGAGGCAGCACGAGCACCGAAGCCAGGGAAAAGCGGTCGCCCGAGTTCACTGACCATGTTCAGTGCAAATGCATATGCAAGCGGCAATACGTCCTCGAGTCGCTCGCGCAGCGGTGGAAGCGTAATAACGTCGAAGGCCAGCCGATCGAGAAGATCCACCCGAAACTTCCCTGCAGCAGCCAGCGCCTGGAGATCGGAGTTTGTGGAGCCGACGATGCGCACATCGACCGTCAGGGTATCGCTGCCACCGACCCGCTGCAGTTCACCGTATTCGATAACTCGCAGAATCTTCTCCTGCATTCGAAAAGTCAGGGTCGAAAGCTCGTCGAGCACCAGGGTGCCGCCATCGGCCCGTTCGAAGTGGCCGACGTGCGCCTTGACGGCGCCGGTAAATGCCCCTGCTTCATGACCAAACAACTCCGACTCCAGGATCGACTCGGTCAGTGCTGCGCAATTCACCTTGATCAGCGGTTGTTCCCAGCGCTTGGAGAGAAAATGCAGGCGGGAAGCGATGAGCTCCTTGCCAGTACCGCGCTCGCCCACGACGAGTACAGGTTTACTGAGCGGGGCGGCACGGGACACGTGCTCCAACATCGCCAGGAATGGCGGCGCCTCGCCGATGATGGGCTGTACCGTACGGTTGTCACTCATTAGCTGATTTAACCAAACAAGAGCATAAATAGCGACTAATTAGTATATTACACTAACCCGTGGCGCCCATCTGAGCCAGGAATCGGGCGTTTTTACTTTATAAATTAAAGCCTTAAGAGAGACAGACAGGATTGGCACACTTTCTGCATTAATCTATAGTGTACTTTTTTTACTTGAGAGGACAGATTCATGGGAATTTTCACGAGATTCAGCGACATCGTGAACTCGAATATCAACGCGATACTCGATAAGGCAGAGGATCCGGAGAAGATCGTCCGGCTCATGATTCAGGAAATGGAAGACACCCTTGTCGAAGTGCGTTCGGCGGCGGCACGTTCGATCGCGGACAAAAAAGACCTGAACCGCAGGCTGGAAACACTGGAGTCCGAGCAGCAGGGCTGGGACGCGAAGGCTGAGCTCGCTCTGCGAAAGGGACGCGAAGACCTCGCGAAAGCGGCGCTGGTCGAGAAATCCCGAGCTTCCGCTACAGCGGACATCATCAAGTCTGATTACCTGATCGTCGACGAGGGCCTCGCAAAACTCAACGACGATATCGCGCGGCTCGAGAACAAGCTGCAGGATGCCAAGGTAAGGCAAAAGTCATTGCTCGCCAGGCACAAGACCGCGAACAGTCGGCTTGCCGCCAGAAGAAAGATCTATGACTACAAGATCGATGACGCCCTGGTTCGTTTTGAACAGTACGAGCGACGTATTGATGACGTAGAGGGAAGGATTGAAGCGTACGATCTTGGCCTCCCCAAGGACCTCGCGCACGAATTCGCGGGTCTGGCGGCAGAGGAATCCGTTGAAAAGGAACTTAATGATCTGAAGCAGCGGGTGTCGGGCAAGGGCGGCACTGCAGCCGAGGCCAAGTAGTTGGGTGGGACATTGGGCGAATTAATAACCATTGCGGTAATCATATTTATCGCAATTCCCGCCCCCCTGTTTATCGTTTTGTATTTCATTACGAAGTGGAAGCAGTCTCGCGAGATCTCAGGTGGCGACGAAGAAATGCTCGAGGATCTCTGGCGATTGTCACAGAGACTCGAAGAGCGCCTGGAAATTCTGGAGACCATACTGGACGGCGAACTGCCTGATTGGAGGAAGAAGCAATGAGCAGAGACACCTGGAATCTGGACAATGGTCTGTTACGGGGCCTGTACCGTGATCGGGAAAACGGCTGGATTTTCGGAGTCTGCGCAGGGATAGCGGAACTCGGAAACTTCAACGTTGGCACCGTTCGCGTCATTGCGGTGATCTGCCTGTGCCTGTTCACATGGGCGACTGCGTTGGTTTATGCCGCAGCGATATTTCTGTTTCGTGAGAAGCCGCTGATCTATTCAGGAAGATTTAGCGAATACCAGTTCTGGCGGCGCCGCGGACGATATGACCACTGGAGCCGCTCATGAGTCGATACGACTCCATCACTCGGCGGAGGTTTTGTCGCAACCGTGAGAAAGCGATGTTGGGTGGTGTATGTGCCGGTTTTGCCGACTACTTCGGATTTAACTTGAGAGTTACACGCATACTGGTCTTTATTGCATTCCTGATGGCCATGCCGATGACATTGTTGATCTATTTCGGCACGGTATTGCTGGTTCCCACGGGACCGGATGAAAGTAGCCAACCGGAGTATGATCCGGAATTCAGAAAAGCGGTCAGATCAGCGCCCTCGCAGACACTGGGTGACGTGCGCCGCCGGTTTCAGTCGCTGGATAGCAGACTGGCGAGGCTGGAACGTTACGTTACATCGTCGCGATTCAAGCTCGACCAGGAATTTCGAAACCTCTGATAAATATAAGATGCCGCGAAAATGTTAAGGGACACAAATGAATAGTAACCTTGTATTCGTCGTCTGCATCGTCGCAATCGTGATGTGTGCGAAGGTCATTCAGACTTACATAAAGCGAGGCCACAGCAAGCCAGAGGTCGACACGGAATTGGAAGACACGCTGGCGAAAGTCGACGTATTGGAGGAACGTATCCGGGTGCTTGAACGTATCGTCACCGAGAATCGGTTTGATCTGAAGCAGGAAATCGACGATCTCTAGCAGGATCTTGAAAAAGTCATCCATGACCATTGCTGTCCCGTAAACCGGGTACGACGGTCAAGGACATGGGTTGCCAGCCTTCAGTTTGAGACCGTGGCCCGCAGGGATGCGGGCCCCGAGCCTACATGGACGTACTTGCGGCGTGTCTCAGAGTGAAGGCTGGCAATTCATGTCCGTAGTGATTCACCCTGTCAAAACCCGTCGCAACTACCGCGATCCAGTCAATGATGCAATCTTCTATGGGACAGCAGTGATCCATGGCTTATTCAAGATCCTGCTAGAGTCGGGGCGGCGGCACGAAACCGGCGGAACTGCGTTCAGTGCTTGCTGAACCTATCAATATCACCTTGACGGAGTACTAGTCTTTCCGAGCTTTGTAGGTTCTCACCGCTTCATTATAATCAGCAGCGAGTATCTCCATTTCCTCAACGGCAGCATTGTGTTTCTTCACCAGCATCTCGTCGCGCTGCGCCTCCACTAACAGGTCGGGATCCTCGATGCCGGCGCGTATTTTCTCATCCTGCTCGGCGATACAGGTGAGATACTCCTCCATATCCACCATGTATTTCTTGACGCTTCGCTGACCGGCGACCATTTCCTCTTTTGTAGCGACGCTGCCGTTCGGAATCGATACACGTTTCGGGTAGTCACAGGCCAGAGCTAATGGCGCGAAAATAATAACTGCGACGGTGCAGCCTGCTTTGATCAATCTCATCATAGTAGGGATTTAACTCTCGACAGTCGGTGCTGGATCAGCGGCCAAGTTGTACGCAACAAGTGTGGTGTTATTTAATCACGTTGCCGCGAAGCAGGGAAGTCCCGGAATAACTCCATGAACTATCAGTGTGTTAGGAGCACTGATGTTCAGGCAAAGAGTGCGCGATGCGTATCTGTTCCCTCGGCCTGTGCAAGTAGTAATCTGAGGTAATCATCGGAGCTCATCGGCGCGCCGAACAGTAAGCCCTGCACGTAAGTGCAATCGAGCGTCTGGAGAAAATTCAACTGCTCCTCAGTCTCCACGCCCTCCGCGACGACGTCCATTTGCAGGCTTCTGCCCATGTGGATGATCGTGCCGACGATTGTTGCATCGTCGGCATTTGTTGCGATGTCGCGTACGAAAGACTGATCAATTTTCAACGTGCTGATCGGAAACTGTTGCAAAGCGCTCAAAGACGAGTAACCGGTACCGAAATCATCGATAGAAAGATGAAGGCCTAATGCATAGAGCTGATCCAACAACTTGATTGTCCGGGTGGGGTTTTCCATCAGGGTTGTCTCGGTAATTTCAAGCTCCAGCGAAGTCGGCGAAACCTGATGGCCACGAAGAATTGAATTGATGCGACCAATAAAATTCCGCTGGCGAAGCTGCTTGAGCGACAGATTTACTGACACGCGACCGGGCATCGATATAGAGCGTTGCCAGTACCGAAAATCCTCGCACACACGATCGAGAACCCATTCGCCAATCTCGACGATCAGGTTTGTTTCTTCAGCGATCGGAATGAAGTCAGCTGGATAAATAATGCCCCTTTCCGGCAGCTCCCACCGCACAAGTGCCTCGGCCCCGCAGACCTCGCCGGTCTCCAGGTTGTACTTCGGCTGGTAATGTACGAGCAACTCATCACGTTCGAACGCTCGCTTGAGTTTGCTCTTGGTCATCAGGCGCTCGACAACGGCCTCGTTCATCGCAGGAACGTAATAGGAGAAAATATTGCCGCCTTCCTTCTTGGCGTGATAAAGGGCCGCATCGGCATTGCGAAGCAAGTCAATGACGTTTGGTGCGTCGTCGGGACAGCAGGCAATGCCCATGCTCGCAGTCATGAATACTTCGTGCCCCTGAACAAAAAACGGTTCTGCAAGGCGGTCGAGCACACGCTGAGCCAGCTTGTCCAGCTTCGGTTTGACCAGGTCCTGACCTTCAAGGCCGTCAACGATAACCGCAAATTCGTCGCCAGCCAGACGACCGATGACAGACCGGTCGGGGAGCACTGCGGTCAGCCGCTCCGCAACTGTTTCAAGAGTCGTGTCACCGGCAAGATGACCAAAGGTGTCGTTGACGTCCTTGAAATGATCGACATCGATGTAGAAAAGACAAAGTTTCTTCTTGCTGCGGCGAGTACGTGCGATGGCTCTTTGCAACAGGTGCTGGAATTGCATCCGGTTCGGTATTTTTGTAAGCGCGTCGATGCGCGCAAGATATCGAATCCGCTGTTCGGCACGCCGGCGTTCGGTGATGTTCTGCGCGGCAATTATGCGGTCTTCCGAATCGATCCCGTCGCCGCTGATGAGTGAGGCAGTATATGAAACTGGCACGGATTCTCCGGATTTCGTCACCAGGAAGGCTTCCCGGGGGATGCCTGAAGGCACATCCGCTTCGAGTACGCGGCTTTTGCCTTTGTCTACGATCAGGTCCAGCGGTTGGCCCAGCAGATCCTCTTCGGAGTAGTTGAGCATTCTTGCGGTAGCGTCGTTTATTCTCTTAATAGTTCCATCCGCGGACGTAACAATAATGGCTTCGTTCATACTCGAAAGCACGTTATCGACGTAATCACGCGAGATCGTCGTTCGCTTCAATTTTTCGCGCATTTCGTTGAATACTTCGGCAAGATCACCCAGTTCATCACCGTGCAGCACCTGCAACGGCTCGCCGAAGTCGGCAGCGCTGAGTTTCTCCGCCTGCACTTTCAATGCGCGGATGCGTGCGGACTGACTCTCGACGATAAGCCAGATGACCACGCCGCACAGGGCCACCACGAGCAAAGTAGCGACGCCTATCCAGACAAAGCTCGCCCGACGCCGTTCATCCCCCTTGCTGAGTAATTGATCCCGGAATCTCGTCGATTCACGATGCACTTCATCGAGTGTGAAGTTACTGACCAGCACACCAAGAATATTGCCGTCTATCGTAATCGGGTACGTCAAGTAAAGATTATCAGTTGTCCATTGCGTCGAGAGGTCGCCTGCCCGCTCAGGTACGCTACCTGCCTGCAGGTTGGGCAGGTCCCGCCGTACATATCGCACGCCGCTAAGGTTTTCGTTCTGGAGTGTCGCCTTTTCGAGCAAAAGGGAAATCGAAGCTGAGTCGTCCTGGTTCGCTGTGGCCGCTACGGAATCGGCGATTCTGTGTAGCTGCGCTCTGGCACGACCTTCAAATCTGCCTTCGAGTATTGCGTCATGTTCCTTTACGCTGCTTGAAACGATATCGGTCGCCAGCCGTTGATACTGGCCATAGAACAGAGACAGCATCAGACCGACAACGACCAAAGTCAGCGTCGCCGCTAGAATGAGATATCTGGGTAATATTCTGCCGATCATCTTTTTATTCGACTCTGTCGGCTGAGACAGATTCAGTCTTTTGCTGTCTTGTCAGAACCGCCGGTCACTTTTCTTATTATCGGGACCGATTCCGCATTGCTCCTGGTCGGCCCCCCAGCCGCTGGAATCTCAGGATTCCGCGGCGCAGGCCTAAGCTTACCACTCTTGCCATTTTTGTATCGAAATGAGCGCTTTATATAGCCAACCACGCCGTATCAGCCAGCGATCATTGTGGGTAAACTGTCGGCGTCAGTTCCGGATTCTGCGTATTTGGTGACATAATTCAAAGGATTTGCAGCTGGTTTGGGCTTTAATGGGCTTTCAGGAAGGAAATCCATTGAATAAGACTGCGCTCATTGTCGATGACTCAAAAACCGCAAGGGTCGTGCTGAAGCGGATGCTTGAGGCGCACGAGCTCGATGTCGATACCGCAGAGTCCGCCGAATCCGCCCTGGACTATCTGAAAGCACACCGGCCGGACGTGATTTTCATGGATCATCTGATGCCCGGGATGGACGGCTTTCAGGCCGTCACCGCAATCAAGAACAATCCCGAGACGGCGACGATACCAATCATGATGTACACGTCGCAAAAAGGCGAGGTGTACGTCGGGCAGGCACGCGCACTCGGCGCGGTCGGTGTCTTGCCGAAACAGGTCGAACCTGTCGAAGTTTCCAAAGTGCTGGAATCACTTCGGGTCATCGGTGATGAAGCCGAGCGCATAGAGCGGCGCGAGAAAGCGGATGAGACTGAAACAAGCGGTGATTATCCGGCTCTCGAAAAGTTCGATCAGGATTTGCGCGAACTGATCAAGGATCTGTTCGACCAGCAGCGCGCGATCCTGCGAAGAGACCTGCTAGATAGCTACGAGGCGATCGCTGCCCGCGTTGCAGACGAGATTCGTGCACCTGGCGCAAGTGAAGAACCCGGAATGTCAGCTGACTCGCCAGAACCACTACCAGGCCGCTTTGTCGCCGTCGTGTCAGTGCTGATCGTTGTCATAATCGTTTTTGGCTGGTTGTATTGGCAGCGGGAACAGAGTTGGCAGGAAGTGCAACAACAGAACGTGTATTTGTTAAATGCTCTTGCGCAGCAACAGTCGATAGAGGCCGACGGTGCGAACGAAGCGGAACAGCGCCGGAATGAATACGAGGGATCATTCGGCTCCGCAGGTTCGACGGCGATTGCCGCCGTGGAATGGAGTGTTAATCAGTCCGGACGTTATTCATTCGGTGAGCTTCCACTCGGCGATACAAGGTTGTCGCTGCTCGAGGGTCTGGTGCAGCACCTGCTCGACATGGGTTTTTCGGGTCGAATTGTTGTCGAAACACATGTCGGCAACTTCTGTATGGTTGGTGGTGGTACCGATGGCTACGATTTGGCACCGTCGAACCGTGTTGTGGAACACTGCCAGCAGATCGGCTTTGAATCCGTCGCTGCACACGAGATGGGATTACGGCAGTCGGTTGCATTTGCGAACTTCGCGAACACCGTCGGCGCGGAAACAGGCGGAGCGATACAGGTCAGCATATTCTCACGCGGTAATGACGAGCCCCTGATTCCCTATCCGATTGTTACGCCTGACATTACCGCGGATTTCTGGAACGAAATCGCGGCTCAGAATAACAGGGTTGAGATAAGCATCAATCCTGCCGACCGTTAGCCCGAGTACTTCAACACGGCGGAGCGCAGCAGACTGTCGAAATATTCGGGCCAGGCGCAGCCGGAACCGCTTATCCGGATTTTTCGGCCTTCCGTTTCTCGATAAATTCGACTGGGTCGATCCTGCTCGTCGTTTTCATTTTTCCCTGAACGATAGCGCCTTCAGCTACGGCGATGGCTTCCGCGGTGACTGTCCCGGTGATTCTGGCCGTATCGCTTATTTCCACGCGGCCGCTGGCGATGATATCTCCTTCCACCGTTCCGGCGACTATGACGCTTGTCGCCTTGATCGTTCCCTTCCAGAGGCCGCTCCGCAAGACCGTAAGCGAGCCGGTCACGTGGCACTCGCCATCGATCTCGCCACTAACCAGAAAATCACCGTTGGCGGAGACAACGCCCGTAATCTTACAGCCTTCATTGATAAGGGTCGCCGGTCCGGCTGTCTTGTCAAGAAGACGACGAAATTTTGATTCGCTCATTGGATTTCCAACTCCGGGTGTTTGCGAAGGCCTCAGGCAATCATAGTACGATCAATTCAGCGAATTTGTGAAATGGTCGGCATTCGATCAATTGCGTTTCTTACGGTAACCATAACCAATGGTTTCAATCGAGGTGAGTATCCCTCCTTCGAATCTCATCTTGCGCATCAGCTTTCTGGGCCCGAAGTTGAATACGAGCTCGGTCACTAATACTTCACGGTAAAAACCGCCATATCCGTAATACCGGGTCTTTGACAAACCATGGGTTCGATCAATGTGAGATCGGAGCACATATCCAAGGCGGCGTTCGGAAACCGGTTGCCCGCAAATCGCTATGACCTCGCTTTCGTGCATTCCATCTTTCACGAGTAGGCTACCGCAGCGCAGCGCATGAGCGGGATCACTCGCTAACAGCGCTGTGGCAGTCAGCACCAGTGATATTGAGAGCTTTGCCGTGGTCTGCATCGATATTCCTTCAGTTCATCCTGGGAGCGGAAGCTGACTCCTTATACTAAACTAAAAGTCTGACTGTCGGCTCACAAGCTGAGCATTTGGCTGATATAGTCCGGGAAAAGGCTTGCCGCCAGCTCGCATGTTGTATGAAGGCTGAGTCCATCAATATGATCTAGTTGGACCACAAGGGTGCAAGACTGGTCGGAGATCGTCCTTTTGTCCAAGACATTCGAACAACGCATGAACAAACTGGCGGCGGCGAGTCCATCCGATGTCATGGGGGGCGGCTTGATAGGTATCGAAAAAGAATCCCTGCGTGTTCAACCGGACGGCTACTTGTCCGCTCGTCCGCATCCGGAATCTCTCGGCTCGGCGCTGACCAACCGCTTTATCACCACCGACTTTTCAGAGGCGTTGCTCGAGTTCATTACGCCGTCGTTTTCGAGTACCTGGGAAGCGCTGCGCTTCCTGTGCGACATACACCAGTTCAGCTACGACGCAATGGGCGATGAACTCCTCTGGGCCACGAGTATGCCTTGCCGTGTCCCGGAAGAGCGGGAAATACCGCTCGCATACTATGGCGAGTCAAACGTCGGCCGAATGAAGACCATTTATCGGAACGGTCTCGGTTACCGGTACGGCAGGACTATGCAGACCATCGCCGGTGTTCACTTTAACTATTCCCTGCCGACGACATTCTGGCCAATATATAAGGAGATGGAACAAAGTCGCAGTGCCGAGGATGAGTTCCGGTCGGACGCCTATCTCGGACTCGTTCGAAACTTCCAACGCTTTGGCTGGCTTGTGCTCTACCTTTTCGGTGCGTCTCCAGCCATCTGCAAGTCGTTTGGCGAGGGCGCGGGGCCCGACATGGAGAGCCTGAACGGTGAGACTCTCTACGAGCCATTCGGGACTTCTCTTCGCATGAGCGACCTGGGCTACAGCAACCGTACTCAGGCCCGACTCGACATATCATTGAATAATCTTAACGAGTACATCGGTGATCTCGATAAAGCCATGATGACACCAGAACCCCTGTTTCAGGCAATCGGACTCAAGGAGGACGGCGAATACAGGCAGCTCAGCGTGAACCAGCTACAGATCGAAAACGAATATTACAGTCCAATTCGTCCCAAGCGTGTGGCTTTTTCCGGCGAACGACCAACTGCTGCACTGACGCGAGGTGGTATCGAATATGTCGAGATTAGATCACTGGACATCAACATTTTCGATCCGGTCGGTATCAATCAAAATGTTATGCGTTTCATGGAGGCATTCCTTATATACTGCCTGCTGAAGGAAAGTCCGCCGTTTGGGAAAGAGAGTAAGGACGAAACTGTACAAAACCACTTGGCAACGGCGAAGAGAGGTCGCGATCCGGCGATCGGGCTGCTGCGAAATGGAAAAAGCGTCTCACTATTTGATTGGGCGATGGAAATACTTCGGGATGTCAGGTCGGTCGCGGAACTGATTGATCAAGGAGACGAGAAAGACGTTTACGTGAATGCCGTCGAAGCTCAGTTGCAACTCGTGTCCGATTCTGAACTGACTCCGTCGGCCCGGTTGCTCGCCGAATTGAGGGGCGCAGATACAAGTTTCTTCGAATTTGCATTGGCATGCGCTCAGGGACATAAACAATACTTCGCCGACCTGGTGCCACTACCAGTGGAGCGACAGGAAGAATTTGCCGGTGAAGCGGCAGACTCGATACGCCGGCAGCGCGAGATCGAAGCGTCCGATGCCATCGGCCTTGAAGAATATCTTGAACGGTGGTTCGCTCTCGAATAGGGGATTGTGCGCTGAGTCACAAATCACTCTCCGGATGGTGTGCCTGCCGGTCAAATTAACTAAACTCAGCGTTGTCAGGCGCCCGGTGCGCCGGCGCGAATCAGGGTAGCCAGGAACAAGACTTGCTTAAGATCTTTTATCTCGGAATCGTAATGGGCATCGCTGCGGCGGCGGCACTCGTCTATATCTATCCAGTTGTGGATCAGCACCGCGAACCTTCGTTGATCACGGTTCGACCAAACGGCGGCAACTCGGAGTCGTTTCATATCAGGCTGCCTGGAGACAGGATCATGGCTGGCGTGACCGGTTCGACCGAATTGACGCCGTTGGCACTTGAGTGGCCCGAGCATGACTTTCTGGCGAACATGCAGACTGAGCTCTTCAAAGTTCGCAATGAAAACGATGTTGTGATCGGCGCCGCGAGCCGTATGTCCGGCTGGTCGGAGCAGCACGGGTCGTTCGTCGAATGGGTCGTGCATCTGCCGGCCCGGGGTTCAATGTTCATGACGATGGCCGCGAAACCATCGGCGGATGGTTACCGGGAAGGGAAGCTCAGAGCAGGCACGCGTGAGTTCTTAACCCTGAACGGAACCGTCATCGAACGATTTGTAAATGAAGCCGATGATTCGGATTCTGACAACGTGGGACGAATCGAATTGGTAACGGCCCTTGTTGGTTTACCGGATGAGCTGGAATGAAATACGTGATTACGTTGCTGGTGGGTATGGTGACCGGCGCTGTTGCGTTTGTGCTGCTCCTTTATTACAACCCGTTTGTCGGAAACCAGAGCGTGTCGCCACTTGCCGTCTCGGAACTTGATCTTGTTGATTTCTCTTACTCTCTGCTTGCGAGTGATTCAATCGTGTTTACGAATGACGGCGAGTCCCATATGCAACCTCATCCAGCCAAGGTCCTCCAGTTATGGGAGCCCACTGTCAAGATGACACGAGCGCTGGTCACCATTCTCAATGACAGTCGCGGACAGCCCGCCGGGCTTGGCGTGAAATTTTCCTCCGATTCCGAGAAAACCAGGTTGATTAATGCTGAAGTAGTGGTCGATAGCGTCTGGCACATTTACTCGCCGGAACATGGCACGTTCTTTGTGGATCAGACTGAAAACTTTTGGCCTTACCTGCACGATATCGTGGTACCAGCGCGCTTGAGTGGGGGAGACAGCTGGCGGGGTTCCTGGTACGGGATCACGAGCACAGGGCCTGGCGCACTTGGTATAGCCAGGGTCACGGGAGGCGCCGGTGATTTCGCGGACACTGAAGGCGAGGCAGTTGAATCAATTGCCGCACGCGCCTATTCGGCCATCACGGGACCCGTGGCCATGACCGGCAAGCTGACGATCGCGCTACCCCGTCAAGAAGCACTACCGTAGGACCGGCTTGTAGGAGGTCTGTAGGGGGTCTTGTAGGAGGGGGGCTGGTCTGATCGGGGCTGAAGCCCCTCCTACAAGCCCCTCCTACAAGACCCTTCTACAAGACCCGCCTACATTATCCATTTACACCATATCCTTTAACTCAAGGTCTGAATCCGCAAGCAATGCCGGATCAATGACCGCGTGGTCCGCGATCAGTTTTTTCGACTGCATGAAATCCTTTGGCCGGTTGATCGCGTCCACTGCGATTAATTTGCCGTCGTTGAGATACAGGCAGGAGAAAGAACGCTCAGCAGGGTCGCCTCGAATAATTGTCTGATCATAGTCCTGAGACAGGCCTGCGATTTGCAGTTTCAAATCGTATTGGTCTGACCAGAACCACGGTACCTGCGCGTAACGCTGATCTTCGCCGCAAATATTTGCAGCTGCCGTTTTTGCCTGTTCCAGCGCATTGTGAACGGACTCCAGTCTTATCTGCCGGCCAAGCAAGTCATTAGGGTGGCAGGTACAGTCTCCAACGGCGTAAATATCCGGGTCGGAAGTATTGCAACGGTCATTAACGAGGATGCCGTTACTTACCTCGAGCCCCGCATCGGCGGCCAGCCTGGTATTCGGCACGACGCCAATCCCGATGACAACCAGGTCGGCCGGAATCTTCGTGCCGTCGGCAAGATCGACTGCAGCCACATGGCCGTCTCCCGCAAAACCCTTGATGCCGGTAGACAAAAGCAGCTTTACGCCATGGTCGGCATGCTCGTGCTGATAGAACTCCGATACCTGCGCTGATACCACGCGACTCATGACCCGGTCCAGCATCTCCACGACAGTGACATCGAGACCAAGCTGCGCGGCAACGGCGGCCACTTCCAGGCCGATATAACCTGCGCCGACAATGACGAGCCGGCGGCTCGGCCCAAACTCCTCCCGAATCCTGTCGACATCGGGAATTGTGCGAAGGTAATGAACGCCGGCAAGTTCAATGCCTGGCAAATCAATGTGCCGCGCATGTGCGCCGAGTGATATCACGAGTTTATCGTAAGGGAACTCGAGGCCATCATTTGACTGAACAACCTTCGCCGCGCGATCGATCCTGTCAATCGTCGTATTGAGGTGAACTTCGATATTCGGCTCATCGTAGAAGTTAGGAGCTTTGAAGTGCAGACGTTCGGCCGGTAGTTCGCCCGCCAGGTATTTCTTTGATAATGGTGGACGCTGATAAGGAAGATAAGCTTCCTCTCCGATCAGGCAAATGCTGCCGTCAAATTTCTTCAGCCTGAGTGTCGCGACGACCTGCCCGGCGGCATGCCCCGCGCCCACGATTACGATCTTGTCAGTCATTTGGTTTCTGTGCAGTTTGTTTGCTCTTCACATGGCACTGATGCCACCGTCGATTTTAATTTCCGATCCCGTTACGAACTGCGACTCGTCTGATGCCAGATAAAGCACGGCATAAGCGACATCGTCCGGCTTGCCAATACGTCCGAGCGGTACCTGTCTGCCAAGCTTTTCAAGCGCGGCCGCTCTGTCCTGCCCACCGGCAAGCCCGTTAAGTATAGGTGTATCGATGAATGCCGGGTGCACCGAATTACAACGAATGTTATTTCGGACATGCGCACAATGCAGCGCGACCGACTTGGAGAGGTGCCGAACGGCCGCTTTTGCGGAATTGTATGCTGCCAGATTGTGTCCGGCGATGATGCCGGAAATGGATGACACATTAACAATGGAGCCGGCATCGCCATTTTCCATCAACGGAATTCCGTATTTGCAGCCAAGGAATACACTGTCGAGATCGACAGCATGCACCTGGCGCCATTTTTCGTAGGTTTCGTCTACGACGCTGGCGATCGATCCGATACCTGCGTTGTTTACGAGGATATCGAGTCGGCCGAACCGCTCGCTGATGGCATCAATCGTTTGCTGCCACGCGGCCTCGCTGCTGACGTCCTGCTGCCATGCGACCGCCTTGTCCGAACCATCGGCATCGATTTCTTTTGCCTTTTGCCGAACACCCTGGGTATTGATGTCGGTCATGACAACGCTCGCACCTTCTCGTGCGAGAAGCTCGGCAATAGCAGCCCCGAGTCCCTGCGCTGCTCCTGTAATCAAAGCGATCTTGTTTTCGACGCGTCCCATTTTCTTCGATCTCCCGCCGGAATAACGCAAATAGTCTATCGTTGCGTGCTCGGTTATCCTAGTGGTCCGTCAATTTAGCCTCGTTGGACAACTAGCAACGCGCAGCTCAGGAGAGTGCCGGGAATGAAATCTAAGGCGATACGTATTTATGAATTCGGGGGACCGGACGTTCTTACATGGGAGGAAGTCGATGTCCCGGACCCGGGAGAGGGCGAGGTGCAGATCCGGCATACTGCTATCGGCCTGAATTTCATCGATACGTATCACCGTACGGGGCTCTATCCGGTGGACTTGCCTACCGGCCTGGGCAGCGAAGCCACCGGTATCGTCGAAGCCGTGGGGCCGGGCGTAACTGGCGTCGCAGTGGGAGACCGGGTTGTCTATGCGGGCACGCCGGCGAATTCCTACTCGGAGATTCGAAATATCGCTGCCTGGCTGCTCGTGCCCGTCCCGGACGATATGCCCGACGAGCAGGCGGCGGCAGTTCTTCTAAAGGGCTTGACCGCGTGGTACCTGCTGCGCCGCAGTTACCGGGTGAATAAGGGTGACGCCATACTGCTCTATGCGGCTGCCGGTGGCGTTGGCTCGCTGACAAGCCAATGGGCGAAACACCTGGGTGCGACAGTAATCGGTGTTGTCAGTACCGATGAGAAGGTGGAGTTGGCGCGGGCAAACGGTTGTGAGCACATCGTCATGTCTGATGATGCTGACATACCAGGGACGGTCAAAGGCCTGACGGGCGGCGAGGGAGTTGCAGCAGTCTATGATTCGGTCGGCCGCGACACATTCTTTGCTTCCCTGGATTCCTTAAGGCCGCACGGTACGATGGTGACCTTCGGTAACTCGTCCGGCCCGGTGGATCCATTCGCGCCGGCGGAGCTTGCGAAGCGGGGTTCTCTGTATGTTACTCGCCCGATCTTGTTCCATTTCGTGAATACACGGGAAAAGCTGCTGCACGCCTGTGATGAATTGTTCGACGTTGTGCACAGTGGTGCAGTGAGCATTAGCATCGGTCAGCAGTATGCGCTCAAAGACGCCGCAAAGGCACACCGGGATCTCGAGGCACGCAAGACCACCGGCTCAACCATCTTATTGCCCTAGGGGGTCGCCCCCTTGTTTTACTGAACCGCAGTCAGTGGCCAGAAGATCGGCAGGACGACCATGACGACGACAAAAATTACCAACGTTAATGGCACACCGATTTTCAGGTAATCGACAAAACGATAACCGCCCGGACCCATGACAAGGATGTTCGCCGGGTGGGAAATCGGGCTCGTGAAACTTGCAGACGCTGCCATCGCGATAGCCATCATAGCGGTCTCGGGTTGCAGGCCGAGATCGCCCATTGCGGACAGGACGATCGGTGACATCAGCACGACAAGGGCAGCAGTCGGAATAATCATCGTTGCCATCGCCGTCACCACATAGAGGCCCCCGATTACAGTCCATGGCCCGGCGTCACCGAGCATGTCCATGACCTGAGCGGCAAGATAGGTGGCAGCCCCGGTTTCCTGCATCGCGGTACCCAGCGGCAGCATGCCGGCAATCAGGAAAATGGTGCGCCAGTCAATAGCGCGGTATGCCTGCTCCATGTTCAGGCAACCGGTGAGGACCATGATGCTGCAGCCGACAACCGCCGCGACGGCAATTGGCGCATGACCCGCCATGACGCTGACAACGACACCGAGCATGATCAGTGCCGCGAATGGCGCACGCCGGGTATCCGGCGGTTTCCGCCCGAGCGGTGTCAGAATCAAAAAATCAGTGTCGCTATCGAGTAGCTGCAGTTTTTCACGGGGGCCGAGCAACAACAAGGCATCGCCAAACTGCAGACGTTCGTCGGCCAGGTCTGTGCCAATAGTTTCTCCTTCACGCCAGATACCGGCGAGCTCGATGTCATAGCGTTCCCGGAAATTCAGCTCGCCAACTGTCTTGCCTGCAAGCCGGCTGCGAGGGTCGAGCGTCGCATCCATCAAAGTTAGTCTTTCGGATTTGAAGGAGCCGAGATCTGGCGATACTTTGGTATCGATCTCCAGTTCCTGCAGTCCACGCAGAACATCGAGGTCTTCAGGCTGACCTTCGACCAGCAACAGGTCACCACCGGTCAGTATTTCATCGCCGCGCGGCATGACATTCAGTTTCCCGTCGCGAAAAATTGCGACGATACGAAAATCGAAAACGTCCGCAAGCCGGCTCTTCTTTAGTGTTACATCGGCGAGCTCACTGTATTTTGGCAGGCGCACGACAAACATCCGCTCGTCGACCTGGTATTGCTCTGTCAGCTCATCGCCGGAGAGGGGCTGCACTTCTGAGAAGTCCTCGAACTTGTCGAGTTCGGCAATCTGCTCTGCCTCGCCCTGCACGAGGATCTTATCGCCAGCACGAATCGGTACGTACGCGAGATTGGTGAGACGGTACTTGTCTTTACGATGTATGCCGACGACGCTGACACCAAACCGCGTCCTGAAACCTGCGTGTCTGATGAGTTCGGAAACAAGCGGAGAGCCTTCGGCAATCCGGATTTCGGCATAGAAGATCTTGGATGCGACCATGGACTTGAGCACCGGCGCCTCACGCTCGATGACAAGGCCGCTCAGTCTTTGCAACTCTGTAAACTGATCGAGGCGCCCCTGCACGAGAATCTGATCACCGGCGCGCAGTACTGTCTGCCGGCTCGGCAATGTCTCGCTTCGTCCGAATCGCACCAGTGCCAGAATAATCAAGCCAGTGGACGCACCGATCCGGCTCTCGGCGAGGGTCTTGCCGACCAGGACAGAATCTACGGGAACCCGCATCATGAAAGTCCGCTCCTGCAACTTGTAGTGCGAGCGCAGGCTTCGCTGACTGCGGTGCTTGCTTCGCTCCGCCTGGGTTTTTGGCAGCATCAGCCGGCCGATCACCGCGACGAATATGATGCCTGTAACCAACACTGCGCCACCCACCGCTGTGAAATCAAACAGCGCAAACGGCTCGTATCCGTTTTGTGTCAGTGCCGCGCTGACCAGCAGGTTCGGGGGTGTGCCGATCAAGGTCGTCAGGCCGCCGAGTAAAGTGGCGTAGGCGAGTGGCATCAAGAGCCGTGATACCGGTATCCTCGTGCGCCTGGCGACATCGACGACGACCGGCAACATCAGTGCGGCGACGCCGATGTTGTTCATGAAGGCAGACAGAACGGCGGCCGTGATCATGATTACGATGATCATCGTAATCTCCCGCCGCCCCGCCAGCCGCATTACCTGGCGCCCGATTACGTCCGCGATACCGGTGCGTGTGAGTCCCTCGCTGAGAATAAACATTGCCCAGACGGTGATGACAGCGCTGTTGCTGAATCCGGCAAATGCCTGTGGGGGTGTCAAGAGACCGGACACCGCCAGCGTACCGAGCACCAGCAACGCAACGAGATCCATTCTGATGACTTCGCTGACAAAAAGTATCAGCGACACAGCCAGAATGCCGAGAACAATTGCGATCTCAAGAGTCATTTTCGTGTGCGGTCAGGCGATACTCTTTATTAGTGCATAAATGGGGATGGACCCCGGTTATTTCGGTATCGCCAACGACTTCAAAACGGATTCCCTGGCAAACAGGGCCCGCCCCCTTTATACCCTTTTATACACGACGGGATCGGAAAAAGAACAGTGACTGCATGAATATCCACCAACCGCCGTGAAATCTGTGATTTCATGGCTACAGATTTCAAGACAAGACAAAATAGCGGAACAGGACGTGGTATCCGAGGAAATGTATCAGGCTCGCATCAAAGGACGTTCGGTCCGGCACCAGCTGCGAGGCGTCGACTATCACGTCACGGAATGGGGCGAACGTCACAGTCGCCTGGTCGTGTTTCTGCATGGCTGGGGCGATGCAGGTTCCACCTTTCAGTTCGTCATCGACGAGCTGAAGCAGGATTGGTTCGTCATCGCGCCGGACTGGCGCGGTTTCGGCGAATCCAGGGTCGATGCGGAGTCCTACTGGTTTCCGGATTACCTGGCCGATCTCGATGCGATCCTGCAAATTTACAGCCCGGACGCCGCAGTTCGGCTCGTTGGTCACAGCATGGGGGCCAACGTCGCGACTTTGTACGCCGGCGTGATGCCCGAGCGGGTATCGGCGCTGGTTAATGTCGAAGGGTTCGGTCTGGCAAACAGCGATCCGGCGGATGCGCCGGGCCGGTACCGGAAATGGATAGAAGCCGGCCGGTCACGGCCGACAGTTACCAGCTACGAGTCCTTTGCGGAACTCGTGCCGAGAATCCTGCGACGCAGCCCCGGGCTTGGTAAGGAAAGGGCCTTGTTTGTCGCCGAAAAGTGGGCAGAGGCGCATGCCGATGGTGTCGTTCGGATCAAAGCGGATCCCGCGCACAAACTGCCGAATGCCGTGCTCTATCGCCGCCGGGAAGCAGTCGCCTGCTGGAGCAACGTGACGGCACCGGTCCTCGTTGTGGTTGGCGCCGATACCGATTTTACGGGCCACCTGGAGTCGTGGATCGACCCGGATGCGGTGAGCGGGATGTTCGGCAAAGCGGAGTCAGTATCGATAGCGGGCGCAGGGCATATGGTCCACTTCGATCAACCCGCGCGCCTCGCTGAGTCGATAGAACGCTTCCTGGCAAATACGTAGTACACCGTCAAGGTGATATTGATGGAGTACCAGCAGACTGTTGAAAACCCCTGTTTTTCGGTGGCCTGCTGGCCCGTTGGACTTGTAAATTCATCCAGTACTGTATAAAAATACAGATATTTGCCGGAGGGATTATGGGCCACGCGGCGGAGTTACAAGCGGACTATCTGGAATCGCTGAACCCGGCACAGCGTCAGGCGGCGACCTGGGGCAAGAAGGCTGCGAACGGATCTTTCGAGGCCCCGCCGCTCCTGGTCATCGCCGGTGCCGGCACCGGCAAGACGATGACCCTGGCGCACCGGGTTGCCCACCTGATCATTCAGGGCATCAGCCCCGAACGCATCCTCCTCCTGACCTTCACGCGCCGCGCGGCCCTGGAGATGACCCGCCGGGTTGAGTCGATCGTTCGCCAGGCAGTCAGTTCTGTCGACGGTCCACCCGTTTCCCGCAGCATACTGCCGTGGTCAGGCACGTTTCATTCCGTCGCCAACCGCCTGATTCGCCGTTACGCTCATAACCTCGGACTCGATCCGGGGTTTTCGGTGCTCGATCGAGCGGACGCCGCAGATATGCTCGACGTTATCCGGCATGAACTGCATCTGTCGAAGAAAGCGCGGCGTTTTCCGAAGAAAGATACCTGTCTCGCGATCTATTCACGCTGTGTGAATGCGCAAAAGCCTTTACTGGACTCCCTGAACGAAACGTTTCCGTGGTGTGCAGACTGGGAAGAGGAACTCCGTCAGTTATTTCGTCACTACGTCGAACAAAAACAGGAGAGCCAGGTGCTCGATTACGATGACCTGCTGCTTTACTGGAGCCATCTCGTCGCAGACAAAGAACTCGCTGCGGAAATCGGCTCCTGGTTCGACCATGTGCTCGTTGATGAGTATCAGGACACGAACCTGTTGCAAGCGGATATTCTGCAGGCCATGAGACCGGATGGGTTCGGCCTGACTGTGGTCGGGGATGACGCACAATCGATTTATTCATTTCGCGCTGCTGATGTCGAAAACATCCTGAGTTTCCCGGATCAATATATTCCGTCGGCAAAGATCATCAGCCTCGAGGAAAATTATCGTTCGACACAAGTAATTCTGGACAGCGCAAACTGCCTGATCGCGGAAAGCGAAAGGCAATACAAGAAGAACTTATTTTCTGCAAAGAAAAGCGGCAGCAAGCCGAGCTACGTTACGGTCGAAGACTGTGATGCTGAATGCGAGTTCGTCGTTGAAACCGTTCTCGAGAATCGTGAACAGGGAATGCAACTCAAGGACCAGGCGGTATTGTTTCGCGGGGCACACCATAGCGACCGGCTCGAGCTTGAACTAGTGCGGCGCAATATCCCGTATGTAAAGTATGGCGGGTTAAAGTTTCTTGAGGCGAGCCATGTAAAGGACCTGTTGTCGATTCTGAAGTGGGCGGAAAATCCGAAGAATCAGGTTGCCGCCTTTCGTGTGCTGAAATTCCTGCCAGGTATGGGGCCCGCAAATGCTGCGCGTTGCTTCGACTACTTAAGTGTAGGCGGATACCTTTTTTCAACGCTTGGCGTATTCACACCGCCTCAGGCGGCGCGAGAAGACTGGCCGGACTTTTGCGCCCTTATGGAATCGCTGTCGTCTACGGAACTGACCGACAATGCATGGCAGCTGCAATTGGGCCAGGCCAGACGCTGGTATCAACCATATCTGGAGCGTTTGTACGATAGTCTGGAGACGCGCCAGGCGGACCTCGAGCAACTGGAACAAATCTCGGGCCGGTATCCGACTCGAGAGCGGTTCCTGACCGAGCTTACCTTGGATCCGCCCGCTGCGGTCGGTGACCTGGCGGGTGATCCGCTGCTGGATGAAGACTATCTGGTTCTGTCGACTGTCCACTCCGCGAAAGGACAGGAGTGGGAGGCAGTATTCGTGCTCAATGTCTCCGACGGAAATTTCCCGTCCGAATTTTCAACCGGCAAGCCTGCGATGATCGAGGAAGAAAGGCGGCTTTTGTATGTCGCCATGACCAGGGCCAAACAGGACCTTCAACTAATAGCACCTTTGCGCTATCACGTGACGCAGCAGCACAGAAGCGGTGATAAACACGTCTATGGCGCGCGCAGCCGATTCATGACAGACAGTCTGATGCAAACAATGGAAGCAAGGTATCACGGCCGTGATGAAGCGTCGTCGAACCGCTTATCACCCCGCAGCAACAAGCGGCTTGACGTGCAAAGCCGCCTGAGGGAAATGTGGTAGGACGCGCGAAGCCGAATCACCCAGCCGGTCAGTGCCAGCCGCCGATAATGGCACCCATGATGCCGAGCAGGACGACGTTGTAACCCGCGTTAATCATAAACAGGCGTAACGGGCGTTGTTCGAATAAGTAAGTAACGCCATACGCAGTTGCGAGAAATCCGAGGCCCAATAACAGACCGGTGTACGCGCCGCTCAGCCAGGTGCTCTCAAGCCCGACAATCGCGGCCAGCAACATGGCGGCGATTAGTTGCAACACGAACGCACCACCGAAAGTCCTTGGCATATTCGCGTTCTTTGCGTCTTCCTCGGTAAGACCAACATCCTGCATCCACGCACTACCGAAAAGAACCTTTGCGTACCAGGCGCCGCCAAGCGCAAATGCAGCGGCAGCGGCGGTGATAATAGCCAACCAATTGAAATGGGCGACAGCGTTAGCAAGGTCCATGATGTCTCCTTTATTGGTCTTGTTGCAGGACCCGGTCAGTTTATCAAAGCCGCCGGTCAATATCTGACGTGATGCGGTAATCTGCAGGGCGTTGATTTGGCCGCATTTTTGCGCAAATGCTGCGCATGTTCCGCGTGAATGGCGCGCTATTTCACACAAAAACAACAATCTATACGATCATCCGCTTTTACGTGAACTTTGTCACAAAGCGCGTGGCCTAATTCGTATATATGTGTGGAGTCTTTCTCTCGTTGAGAGAGGTGAGCAGGATCAATGTCCTCGATAGCGACAAGTGAACGTGTCGTTCAGGTTTACGATCTTCGCGATTATTTTCGTGAATCGATCGATGCGGTAATTGATAATCAGGGAGTCGATGTCGACCCCCACGCAGCACATTACGTCGTAAATCTGCTCACTTTGTTCGCCCGCTCCGAAGATCTCTACGAAGATCACGGCGAAGCATACGGGCTCAAACCACTGGCCCTGATGATGGCGGACGCCGCAGCTGCGTCGAGCGCTGTGGAACGTACATTTTCCCTTCAACGTATCGGGGACGTTGCGCTCTTCGTCGCTGGATTTTTTGCAGACGGCCTGGCGCATAAACTCGTCGATCTCGACTACTACATCAATATGGGCGGTACGGCCTACGGATCGCTGTCTGACGAAATCCGCGGCACGGTGCGCGGCCGCGCTCTTGCCCATGTCTATCGCGAGCTGGCGCGCAAGTTCCAGATTGTCGTCGATGTGCTCAATGAAGTACGGGATATTGCCCGCTGTTCGTCCGATATTGACCTCCTGCGAACCTATGAAGTCTGGCTGCGCACGGGCAGCAAGCGGGCCGCTCGCTTACTCAGGAAAAACGGCGTCGTTCCCATGCCGAATGCCGTGAGTCGCAACAGCCACTGAGGCACACATGCTTTCCGCCCTGCAGAAACACCTGTGCGATATCTATCAGGTCGAACCGGGCCACGACGTACGTGATTTTCTTGTCACCGACCCGAGCCTTGCGAAAACGCTGGCTGGAGAATCGCTCATTCCAAATACCGACGAGTCAGTCCTGCTTGCACAGGATGACGACGGCATGGCGCTGAGCGTTTATCTTGACAGTCAGATGCTTGATCGTCTTGACCGGGATAACCCGCTGCAGGCGCTGAAGATCTCGAGGCTGAACGACCTGTGGACGGTGCTCGAAGGCATCAGTCACTTCAATTATCTGGTTTGGAGTGCCGGACGGGACAGGTCGGTAACGTTGCTGGAGCTGGAGATACAGGCGGAAGTCGACAAGTTCGTCAGCACCTGGCTGATCGCCCAGGGCCAGGAAGAATGCAAGTTTGCCAATCGTCTGCACGGCTGGCTATTCGACCGGGTAAGCTTTAAGCCGGAGCTGAGCGAAGACCAACATGAGCGATACAAGACTGCCAATGACTACGCTGCACGATTTTGTCACGGACTAGCAAAAAGATTGCGTGGTGACTGCGTTAAGACACTGCATGAACTGCGGTATTTTTATCGCCTGACGCAGACGGACAAAATAAGCCACATTCACTCTCAGGCTTACGCCAATCATTAAGCATTCTTGGTGCCGGGCACTGACTTATTTGACTTATCGACTTGCCGCCGCCACGCTAGCTCCTATATTCGACTAGTCAAATAAGTCAGTGCCCGGCACCATCCCTAATAAAAAAGGCGGTGGCAATGCCACCGCCAAGCAACGAAACAAACCGCATAAGGGAATTTAGTTTGTCACGTCTTCCTCATATGGAGGAGAATCCTGTAGTGTGCGGGTACTGCATGTCGTCGTTTGAAATCCCCGGTATTTTTCTTGATTCGCTTAAGTCTTCGATGCCGGGCGGTTCAAAATGGTTGCAAACATTTTGGAATAAGGCTGCCGCATATAACGGCGTACTAGTTTCATCTGAAACCAGATTGTCATGCCTGGCGTGTACAGCAAGGGTGGCTAGGCCAAGAACATTGCATAGGCTGGGTTGTCGCTCTCTTCCCAGTGAGCGTAACCGAGTTTCGACAGATGAGATTCAAGCTCACCCGTCTCCTGTGGCGGAACCTGTATGCCGGCAAGAATACGGCCGTAGTCGGAGCCGTGATTACGGTAATGGAAAAGGCTGATATTCCAGTCCGTGCCGACGGCCTGCAAAAAGTCCAGCAGCGCTCCGGGCCGCTCCGGAAACTCGAAGCGAAACAGTCTTTCGTTTTCGATGCCTGTCGCGGGACCGCCTACCATATGCCGGATATGCAGCTTCGCGACTTCGTTGTCACTCAGGTCTTCGAGCGGATAGCCGAGGGAACTGAGCTTGTCGATGAGTTCCTGCCGTTCGGCATACCCATGGTGCAGCTCGACACCGACAAAAATATGCGCCTTACTTGAATTGCTGTAGCGGTAATTGAACTCGGTGATACTCCGTCGGCCAATTGCTTCGCAGAAATTCCGAAAACTTCCCTTCTGCTCGGGAATCTCCACGGCCAGAAGCATTTCACGTTGTTCACCGACTGCGGCGCGTTCGGCTATGTGGCGCAGGCGATCGAAGTTCACGTTAGCGCCGGAATTGATGGCGACAAACGTTTCGTTCTGAATCCCGCTATCGGCCAGGTATTTTTTCACGCCTGCTACAGCCAGTGCGCCGGCCGGCTCGACGATGGAACGCGTATCCTCATATATGTCCCTGATACCGGCACAAATCTGATCAGTATCGACGGTTACCATGTCGTCGACCAACTCGCGACAAAGGCGGAATGTCTCGTCACCCACCCTGCGTACTGCGACACCGTCTGCGAATATGCCAACGTGATCCAGAACGACGGGTTTGCCGGCCGCAAGCGACTCCCGCATCGCTGCAGAATCATCCGGTTCGACACCGATTACCTGAATCCCGGGATCTACCGCTTTGATGTATGCGGCTATGCCGGAGATCAGGCCGCCGCCACCAACCGGCACAAACACTGCGCTGATCCTTGTATTGGTTTGTTCGAGGATTTCCATACCGATCGTGCCCTGTCCGGCGATGACGTCCGGGTCGTCGAAGGGATGAATGAATGTCAACTGCTGCTCTTTTTCGAGTTGTCGCGCATGGGCATAGGCGTCGTCGTAGGTATCACCGTGCAATATCACCTCGCCACCCAATGACTTGACTGCTTCGACTTTGATGCTCGGGGTAGTAACGGGCATTACGATCACGGCCCTTATCTCTTTTCGTTTTGCAGCTAACGCCACACCCTGGGCGTGGTTGCCGGCCGAGCTGCAAATTATCCCGGCCTGCAGGGTTTGCTCAGGCAAGGTTGTCAGTTTGTTATAAGCGCCACGCAACTTGAAAGAAAAAACCGGCTGCAGGTCTTCGCGTTTTAAGAGGATTCGGTTTCCAAGGCGCTCGGACAGATTGCTTGCAAGTTCCAACGGAGTCGCGCTCGCCACGTCATACACCCTGGCATCCCGGATTCGTTGCAGATAGTCGGTCGTATTCATTTGCTTGCGCCTGGCCCACGTCGCTCTTGCGAAGTGTCGAAGGTTATCGCATACGGGTGGCCTTCTGCGAAGATTCTCGAAATTCGCGAGCCATTAGCAAAAACGAGGGAGTTCGCCCCGAAACTGATATGGCAGCGACAACGCGATTCGTGATTCGATTTGCTCAAGGACCTCCACAGGAACGCGAACAAGGGAATGTTCGATTGTTGACGGATCAACTGCCAAGTACGCTGGTTGCCGGCCCGGGCTCGCCTGAGGTGCATGGCGGGACTCTGTTCAGAAAACAGTCTGTGTCGGCTGCGCGGCATCGACTGCTTGGGCAGGTATGCATAGTCACTCCGCCGACAGCGAGTGCCACGCTTCTTATTGCGTTGTCTTCTCTTATTCTGCTGGGTGTGGCCGTCTATACCGTTGAAGTGCCGCAGCGCACTCGAGCGATCGGCGTGCTGATGCCTGCCGGCGGCCTTCTCAAGGTCATCGCAAACGATACGGGCCAAATCACGGAGCTGGCAGTCAAAGAGGGAATGACCGTTCGAAAGGGGCAGGTGCTGTTGCGAATCACGAGTGATCGCAATGCGCCGGGCAGGTCGCCTGTATCCGAATCACAGGTTCGCTCCATGCGGACGGAGCTCGAACTCATGGAGCAGGCCCGGGCCCGCCAACGGGAAATGCAATCGAGCCGCATCACTGCGCTGGAGGAACAAATTGCGCTCACACGCAGCCGCTCGGCCAGGGCGCGCGTCGAAGTCGAATTGCAGGCTAGCCATATCGGCCTGCTGGAACAGAGGTATGAACGCTTGAACGTCCTGGCCGCGAACGGGGGTCTTGCAGAGGACCTGCTAACGCAGGAACGATCCGGGATTCTGCAGGCGAAAGCGATCAGTGCCGGTCTCGAACGGGACAGGCTGCAAATCAGGCAGGAACTTGCTGACTTGCAGGCGAAGCGTGATGAGACCCTGGCAGCGGTCGGACTCGACCAGTTGCAGCACGACATGGGGCGCGAGCGGCTACTACGGCAGATCGGCAGGGCAGAAATCGAAGCCGGTCGGGTCGTATTGGCTCCAGCTGCCGGTATCGTCGCACGAGTGAACGTGAGACCCGGATCCACCAGTCGTCCCGGCCAGACCTTGATGACACTGTACAAGGCCGAGGGCCGACTCGAGGCATGGCTCTATTTGCCGAGCGACAAAGCCGGACAGCTAAAAGCCGGCCAGTCGGTACAACTTCGCCTCGATGCCTATCCGCACGAGATGTTCGGCACCCTGACGGCGGTTGTTTCGGAAGTGTCTACTATTGCCCTCCTGGCATCGGACCTGACTGTACCGCTGCCCATCAAAGGCCCGGTCTTTGAAGTCCGGGCATCGATTCGCGACGACAGCATTGACGCACTCGGCTCGTCATGGCCGCTCGCACCGGGCACCTCGTTTCGGGCGGATGTAATAAGGCGGCGCTACCGTCTGTACCAGTGGTTGCTCCGCGCTTTCTGGAATAACGACGACGACGGCCCCGCTTTTGCCGGCGCGTGACTTCCTGCTGGGTCTGCGCCGCAGGCGTCCGGTTCCGCTGATCCTGCAGCAGGACCGATCGGAATGCGGACTTGCTGCAGTTGCAATGGTCGCCGGCCACTATGGCCATGAAGCCGGTCTGCATTCGCTTCGCAGCCAGGCCTCGATGTCATCGCGCGGCACAACATTGAAAGACCTTGTCGAAATCGCCCGGGGGTTGCGGCTGATCGCGAGGCCGCTGCGCCTGGAGCTGGATGAAATCAACAAGCTGAGACTGCCGGCCATACTGCACTGGAGGACGAATCACTTCGTATTGCTCGTGCGAATGAAGCGCGGTAAGGCAGTCGTTCACGATCCGGCGTCGGGCAGGCGTGTTGTCAGAATCGAGGAGCTTGACCGTGCGTTCACTGGCGTCGCAGTCGAACTGACTCCGGCGCGGGAGTTCGAGCGGAACATCAAGGATGCCAGGGTCAGGTTTTCCGACTTTGTCGGATCGTTTCAATATCTCGGCCGCTACTTGTGCATGATGCTGGCATTGTTGATCACCATACAGATTCTGGCTCTGGTGCCGCCGATCGCAACCCAGTTGCTGATCGACGAAGTCGTTCTCGGACAAGACAGGCTCTGGCTTTATCGCGCGTTGCTGGGCCTGGCAATTGTGATGTTGGTCGGTATCCTGCTCGAAGCATCGCGTCGATGGATCAGCCTGTATGCCGGCACAAAGCTGGCGGTGGACAGCACGCTTAGCGTCCTAAGTCACCTCCTCAGTTTGCCCGCTTCTTTTTTACAGGGGCGACACCTAGGCGATCTGATGTCCAAAATCGAGTCGCTAACCCCAATACGCACGGCCCTGACTGAATCCGGTATCAACGGAATCGTGCAGCTCGTTGTTCTGCTTGCCACGCTGACGATAATGTTCCTGTACAGCGCCTGGCTTACCGCTGTATCGCTCGGTGGCCTGCTACTGTCCACGCTGCTGACTTTCGCCCTTCTGCCTGCAAGTCGCCGGCTGACTGAGGAAGCGCTGGTACACACGGCGAGACAAAACAGCTTGCTCCTCGAGACGCTGGGTGCCTATGACTCGGTCCGGGCTCTCGATCTCGGTGCGCTGCGACTGAGTCAGTGGCAAAACCATTTCTTTGCAGCCACAAATGCTGGTGTCAGACAGGCAAAGTTGTCGATTTACAGCAGCGCCGGAGCAGGCATCATCGGGGCCGCGGAACAAGTGCTGTTCCTTGGCATAGGCATATCCGGCATTGTCGAAAAACAAATCACACTCGGTGTTCTCTTTGCCTTTCTTAGCCTTCGAGGCCGGTTTGGCGCAGCCGCAATAAGTCTCGCGAATATCGCAAGAAGCTTTTTCGTGCTCAGAGTGCACATGGACCGGATTTCCGACATCTTGTTGGCCCAGCCGGAATCCTCACCGCCGAGAGGCGCGATACATGCGGATGTCGCAGGCTCGATTGAGGCCAGAAACCTGAGTTTCAGGTATCCGGGCGGTCCCTGGGTCGTCCGTGATTTTTGCTGTGTTATAGCCAAAGGCGAGACGATAGCGATTGCCGGACCTTCGGGGGCCGGCAAGACCACGCTGCTGCGGCTTATGTCGACACAACTGGTTGCGACCAGGGGTCGGATTCTGATCGACGACAAGGATCTTTCGCTGTGGGACTCTCGCTGCCTTCGCCAGCAGTTTGGCATCGTGCTACAGAACGACAAGCTGTTTCAGGGTTCAATCGGCGAAAATATCGCGGCGTTCGATCCCGAGCCTGATCTTGAGCGCATCTGCAAAGCGGCGATCAACGCAGAAATATGGACAGATATCCAGGCACTGCCGATGATGCTGAATACACTGGTAGGAGATTTGGGGAGCAGCCTGTCCGGTGGGCAACAGCAACGAATCCTCTTGGCACGGGCGCTTTACCGGAAACCGCGCATGTTGTTTCTGGACGAGGCAACAAGCCACCTCGATGTCGACACGGAAAGGCGCATCCTGGACAGGCTGGCCGGTTCAGGAATAACGATCATCAGCGTCGCCCACCGGCCGGACGTGCTGGCCCGCGCTGATCGAATAATCCAAATCCAATAAAAAGGAAATCATCGAACTGGGGACAGACCCCGGGACAGACCTCGGGTCTGTCCCGGGGTCTGTCCCCGACGCTAGTTCGCGGCTGTCGGTTCAAGCAGATTGCCGTCGGCGTCAAGATGAATGATCTCACCGAACTCAAGTTCGCTGATCCTCGATTCAATCTTTTCGCGATCGCCGATCACGACCCAGACGAGATTGTGCGGTTTGATGACATCATCGGCCGATTCAGCTATCTGATCGAGGGACAGATTCCTCACATTGTCCACGTACGTGTCCCAGTAATCGTCGGGCAGGTCGTAGGTGACAATTTCTGCGATATCGCGTAACACGGCATTGGCCGTTTCCCACCGGCCGGGCAGGCTCAAGGTGTTGTTTTTTTTTACCTTGTCGAGTTCTTCGTCTGTTGCGGGGTTCTCGCCCAGATATTCCTCAAGTTCGCGCTTTATCTCGGCCATCGATTCCATGGTCTTGTCGGTCTGAACCGGCGCGTAAGCTATGAACGGGCGCTGTCCCTTGGTAGATACGATCACCGACCTTGCACCGTACGCCCAATGTTTGTCTTCGCGCAGGTTCATATTGATTCGTGAAGTAAAGCTGCCGCCAATGATCTCGTTCATCGTCTCGATGGCGATTTCATTGCCTTGTCCGGCGGGTGGCGCGACGTTTGCGGCAAATATGATGGACTGGACGGCGCCGGGGCGGTCAACGATATAGATGCGCTCTTGGTCGGGAAGATCGACAGTGCCGATATTCTTGGTCGGTACGTCGCCCGGCTGCCAACGCCCGAACAGTTTTTCAAGCTTTGGTTTGATCTCGTCCATCGTGGTGTCGCCGACGACGATCATGGTCGCATTGTTCGGTTTGAACCAGGTCTTGTGGTAATTGACGAGTGAATCTCGCGTGATGCGCGCTACCGATTCTTCCGTACCGGATCCGGTCAGCGGCAGACTGTAGGCATGATCCCTGCCATACATCAACGCCGGGAGGATGCGCAGAGCGATGCCGAAGGGTTGTGCCTTCTCCTGTTTGATCTGCGCCAGCCTGGCCTTCCGCAAGCGATCGAGTTCCTTCTGCGGGAATGCCGGATTCAAAACAACATCCGCAAATAATTCGAGTGACTCGTCCAGATTTTCCTTGAGCGCGCTTATCGAGACGCCTGACGCATCGATACCGGAACCGGCACCGAAATATGCTCCCAGTCTTGCCAGCTCGTCGCTGATTTCGAGCGCCGTACGGGTCCTGGTGCCCTCGTCGAGCATCGCCATCGCCAGACTCGATGTGCCGGGCTCGCCGAATTGGTCGGAGGCATAGCCCGCATCGAATCGCATGAGCAGGTTGACCACCGGTACTGCAGCACGGTTTGCAACAATCAGCTCCAGGCCGTTGCTCAGGTTACTGCGCTCGAACTCGGCGAATTTTATAGTCGGAAAAGTGTTTGTCTCCGGTAGTGCTGAACGATCGGCACCCTCTGTGGTGGCGTGCAACTCCGGAAACGGGAGCACATCCAGCTGGTACGAGCCTGCGCTCAACCAACGATTGGCTGCAGCCTGAATGGTTTTGGGAGTAGCCGCTTCAAAGCGATCCAGAGAGGTCGCATAGAAACCCGGATCGCCGGCATAGATGGCATTTTGTGCCAGGATGTCCGACTTGCCGCCAAAACCGCCGATCCGTTCCACGCCGCGCACAAAACCGGACTTCAGCTGCGCCTTGACTCGAGCAAGTTCATCTTTGGTCAGGCCTTCTGTAAGGAATCGTTGCACTTCCTCGTCGATCGCCTGCCTGACCGCCTCGATGTCGCCACCAGGCTGTACTGTGGCCTGCAACTCGTAATAGCCGCCGATCTCTCCGCTGAACAGGCTTCCACTCACGCTGGTGGCGGTCTGGTCTTTGTAAACGAGCCTCTCATACAGTCGCGAATTCTTACCACCCGTCAACACGGCATCAGCAAGCTGGAGGAGGTCCGCGTCTTCTGATACAAAATTCGGCCCGCCCCACACTTTGTATATACGTGCCTGCGGAACCCGGTCCTGCATCGTCTCGCGCTTATCGTGCTCGAGCTTGACGATCCACTCGCGCGGCTTCGAAATTGGCGGTCCGGGCGGGATATCGCCGAAGTACAACTCGACTTTCTCGAGCACTTTTTCAGGGGTGACGTCGCCGGCAACGACGATGACGACATTATTGGGCCCATAGTAGGTCTTAAACCACTCATGTACATCTTCGAGACTGGCGGCATCGAGGTCGTCCATTGATCCAATAACGTTCCATGAATAGGGATGGCCGACCGGAAAAACGCCCTCGAGTATCCGGTAATCCACCTTGCCATAAGGTTGATTGTCGCCCTGGCGCTTCTCGTTCTGCACGACGCCGCGTTGCTCGTCGAGTTTCTCCTGGGTTATGACGCCCAGGAGATGGCCCATGCGGTCGGACTCCATCCACAGCGCCAGATCAAGAGCGTTCTTCGGCACATTCTGAAAATAGTTCGTGCGGTCGAAGTTTGTTGTGCCGTTTATTCCTGTAGCGCCGACGAGTTCGAATGGCTTGAAATATTCGTCATCGTAATTTTCACTGCCGTTGAACATCAGGTGCTCAAACAGGTGAGCGAATCCGGTCTTGCCGGCTTTCTCGTTCTTCGATCCGACGTGATACCAGATATTTACAGCCACTATCGGTGCTTTGTGATCTTCATGAACAATCAAACGCAGGCCGTTGTCGAGCGTGAATTCGGTGTAGTCAATGTCGAGATCGCTGGCCACGGCCACGTTGAACGCAAAGAGTATCAATGTGCCTGCCACGCAGATCGAACGTTTCATTCTGGAATTAGTCATCTAAAGGCCTACCGGTCGTTTCCTGGTCGCGGGAGTCTAACAGTAGTCTGCGCTGATTAATGACTCGGTGAACGGAACAAGGTTCCCTGTTGAGCCACAATGCATGGCAATCCCGCCGACACCCTTTCATAATGCCGCCCATGAACAGCGGGACGGAACGGCGGGCCCTGTATCCTGCCATCGAACCTAACCATACTGGCTATCTGAAAGTCGGCAGCGGCCACGAACTGTATTATGAGGAGTCGGGCAACCCGCACGGCAAGCCCGCCGTATTCCTGCACGGCGGTCCCGGCGGTGGTTGCACGGACAAGATGCGGCGATTCTTCAATCCCGATGTGTATCGAATTGTACTTTTTGACCAACGGGGCAGTGGCAGGAGTCGGCCGCATGCCAGCCTTGAAGACAACACGACCTGGGACCTCGTGGACGACATTGAGATCCTGCGGGTTGCCTTGCAGGTAGACCGGTGGCAGGTGTTCGGTGGCTCCTGGGGCAGCACCCTGGCACTGGCCTATTCGCAGACCCATCCCGAGCGGGTCACGGAACTCGTGCTTCGCGGCATTTTCATGCTGCGCAAGAAGGAGATCGAGTGGTTCTATCAAAAGGGTGCGAGCGAGTTGTTTCCGGACCTCTGGCAGCACTACCTCAAACCGATTCCGAAACGCGAACGGCATGATCTCCTGCATGCTTATCATAAGCGACTGACGGGCGATGATCCCGACGTCAGGTTGCAGGCCGCCAAGGCATGGTCAGTATGGGAGGGGTCCACCAGTTTTCTCTTGCCGAATGAAAAGATTGCAGCCGCTTTCGGGGAGGGCGACCTGGCGCTGGCGCTTGCACGGATCGAATGCCACTACTTTGTTAACGGTGGTTTCATGGAAGAGAATCAACTCATCAATAATGTAGACAAGATCCGCAACATTCCGGCGGTCATCGTCCAGGGCCGCTATGATGTCGTTTGCCCGTGCAGCTCAGCCTGGGAGCTGTCGCAGGCCTGGCCGGAAGCCGATTTGCGAATCGTTCCCGATGCCGGTCATTCTGCGTTCGAGCCGGGGAACGTGCATGAACTCGTGATGGCCACGGACGCATTCGCCACCTATTAGGGAATCTCTTGCACAAACTACTCATTACCAATGCTCGTCTCATAAACGAAGGCGAGATTCACGATACAGACGTTCTCGTCAAAGGCGAGCGCATCGAGAAAATCGCGGCGAGCATCACGCCCGGTGAAGATGTCCAGGTTCTGGATGCCAATGGCAAGTACCTGATTCCCGGCATGATCGACGACCAGGTTCATTTCCGCGAACCTGGAATGACGAACAAAGGCAATCTGGCGACCGAGTCGGCCGCTGCTGTCGCAGGCGGCATCACGAGCTTCATGGACATGCCGAACGTCAATCCGCAGACAACTACGCGAGCGGTGCTTGCCGACAAGTACAAACTCGCGGAACGTCGGTGCAGCGGGAATTACGCGTTTTATCTCGGCGCGACAAACCGAAACATCGACGAGATCAAGGCGCTGCAGCTTAACGAGGCCTGTGGTATCAAGGCATTCATGGGTGCCTCGACGGGAGACATGCTGATCGACGACGGACAGGCGCTGGAGCGACTATTCGAACATGCGCCGGTGCTGGTTGTAACTCATTGCGAGCATTCACCGACAATCTGGGATAATGAAGCGCACGCGAAGGCCAGGTACGGTGACCGGGTGCCGATGTCCGAACATCCGAACATTCGTTCGGCCAATGCCTGCCTCGTGTCGTCAAGTCTCGCGGTCGATCTGGCCCGCCGTCACGATACGCGGCTTCACGTGCTTCACCTGACTACTGCAATCGAAATGAGTCTGTTCTCCAAAGCAGACCGGAACGACAAACGGATTACGGCGGAAGTCTGTGTGCATTACCTGTGGTTCGATGAGAGCCGTTACGAAGACCTCGGCGCAAAGATCAAGTGCAACCCGGCCATAAAAACAGCGGAGGACAAGGCGGCGCTCATCGCCGCATTGAACGAGGGCCGCCTCGATATTATTGCGACCGATCACGCACCGCATCTTGTCGGGGAAAAGCAACGGACGTATTTCAAAGCACCGGCGGGATTGCCGCTCGTGCAACATGCATTGCTGGCGCTTTTTGAGCTGGCTAAAGACGGTCTAATCAGTCCGGAGTTACTGGTTGATAAGACGAGTCACGCGGTTGCAGATATTTACGGCGTTGTCGACCGCGGGTATGTGCGCGAAGGCTACTTCGCCGATCTCGTCCTGATCGATAACAAGACGCCATACACCGTCAGTTCGGCGAACCTGTTATGTAAATGTCACTGGTCGCCGTTCGATGGCGTAAGCTTTAGTTCGAGTATCGATACGACGATCGTCAACGGACACATCATCTATCAGAACGGTGAGTTGAGCGGCGGTATCGTCGGGCAGCGGCTGCAGTTTGATCGGGGTCGCTGATAGGAAAGTGGTGCCGATGTTCGGTTTCTTCGGTTAGCAGACTGATAACCGAAGAAACCGAACATCGGCACCACCGCTCTCAACGTGGCTGCCATCAAGTTTAGCCGAATCTCGGATGATCGCGTAAGCATAGGAAAACGTGCTCAAATCTGTTTACTTTCCAGACGATCCAGCTATGCTTGTGCCCAATAAAGTCAGTGCTTTGAGATTGGCAGCAATCCGGCGCGGCATGTAAATGAAGCCAACAGATACTTCTAAGCCCGACTACTTTCACAAAGTCGTTGATTGCCAGTGGGCGTGCCCCGCTCATACCGACGTTCCTGCGTACATACGGCTTATCGCCCAGGGCCTGTTCAGCGATGCTTACATGCTGAACAGGGAATCAAACGTGTTTCCGGGCATCCTTGGCCGTGTCTGTGATCGTCCCTGCGAACCCGCCTGTCGCCGTGGCCGGATTGAAGACAAGCCGGTCGCAATCTGCAGATTGAAACGAGTTGCGGCCGACCATCGTGACGACATCACTGACCGTCTACCGAAAGCACCGGAGAACAAGAATGGCAAAAAGATCGCCTTGATCGGCGCAGGTTGCGCTTCACTGACAGTTGCGAACGATTTGCTGCCGCTTGGTTACGAAATAACGATTTTCGAGGCGCTCGACACCACTGGCGGACTGATGCGAACCAACATCCCGCAGTTTCGTCTGCCGCCAAAAGTGCTTGACGAAGAGATCAATTACATCCTCGATATGGGAGCAGAGATCAAATTCAATCACCGGATTGAGAGCATGAAGGACCTGCTCGACAACGGCGGATTCGATGCGGTGTTCGTTGGTACCGGGGCGCCGCGAGGCAAGGAACTCGAACTACCCGGGCGTTACGACACGAAGAACATTTATATCGGTATCGACTGGCTCGAATCGGTTGCGTTTGAACACATCGATTCCATTGGCGAGAGAGTGTTGATCATCGGTGTCGGTAATACGGCGATGGACTGCTGTCGTACGTCACTGCGCCTCAGTGCTAAAGACGTCAAGGTAATGGCAAGGAAGCCGAGAGCGTTCTTCAAGTCATCTGACTGGGAACTCGAAGATGCGGAAGAAGAGCAGGTGGAGATTCTGATCAATCATTCACCGAAGGAGTTTGTCGTCGAGGACGGCAAACTTGTCGGAATGAATTTCGATCAGATGGAATACAAGATCGATGACGAGGGCAATATCGACCGGGGTACCGCCGTCGGGGAAGTCATGATTGCTTGCGACGACGTCATTCTCGCGATCGGTCAGGACAACGCGTTTCCGTGGATCGAGAAGGATATTGGCATCGATTTCAATGAGTGGGATTGCCCGGTCGTCGACGAGGCCACGATGATGTGTTCGCGAGAGGGCGTGTTCTTCGGCGGTGATTCTGCCTTTGGTCCAAAGAATATTATCTGGGCCGTCGCACACGGTCACGAGGCCGCAATCTCGATTCACAAGTACGTGCATCAGGAAGACATTAACGACAGGCTGCCGAGCGGCATGAATCTGATCACCCAGAAGATGGGCATGCGCGAATGGAGTTTCTCCAATGACTATAATCCGGCCGCGAGACGCCTGATGCCGCACGTGGATTTGAAAGAGCGCTTCAAGAAACTCGACATAGAAGTCGAGCTTGGATTTACCCTTGAGCAAACGATCGAGGAAGTGGAACGGTGCCTTAACTGTGACATTCAGACCGTTTTTACGGCCAAGCTCTGCATCGAGTGCGATGCCTGCATCGATGTTTGCCCGGTAGATTGTTTGACGATGACTGCCAACGGCGAAGAAGACGATCTTAGAACCAGGCTATCGGCCCCGGCCGAAAACCGTGAGCAGGACCTGTTCGTGTCCGAAGATCTGCCTCAGACCGGCCGGGTCATGGTCAAGGACGAGGATCTTTGTGTACATTGCAGCCTTTGCGCCGAACGGTGTCCGACCGGTGCCTGGGACATGCAGAAGTCGACCATTTTGCTTCGCTACGCCGGGGATGAGGCAGCACCCCAGGCGCCAGCAGTGAAAGTGTCTGCGGGTTAACGGTTTTTGAGCAGCAATAAGAGTAAGAATAAACCAGCCCGAAACTGTCTATAGTTATAAGGAGTGAGACGGGCCGAAAGGCCTGAGGTAGAACGATCGTGTCCAGGATCAACGATGTTGTCATAAAGATTGCTACGGTCAACGGCACCGGGTCAGCCAGCGCCAATGGTCTGTTGATGAAGGCCATCTTCAGGATGGGCGTGCCCGTCGTCAGCAAGAACTACTTCCCATCGAATATCCAGGGCCTGCCGACCTGGTTTGAGATTCGCGTGACCAAAGACGGTTTTCAGGCGCGGTCCAATCGCATCGACATCATGGTTGCGATGAACGCGCAGACTTACTCGAAGGACATGAATGAGGTCGCTTCGGGAGGCTGGCTGGTCTATGACTCGACGTGGCCACGCAGCCGCCTGCTCGACAGAAAAGATATTACTGTTCTTGGGATTCCGCTGTCGAAGATGTGCAACGAGCACTTCGACGGAGTGCGGGCGCGGATGCTGATGAAGAACATCGCATACGTCGGAGCACTCGCAGCGTTGCTCGAAATCGATCTCGGCATCATTACGAAACTCATTGAAGAGACATTCGCATCCAAGAAACACATGGTCGCGTCCAACCTTGACGCAATTCGCCTCGGCTACGATTCCACGAAAGAGCATTTTTCATGTCCGCTGCCGGTAACGATTGAACCGATGGACAAAACGAGAGATCATATCATTATCGATGGCAACACTGCTGCAGGACTGGGTTGCGTATATGCGGGTGCAACAGTCGGCGCGTGGTACCCGATTACGCCTTCAACGTCGTTGATGGATGCCTACAAATCTTTTTGCAAGCAGTACCGAATGGATCCTGAGACGGGCGGCAAGAAGTTCTTGATCGTGCAGGCGGAAGATGAGCTGGCGGCCATTGGCGTTGTTCTCGGCGCTACCTGGAACGGGGCACGGGCATTCACGCCGACGAGCGGTCCTGGCATATCGTTGATGACTGAATTCATCGGCTATGCCTACTACGCGGAATTACCGGCAGTCATCTTCGACGTTCAACGTACCGGGCCGTCAACCGGCATGCCGACGCGCACACAACAATGCGATTTTCTGCTGTGCGCGTATGCATCACACGGCGATACGAAGCATGTGTTGTTGTTCCCGGCAAACCCGGAAGAATGCTTCTATATGGCCGTTACGGCGTTCGATCTTGCCGACAGGCTGCAGACGCCGGTAATGGTGCTGTCCGATCTCGATATCGGCATGAATGACTGGATGTGCCCGGACTTGAAGTGGGACGTGGACTATCAGCCGGACAGGGGCAAGGTGCTTACCGCTGAAGACCTTGAATCGATGGAGAGGTTCCAGCGGTACCTGGATAAGGATGGGGATGGTATCCCATATCGGACCCTGCCTGGCGAGAGTCCGAAAGGTTCGTATTTCACACGGGGGTCGGGGCATAACAAAGACGGCGACTACACGGAGGACCCCGCAGAGTATCAGGAGGTCGTCGATCGGCTCCTCGTGAAGTGGGAAACTTCGCGCAGTATGGTACCGGCTCCGGAGATCGAGTACTCGAAGTTCCATAACACGGCAATCCTGTCGGTCGGTAGTTGTGATGGAGCAGTCAAAGAAGCACTGCATGGATTGAAAGAAAAAAATATCGGTTTGAACTACTGCCGCGTGAAAGCATTCCCGTTCAACGATGACGTCAAGGACTTTATCGATAAGCATGAACGAGTCTATGTGGTCGAACAAAACCGGGACGCGCAGTTGCGCTCACTCCTGATTCTCGACGCGGACGCCGATCCCATGAAACTTGTTCCGATGCTGCATTACGATGGCATGCCCATCAATGCGGAATTTGTGATCGACAGGGTAGAGGAACAGTTTGCGAAAGGCCGCGCTGCCTGAACGTGCGGCAAGTCTGAGCTAAAGAGAAACAGATATGAGTTATAATCCCAAACCGATTGTTACTCATCCGAAGCTGCCCAAGAACAAATTCGGCCTGACGGTCCGCGACTACGAAGGGACCGTATCGACGCTCTGCGCTGGTTGCGGCCACGATTCCATTACAGCGGCAATCATTCAGGCCGTATTCGAGCTCGATTTCGAACCGCACATGCTGGCGAAAATGAGTGGGATCGGCTGTTCGTCGAAAACGCCGGCGTATTTCATCAGCCAGGCGCACGGATTCAATTCGGTGCACGGCCGCATGCCGTCTGTTACGACCGGCGCGAACGCGGCAAACCGGGATTTGACCTACATAGGCATATCGGGTGATGGAGACTCATTGTCCATCGGCATGGGGCAGTTTGCGCACGTCATTCGCCGCAATCTCAACATGTGCTACATCATTGAAAACAACGGCGTCTACGGACTCACCAAAGGCCAATACTCGGCGTCTGCCGATGTTGGCAGCGTCGCGAAGAAAGGAGCGCCCAATAAGCAAATGCCGATCGATCCCGTCAGCACGGCAATCGGACTCGGTGCGACCTATATTGCGCGAAGCTTTTCGGGCGACAGGCAACAGCTCGTGCCCCTAATAAAGGGGGCGCTGGCTCACAAAGGATTTGCTTTGATCGACATCATCAGTCCGTGCGTGACGTTCAACGACCACGAGGGTTCGACGAAGAGCTATGCACACACGCGGCAGTTTTATCACCATGTCATCGACGTAGACTTCGTCCCACCAGAAGAGGAAATCAAAGTCGCGTACGACGAAGGCTCTGCCATGCCGGTCGAGCTGCACGATGGCAGCAAAATCGTATTCCGAAAAGTGGACAAGGATTATGATCCGACCAGTCGCGCTGCGGCATTTTCGTATCTGCGCAACAGCGTCAATGCCGGTGAGATCATCACGGGGCTCTTATATATCGACGAGGAAACCGGCGACATGCACGATCTGTCGGGTAGCGTCAGTACGCCACTTTCAAAAATCCCCTATGAAGAACTGAATCCAGGCAAGGAAGCACTCGAAAAAGTGATGGACCGCTATCGCTAGCATAGTCCTCGTGTAGGAGCTGTCCGTCCGCCATGGATAGCGGGACTGTAGGTATTGCAGGAGCATGCACCTGCCTGACGGGCGATAAAGTGGTTTACTTAGTACGGCACGCCATCGCGGTTACTGAATACCCGATCTCCGTTGTCGTTTACCTTGTATAGCAGATCGATATCCGGATAAAAAACCTCGTCCTGGCCGTTACGGTCGCCGATCTCCAAATAGCATGCCACCCCCTCACCGTTGTTGATCAGGTGATGACCGTTGCGGTCGCCAGCCGGGAAGCCTGCGACCATGCCCGGCGTCAGTAATTGCTCACCGTCGTCAGTGACCAGCGTGAGCTCGCCGGAGACAACGTAGATAAATTCATCCTCGTGCGTGTGCCAGTGCCTCTGCGACGACCACGCAGCGGGAGGCAACTCAACCAGGTTAACGCCATATCGAGTTAAGCCGAAGGCATCTCCGAGCACACGCTTGCGTCTGGATACGACATTTTGCCTGAAGGGCTCCGGATAACCGGCGCCGGTACGAGGCTCAATTTCCTGGGGATCGATTGCACGTTTTTGCGATTTGCTCATTGTGATTCCTCAAATTTAGCCGTTACCTGCAGCGTGCATACTATCCCGAATTTCACTGTGCTATGAAGTGCTATGCTGCCGCATTCCCCCGGTAACACACGGGCTACGGTCGCCGGTACTAACGGAGTCAGAAGATGAGCAACGATCGACGACGCTTTTTGCAAGCCAGTTTGCTCGGCACTGCAGCGATTGCGGCAGGAGGAGTTCCACGGGTACTGGCAGAAGATGAAAAACCGATAAAAGGAAGCGATGCCTTAAAAATCCTGGTTCTCGGCGGGACGGGATTTATCGGGCCGCACATGGTTCGAGAGGCGTTACGGCGCGGACATGTGGTCAGCCTGTTCAATCGGGGCAAGACCAACAACACTCTCTTTCCCGATCTCGAACTGCTTGTCGGCGATCGCGATAACGGGCTGCATGCGTTGAAGGGCGGAAAGTGGGATGCGGTAGTCGATAATTCGGGCTACGTGCCGCGCCATGTCGCGGATTCCGCACGACTCTTGTCGTCCGCCGTTGCACACTATTTGTTCATTTCGTCTATTTCTGCGTACGCGAGCTTTGCAAAACCGAATCACGAAGATTCTCCCCTGGCAACGATGCCTGACGAGACGGTTGAAGAAGTGACCGGAGAGACTTACGGTCCGATGAAGGCACTGTGTGAGCAACGGGCGATGGCGGAGGTTGGCCAGGACCGCTTGACCATTCTGCGCCCGACGTACGTCTGCGGCCCCGGTGACCATACAGACAGGTTCAGCTACTGGCCGGTTCGAACAATGACGGGCGGCGAGATGCTCTGGCCCGGAACGCCCGACGACAAGATCCAGATAATCGATGTCAGGGACCTCGCAAACTTTGTCGTGGATTCTCTGGAGCAGCACATCACAGGAACCTATAACACCGTGACGCCGGCGGGGTCGTGCTCGATGGGCGGTTTACTCGCAGATAGCATGGCGGTGACGGCAACAGAAGTGACGCCGACCTGGATCAGCGCCGGGTTCATCGAGGAGCGGCAACTCGGCGAGAATCGTTCTTTGCCGATCTGGGCCCCGCCTACCGGTGAATATGCGGGTGTTTCGTTGGTGAACGGCGACAGGGCCACCGCCAAAGGCCTCCGAAACCGGCCGATCAGAGAGACGGCACGCGACCTGATTAGCTGGTGGAAGACGCTGCCCGAGGAACGTACACAGAACATCCGCGCGGGCCTGAGCCCTGAGCGAGAGGCCGAGGCGCTGGCGCTTTGGCACGAACAAAGTTGACCACAAGTCTCTAATATAGGACTCAAACCGGCGGCATCTGTGCAAAGAGCTGCCGGCAAAACCATAAATGGTTGATTAATAAGAAAATTTTCTTGGCAAAAAATCGCAGTTCATGCATCCAATGAGGGCATGAGCGACATCTACTCCATAACACGCAGTAATGCTGCGCCACATAGCTAATGGAGACACCAAATGGTCGAAGAACTGATACCAATCGCAATGTTTGTGATGATTGCGCTTATTTTCTTTATTGTCCTGTATTTCAAGCAACGCTCACGGTCCGAAATGCAGCAAACGATCAGGCTCGCACTCGAGCGAGGTACCGAGTTAACGCCGGACATCATCAGCAGGCTCGGCGAACCGGAACCGAGTAAGAACAGGGATATGAGACGCGGCGTGATTTGGCTGGCGCTTGCAGTCGGACTGGCCTTGTGCGGGTTCTTTGTGCCCGACCCCTCGGGTAATGCGCTACGCGGTACCCTGGCCGGCGCGTCCTTTCCTCTAGCCATCGGTGTCGCTTACATGATTATATGGCGATACGGAGAGCGGAACGAAACAGGGTAAGTACGGAAACGACGAGTGTGCACGGTAATGACGACATCGATCTTATCGCTCGCGTGGTGGCGCAGCAGGATTCCGCTGCGTATGGCGAACTTGTGCGGCGCCATCAGTCCCAGGTCAGGAATTTCCTGCGAAAGTTATGTCGCGACCGTGAACTGGCCGATGATCTGGCACAGGACAGTTTTTTGCATGCATGGGAAAAGCTGCATACCTATGCCGGTCATGGTTCGTTCATCGGCTGGTTGCTGAAAGTTGCTTATACGACATTCCTCCAGTCGAAGCGAAAGTCATCGCGTTACGATGACATATTGGAAAAAATGGGCCATTTGGCCGAGGCGGGCGGCAGCACGAGTACAGTGGAGTCAGTCGAGCTCAGCGATCTCGATCGGTTTCTGGCAGTATTGACTGAGGAAGAACGAGCAGTAATGATTCTTTCGTATGCTTGCGGGCTGTCGCACAGGGAAATAGGCGATGCTGCGGAAATGCCGATCGGAACGGTGAAATCGATCATTTTTCGCGGCAAGCAAAAAATCAGGGACAGTTTTGAAATCGAAGGTCATCAGCATGGTTGATAGGCTTAAGGACAGCGAGGACAAATTGCTTGAGTCTTTGTTCAGGTCGGATCCTGTTCCGGATGACGGCTTTAGTCTTAAAATAATGTCCCGGATCAAACGCCGTGTCTGGATCCGTCGCCTGACCTTGCCTGCTGCTTTTGTGATTGGTGCAGCCATCGCCGTGAAACCATTGAGTCAGTTGGTCGTAACGTTCAGCAAGTTTCTGACGATGATTCCCACCGATGTTGGCAGCCTGTCGTTAAGCAACTTCCCCCAGTTTTCAACCGTTTTTCTCGGTGGCGTTTTGCTTGTCGGCATAATGATGGTCACCAAGATGCTTGAAGAGTAGCCAGGCGCCCTCAGCAATAGAGTCGATCGAACCCGGCGCCTGCACGGCGTGTCCCAACTATTCGCCTGCGGCCGTTGTCACGGCCAATCGGCTCAGTTACATTGAGCCGATGAATCTCCGCGAGCACGTCGAAGAACTGTTGCCGGACTGGGAGCGCTGGTATCCGAGTTTGTTCGACGCTGCCAGCGACTTAGGGTTAATCAGGGCACGGGTGTGCGATCCGAACTCGCTGCTGCTTACGAACCGGCATGCGCGCCTGCGACAAAGAGCGGAAGATGCTCACAGGGAAAAATGGGGCGGGCAATTACAAGAGTAAGCCCCACGTAACACCATAAGAAGCCTGTCTGACTTACTTAATCGAGTTCCTCCGGGACCAATCCATGCAGTATGACCTTGAAGCGATTCGATCACAGTTTCCGGCACTGTCTGTTCGCGACGGCGATACACCCAGAGTTTTTTTCGACAATCCCGCCGGCACGCAAGTGCCGCAATCCGTCGTGGATAGAATGTCAGATTGCCTGCTCGAGTCCAATGCGAACCTGGGCGGTTACTTTCGCACATCTGAGCTAGCGACCACAGTCGTCGGCGAGGCTCACGCAGCGATGGCAGACTTGCTCAATGCGCCGTCTGCCGACGAAATAATTTTCGGCCAGAATATGACGACCATTACGCTGCACCTGTCGAGGTCGATCGGCCGGCAAATGCAGCCCGGCGATGAAATCATCCTGACGCGCATGGACCACGATGCAAACGTGCAGCCGTGGGTACTGTTGGCACGTGACTTAGGGCTGGAAATCAAGTGGTTACCGTTCGACCTGGGCTCATTCGAGTTCGATCTTTCCTTGCTTGACGATCTTCTGTCTGACAAAACGAAACTGGTTTGTGTCGGCGGCGCAAGTAATTTAATCGGCACAATCAACGACATCAAAACGATCAGCAGGAAAGCGCGCGATGCAGGTGCATGGACATATGTCGATGCTGTGCAATCTGTGCCGCACGTTTCGACAGACGTACAGGATCTCGGCTGTGATTTCCTGGTTTGTTCGGCGTACAAATTCTTCGGGCCGCACCAGGGCATTCTCTGGGGCCGACGCGAGGTGCTGGAAGCTTTGGAAGCTTACAAAGTCCGGCCTGCACCGGACCAGCTTCCCGGCTCATTCGAGACCGGTACGCAGAGTCATGAAGGGATGGCGGGAACGACAGCGGCTGTCGATTACCTGGCCTGGATCGGAGAGTCGATGGCGGGCGAATTTCAAGACAAGAATCAAAAATACGAAGGTGGTCGCCGCCGCTCTGTGCACGCCGCATTGGACTGCCTGTTCGAATACGAAACCGGCCTGGTGACTCAGTTGATCGACGGACTACAGCAACTGCCAGGCGTTCGGGTCCAGGGAATCACGGCAAAAGACGCCATGGCCCGGCGGGTTCCCACCGTGTCGTTTACTGTCGACGGCGTCCCACCGGCAACGATTGCGGAGTCTTTGGCGAAAAAGAACATATTCGTCTGGAGTGGCCACAACTATGCGGTCGAGGCCGCCATGGCTCTGGGGATTTACGATGCCGGCGGGGCGGTCCGCGTCGGTCCCGTGCACTACAACACAAAAGGCGAACTGGACGCTTTGTTGCTCTCACTGGACGAAATGCTACCCAGAGCGAACGTTGCATAGATATCGAATTGCGCAGCTGTAACCCGTAATAAAGGTTCTTATTCAATGAGTTACTGCTCATTCAGGCGGAGAGGCCCTTACCCGGAACCAACTGAAATATGTCTTCGTCTGCCCTTGTTCCGTCAATCATCGACTATACTTGGGGTCATAGGCGCCCAATAGGCGCTTCTAAAAATAACAGTAGGGGAGAAAAATGAAGAAGATTCTAATAGCGCTGGCTACAGGCAGCCTGGTCATTACGGCCGGTTGCAGCAACGGCGTCGCGCAGGACGACGAAGAAGAAGACAAGGCCGTACCCGTTGAGATTTATGCCTGCAATTACAACGAGGGTATGGGGCCGGCCGATCTTGATGTCGTCACAGCCAAATGGAACGCCTGGGCCGATGAGCGTGGTTTGAACGATTACACGGCATGGACATTAACAAAGTTCTATTCCGGTCCTGAACAGGAGTTCGACTATCTCTGGCTCGGCGTATCGCCAACTGCACAAGCGTTGGGCGCCGCACAGGATGATTGGCTTGCAACTGGCGGTGAAATAGCCGCGGAGTTCGAAAAGCTTGGTCCCTGTGATGGTCACTCAAATTTTGCGGCGGTGAATTTCAAAGAGCCGCCGGATGATGATGATCCTCCGGACAAGGTCGTAATTTCTTTCTCCGATTGTAATATCGAGGACGGCAAGAATTTCGCCGATGACGTCGCGCCCGCGATAGCTGCCTGGGCCGAGTTCCGAACGGGACATGGGTCTGAAGCCGGGCATTGGGTGCTCTTCCCTGCTTATGGCGGAGGTGGTGAAGAGTTCGATTTCAAATATGTAGCCAGCTGGCGAACCCATGAACAACAGGGCATAGACTACGATAATTGGGACGCCGATAAGAACAGCGAACTTTTCGACGGCGTGATCGATTGCGATTCCTCACGTGTATACAACGCGACGAACCGACGCAGGGCGGTTGAGGAAGAAGAATAAGAGCGAAAAGCTCAAAATCAAAAAAAAGCGGCGGGCGTGGCTCGCCGTTTTTTTGCGACTCAATAAAGGTTCTTATTCAATGCGTTACCGCTCATCCAGGCGGCGAGGCCCGTACTCAGAACAAACTAAAGTATGCCTTCGTCTGCTTAAGTTCGGCCAATCATCGACTATACTTGGGGTTATCGGCGCCCGACAGGCGCTGCTAAAAATAACAGGAGGGGAGAAAAATGAAGAAGATTCTAATAGCGCTGGCTACAGGCAGCCTGGTCATTGCGGCCGGTTGCAACAACGGCGTCGCGCAGGACGAAGAAAAAGCATCTGAGCCTGCCGTACCCGTTGAGTTATATGCCTGCAAATACAACGAGGGTATGGGGCCGGCCGATCTCGATGCCGCCACAGCCAAGTGGAACGCCTGGGCCGATGAGCGTGGAATGAACGACTACACGGCATGGACTTTGACAAAGTTCTATTATGGTCCTGAACAGGAGTTCGACGTCATCTGGCTCGGCGTCTCGCCGACTGCGAAGGCTTTGGGGGCCTCACAAGATGATTATCTTGCAAATGGCACGGAGATAGAGGCGGGGTTTGCCAAGGTTCTCACCTGCGACGCCCACGTAAATTTCGCAGCGGTGGAATTCAAGGCGCCGCCGGAGCGTGAAGATCCCTCGGACAATATAGTTATTTCTTTCCGTGACTGTAATATCGCCGAAGGCAAGAGCTTTGGCGATGACGTTGCACCGGCAATCCGTGCCTGGACCGAGTATCGGACGGAACAGGGATCGGAAGCCGGGCGTTGGGTGTTATTCCCCGCGTATGGCGGCGGCGGCGAGGAGTTCGACTACAAGGTAGTAACCGCCCACCAGAACCACGAGGCAAAGGGCGCCGACTGGGATGCACACAGCGCGGGCGGGTATAAAAAAGCCAGGGAGCTTTTCCGTGGTGTGAGCAGTTGTGATTCCTCACGTGTATACAACGCGACAAATCGACGTAGGGCGGTTGAGGAAGAAGAATAAGAGCGAAAAGCTCAAAATCGAAAAAGCGGCGGCCTGGCTCGCCGCTTTTTTTATCGTAAAACAAGAAAGGCCGCCAGTGGCGGCCTTCCGTGAGATCGATATCTCGAAAATTGAATCTTAAAAAGAATAATGCTCCATCATCCTCGCCAGACCCAAAGTTTTCGCAAATACCGTAATACACTCACTAGACATTGGATCACCTCCTTTTCATTGCCAGCCCGTGAGCAAGTATCCTATCAATCAAACAAAAAGCCAAGATATGCATTTTCTATGCCGGCAGGCACAGCCTGTGCAATGTCACCGGCCCAAAGTGCTTGTACAATCGCCGGACGATTTGTCTTCCTTCAGGAGCTCCGGCCCTTCTAATGAAGGTTCCTCTAGAGTTTTACGTTCGTGGCGACGTTGTCCTGATCAGCCGAGAGCTGCTCGGTAAAGTACTGTGCACAAGAATAAGTGGCCTGGTAACCAAAGCCATCATTACGGAGACGGAAGCCTATGCCGGCGTTGACGACAAGGCGAGTCACGCCTATGGAGGTCGAAGAACAAGGCGAACCGAACCGATGTATGGGCGGGGAGGGACGGCATACATCTACCTATGCTACGGCATCCACCATTTGTTTAACGTTGTCACCAATATAGCCGGCACGCCTCACGCTGTATTAATAAGAGCCGGAAGGCCGCTTGAAGGATCTAATGTAATGAAAAAAAGGCGCAAGAAAGGACACATCGACAAAACATTGCTCGCGGGCCCGGGTTCCCTCGCACAGGCGCTTGGAATCACGACGCATCTCACCGGGACGAGCCTGCTTGGAAACAGGATCTGGATCGAAGATCAGCGGATCCCCTTAGATGCCGAGGCCGTCATAGCTGGGCCGAGGATTGGGGTCAGTTACGCCGCCGAGGATGCCAAAAGGGCCTACAGATTCAGAGTCGATATCGACGGCCCGTCCCACATAACTCGTTAGGGTACAATGCGCATCCGCAATCGCACGCGCCCGTAGCTCAGCTGGATAGAGTACCTGGCTTCGAACCAGGTGGTCGGGAGTTCGAATCTCTCCGGGCGCGCCACTAAAACAATAAGTTATCGGCCCGTTCTGGGCCGCTAATGTTTCGTGTAGGCACTATGTAGGCGGCAAATATCCCAAG
>JACZWL010000060.1 GCA_022572185.1 Pseudomonadota bacterium | reverse complement strand
GGCAAGCACAGATGTGCCAGGTGGAAATATTTTTGGGTTGGAGCGAAGACAAGGGTTCATCGCTTAAGAACATGGAGGTGTTACTAGAGAAGGCGCTGAAAATTGACGACAGAGACCCGCTGGCCCTCGGACATGCCGGGATGCACCAGCTTTTTTTGGGAAACCACGATCAGTCCATCGCCTTTGCAAAGCAGGCTCTTGCCGAAGCGCCGGGCATGGATTCTCCTTATTACTCGCTGGGTTGGTTTCAAATGTTTAACGAGACTCCGCTGGAGGGAATCGAAAATCTCAAGCGAGCTATGAGGCTAAGCCCCATAGTGACCGCGCCTCGATCCACAATACTGGGGACGGCTTATCGCAACGCAGGACAACTGGAACTCGCAGTCGCTACCCTGGAAAATACAGTGAAACGTTTTCCCGCGTTTATTTCCGGCCGGGTAGCCCTGACATCATGTTATGTCTTGATGGGTAAGGAGCAGGAAGCAAAACAAGAGGCGCGTGAAATACTGCGAAGAGACCCTGCCTATACCATTGCTCGGTACACGACTCCGAATTTGTACCGAAACAAAGAAACAATGGAAAAATGGGCCGAATCCCTTCGCAAGGCGGGAATACCCGATTGAGCGATTGCACCCGACCCTCGGAGGGTCCGCTTTCGGCGGTTTTCTGCTCGTCTAAATGTCGATACTGCTACCGAGTGAATGCCCGCTATGGGCGAAAGCAGACATTCGCGGAGTAGGGCGCCTGAAGCTAGGCAGCTATCAGCGGGATCCGTAGTATGGCGAAGGGCTCTGGGGACCTTGCTAACGTACAAAGCGAGCCCCCGCTACCAATTCATAAAAGGGCCGGCCCCACAATAGTGGGTCGGCCTTTTTGTTTGAGCCTAGCCCAGCGGGCGACCAGTTGAATGCCAGGTCGCCCTCATAAAGCGCAGCATCGCGATCAGCGCCAGGACCAACTGAGCTGGGAAGCGGCGAAAGCAAATCCTGCTCTTCCTTTTAGTAGTACCACAATGGTACTATGTTTCCATGCCGCCTAAGATCAGGGAATTGATACGCGAGCTCTCTTCAGCCGGATTCGAGAATCGCGGCGGAAAAGGAAGCCACCGAAATTTTCGGCATCCCAAAGGCGTAAACATCACAATCAGTGGCAGGACGGGGGATGAAGCGAAGCACTATCAAATCCGAGATGTGAAACGAGCTATTGAAATGGTGACTGATGAAGAAGCGTAATCAATACTTGAAAGTTGTTGAATGGTCCGAGGAAGACCGGTGTTTCATTGGTCGTGTTCCAGGACTTGCGCTAGGAGGCGTACACGGTAAGAACGAGATAAAAGTGTATGAAAAGCTCTGTGATTTGGTTGACGAGTGGATCGAGATATATGGCGAAGACAATGCGCCGTTACCACTTGCGACAGCCGGGAAACAATACTCCGGGAAATTCAATATAAGAGTCGGCGAAGAGCTTCACGAGCGTTTGGCGATTGAGTCAATGAAGGTTAGTGAAAGCCTCAACAGTTACTGCGTGAAGGTTCTGAAAGACGACGTTGGTTTATGACCGGCTGGACAGGAGGCTCTCGGATCGCTCGCAGTCTAGTCTAACGCGTACCCTCAAAAAGATGGAGAGCTACGGCCTTGTCAAAATGAAAACCGGCTCACGCGGTAGTAAACAGCCTTTTGTGCCGTATTCAAATATCGTGTCAGGGAAAGTCTGATTAATTGACGTTGACAGCGATATTTTATTGGATTCGAAATAAGACGTGCAAAATAATTGGAAGTTGATCGTGATTTGAGGCAATGCGCTCGATTGTTTTGCCATTGAGCCCGGTTTTCAGGGTCTTTGGCAAAACGTGGGCGCAGTTGTGCTACGTGGGTCGCAACAGTATTTGTCGTGCCATGTAATAGCACGCCGTCACGAGGTTCCAGGGTCACCGGCCCGGGCAGGGTGTGCAGACGCATACATGCAGCTTCAAGGCTGGCAGCGCTGAGCCTACGGTGAAGGACATCCGGCGCCCTTTTGCGCCGACATCAGCTGATGAAGTGACACAAACAGGAAACCGCTAACGAATATCGACAACAAGCAGCGGCGAAATCATCTGGACGGAAGCCGCATGATTTTCCGGTATCAGTTTTGTTGGTTCGGCGGCTGACCGAATTTCATCGGCGTCCCGGTTACTGAAGACTTCGCGTCCATCCCGTAGGCCATCAGTTTGAGACCGTCACCATTAGTATCCGCGAATTTGACAACGCCAAATGGTACCGCTGCCGAAATCCAGATATCCGTTTCGCCACCGCCAAGTCGAGTTTTGACGCGGACGGTCTCGAACGTGCCGGCCGGCACTGTTATCGTCTCTACACCGACAGTCTCTGACTCATTGCAAGCCTGGAAGGTTGGCGTGGACAGATTGTCGCGCTGCTGCCCGCTCATCGAGCTGGCCATTTCTTTGGGATACTCCATCACCAGGTCGGGGGCCAACTGCATAATCATCCCGCTGATGTCCTCGGCCGGATACGGGTAGCTCGGAATGAGAAGCTGCATGATCGTATTGCCGACTGGGTTGACTATGTTGAGTTCGAGCCAGAAATGACGCGATCCGTCTACCGTCTTCTCACCAACAATGGCGATGCGACCGTTCAGTGTCTTTACGATGGGCGCATCTGCCTGAAACTCGACCCACTGCCCGATCCTCAGTTCTCCAACGCTCTTGCATATCGATGCGAGATCCTGGGCAGCCAGTGGTGAGGCGAGGGGAAGCGCCAGGAGCATTGTTGTAATTATTTTGCGCAAGGTATTCATCCTTCAGAACGAGCTGAACACCAGCAACAGTATAGACGGCCCTCATGTACGGTCCAAATGGCAAGAATCGGTCTGTGCAGAGTGATCAATGGCGTTGCGTGCAGGACAAAAGTTACCGTATAATCCGCGACCTGCGAGGTGGCGGAAACAGGCTGATTGCTGGTTTGTTCTGCCCCCGCTACCATGTTCTTGGTAGAGTAATAGCCCCGCTATGGGGTTTTTTGTTGCCCGGGCTGGATTCCGGGCAGAGGTAAGGAGCAGAATAAGAATGGGCCAGAGGCCCATTTTTCGTTTTACGAACATATAGTTAGGTGATGTAGTCCGGTGAGCCGTGAGGAATTGATGAAACTGCTGGAACCCACCGTGGAACGTCTGGGTTACGAATTGACGGACCTCGAGATCAAACTCGAGGGCCGGGACGGCGTCATCAGGCTTTTCATCGATAAAGCCGACGGCGTCGGGCTGGAGGACTGTGAGACGGTCAGCCGGCAGATCAGTGCACTACTGGATGTTGAGGATCCGGTGCCGGGGCGCTATGTGCTTGAGGTGTCTTCCCCGGGGCTGGATCGAAAGCTTACGAAAGTTGAGCATTTTCAAAGGTTTATGGGCGAAGATGTGCGTGTGAAATTGCGCTTTCCGGTCGAAGGACGAAGAAATTTTCGCGGCGCATTGAGGGCCGCGAACAAGGAAAACATAGAAGTTGAGGTGGATGGCGAGTCGCATCGTTTGTCGATAGCGACGATTGAGTACGCCAGGCTGGTACCGACGCTTCAGCGGAGTAGCAGGTAAATGACTAAAGAAATTCTGATGGTTGTCGATGCCGTTTCGAACGAAAAGGGCGTCGATAAGGAGATTATATTCGAGGCCATCGAAGCGGCGCTGGCGTCTGCAACACGCAGCCGACATGGCGAAGATATCGATGTTCGCGTTGCGATCGACCGCGAGACAGGCGAGTACGAGACGTTCCGGTGTTGGCTGGTGTTCGAAGACGAGTCGCCGGACCTCGAGTTCCCGGATCGGGAGCTGCGCATGATTGACGCTGTCGACGTCAACGAAAAGGCTGAGCCAGGCGGCTATGTCGAGGTACCGATGGACTCGGTCGAATTCGGCAGGATCGCCGCGCAGACTGCCAAACAGGTGATCGTGCAAAAGGTTCGCGAGGCTGAGCGCGAGCAGGTCGTTGAGGAATACAAGGATCGGGAAGGCGAACTGTTGTCCGGCATCGTCAAACGCGTCGACCGCAATGGCGTGTATATCGATTTGGGAGGCAATGCCGAAGGATTTGTGTCCCGTGAACAGATGATTCCGCGAGAGCCCGTTCGCCCGCAGGATCGCATGAAGGCGCTGTTGACCGAAGTTCGCTCGGAACAGCGCGGGCCACAGCTCTTCATGACACGAACCTCGCCACAGTTCCTGGTCGAACTGTTCAAGATCGAAGTTCCCGAAGTCGGCCAGGGACTGATTGAGATTCTGGCCGCAGCACGGGATGCCGGACTGCGGGCGAAGATCGCTGTCAAGAGCAATGACGCACGCATCGACCCGGTGGGTGCCTGTGTCGGTATGCGTGGCTCTCGTGTTCAGGCGGTTTCAAACGAACTGGCCGGCGAGCGCGTCGACATTATTCTCTGGGACGAGAACGCGGCCCAATTCGTGGTCAATGCCATGTCGCCCGCCGAGGTGGTGTCCATCGTGGTCGACGAAGACGCCCACAGCATGGATATTGCCGTCGACGAAGAAAAGCTGTCACAGGCTATCGGCCGTGGCGGTCAGAACATTCGTCTCGCGAGTGAACTTGCCGGTTGGGAACTCAATGTAATGACGGAAACCGATGCGGAGCAAAAGAGCGAAGCGGAAACGCGTACGCTGATCGAACTGTTTTCCAAACAGCTCGATGTGGACGAGGAAGTCGGGCTCATTTTGGTTCAGGAAGGTTTCTCGACGATCGAAGAAGTGGCTTACGTACCGTCCGCAGAACTTATGGAAATCGAGGAGTTTGATGAGGACATCGTCAACGAGCTGCGCACCCGCGCTCGTGATGTGCTGCTGACCCAGGCGATCGTCCAGGAAGAGAAGATCGACGAGGCGGAGCCTGCTGAGGACCTGATGAGTCTTGAAGGCATGGACAAGGGTCTCGCATTCACACTTGCGAGTGAAGGCGTTGTAACGCGCGAAGATCTTGCGGAGTTGGCGACGGATGATTTGCTCGAGATCAAGGAAATGGATCAGGAAAAGGCGGCGGCGCTGATCATGAAAGCGCGCGCGCACTGGTTTGAAACGGAACAACAGGCCTGATCACCGGATCATCAGGAGTTAGACAATGGCTGATGTCACAATTGCACAATTTGCAGATGTACTGAAAGTTTCCGTCGACAAGTTGCTGTCGCAACTCGACCAGGCGGGCATTGAGGTCAGTGGATCGGAAGACACGATTTCCGAGGACGCCAAGCTCGAACTCCTGACACACCTCCGGCGCAGTCACGGCCAGGAGGACACGATGGTTTCTGATGGTGCCCCGCGCCAAATAACGCTGCGCCGCAAATCGCTGTCGGAGCTGAGGCTGGCCGGCGCGCAGGGTCGCTCGCGCACGGTTAATGTAGAGGTTCGGCGGAAGCGAACCTACATCAAGCGTAACGTGCTCGAGGAGCAGGCGCAAAAGGAACAGGAGGAACTCGATCGCAAGCGCAAGGAAGAACAGGACCGCCTTGATGCCGAGAAACACGAGCAGGAGCGTTTGAAGGCAGAGAAGGAAGAGAAAGTACGGCTGGAAGAAGAGGGCCGCCGCAAGGAGGATGAAGCCAAACAGCAGGCCGAGAGCGAAGCACGCGAAGCAGCACAAGCGGCGGCGGAAGAGAGCGCCCGGGTCGAAAAAGTCGAGCAGGATGCCCGGGATCGCCGCGCCAGGGACAAGGACAAGAAAAAAGGCAAGCCGACGGATACACGCTACGGCCGCAAAGAACTGCATGTCGCCGGCGACAAGAGTGGCCGCCGCAAGCGCAAGACGCCGATCAGGCGACGGCCGGTATCCCTGAGTACTGACGGACAGCACGGTTTCGAAAGACCCACCGCGCCCGTTGTGCACGAGGTAGAGATTCCTGAAGGCATCGCAGTAGCGGAACTCGCGCAGCGCATGGCCGTAAAGGGCAACGAAGTCGTCAAGGTTCTGTTCAATATGGGTGCAATGGTGACCATCAATCAGGTCATTGATCAGGACACTGCGATTCTCGTTGTGGAAGAACTGGGACACATTGCGAAGCCGATCAGTGGCACGGCTATCGACGAGGACTTACTCGCCGACGAGCAGCCGACAGGCGAAGAAGTTCCACGAGCACCTGTGGTAACCATCATGGGCCACGTCGATCATGGCAAGACGTCCCTGCTCGACTATGTACGTCACACCAAGGTCGCGGCCGGTGAGGCCGGCGGCATTACACAGCATATCGGCGCGTACCATGTAAAAACAGATAAAGGGACTATCACGTTCCTCGATACGCCGGGCCACGCCGCGTTTACGGCCATGCGAGCCCGTGGTGCGCAGGCAACCGATATCGTCATCCTCGTTGTGGCCGCCGATGACGGCGTCAAACCACAGACTATTGAAGCGATCGAGCATGCTACTGCGGCCAAGGTACCGATCGTTGTTGCGATCAACAAGATTGACAAGGAGAACGCCGACATAGAGCGAGTGAGGAATGAATTATCGCAACACGAGATCATTTCGGAAGAGTGGGGTGGTGAGCACCTGTTCGTGAATGTCTCTGCACAGACAGGAGAAGGCGTCGATGCGTTGCTGGATGCTATTGTGCTGCAGGCTGAGATCATGGACCTTAAAGCAGTCGCGGAGGGTCCGGCGCGTGGCATTGTTATCGAATCCAGCCTCGAGAAAGGTCGCGGCGCGGTAGCCACCTTGCTGGTGCAGGCCGGAATGCTGAAGCAGGGCGACATGATCATCGCGGGCGAAGAGTACGGCCGCATTCGAAACATGTTTGACGAAACCCAGAAATCGATCAAGTCGGCGGGTCCATCCACCCCGGCCGTTGTGCTCGGCCTGTCCAAGACGCCCAGCGCCGGCGACGACTTCCTCGTCGTCAAGAACGAGCGCAAGGCCAGAGAGGTCGCGGAGTTCCGTCGGAGCAAGTCCCGCGAGTCCAAACTGGCTCAGCAGCAGGCCGCAAAACTTGAAGACGTATTCAGCCAGATGACCGAAGCACAGGCGGCCACAGTACCTTTATTGATCAAATCGGACGTGCATGGCAGTACCGAGGCACTGCGTGACGCCCTGACGAAGCTGTCCAATGACGAAGTAAAAGTCAAAGTCATCAGTTCCGGCGTTGGTGGCATCACTGAATCGGATGCCACACTTGCTGATGCGTCAAACGCGATGATCATCGGATTCAATGTTCGTGCAGACAGCGCAGCCCGTGCTGCAATCAAGGAGTCCGGCGTCGATGTTCGCTACTACAGCATCATTTATGAAGCGATCGACGATGTAAAAGCGGCGGTAAGCGGTCTTCTGGCGCCCGAGATCCGCGAGAACATTGTGGGACTCGCTGAAGTCAAGGAAGTATTTGTATCGCCAAAACTCGGCAATATTGCCGGCTGCATAGTCATCGAGGGTTACGTCAAGCGCGCAAATCCGATCCGCGTCCTCCGCGACAATGTCGTCATCTACGAAGGTGAGCTCGAATCACTGCGACGCTTCAAGGATGATGTCAACGAAGTTAAGTCGGGCACCGAATGCGGAATCGGCGTCAAGAATTACAACGACGTAAAGGTCGGCGACCAGATTGAATGTTTCGAACGGGTGGAAGTCGCCCGTACGCTCGACTGATCCCGCCCCTGATACGGCAGCGCAAAGAACAATGCCCCGCGAGTTTTCACGTAACAAGCGATTGGCTGCGCAGGTGCTGCGCACTTTGAGCGAATTGCTGCGATTTGAAATAAAGGATCCGAGCCTCGACGGCGTTTCGTTAACGATTGTTGAGATGACGCGCGATCTCAGCCTCGCCAGGGTCTATTTCAGCCTGCTAAACCCCGATGACGACCCGGATACAGCACTACAAGGCCTACGCCGGGCATCAGGCTTCCTGCGTGGCAAACTCGGCAGTGCGCTGAAGGTTCGCCATGTGCCGGAGCTTCGTTTCCTGCACGACGACAGCGTTGCCCGTGGCATGAAGATCAGCAAGCTGATCGAGAACGCCAGAAACGCAGACACCAACAGGTAATCGGCAATGACGACACGTGTGGGTGACGGGCCAGGGAGAGCGTCTGTCGATGGCTTGCTGCTACTGAATAAGCCGTCCGGCATCACGTCGAACCGGGCATTGCAGAAGGTCAAGAGGCTGCTCAACGCAAAAAAGGGCGGCCACACGGGGAGTCTGGACCCTGCGGCAACCGGCATGTTGCCGCTGTGCTTCGGTGAGGCAACCAAGGTATGCGCCTTCCTCCTCGATGCGGACAAGATTTACCGGGTCACGGCACGTCTCGGCGTCGCTACCGATACCGGTGATGCCGACGGCAAGGAAACGGCGACAGCCGAAGTACCGACGCTGGACCGCCACGGCTGGGAAAAGGTCCTGGCAGGGTTCTGCGGTGACATCGAGCAGGTGCCGCCGATGTATTCGGCGCTGAAAAAGGACGGAAAGCGCCTGTATGAGCTGGCCCGCAAGGGAGAGGTCGTCGATCGTGCAGCACGCAGCGTTCGCATTCACGATATCAGCCTGCTCGAAGTGAGCGGTAGGCGGCTGGTCTTCCGAGTACATTGTTCGAAAGGTACCTACGTGCGCACCCTGGTCGAAGATATTGCCATGGCTGTCGGCACAGTGGCGCATACTGCCAGCCTGCACCGGGAATCGGTCGGTGACTTTCGTGCCGAGGACATGCTGGATCTGCCGAGCGCCGAGCGCTTTGCGGCATCCGGACCCGAAGCGCTTCGTGAGCACCTGCTTCCCGCCGACGCGGCATTAGCGGGCTGGCCGAAGCAGCAGATCGACCAGGATGCCGCAAGACGCTTTACCAGTGGTCAGGCAGTGCCCATCGGGGCAAAACAAGACCCGGCACAGACCGGCCGGGTCAGGGTCTATGGCAATGGCGGTAAGCAGTTTCTCGGCGTGGGCGAACTGCCAGGCGACGGCACTATCGCGCCGCGCCGGATATTTCGGGTTGCTGAAAACAGTCAGCCTGTGGGCGGGGAAGAAAACCCTGATTTTTAGCTGATTTAGGCTATCAACTGGCCCATTCAGGCGCTAGAATAGCGCGCTGCAAAATAGGGCGGAAGAGTTAGAGAACGTTCGGAGCGTCGTTGAGATGTCACTTTCCACTGAAGAAAAGAGCAGCATAATTTCGGATTATTCCCGCGGGGATGCCGATACAGGCTCGCCTGAGGTACAGGTTGCGCTGCTGTCCGCAAGAATTTCAGAACTCACCAGCCATTTTGGCGAGCACAAGAAAGATCATCATTCCCGGCAGGGTCTCTTGAAGATGGTGAACAAGCGACGCAAGTTGCTCGACTATCTGAAATCGAGAGACCAGGATCGGTATCGCGAGCTGATTTCCCGGCTCGGTCTCCGCCGTTAATTTTTTTCAGCGGCGCCTCGGCAATGGATCCAACAAATAGTCGGCCCTGAAACGGGTTCGCAACGGATCGCGTTGCCAGTACAGATCAATAAACAGAGTAGAACAGTGAAAGCTATCACCAAGACGTTCCAGTATGGGGAACATGAAGTCACTATGGAAACGGGCGCAATCGCGCGTCAGGCGGATGGAGCCGTAATGGTCAAAATGGCCGAAACGGAAGTCCTCGTAACTGCCGTCGGCAGGAAAGAAGCAGATCCTGGCCGCGACTTTTTTCCATTAACCGTCAACTATCAGGAAAGAACCTACTCGGCCGGCAAAATCCCGGGCGGGTTTTTCAAGAGGGAAGGGCGGCCAGGCGAGAAAGAAGTCCTGACATGCCGCCTGATAGATCGGCCGGTACGGCCGCTTTTCCCAAAAGGATTTACGAACGAAGTGCAGATAATTGCCACTGTGATGTCACTGAATCCTGATGTCGATCCGGACGTCCCGGCGTTGATTGGTGCGTCCGCTGCGCTGGCGATTTCCGGCATGCCATTCGCCGGTCCGATAGCTGCCGCCAAGGTAGGTTACAAGGACGGCAACTATATTCTGAACCCCGGTGCGTCCGCATTGGTGGACTCGGATCTGGAGCTGGTAGTCGCGGGAACTGCGAATGCGGTGTTGATGGTCGAGTCGGAAGCGAACTGTCTGTCCGAAGACGTCATGCTCGGCGCGGTCATGTTCGGTCACGAACAAATGCAGATCGCGATCAATGCGATCAACGAACTGGCAGCAGAAGCCGGCAAGCCAAAATGGGAATGGCAGGCACCGGCGGTTGACGAAGAACTCGAGAAAGCCGTTGCAGACGCTGCCGAAAGCGGTTTGTCTGATGCTTATCGTATTACCGACAAGAAAGAACGGCAGGTCAGTGTCGGAGACATCAAAGCGGCCGCAAAAGAGTCTCTCGCTGGCGCTGACGATGCCCGTTGGTCGGCGGACGAGGTCAAGGGTGCACTGTCGAGGCTCGAAAAACGCCTTGTTCGTCAAAAGGTTATCGCCGGTAAGCCGAGAATCGACGGGCGTGATCGAAAAACCGTTCGGCCGATTGACGTCAAAGTCGGTGTGCTGCCCCGTACGCACGGTTCGGCCATTTTCACGCGTGGCGAGACGCAGGCAATTGTTGTGACGACGCTTGGTACAGGCCGTGATGCTCAGATCATTGATGCAATCGAAGGTGAGCGCAAGGATGCATTCATGTTGCATTACAACTTCCCGCCGTTCTGCGTCGGTGAGACCGGTTTCATGGGGTCAACGAAGCGACGTGAAATCGGTCACGGGAAACTGGCTCGCCGCGGTGTTCAAGCCGTAATGCCGACATCGGACGACTTCCCGTATGTCATTCGTGTCGTATCGGAAATTACCGAATCAAACGGCTCCAGTTCGATGGCGACGGTTTGTGGAACCAGCCTTTCGCTGATGGATGCGGGTGTTCCGATAAAAGCCGCGGTTGCAGGTGTTGCCATGGGCCTCGTGAAAGAGGGCGATGATTACGCCGTACTCACCGACATCCTGGGTGACGAAGATCATCTCGGCGATATGGACTTCAAGGTTGCTGGCACCAACGACGGCATCACAGCGTTGCAAATGGATATCAAAATCGACGGCATCACTAAAGAGATCATGAGCGATGCGCTGGCGCAGGCAAAAGATGCGCGTCTCCATATTCTCGGTGAAATGAACGCCGTCATCAAAGAGTCGCGCGAAGAAATGTCCGAATGGGCGCCGACAATCATCACCTTCAAGATCGATCCGGAGAAGATCCGGGACGTCATCGGCAAGGGTGGCTCGGTTATTCGCGCAATCACTGAGGAAACCGGTGCGACTATCGATATCGACAATGACGGCACAGTCAAGGTTGCATCGGTCGATGGTGCGTCCGGCAGAGAAGCAGTTCGTCGTATCGAACTGATTACTGCCGATGTGGAAGTAGGCCGCATTTATGAAGGAAAGGTTGTTCGTCTGATGGATTTCGGCGCATTCGTCACGATCCTGCCCGGCAAAGACGGCCTGGTTCACATCTCGCAGATTTCGAACGAGCGGGTCGAAAAAGTCAGCGACAAACTGTCCGAGGGCGACATCGTGCAGGTTAAAGTTCTCGAAGTCGACCGACAGGGTCGGGTACGGCTCAGCATGAAAGAGGTTGAGGCAGCCTAGCCCAGCCCAGGCAAAGTTACTCTGACCGCACAGGTATCGGTGCACTGACTGGTGGCCCGGCAAGCCCACCGTCCATGTGCCGATTTCTTCTGTGCCGCAAATCCAGCCCCGGATCAGAACCGAATCAGTGCAGCGTTAATGTCTGTGTTCAGCAGTAAGCAGATGTGGCAGGCTTGATGCAACCATCCACTAAACCGGGGCAAATCCATTGTGTCGAAAGCAGACATTTGAATTAGTCTCGATCAGGCTGTTTCTGACGCCCGCTTTCGGCCGAGCGTGAATGTTGACTTGAGGTCAATGTCAGGTGTGTTCTGGGGACTTGCCGTCGTTCCCGTGGGCTCGGAGATAGCAAGCGCTGTAAACGCAGCGCCGTGGCGATAATGAAGTCGTCCACCTCATCAAAGAATTGGAACAGGGTTTCCATAGATAACGGCTTTTCTTCTTACCGGAAAGCTCAGGGGCCTGCGTCCTGATGAATCCGACCCATCTTACGTCTGCACACCAGGCATCCGTCCCCTATGCGACATAACCTAGCAGCATTACTGCCAAGCATGCGTGACGCAGGTCATGTTTTCAGATATTTCACAGGGTCGCTGGCTGCCTGCAGTGGGGCACACGACTGTCACAAAGCGACATACGCAAGTTAATGGACAATGACCGATCGCCAGTCGAATGGCTGGCTTGGATTCGTGTTGGCACGCCGCTACCTTACATAACATTCGACACAGTGCAGCGTCATCGGCGTGACGCAGGCTAACGAAATTGGCGATGATTTCTGTCAGATTGTAACAACCAATAACAATATCGTTTGCATGAACCGTAAGTGCGACTGTGAGTAATTTGGCAGGGAGTCATATCATGCTCAAAGCCAGTTGGATGGCACTGTTAGCTATCGGTATGCTGCTGTCGGCGGCCGGTTTTGCTGATGATGCGAAGTCCTCCCACACCGCCGGGGAACCACTACCGGTGGTAACGCTCTCCGTGGAAGCATTGCTTGCAGAGTTGGGGCATGCATCCCGCTGGCAGCTGTTTCATCCGGTCGAAGCAATGGCTTCCTCAGACGACTGGCCACGGCCGATCGCCGATTTCGATTTCCAGGACTCCAATGCTTTGGCGCGCGTTAGCAAGCTTCGCAGTTTGTCGTTGTTGACCCTGGCAGAAATCGGGCAGACACGGCTGTTTCTGGGGGTCAATGACGATGGTTTGGTGGGTCTTCATTTCAGCGCTTTGCCGCGCTATGGAGATGAGCGCTATCTGGAAGTGCTCCGAATGCCCTATCTAAAGGAAAACGAGCCGGACAGTGAGGTCGAGCGATCGGCGCCGGAGTCCAACTAGTGTAGTGTCTCAAATATAACTTTCTATTTAGTTCGGTTGCAGGTAACATTATGGCAGTCATTGAACAGGTTGTCGGATATGCAATGAACTATCCTGCCAAACAGCTAGCACTGGCTGATGAAGATCGTGAAGTGCTGGAATCATGGGTATCTGCGCACAACACACCGCAAGCTCTCGCGTGGCGGGCGCAGATTGTGCTGCATGCGGCTGAGGGCATCGCCAACACACATATTGCTGAGGCGATCGGTGTATCGGTGATTACGGTGCGGGAGTGGCGTAAGCGGTTCGAGTCAGAAGGTATTGCCTCACTTACGCAGGTCAAGAGTGGTCGCGGTCGCAAGCGCCTGATCGAGGCACAGAAAGTCAAGCAGATCGTGCATGACACGCTGCATAGCCGGCCCAAGGGCGCCACGCACTGGAGTTGTCGCACGATGGCCAAGCGCCACCAGGTGAGCGCGGCCACGATCCAGCGGATCTGGGACGCGCATGGCCTGCAGCCGCATCGGGTCGGGACCTTCAAGCTCTCCAAAGATCCTGAGTTCGTCGACAAGCTGACCGACATCGTCGGGCTATACATGAATCCGCCCGATAAAGCGGCGCTCATCTGCGTGGATGAAAAGAGTCAGATTCAGGCACTCGATCGAACGCAGCCCGGTTTGCCGATGAAACGGGGACGCTGCGGCACCATGACCCATGACTACAAGCGACACGGCACGACGTCGTTGTTTGCTGCGCTGAACGTGCTCGATGGGACCGTCATCGGCAACTGTTACGAGCGGCATCGTCACCAGGAGTTTCTGAAGTTTCTACGGCGTCTTGATAGAGAGTTTCCGAAACGTAAGCCATTGCATCTGATCCTCGACAACTATGGCCCACACAAGCATCCGAACGTCAAAGCGTGGCTCAAGAAGCATCCGCGCTTTCACCTCCACTTCACGCCCACGAGTTGTTCTTGGCTGAACCTCATCGAGCGCTGGTTCGGCCAACTCACCGACAAGCAACTTCGGCGTGGTGCGTTCACCAGCGTCGCTGATTTGATCGACGCAATCACCGAGTTCATCGAGGTGCACAACCAAGACCCCAAACCTTGTGTTTGGACGGCCAAGGTCGAGGACATCTTACAAAAGGTTGGGAAATGCAAAGCTATTTTAGAGACAGTGCACTAGTGACCTAAGTATAGTAGCTGTAGGCAGATCGGTAGTGGATCACGAATGTCCACTATATTGGGTCGAGAGCAGACATTCCGACGCGACTGGATAACCCCAATATTGGAGTATATACTCTCCCATAAATGCCCCTTAATGGGAGAGTTGATA
>JACZWL010000019.1 GCA_022572185.1 Pseudomonadota bacterium | reverse complement strand
GAGTTACACCTTCCGTTTTAGCTCTGGCCTGCATATTTCACCAAATCGGCGCGATCCTTGGTGGAATATGCTGGCTGGGACATTGAACCAATTCGTCTTTTCCGGCGACTCACCTTAAAAGCAGCTACAATTATTGAGACTCAGCCCGCGTCGCTGTCGCGGCTTCGGTGTGGGGGAACGACATGAAAAGAACGATTTGCCTAATTTCAGGTGCGCTGCTGTTATCAGCGTTCATAGCTGCTTGTGGCGGCGGTGGCGGCGGTGGCGGCGGTGGCGGCGCAGCACCGCCCACTCAGTCGACATGCAACCTAAGCACGAGCTTCGAGTTCAATGCTACGGGGCCATTCTGTATCGGCACGTCGCCATTTACTGCCACGTTCTCCAGTGGCGTTACCAAGTCGGTCGGCCAGATGGACCTTTATTCATCAGGAAACTTTTCCTGGCATGTGTTGAGCGGCACTTCGGCTACCGTGACCTTCGAGACTTTGCCCAGCACGGTAACGTTCTTTGTGCGTACGGAGTTCGCGGGTACCGTCAGCGACATCCAGATCCTGGATGAGAACGACGATTTGATCATGTCAGTGACACCGACGAACGTTTTCCAGCAGGTCATCGTAAACCGCGATCCGGGTCAAACATTAATCGGTTCAATTGTCGTAACGAGCACAAGTGGCGGCGATGTCGTGATTGACGACTTCATTTTTGTAGTCGCTTGACTGACCGCTTCTGGTGAAAGCCGACTGTCAGATTTTGGTTGTCTGGTTGCGGAAACTCTGGAGCTTGTCTGCGTAGTGACCAATGTCACGACTGGTGATTTTGTCGCTGGTGTTCATGGCACCGGACAGGTGAGCGGTAACCAGATTACCGGATTCCGGCACAATTCATGCGGCGCCGGGAACAACGCTTGCAGACGGCTCGACTGTTGCAAACGTGACGATCAGTGTAGGCACAGTCAGTGAGAGAGCTTCGCTCAATCTGACAGTCGGCGCCGCCGGAGCCTCGACTTCAGTGTCAACTACATTTGACAACTCATATGATCGTGGTAGTGATCTCACGACAATCGCCGCGGGTTACACATCGTTCGATATTTTCGGCGATATGTCATCATTTGCGATCGATAACACCGGTGCAATTTTCGGCAATTCCAGCGCCGGATGTGTGCTGAACGGTCAGGTCACGATCATCGACGCTGCATTTAACGCCTACGACGTCACATTGGATGTCGCAAACTGCGGCGGCCTCGATGGCATGTATGACGGCCTGGGGCTGACGCAGGATAGCGGTGCCGCAATGGATAACCTATTCGTGTTTGCCGTCTTCACTGCCCAGACCACGATTGTCGGCGAAGCGGAGAAGTAATTGTAAGTAAGCGCCAACACGATATTGATTCGCCCGTCCTGACAGGCAAGATTGGCTAAATATTTCGGCCTACTTTGTCTTGTTGACCGCCCAGTCGTAGTCGGTAAAGACAATCTCGTAATCGTTTGTGTTGATCAACTCATCTCTTAGGCTTGCCGGCGCTACGCTCGCGACGTAGTCGATCAGTCCACGATCGGATGACAAGCCGCGCCGCCTCAGATCGTTAATAAAATCTTTTCTGAACCATTTGAAAATCGCGGACAATACAATTTCCTTTTTGTCGTGATCGATGGATACGTTTCGCCGATCGCTGACAAAATCGACCGCTGCCTGTTGTAGATACGCTTCGAGCTCGGTGCCGCTGGGTAACTCCGGTCGCAGTATCGGACAACTCTCGCTACCGCAGTTCAACACGAAGTGAATACGCGCATCGCGATAGCTTGCGCGAATGATATCGTTCTCGACCGCATACAGGCTGTATTCCTTGCCGCCGAAAACAAATCGAAGTTGATAAAAAAATCCCAGCCCCTTGACAATCTCGAGCGGCGCCTTGACATTCGTCACGCTTGCCAAAGGCCAGCGATCCAGAATGCTCTTGATGACATACGCGTTGTAGGCATAAAGCCAGTAGGCCAGTTCATCCTGCTTCGTTTTGAATCGTTCAGGCGTTGCTTCCGGACTGTAGCGGCTGACTGCGGCGAGATAAGATTCCAGTCGTTGCAGATCAGGCGTGTTCTGTTGCCATCGCTCGTAATCGACATTGCCCGCCCCGTCCACATAAGTCTGCAGCAATTGCTCCAGGGTATCGTGGGAAAATCGATCCGCGGGAAAATTCTCCGGGATAGCCGCATCGATCGTGACCAAGCGGGGGCGGTTCAGCAGCAACACGGCCGCGACCAAAATCCCTGCGACGAGGGCAACGATAATGCCAATTCTCATGTCTCAATCCTACTTATCAGAACGCGATCGTGGTTGGCTGAAACGCAAGCAGCCACAAGGATTAATGACCGACCGGGCAGCCGATATATTACGCGCCCGGGCAGGTGCGGCCGACATGGATCTGGAGTATTCTTCACAGCCAAGCAGGTGGGGCCATATCTGGGACGCATGCGGAGGATGGAATGGCTATGTTCAAGAAGGTAGATGATGACGGCAGGCCGGATATAGCCTCGCCACCACGAATCGGGCAGGCGCGGCCGATACGGTCCAAAAACGTGTCCGTCATCGGACCAACACTGGTTTTCAAAGGCGAGCTGTCGGCTGACGAAGACCTGATCATTGAAGGTCAAATAGAGGGCACAATTGCCCATCACAAGAAGAATCTCACGGTGGGCAAACAAGGCCGGGTCAAGGCAGACATCCATGCCAGCTCGGTCATCATCGAAGGACAGCTTGTCGGCGACATCCACAGCGAAGGCGTTGTCTCGCTGGCTAAGGGCGCCGATGTCAAAGGCAACATTTTCTGCGCCCGTATCGTCATGGAGGACGGAGCGAGATTCAAAGGCAAAATCGACATGGGCGAACCGGCCAAGATCGAGGTGCCGAAAGAACTTGTGCAGGCCAAATCCGTTCAGGCAGAAAAGGTTTCCGCCTAGCCGGACAACATTGCCTGCAACGCCTGGGCTCGCTGCAGTTCGAGCGGCTTGCTGGTCAGGATGACCTTATGTCGCGGAGCGCAGGGATGCGCGAAAGCGACGCGCCGCGAAGCGAGTAAAATAGGTGCCATGCACCTCCTCATCTTTGGTCTCATTGTTCTCACGATTGTCTTTGGCCCCGGCATCTGGGTGCAGCGGGTACTGGCGAAATATTCCGAGCCCGACGACCGCTACTCCGGTACCGGCGCCCAGCTTGCACGCCACCTGCTGAACAAGAACGGTCTCGAGAACGTCAAGGTCGAACAAACCAAGGAAGGCGACCATTATGATCCCGTCGGAAAGGTCGTGCGCCTGACCCCGGACAAGTTCGACGGACGATCGTTAACGGCAATTACGGTCGCGGCACACGAAGTCGGTCATGCCTTACAGGACCGTGATGGTTTCGGCCCCCTGAAACTCAGAACTCGCCTGGTCAAGGGCATGCGAAATGTCGAAAGACTGGGCGCCGGAATACTGATGGTATCGCCCTTCATCGGCGCCCTCACCCGCATACCGGGTCTCGGCATATTGATGTTCCTGGGTGGCCTGTTGACGCTCGGCAGCTCAACTCTGGTACATCTGGTGACCTTGCCCACGGAGTTCGATGCAAGCTTCAATCGGGCACTACCGCTCCTCGAGAACGACAATATCCTGAAACAAACAGACCGAAGACACGCAAGGCACATCCTGAAAGCGGCCGCCTACACCTATGTGTCAGCATCACTGATGAGCCTTCTCAACATAGCCAGGTGGTGGGCGATTTTGCGTCGCTGATCAATCACGCCGCTTTCATGTTCCGTCTGTCAGACGACAGAAGACCGTGCCGACACGCGGCGCTGTTATTCCCCGGTCGACTCATCCTCTTCGCCTGGTATCAGGGCCTCTGTGTCATCGTCCTGTGCTGGTTCAGCGTCCTGATCTGAATCATCCGCCTGCGCCGGTTCGGCGTCCTGCCCTGAATCATCCACCTGCTCCGGCTCAGCGACCTGTCCCGCACTACTCCCCTGCTCGCACTGCCAACCCATATCCCGGAGCCTGGCAATAAACTCTTCGGTTTTCCTTTCACAATAGCCTGTTTCGTTCAAGGCCCGCCAGAGCACCTGACGTTCACCAGGTGCTTCGGTATCTTTGTAGTAGTGCACCTCACAAGGAACCGTCACACCCGTTTCGTAGAGGATTTCAACACGCCTTTGCAGCTCCCCGTAGGAGCAGTGATAGCTCTGAGCGCCTTGTCCAAATGAAAGGCTCGGTAGCATTGCCGCCAGCAGCACGGCCAGGAATTTATCGTTCATATCGCTCACCCGAAGCAAGTAACAACAGTTCCCAAAGTATAACAAGGTGCATGCGTTGTCTGGACCTGGCCTGTGGATGTTCTGGATCGCAAGCGAAACAACGGCGATCACTTTCAATACGGAGGTTGTCACGTACCTTACAAGGACTTTCTCATGTCAATTCTAGAAACGGGTCCATGAAAGTGGTCCGGGTACCGGCTGAGCGTGCCATCAGCTGGGATCTGGAGTACTCTCCTCTGTAGCGCGGGTCACACACGGGCTCGCGTCGCAAGAAGAACGTCCGCGGATACGCATGCGAACCGGAGAGTAATTCAATGTTAAAGAAACCTGAATACAGAGAAACTGCATCGGCGTCCGTGCCGTTAGAGGATGAAAATAATCCCACATTCGTGAAACCTATTGGCAGCGATAACGAGAAATCACCGGTAGCGATCTCAAAAAATAAAGACATCCCGCGGGTACAGCCGCAGAACATATCTGTATTCGGATCAACGCTGGTATTTAGGGGAGAGCTTTCGGCAGACGAGGAGATACTGATACAAGGCAAGGTCGAAGGCACGATTGCTCATCATAAGAAAAATCTCACCGTGGGCAAACAGGGACGAGTCAACGCCCTCATACACGCCAGTTCCGTCACGATTGAGGGGCGAGTCGATGGAGACATCCATGGTGATGTCTTTGTGCGCTTGACTGAAGGGTCGGAAGTCAATGGAAACATATTCTGCCCTCGCATCATGATGGATGATGGTGCGCGATTCAACGGCACCATGTATATGGGGCCAAGGACCAGTTTATCCGTGGCGATGCACCCCACTGCAGTTTGAAATGGGCAGTTCGTAGTAGAAGTAACCAACGGAGGGACGTCATGTCATTAAGAATCAATTCCGAGGCACCTGATTTCACGGCCGAAACCACGGAAGGGACCATCCATTTCCATGAGTGGATTGGTGACGGTTGGGCCATGTTGTTCTCACACCCGAAAGACTTCACGCCGGTTTGTACGACCGAACTTGGCTACCTGGCCGGTCTGAAATCCGAGTTCGAAAAACGCAATTGCAAGATCATCGGTCTGAGCGTCGACTCGGTTAAAGATCACGAGTTATGGCTCAAGGATATCGAGGAGACACAGGGGCATAAGGTCACTTACCCGTTGATCGGCGATACTGACCTGGCCATAGCCAAACTGTACGACATGTTGCCCGACGATGCGGGCGATGTTGCCGAAGGCAGAACAGCAGCCGATAATGCAACCGTGCGGTCGGTGTTCCTGATCGGGCCGGACAAGAAAATCAAGGCCATGCTGATTTACCCGATGAGTAGCGGCAGAAACTTTGATGAGATCCTGCGACTTATTGACTCTAATCAGCTGACGGCACTGCATCAGGTTGCAACGCCGGTCAACTGGAAACAGGGCGAGGATGTAATCATCGTGCCTGCGGTTTCGGACGAAGAAGCCAGAAAACGTTATCCGGATGGCTGGAAATCACCCAAACCATACATCAGATACGTACCGCCGCCGCAATAGGCTTCGGACAGAAAGTAAGAAAGCCCGGCTGACAGATTGCCGGCAGGCCCCGAATCGTCGCCGCGATGCGGGCACCCTGCCGCACCGTTCTTATGCGCCTCGATTAGCTCCGTGGCTCCCACGGAAGCCTGTTCAGTTTCTCTGCAAATTGCGAGATAACTAACTGTAACGTATTTCGATCAATAGCCGCGTTCTACATCGACAACGCTCAATAGCTTTTCGCCCCGAACGTATCGGCGCAGGTTTTCCCTGGCGATGATCAGCGTTCGCTGGACTGAATCGAAATTGCGGCCCGCGATGTGGGGTGTAATCACAACGTTTTTGGCGACCCACAACGGATGGCCTGACGGCAATGGCTCCGGATCCGTTACATCCAGTCCCGCGCCGGCGAGAGTACCATCATTCAGTGCGGCGACCAGAGCGTCGGTGACGGTTGTTTTGCCCCGCCCTACGTTGATGTAGTACGCACCGGGTCTCAGCGCATCGAAAAACCTGCTGTCGATCAAGCCGTTCGTTTTCTTTGTCAATGGCAGTGTATTGACGACGAAATCGGCTTCGCCTGCGAACTCGTACATCTCGTCCGACAAGCCGACTTTGTCAACGAACTCGGGTCCCTCACGGCTCGAATTTCGCGTGGCGATCACGCGCATACCGAGCGCCGATGCACGGCGGGCTGTTTCGGTGCCGATGCCGCCCAGCCCGAGAATCAACAGCGTCTTGCCAGAGAGATCGGTGCTGAGTTCTGCATCGCGGGCCCAGCGTTGCTGACTCTGTTGCTCCTGGTAATAGTGGAGTTTCCTGGACAGCATCAAGGTCATTGCAATTGCCAATTCTGCGATGCTGGGACCGGAGACCCGCTGGTTGTTACTCATGATGAAGTCCATTTTGCGGACACCGGGGTCACTGAGGCAGCGATCGACGCCGACCAGATAAGTGTGTATCCAGCGCAAATTCTTGAGTTGATTCAAGATCTGCGGACTGCAGAAACCGATGAAAACGTCAGCATCGGCAATCAAATCCAGATCCGGGTCAAATGGCTCGAACAAAACCACCTCGGCGTCACCTGCCACCGCTTCGATGCCGGCCAGGAATTCTGCTTCCGAGCCCCCCAGAGTGGAACGGTACGCAACAACCACCTTCCTTGGCTTGGCCCAGCGTGGATGATTGCGAATCGGCTCGGGCGATTCCCGTAATGAGAGACTATCGATGAGTTCTATAGCGGCAGGATCTGCCTGCTGAGCATTCGCGCTATTGCTGGCGACCGTCAGGCCACACCCAAGCAATGTTACAAGCCAGGCAGATGCACACACGACTTTATTCATTCTTGTTGACTCCGTGGCAGTAAGGGAACCAGAAATCGGTCTCCAAATGGTGGTGTGTACGGCAGCTTCAGGGTTTCCCCTGCGTAGGCGCCCGGCGGAATCCCGATGTCGGCCAGGATCAGGTCTCCCGTATGCTCAGGCAGCAGGCCTGTCTTGGGCAGAGCCAGAGTCAGGGTCCAGCGGGCTTTTATGTACTCGCCCGGCGTCTCGCCGGTGGTGGCATTCACACCAGAGGGAATATCCAGGGCGAGAATTGCTGCGCCCGTGCCATTTGCCCATTGAATGAGACGAAGCGCGTTCCCCCGGGGCGCTTGCTGCAAGCTGTAGCCGATCAGGGCGTCAAGAATGATATCAACCGGCTCGTTTGTGCTGGTGAGCGCATGCATATCGACTTCCCGGGCGGGGGTGGACTGCAAGATATGCCGTTGCCACATGCCCGCTGCGCCGAGGCGGTCAGGCGATACCAGACAGAGGCGTACCTGGGCGCCACGGTTCGCCAGGTGCCGTGCGCCGCAGATGCCTCCCCCACCGTTGCCACCGTTTCCAGCCAGTACGACGATGTTCGCCCCGCGCCAGGTCTCGCCCAGACTGGCGATAGCCTGCAGCGCCAGGTTCCGCCCGGCATTCTCCATCATCTGCAGGAGATTGGGCCCGGTGTCCTCGATAGCCACCCGATCCACCTCGATCATCTGCTCAGTGGTCACGGCGGGTACTTCGATGCCGGCATCAGTGAAGTATCGTAGGGACATGGTTCACATGTTGCGTTGATTCGAGGGACCATGCAATCGCGGAGGAATGCCCTGGTGTGGTGGCGGCCTCTGAGCTGAGCCTACAACGGCTGGCTGCTTCCAGTAAACGCGCAACGGATGCTGTACCGTTCAGCGCTTACGAAGATTAGAAGATTGACGCCGACGGTCTCATCGCCGGGTCCAGGGGCAATTTCGATGACGCCGAATAGCAGCAGCGACTCGAACACGGAGTTGGAGCAGACCGGCAGGCCGAAGGCCATCGATGACACCGCAGAACTATTCGTTCTAGTGCTTGTGTCTGCTTATTGATAACCTCTACTTTCCGCAACATGGAGCATAACAATGAAGCACAACTCCTGCGCCGCCATATTCCTGCTTGCCGCAATCCTGTTTTTGCCCGGCTCCGACCTGCTAGCCCGAGATGCAGAAGGGACGCTGGAGAAAATTGCAAGAACCGGCGAATTCGTGATCGGCTATCGTATTGACGCGAGCCCATTGTCCTATGAAAACGCAGATGGCCAGCCATCCGGATATTCGGTAGATCTGTGCCGACGCATTGCGGCTGCTGTCAAGGCCCATCTCGGCAAAGAGGATATCGCAACAAAATTCGTACCTGTTACGTCAGACGAACGCATATCGGCGGTCGTCACTGGCAAGATTGACATCGAATGCGGCTCAACGACGGTCACTTTGTCACGCCAGGAGAAAGTTGACTTCACCCTGCCGACATTCGTGACCGGCGGGAGTGTGCTGTCACTTGCCAAGAATGGGATCCATGACATGTCCGATCTGTCCGGCAAGAAGGTTGGGGTCGTAAAAGACACAACCACGGTCGAGCAGCTCCGGAATCACTTGCAGCAAAACCTGATCGATGCCGAGCTTGTCATCGTCCGTGACCGGAAGGAGGGCATGAAGCAACTGAACCGGGGCGATATCGAGGCATTTGCTTCGGATCAAATCGTATTGATTGGCCAGGTTATCGAGGCGCTCTATCCAAAGCAATACTCGCTTGTGGATGAGACTTTTTCCTACGAACCTTATGCACTTGTGGTACGACGAAATGATGCCGATTTTCGGCTCGTTGCCAACAGGGCCATAACGCAGCTATATCGTAGCGGACAACACATTCCAATATTCAACAAGTGGATTGGTCGCATCGGTATTCGCCCGTCACCGATTCTTGTCGCGATGTATCAGCTCAACACCCTTCCGGAATAGACTTTACCGAGAAAATTCTGATGAAGAGATCGACGAAAGCTGCGCTTCTATCCGGCCTTATATTTCCAGGCGTTGGTCACATGGCCTTGAAGCAATATCTACGTGGCTCGATTTTGATGCTGTCCGCCCTGATCGCCCTGACAGTGATTGTCACAAAAGCAGTAAAGCAAGCCTTGGCCATTGTCGACAAAATTAATAGTGGTGAGATTCCTCTTGAAGCAGGGGCCATTACAGAACTGGTTTCGAAATCCACTGCTGGTGCGGAAGGATCAATATTGAATATTGCTACGTTTGTTGTCGTCGCATGCTGGATTATCGGCATCATCGATTCGTATCGACTCGGAATCAATCAAGAAAAAAGAGGCCTCCAGACATAATAATCTGACGAAAGATGCCGGTCTGAATGATTATTGGCAGCTATTCGGTAAGCCGAACTATCAAATATACTTAAGCAGTATCAACAAATTATGATCACTTAAGTTTATCGTCAGAAAAAAATCAGGCCCTCATCAGGCAGCCTTATCCCTGTTTACCTAGCTTTAGCCTGGACCGCCATCCAACGCGGCACCACAACAGAGGATAAAGCCATGCATAGCAAATTGACCGTCATTCTGATCGCTGGAATCTCCCTGGTGGGTTGCACGACCATGCGCCCTATTGAAACCGGGCAAGCCAACCTGATCGAGCAATTGGAAGTAGGCGACCACCTGATAGTTTATGAAAAATCCGGTCGGATCGTGGATATGACCCTTGCTGTGATCGATGATGACAGTCTCGAAGGAACGCTGGCAGACAACAGCCTCGTTCCTGTCGAGGTAGATATTAATGACATCAAGAAAATCGAGGTCGAAAAAATTGATGGGGTGAAAACAACGCTGGCTGTCGTGGGTGGCACCATCATTATCTTGCCACTAATGCTGATCGCGGCCATGTCCGGCGCAATGTTCTCACAGTAATGGCTAATAGCCGTCACGGATCAAACCTGGCGAGTTAATACGATGAGACTGTGTATTTACAGAAGCCTGGCCACACTCTTACTTGCTGCTCTCTTTGGGTGTACAACGATGCAGGAAGTGAAACAACAAGAGTGGCTCCTGACGGATTACCTCGAAATCGGTGATCACATCATTGTCTATGAGACCAACGGCCGAATTGTCGACATGCGCTTCGTACTTATCGAAGGCAATGTATTGCGCGGCAGCTTGTTTGACGATGGATTGGAATCAGTCGAGATTAAACTGGAGCATATCCAAAAAATCGAGGCAGAACGGATTGCGTTTGGAAGAACGACGGCTGCTGTATTGGGCGGCATTGTGCTAGCTCCTCTTGCCGCCGTCGGCGCCGGTCTGGCACTTGCAGAACAATGAATTGCGTGCCGGCCTCTGTCGATCGCAGAGGTGGAACTGCCCACGTGATTATCAGCCAATCTGCAGTCTCGACGGCCTCACTTTCGAAAATGCCTGTCAGCTTGAGAACGCCGGACAGACGCTCGTCTGTCCCAACACCCAAATAATCGCGCGTCAGGATTGCTTCCCCGAGGCAACGCGATACATCCAGACAGAGACCAGGGCGATGATAATCAGACCCGCTCCGCCACCGAATTGCAGCGACTCACGGAGTGCGAACACGTCTGCATCGCCGGATTGCACGATGGGAATCGCCATAAATATTCCGACGAGTGCCTCACCGGTAATCAGGCCGGCCGCAAAAAGCATACCGTGGCGCATACTCTTTTCACCGTCCTCACCACGTTTCGCGTGCACCTTCTGAGCGAAGTGCGCGATCAGCCCGCCAACGAAGATCGCCGAAGACAGCTCGAGCGGCAGGTAAATGCCAACTGCTACTGCCAGTACCGGCATGCGGAATGATGAGCCTCTGGACTTCAGGATCTCATCACCCATGATAATGAGGATGCCGATCGCACCACCGATCACGACCATAGCCCAGGGAAGACCTCCCTGGAATACGCCCTGTGCCACCGAGGCCATTAACGTTGCTTGTGGCGCGGCCAGTGGATCCGGGTGCTCGGCGGTCGGCACGCCAATGCCGTAGGCTTGCAGGAGTAGAGTCAGGATCGGCGCCATGACCAGAACCGATGACACAACCCCGACACCCTGCATGATCTGTTGTTTCCACGGCGTCGCGCCGACGATGTAACCCGCTTTCAGGTCCTGCAAATTGTCGCCCGCAATCGCGGCCGCACAGCAGACGACGCCACCGATCATGATCGCCGCCGGTGGCCCAAGCGATGCATCGGGACCCATCATGAGTACCAGCACAAGAGATGCAAACAGGATCGTAGCGATCGTGATTCCGGAAATCGGGTTATTTGACGAACCGACAATACCGGCCATAAAGGCGGCAACCGAGGAAAACAGGAAGCCCGCAACGACCATGATAAGCGTCATCGAAATACTGATGCCAAAATTCTCAACGATGTTCTGATAAAGAATGAAGATCGGAATCACAAATGCTGCGATGCCGATCAGCACATAGTTCATCGGAATATCCATGTCGGTATGAACGGTAGCCTCGTTCGCGCCGGCCCGGTACTGTGCCATACCACTTTTGACGCCGTCCATGAGCGAGCCACGCATTGATATCAGCGCCCAAACGCCGCCAACAACCATTGCGCCTACGCCGAGATAGCGAACCTGTTGGCTCCAGATCGCGCCGGCAAGATCCTCTGCGCTCGTGCCGGAGGCAAGCATTGCGGCCAGGTCCGGGCTGCTGTCAAGGAAAAAAGTCGAGAAGACCGGGATAGCGAAGTACCAGGAAATTGCTCCGCCGGCGAATACGAGTACGGCGATATTAAGACCGACAATAAAACCGACGCTGATCAGCGCCGGTGACAGGTTGATGCCCAGATAGCCGATTGTGCCCTGACCGAAATAGCGTGCCGCCTGTGCGGTACCGGTCCAGAGCTTCAGGCCGGTCGCACAAAATTTGATGAAGGCGCCAGCCAATGCCGCCATGGCGAGATATTTGACGCCGGACGCCGGATCCTGTCCAACCTTCAATACCTCGGCCGTCGCTTTGCCTTCCGGGAAAGCAAGCTGCTGTTCGACAATCAGCGAACGCCGCAGTGGGATGGTAAACAGCACACCGAGCAAACCGCCGAGTCCCGCAATGGCGGTGACCCACCAGTAGTGGAAGACATCCCAATAACCCAGCAAAATGAGCGCAGGTAAAGTGAATATGACGCCGGCAGCCAGGGACTCGCCGGCAGATGCCGCCGTCTGCACAATGTTGTTTTCAAGAATATTGGAGTGCTTGAACATCCTGAGGACTGCCATCGAGATGACCGCGGCCGGAATCGATGCCGATACTGTCATTCCCGCGAACAGGCCAAGATAGGCATTAGCGCCCGCCAGCACGACCGACAGGATGAGGCCAAGCATGATTGCTTTAACGGTAAGTTGTGGTGGAACAGACGGTGAATTCATGCACCCCTCCGGTTTCTTTTTCTTGTAGTGGCGTCGCCGCGTTACCCGTCAGCAACGATCGGGCGCCGCGATCTTCCGACAGCTTGCTGCGATGATTGTTAGTGGGCTGTGGGAAACTCGCATTGCGGGCGAACGCAAGTGCAAGTCCAATTATTTCTCATCGGCACCGATCGCTTTATCAAGCATGGCGATAAGTTCGTTACGACTGAAAGAATGCTCTTGCCCATCGTTGAGTTGTACCATCTTCTGCATGGCCCTACCAATAGTCCAGGCCGCCTCTTCACGATTCGGCACCACCATATAACGGAGCTTGGGATCCGCGTCGAACAACGCGTGCATCGCTGCGTCCGCAACCTCGTCAGGATCCTTGTACTGGCTTCTGTCGGCCGAACCTTCCAGTCTGCGCCTGTAGTCCTCGGCGTAAGGCGACTTCTCTTTCGCGTCGTTCATACCGCCCATTCGCTCGCGGCCGCTCTTGCTGATTTGCGATCGATAGTTGCCCGGTTCGATGACGCTTACCTGTACGTCGAATCGCTCCATTTCCGCAGCCAGCGCATCGGTGTATGCCTCAATCGCGTGTTTGCTCATGCTGTAGGGGCCATAGAACGGTCCTGACAAAATACCGGCGATAGAGCCAATTGTGGTTATTCGCCCTTTTCCCTCAATGATCAACGGTGCGAATGCCTGGGTAATGCGAAACACCCCGAATATGTTGACATCGAACAGCCACTTGACGTCTTTTTCGTCGACTTCGATCAGCGGGCCGGCAGTGCCCACGCCGGCGTTATTGACAAGTCCGTAAAGACCTCGGCCGCCCTCGCGAACGGTTTCCACGGCCGCATCGATCTCTTCCTGGATCGTGACATCGAGTCGGATCGACTGCACGTTCGCAATTTCATTCAGGGCATCGAGATCTTTCTGCTTACGTGCGCCGGCGTAGACGAAATAGCCGTTAGCCGCGAGAACTTCTGTGATTTTGCGGCCGATACCGGTACTTGCCCCGGTGACCAGCACGGCCTTCTGGCCACTGGCGTTACTTGAGTCTGGTTCAGCGAAACTAACGTTGCTGGTGGCCAGCAGCACAATCGTAAGGCCAGCCAAACGGAAAACGCCTTGCATTGAAATCCCCCTGATGCTGTCGTAAATTTGGGCAGCAAAGGCGGAATAGTAGCAGAGTGCGGCGCCGCGCTTCATTTTGTCCTTTTCCCTTGATTCGGCTGCCCCACTACCGATCTGCCATGCATCGACTATACTTAGGTCACCAAACACCGACAAAACCAAACCCGCCGAAACGCGTGCCTGCGCCGGAGATCCGAAGTATTCTCTCAGCCATGCAGGTATCGTCATCTCGGACACGCATGCGGAGGAAAAAATGGCAATATTCAGAAAGTCAGAGGATAACGACAGGCCGGACACAGCATCGGCGCCAACAATCGGGCAGACGCGATCGATACGGTCAAAAAAAGTGTCAGTCATCGGACCAACACTGGTAATCAAGGGCGAGCTGTCATCAGACGAAGACCTGATTATCGAAGGCCACATAGAGGGCACGATTGCCCACCACAAGAAACATCTCACGGTCGGCAAACGAGGTCGGGTCCTGGCAGACATCCATGCCAGCTCCGTCATCATTGAAGGACAGCTTGTCGGAGACATTCACAGTGAAGGCACAGTCTCGCTGGCCAAGGGCGCCGATGTCAAAGGCAATATCTTCTGCAGCCATATCGTCATGGAGTACGGCGCGAGATTCACAGGAAAAATCGACATGGGAGAACCGCCCAAAGTAGCCGTAGTGCCGAAAGAACCTGCGCAGGCGGAACCCGTTCGCACAGATAAATCCCGCACTGTGGCGGGGCAAACGGCAAAAGCCAGCGTGTACTGATTCCCGGAGATCGTGATAAATAGCGCAACAGGTTGCTGCGTCGATCAACTGAGATCACCACCCATAGTAACCGGTCGATAAAACGGCCTCCCTGCCGTCAATTGCGCCCAATCTCAGCACGTCACGACCGGCGAAAGGCGTCGACGGTGCTTGGTGTGCTGATCTTGAAGTTGCTATAGTTTTTCTCCGCTTCGGATCGCGCGAAAAACATGAACGACATATCAGTCGACGAAATCTTGCAATTTTGGTTTGAGGATATTGAGCATTCTCGTTGGTTCAAGAAGGACGCTGAGTTCGACCGGGAACTCGAGCAACGTTTTGGAGGCGTCTTGACGCTGGCCAAGAATGATCGGCTGGATCACTGGTGCAGTACTCCGCATGGCACTCTGGCGCTAATCATTATTCTCGACCAGTTCTCGAGAAATATATATCGCGATGCACCTGGCGCATTTGAAGCAGACCCCAAGGCGCTTCAGCTGACTGTGGATGGCGTTCAGAAAGGCTTAGATGAAAAACTTACACTGGAGCAACGGTCCTTTTTTTACCTTCCGCTGCGGCATGCCGAAAATCTCGCGATGCAGGATCTTGGCTTGGCGAAGACCAGGGAGCTCAACGATGCAGGCTACGGCACGGATAAGTACGCTCTGAATCACCTGGCAATAATAGAGCGATTCGGGCGATTTCCGCACCGAAACAGTATTCTCGGACGCCGCAATACCACCGCAGAGGAGTTGTATCTGAAGGACGGCAACGCTGGTTTCTGAGTGGACAACCGCGGTCATGCCGACTTCATACCTGACGACATGATATACAGTACTCTTACGAGATAATTATTAGTCAGGTGTCTAAATAGTCAGCCGTGAAGATTCCCGAGCCATTGTTTGCAATTATCAACCCAATTATGCGGTTGCTGCTCAGATCGCCGATGCACTTCGTTTCGAGCAGAAGTTTGATGCTTATTACCTTTACCGGTCGAAAAAGTGGGCGCCAGTTTACGATACCAGTCCGCTATTTGCAGGTTGGCGAGACCGTCAGGTGCTTTACATCCGCAGACACCCAGTGGTGGCGAAATCTGCGGGGAGGGGCCGATGTCGTGCTCCGCATAGAAGGACGGGACGCACCGTATCATGCCACGGCAGTGGAAAATGATCCGGAAGAGGTCAAGAAGAGCCTCCAACACTATCTCGGCATGTTCCCGCAGGATGCGGCCTACCATGATGTACGTCTGAATAGAGACAAGAGCCTGGTATCAGAGGACCTGGAAAAAGCCTCACGAAGCGCGATATTGGTCGAGGCAAAACCCATTCGTCAGTAACAAGCATGAATAGTGACAGCGACAATGAGGGCCTCGTGTGGCAAACGGGCATTTGGGACAAGATCTCGGATGTTTATCAGGAAGAAGTCGATCATCGATTTGTTCCGGTCGTTGACGGTGTAATCGGTCGGGCGCAAATAAAGGCCGGTGATCATGTTCTCGATTTGGGCACCGGTACGGGCTCGGTCGCCCTGCGCCTGGCTTCCGTGCTTGGGGATGAGGGCCGTGTCGTCGGACATGACATCAGCCAGGATATGTTGCGAATCGCGACGCAGAAAGCAAACGAGTTGCACCTGACTAATATCGAGTTTCAGGAAGGTCGCGCAGAGAGTATCCCGGCAGAGGATTCTTCCTTCGATGTCGTACTGGCTTCATTGAGTCTTATGTATGTTATTGATCGAGGGACTGCGGCACGTGAAATCGGGCGCGTGCTGCGGACCGGAGGGCGCTTTGTCGCGGCAGTGTGGGCCGCTGCAAATGAATGCGATATCGTACTATTTCAGCAAACGGCAGGGGGCTTTGCGCCTCCACCGCCCGTACCAGGTGTCGGTCCGGGCGCAATGGCCGATCCCAGCGAGTTCATCGGCCAATTGTTGACATCAGGAATACAAGCCCAGGTTGAAGGCCAACTTCTCAGTTTTGAATTCGATGACTTTGAGTCCGCGTGGGACGTTCTTGCTGGCGTTACAACGGCAAGTCTGGCGCCAGATATTCAGGAGCAGGCGAAGAACGCAGTCCGCAACCTCATGTGGAACGACGCTGCCGGGCCTCGATCTTTTCAGAACAATACTCAATTCATCGTCGGTCGAGCCCAATGATTAGCGGTACTAACTAGGATTCCAACGGTGCTAGCTTGCGCCTGCTATTCGCCGAAAGCGAACATTCACTCTACTGTTATTTGAGGAATGCCGTAATGAATACGCAAGCCATTTTCGGATTACAATTTGTCTTAAGCATGTTAGTGATAGCTCTACTGGCCAAGTGGGTGCTGGCCCCTTGGTTGGCGAATCAGTCACAACGCGAAGCGTTATTCTGGCTGGCTGTACCGCATGCGTTTCGCCACGTTGGCATGGTCTTTCTTGTCCCCGGCATCGTGGCGCAACGCCTCCCGGACTATTTCGCGATACCGGCGGCGTATGGAGATTTGTTGACCGGCGTCCTCGCGCTGTTGGCGCTTGTCTTGCTGCGAGGCGGATGGAAGGGTGCAATAGGGGCGGTGTGGCTCTTCAACGTTGTTGGCACGATTGATCTGCTAAATGCATTACGTCACGTAGACGTAGCACAGAACTTCGGAGCAGCTTGGTACATACCGACATTTTTGGTGCCGCTACTCTTGGTGACGCATTTCATGATCTTTGTCAGACTGCTGAAACCCGCGTCGAATCCAGAAAAACCCGCATCAGAATAAGAGTCAGAGCCCGATTCCCGAGGGTTCGCTATGGGCCAATAAAAAAGGGCAAGACCTGGAGGCCCCACCCTTTTAGTCCTCAACTCCAAAGGAGTGTGAGGCTGGCCTGCAATGCATTCATTGCAAGCCGTATCGCGTAATCAAAGCGCTATGATGTTCTCTGCCTGGGGACCTTTCTGGCCCTGAGTAACAGTGAACTCGACTTTCTGGCCTTCAACCAAAGTTTTGAAACCTCCGCCAGCGATAGCGCTGTAGTGGGCAAATACGTCGGGACCAGATTCCTGCTCGATAAAGCCAAAACCTTTGGATTCGTTGAACCATTTAACGGTGCCGGTAGTAGTAGACATAGTCATATCCTATTAAATCAAGAGTAATTGAAGCCTTTTAACAAGGCCATTTGGCTGGAAGTATTGCTATTACTTATGAAGAACAGGACGAGGTATTAAAGAAGGGACATCGAAATGGTGTACATAAATATAAGACGAACTTTCAAGCTGGCCGCATTATATACAGCAAAACCCCGTAGTCAACGAGCATTAGGGCCTAAATGGGACATATGTCGGCTTTGTATAGCTACGATCTGTATATTGGGCGTTCCACAGTTTTCCTTGAATCTACCGTAAGCGCCTCACCGAAGACGTCCTTTTGATCGATGCCAGGCATTACCCGGGCAAACGAAAACGGGGCCGCTTGCGACCCCGTATATTGATCTCGATACGCCGTCGATCAGTATTCCGGACCGTCGCTGTACTCGAGCCCGACTATGCCAGCCTGCACGCTGACAGCGTCATAGATCTTCTGATCCAGTGAGTCTTTGTAGCCACCGGCTTCTTCGACCTTCTTGGAGATATAGCTGTCGCGGTCGTCTGCGAGTTCACGTATCTGCCGCTGCAGGTCAGCCCGTTCGCCAGCGAGTCGTGCGACGTACGCCTCCTGTTCCGCCGGCGCCATAGGCTTCAGCGCCGCGGGCAGCTCAGCCTCGTCGAGTTCGTCGAGTTTGATGGTCCCGCTGGTGATGCCGTCGACCAGTTCATTCTCACCCAGGAGATTCGCCTTGCCGGCTGCCGACATATTGAACGCGGCGCGACGTGCACGGGATTCAACCGATGAACTCTTATGCAGTTTGTCGGTAGCCGCGACCTTTCTCGCCATTTTTTCCTTTTCTTCCTTGCTGCCGTAGTACAGCCGCGTGTCGTCAAGCCTGGCCGACAACGTGGCGATCTCTGCGTCAAACGGGGTCGTCATAGCAACCGCGCTGCCCGCCTGGCCTACCTGGAAGAACTTGCCGTGGCCGAGGCTCGCGATCTGCGTCCAGGGCCCGACGGTCGTCGGAATTTCACCGCATTGAATCGTGTTGATCACAATGCCTTTCTCCAAGGCAGCCATCACGATCTCCGGGTACTGCACCTCGCCCTGATAGTCCATATGCGGTGGTGCATCGCCGATCAGGAACACAACCTGGTAGGCCTGCGAGTCCTGACTCCACGAGATGTTGTGCACGGCTTCGTACAGCGCCTGATTCACGCTCTCGGGCGTGTCGCCGCCGCCATCCGCCTGAAAGTCCATCAGCGTGGCATAAACGGAATCCAGGTCATCGGACAGATCGACTACTTTCGTGACATAGTGATCACCGCGGTCACGATAGGCAACCAGACCAATGCGAATCTCGGGCGTCGGCTGTGCCGATGCCATCGTTGTGGCGATTGACCAGATCTTGTCCTTCGCGGTCTGAATCAGGCCACTCATGCTGCCGGTCGTATCGAGCACAAACACGACATCTATTTTGGGGATGCCAGCAGGTGCAACGATGTGCTCGATCGGAGCAGGGTCAATATGCTTGGCTTTGAGTGACGGGTAATAGATCACCGCACCCAGGGTTAGTGCGAACAGGGCAAGCCCTAAGATTTTGCTTTTCATGATGATGTCCTCTCGTTGTATATATAAGGAGTAAAAATTTCTATTGGGTGAACAGCTGGCCAAGAGCCGCATCGGCCTGACGTCTGGCGCGCTCGAAGTTCTCGTTGCCGGCCGGTGTGTTCTGTTCCGGCTTCGCTTTCCGCTGCACTGCTGGTGGAATCGCCACAAACAGCGCCTGCACCAGGAAGAAACACCAGGTCGCGAGGAACACGCTGCCCGAACGGGTGATCGCCCAGACCGCGGCCGAGATACTCAAAGCACCCAAACCGAGATCCATCAGTGCCGGTATCACACCCGAGTAGAAATAAAGGGAGCGAACAAGCCAGATGGTGCCGACATGGACCATCAGATACAGCGGTAACGGTGGTGCAATCCACCAGGTGACTGCTGCCATTGCTGTCCAAAGCGTTAACGTGGTGACGCGCCCTACCCGTTCTGCCGTGCGATTGAGCAAGTACAGGAGGTAAGCCAGCCCCAGCAAGGGAATGACCAGGCGAACGACGGCACCGAGGCCAAGGAATGGCGTGAGGGTGGCAACGATGGCACTGGCGAAGAAGCCCAGAACCGCGGCCACGACAACGCCGTGAAAAAAGCCAGGCCGCTTCATGACTGACTCCTTGCGTTTTTCTCACGGAGATAAGCGACTTCCACTTCGTCGTCGCCCACTCGCAGCTCCCGTGCCATCCAGGCGATATCATCGAATTCCGATGTGCCGCCTGCCGGTGCGCGTTGTGCAAACAGCTCTGCTTTTTGCCGCAGGCCCTCGAGCGTTGCCCGGTTTTCATCGAGCATGACGCGCTGCTCGGTCAGGTACTTCTCAGAAGCGCTGTGTTTTGCACTCAGCTGCTTCGACAGCCGCGCTGCCTCGAGCTTTTTCCTGATCAGGCCTTTGGCCAGATCGTCCTTCTCCGATTCGAAACAAAGGTCCAGTTCCTCGTCGATCTCAGAAAGCTTGCTGTCGATTTCGCTGTTGCGTGTCGCCAGCGCTTCCTGGTCATGCGCACACACTCTTATGCGCTGCTCGGTCTCGACCAGATCGTCTTCCATCTCCCGAATGGCTTGCTTTAGAAGCTGCTCGGGCTCTTCGATCTGATCCAAAACGGCGTGAAAGTCCGCCTGGAAAAGCCGCGATATGCGGTTGATAAGTGCCATGATGTTGTCTCCTTCCGTTTGCTGGACAAAATATTTCAATGGCACAAATGGTAGAGAGGAACGCCAGCACACTTAAGACACGAACGGGTAAAACCTGCCGCACAGAATTTACAAGAACTTTACAAGCGATCGCTGATCTGACTGTCGCAAACTGCTAGCCTAGACTGCGTGAATAAGCGATCGATCAGCATTCTGATCGTGGAAGATGAAGAGGCCATCCGCTCCGGCCTCATCGACGTGTTCGTCTTCCACGGCTACGACGTGGACAGCGCCGACAACGGACCGGAGGGCCTCGAGAAAGCACTGACGGGCAAGTTCGATCTGATATTGCTCGACATCATGCTGCCCGGCATGGATGGCTATGAGATCTGTAACGAGATACGAGCCAGAGACCGCGAGCAGCCGATCATCATGCTGACCGCCAAGACCTCGGATGAAGAGATCATCCAGGGCTTGAAACTCGGCGCCGATGACTATGTCGCCAAGCCCTTCTCCATCCAGCAGCTGGTACTTCGCATCGAAGCGGTCCTGCGACGGTCGCGGATCGGCATCGAGCAGGCCAGGACCATCAGCCTCAGCAATAACGTGCAAATAGATACCGAGAACCTCACCGGTCAGAACGGTGCTGAGCCACTGACCTTCACCCGGCGCGAGATCGAGATCCTGAGTTACCTCGCGGCTAACTCGGCAAGGCCCGTGTCGAGAGAAGAATTATTAACAAAAGTATGGGGTTATGCTAGAAATCTCGAAATAGAGACACGAACGGTCGACATCCATATTGCGAAACTCAGGCGCAAGATCGAGACCAACCCCAAGGAACCGGCGGGCCTCATCACGGTACGCGGTGCCGGTTACCGGCTGCTGACGGCAGATTAGCGCCATGCTGCCCAAAACCCTCATCAAGGGCTTCGATAAAGACCGTCTGAAGATACTGTTGACTGTCTTTTTCCTGGCACTCGCCATCCCCACCGCTGTATTAATCTGGCAGGCCTACAGCCAGCTCAAATGGGAAGCCTTTCATCAATACCGGGGCATGGCGGAGGAACTCACCAAGCGCATGGATGCAAGCCTGGTCGACAGGATCAACACGGCCGAAGCCCGCTCTTTCGCCGACTACACATTTCTAATCGTCACCGGCGACCCCAGCGCCAACCTGGTGCAGCGCTCGCCTTTGTCTGAATTTCCGGTCACCCAGGAATTGCCCGGCGTGATCGGCTACTTCCAGGTCGGCACCGAAGGGGACTTCTCCACGCCGCTTTTGCCAAAGAGTACTGCCGACCCGCTAACGTTTGGCATCGGCGAAGACGAGTACGAACGACGGCTGCAACTGGCGCATAGAATTCAGGACATCCTGAGCGACAACCGCCTTGTTCAATACCAGGCGACGGGCGTGAGACGAAGGCTTGCCTCTTCGCCTGCAACCCCCAAGGCCGCTTCGGACGAAGCTGAAGCTGAACAAGAGGCTGACACTGACGAGGACCGGCAGCGACAAATAGCAGAAGTCACTGCACAACTCGGCAGCGAGACCGTCGATGATAAAGATGCCGTGGACAAACTCTACGCCATGCCTGAGGAACCGGCCCCGAAACAAAACGAGCTGTATAGCCAGGCGGTCTTCGATGAGCTGAACAGCCCGAGAAAGAGTTCGGACGATGAATACGCGGCCGGCACACTGGCCGATGCAAGCATGGTTGGCACCCTCGAGAGCAAAGAACGACTCAACACGCTCGGCAAAGTCGCCGACCTCAAGCTGGATGCCGCCTATCAAAAGAAAAGTGAAGTTGCCGAGCGATCGCGAACTGCAGGATCAATCAGGGACGACGAACGCCTCCTCGCCCCCGGCAGAATGAAACGAAGAGAGCAGATCTCATTGCCGGAATCCGAACCCGTCGGGCTGACGGTATCTGCGCGGCGGCCGGTCAGCAGCCTGGCAGGGCCCGCAGATCTGCGTATTAGTACCTTCGAGAGCGAGATCGACCCGCTGGAGTTCAGCCTGCTCGACAGCGGCCACTTCGTGCTTTTCCGCAAGGTCTGGCGCGAGGGCGAGCGCTACATCCAGGGACTCCTGATCGACAAGGAGACTTTTATTCACGGCGCCTTCGACACTCGCTTTAACGAGACCGGACTCTCTGCCATGAGTAACCTGATCGTCGCCTACCAGGATGACGTCATCCACACGCTCACCGGCAAGCGGTATTCTGATTATCCCAACAGTTCTCAAGCATTCGACGGCGCCCTGCTTTACCGCAACCGCTTATCCGCACCACTGGATAGCCTCGAGCTGATTTACAGCATCAACGGCCTGCCTCCCGGGCCCGGCGCCACGGTTATCGGCTGGCTCACGCTCGTACTCGCGATTGTATTTCTCGGCGGCTTTTTTATTCTGTATCGCCTGGGCCTGAGCCAAATTAGCCTGGCCCGGCAACAGCAGGATTTCGTCTCAGCGGTCAGCCATGAACTGAAGACACCCCTGACCTCGATCCGCATGTATGGCGAGATGCTCAAGGAAGGCTGGGCAGAGCCCGAGAAACAGCAACAGTATTATGAATTCATACACGATGAGAGCGAGCGCCTGACGAGATTGATCTCGAACGTACTGCAGCTGGCCAATATCACCCGAAACGAACCACAATTCGACTTGCAGCCCGTCACGGTCGGCGAACTGATGAACCAGATCGAATCGAAGATCTCGAGCCAGGTACAACGCGCCGGCTTCGAGCTCGAGTTGCAGAAAGACGAACAAGCAGACAAAGCGACCATCAACATCGACGAAGACTGCTTCGCCCAGATCATCATCAACCTCGTCGATAATGCGATCAAGTTCTCGAAAGGTGCAAAAGAAAAACGCATCGGCATCACCAGTAAACTTACCAGCGACAACAAAGTCATGTTCGCTGTAAGAGACTTCGGCCCCGGCGTTTCCAGGAACCAGATGAAGAAAATCTTCAAGTTATTCTACCGCGCAGAAAGCGAACTCACGAGAGAAACGGTCGGCACAGGCATTGGCCTGGCCATCGTCCATCAGCTCAGCGTGGCAATGAATGGCAAAGTGGACGTGATCAACCAGGAGCCGGGAGCGGAATTCAGAGTCTCATTCCCCGCAATTTCCGTGTAGGAACTGATATCACGGACAAACTACAGTTCAGGGTGCTGAACCGGCGTGTACGGCGAGCCTGGCGTCGTCATCGGCAGGAGCTCCAAGCCACTCGGCCGGTGTCGCCAAGGGGGCCGCAAGGGTCTTGAGAAAATTCTCAAGCTGCATGCGTTCACGTCGGTTTAGCTTGAGAGGCTTCGCCTCGTTGTGTCCAATCATCGCAAGCGGGGCCCGATTATAGTGATCGAGTACCGCCGCCAGTGACGCCATTTGGCCCTTGTGCATATAGGGACCGGTCCCCTCGAGATTTCGCAACGAAGGCGTCCGCATTGCGCCAATCAGCTCGGGTCCGGTGCGGGTAAAACGCAGTTCGGCACAGTCTTTTGCCGGATCGTCGCTGTAGGCGCCCAGGCAATTGAAGGGATCCGACTTCACACTGCGCACGCCAACGATGCGGCCTTTATCAGGCACTTCACTCGGAAAGGTGGTGACGCCCGTGTTGTGAAATTCGAAGTTGGTGAAGAGCGGTCCGTTATGACATTGCGTGCAATTAGCCTCGCCGATGAAGAGGCGCAAACCCATTATTTCGTCGTCGCTGAACGTTGCGTGCTGAGCGGCCTCATCCCGATCCAGCACGGCTTGAACATAAGCATCGAAACGTGACGGGCCTGGCATGAGAAGTCGTTCATAGGCCGCAATCGATTTGCCGATATTCACGAATATCCTGTTGACGAGTTCCCGATCATGGGTGGTCATCGCCTGCCATGCGGCGTGCAACTGCGGCTCTGCAACGGGAGCCGCGGCGTCCGGGAACCGGCTTCGGTCCGACAGGTCGGGCAAGGGCCCGATCAACGCCTCATAGGCTGCTCGATAGCTCGAGTCTGTGGCAATGAGCCGCACGTATTGCATGCGGGTGCCGGCATGCTCGTTCGGGTCTTCCAGGGGCGACAAGGCTTGTGACCACAGGCTGTCTTTGCGGCCATCCCAGTAGAGCCACGGACTGTGCGCGGTTCCGACGATGCTTGGCGTATTACGCTTTGAGGTCCCTATCGCCTGACCCCTGGCCCGCCCGTCCGTGAAACGGCGCTGCGGCTGATGGCAGGTCGCGCAGGCGATCCGCCCGTTGGCGCTGAGCCTTTGATCGAAAAATAATTGCTGACCCAGCTTCGCCGCACGCGGGTCATCCGCCATGGCATTCGACGGATCGGGGGCCAACGGCGGCAGACTGCCGATCCAGAGCGAGCGCAGCATCTCCGTCTCGATCTCGGTCCAGGGCGAAGGATCGACCGTTCGGTTGAACCACCAGGCGACCAATGCCGCTATGGCCGCGAGACCAATGAGCCTTGCAAGCCTGTTTCCCCTGTTCACTCCTTTGGCCAAGGTCACAGTTCCAGGAGGATGACTACGGTGTCGCGATTACCAGCTGTGCTGATGGTGATCGTAATTTCCCAGGAGCCGTTCATGTGAAAACGCATGCCCTCAATCAGGTATTCACCGTTGCCCAAATATTGCGTCATCCGGGGACTGGTCGGCAGACCGTGATCATGTGCCGGCATGCCACCTGTCAACGAAATGTCGGCGTTCGCGACGGGCTGGCCGTCAGCCGTTGCCACATGCAGCACCCAACTATGCATCCGGTTGATCGCTATCGGATGCTGCTGACTCTCATAACCCACCTTAAAGAGACCAGACTGCGAAATCCAAACCCCGTTGTCAGCGGACTCGCTCTGGTTTTCCTCGGCTATTGAGGCAGCAAGTAACGCCACCATGAGCACCAACGCGGTCAAGTGTCGAAAAAACACTCTCGAGCATAAGCGAACACCGGCGCTCCGCAGGCCACTCGCCATGTCACATCTCCGAGACGACATTTGAGCGTTTATTCCGCCATTCGCGCCAACGCGTCAATGATCCATTCATATACCAGTAATGGAGCTGAACGAGGATCATCAGTCCAATGAAAAACGGCCAGTAGCCGAAGCCCGTGAAACCAACCTTGAACGGAAAAACCGCAGTGTAAATCTTGTCCGTATCCTGAGGTAGCGCGGTGACGATCCCGATGTACCAACCGGACTCGTCAAATTGCTGAACGATCGTAAATACATCCGGCTCGATAATGGCCGGCTGATAAAACACGGTAGCTCCCTCGAGCGACTCGATCAGCGCCACATCCTGCCACTTGACGAAGCGGCCCAGTCCGGTTACGTCCCGGATGATGCGAAAGTCGATCGGCATTTTCCCAAGGCTGCTGTGCACATACTCCATTACAAACACGGTCTCGGTTGCTTCCGGCACGTCTTCACAGAACTCCTCCCGCTGACGCGTCCGCGGCAGATAAATTTTGAAATGCGCCGTGAGGTAGCCGATTTTGATCAGGCACAGGTCTTCGTCGGGGCCCACGCTTCCGTGCGCACTGGCATTGTGCACGACGAGCGCCAGACCAAGCGCAACACAGCAGCAGAACAGAGTTTGTGGCAAACGGTAGCGGATCATGAGCCCTATTCTAGAAGGAAAATCGTCGCACAAAGCTACAGATTTGCGGGCGAACACCACGTCAACCAGCCGACGCGCCGATTCTCCCAATAAAATGGTCTAAACTACAGCATAGAATAAGCGGCGTTACAGCCGCCAAAAATAAGGGGAACCGACAAATGAACGTAAGTCTGGTGTCGTTATGGTTGCCGATTCTCGCATCGGGCGTCGTCGTATTCATGGCCAGCAGCCTGATCTGGATGGTGGTGAATTATCACAATTCCGACTGGCAGGAACTGCCTGACGAGGACACGGCCAGAATGGCGCTAAAATCTGCCGCACCGGGCAAGTACAGCATTCCCTATGCGGCTACCGCTGCGGAGCGCAAGAGCGCGGAATGGCAGGAGAAATTCAAGGAAGGGCCTGCCGCAATACTGACGATTCTCCCGCACGGATCACTGGCGATGGGCAAACAAATGGTTCAATGGATCATTTACTGCTTGGCAATCTCGTTCCTGGTCGCCTACGTGGCAAGCGTGACAGTATCGGCGGGCGCCGATTATCTGAATGTTTTCCGGATCGCCGGCACGGTTGCCGTTCTAGCGTATGCGGGCGCTGCCCCGATGCGCTCGATCTGGTTCGGCCAACCCTGGAGCGCTACCGCGAAGGATGTACTCGACGGTGTGATCTACGGTTTCCTGACAGCAGGAGTATTCGGCTGGCTCTGGCCCTGAACACGCTGCAGACGTGCTCCGAGCCGGGACGGCCTCGTCACCGGCCCGGCTGAGTTCGATAAATAACAGCTGTGGCCTACAGGCTGGTCGCAGCTATCTCAAAGTTGCCCTTGTAGCCGTCGCCATCCCGCTCCAGCGTGACGGTCAGGTTTCTTACCGCCTCGGCGTCACCTTTCATCACGATATCTCTATCCACGCCGATTGGGTTCGGACCTCGCGCCGCATACGCTGCTGTCTGATACACCGCTCGTTCGACATCCGCGGGCAGATACAACTGTGTGTCAAGCGCTGTCCACTCCACGTCCCGCCACACGACTCTCACATGAATATGCGCAAGGCGCGGCATGTACCAGCCGGGGTATATTGTCGTGAATACCACTTTGCCATTCTCATCAGTCACCTGATGACCCCGAAGGTAGGACTTGTCCTTCATGTTGATGGCCTGGTCGCTTACACGTAGCGTGTCGGGATTGAACACGATGTTGTCAACCCCGGAATAAAGACCATTGGCACCGCAATGCCAGATATCGACGACACATTCTGAAATGGGCGTACACCAAAGGTCGTCAATCACAGTCAACTCGAGTTTGAGGGGAACCCCTGGCGAGTTCTCGCGAATATCGGACCGCAGCGGGCTGTTCGGCGTCAGATAAGGCCCTCGAGTCAAACGCGTCGTTGGCCCACAGGCATTGTTTAGATTTGCAATGTTGGACGTGCCGAAAACGCTGGAAGCGTGGCTCGTAAGAATGGCGCCACCCGCCCCGGCAATAAACTTTCTCCTGTCCATGACTCTCCCCCTGTGTCATTTTCTTGGCGTTGTTCGTTCCGGGACATATTAGGCCTGGATGACGTGAAACTAAAGTCGAAACCGACCTCTTGTATGCTTATCGAAGTTTCTTGTTAGCCATACCGACTCTCAAGATGGGCGTGCCGGTCGTCACTTTATGACGCTTGAACAGCGCCAGGACGACGCAGCTTGTCATAACTGTGACACCGGTCGCGGATATTGTGGCATTCCGGCAATATTCTCTTATTTTACATACCCTTAACGTCGAGAAACCAAGATCTGGCGGACTCTCGTAGTCACGCCGCGGTCTCGTCCAGTTTTGCCAGGGAGCAGAAATCGGTAAGCGCCATGTCATTGCAAAAAAAAATTGATTGCGTCTTCTCTGTGCTTGCGTGGCTATTGCGATCGGCGGCTATGCAGGTCTGCAAGACGGTAGTCGATGCCCTGGACGACAGGACCGGGACAGCGGCCGTATGAGTCAAAGTTCGGACACAGCAGAAAAGCCTCTCGTTCTCGTCGCCGACGACGATCCTGATCACTGCAGCTTAATTCAGGATTTCCTGGAGGAATCCGGCTTTCGCGTAGTAACTGCTCCAGATGGAAAAGTTGCATTGGAACTGTATAGCAAGCTGCAACCCGACGTTGTTCTGCTTGACGTTGAAACACCGGAGGGGCTGGACGGATTTTCCGTTTGCGACATCATAAGAGCGCGAGAAACAGTCCGGGAATCATCGATCTTCATAATTACGGAATCGGAGGACGACGAATCCGTGGAGCGCGCCTATACGCTTGGCGCAACCGACTTTATCGTCAAGCCGATTGCCTTGCCCGTTCTGGCACATCGCATCCGCTATGCCCTGAGAACATGCCGGTCCCTCAACGATCTCAGGGGGCTGATTCGTGCCGTTCCGGATCTTATCTTCATCGTCAACGCCGAAGGCGAGGTGGAGGAAGGATTGAGCGGCCCGGACGCGACCCATACTCTGCAACTAAAGGCGCTGACGACAGCGTCCCAGGTCAATTTCTATCCCTGTGAGAACGATGACAGAGCAAGAGATTGCATCAAGCGGGCTCTTGAGACCGGCAAACCGCAAGTTTATGAGCACAGTCTGGAGGGCCTTGATATCGAACTGGAAACCCGGTTTGTGGCGCGCGACAAGAATTCTGTTCTGGCCATTGTCAGAGACATCACCGAACGAAAAAATTCTGAGGAGAAAATTTACAATCTCGCCTATTACGATGAACTGACCGAGCTACCCAATCGACAGCTCTTCAGCCAAAGCTTGGAGCGAACCATACAGATAGCCCAGCGTGATGATGAAAAATTTGCGATTCTTTTCATCGATCTGGATCGATTCAAACGCATCAACGATACCCTGGGCCATAGCATAGGCGATGAGCTGCTAAGACAGGTGGCCCGCAGGCTCGAGCAGTGTACTCGATCCGGCGACTCCGTTGCCCGCCTTGATCCGACTGATGAAGATGGGGGCATCAAGCTGGCACGCCTCGGCGGAGATGAATTCGTCATAATTCTGTACGGCATAGATTCCGAGGACGTCGTGGCTACGATAGCATCGCGGATTATCTCGGTATTGACACCACCTTTTAGCTGCGAAGGACATCAGTTCGTAGTAACGCCGAGTATTGGCATTGCGTTATATCCGCAGGATGGCCAAAACGGCGAACAGCTGCTGATGAATGCGGACTCCGCAATGTATCGCGCCAAATTTTCCGGGCGCAATAATTACAAGTTCTATTCCGAAACCATGCGAACGAAATCGCTGCACCGGCTCGATCTCGAAAACGAGATTCGCAAGGCAATTGACGACGAGCAATTCGAGCTCTACTACCAGCCGAAAGTCGACGCAGAAACGTGGGAGTTAGTCGGGGCAGAGGCACTATTGCGCTGGTTCCACCCGGTGCGAGGGGAAATCGGGCCCGCCGACTTTATTCCGGTTGCCGAGGAAACCGGTCTGATCGTGCCAATCGGTCAATGGGTTCTCCGTGAAGCCTGCAAGCAAGTTAAAGTGTGGTCCACATCGCCGGCCGGTGCTGTGCCGGTTTCCGTCAACATATCCCCTCATCAATTCCATGCTGATAGCCTGTACGAAGACGTGCTTGGCGCTGCGTCAGATGCCGATATAGATCCGCGTTTGCTCGAACTTGAGATAACTGAAAGCGTCCTGCTACAGGATTTGGACAATACGCTTATTGCGCTACAGCGACTGAAGGATGCCGGGGTTTCATTGTCGGTCGATGACTTCGGCACAGGCTATTCGTCTCTCAGTTACTTGAAGCGATTTCCCATCGACACGATCAAGATTGATCGTTCATTCGTGAAGGACCTCGATACCGACCTGGACGATGCGGCCATCTGCGCGGCGATACTGGCGATGTCGCAGCAACTGGGCCTGAATGTCGTAGCGGAAGGCGTTGAGACGGAGGAACAACTGGCATTTCTGCGGCGTCACGGATGCAATCAGATTCAGGGCTTCCTTTGCAGCAAGCCATTGTCGGTAGAGAATTTTTCAGCAATGCTCGTCAAAATCGCCGATGCAGCCTCCGATCCCCGCACTGAAGATCAAGCAACGGCCTAAACAACACCGGCACCATTCTCGTTTATAATCCGCGTCTCTCTGATTCACCGTCAAAATAGTCCGATGTCCGATATCCAGCGACTTCGCAACATCGCCATCATTGCCCATGTAGATCATGGCAAGACCACCTTGGTGGATCAGCTGCTGCAGCAGTCAGGAACGCTGGGGCCGCGTGCGTCCGTACCCGAGCGGGTGATGGACTCGAATGACCTGGAACGCGAACGCGGCATTACGATTCTGGCGAAGAATACAGCCATCCGCTGGCAGGATTACCGCATCAACATCGTTGACACTCCCGGGCATGCCGACTTCGGTGGCGAAGTCGAACGCGTGCTCTCGATGGTCGACAGCGTGCTGCTGCTGGTTGACGCAGTCGAAGGGCCGATGCCGCAAACCCGGTTTGTCACACAGAAGGCATTTGCCAGAGGGCTTGCACCGCTTGTTGTGATCAACAAGCTTGATCGCGACGGGGCCCGCCCGGACTGGGTGCTGGACCAGACCTTCGATTTGTTCGACCGCCTCGGAGCCACCGACGAGCAGCTGGATTTTCCGGTGATTTATGCCTCAGCGCTGCAAGGCTATGCCAGTACCGACCCAAATCAACGTGAAGGCGACATGACACCGCTCTTCGAAGCGATTGTCTCGCAGGTTCCGCCGCCGGCAGTCGACCCCTCCGGGCCTCTGCAGCTACAGGTCTCGAGTCTCGACCACAATCCGTATGTCGGCGTGCTGGGTATCGGCCGTATTCAGCGTGGGCAGATTAATGCAAACTCACCGGTCAGTATCGTCGCCACCGATGGTTCAGTGAGAAACGGAAGAATTCTTGAGTTGTACCGGTTTCACGGCCTCGAGCGGCAAGTGATACCGACAGCAAGCGCTGGCGATATTATTGTATTCAGCGGTATCGATGACCTTTTAATATCCGATACGCTGTGTCCAAGAGACCACCCCGAGGGTCTGCCAGCACTGAACGTCGATGAACCCACCATCAGCATGACCTTTCAGGTCAATAAGTCCCCGTTTGCCGGGCAAGACGGCAAGTTTCTCACCAGTCGCCAGATTCGGGAGCGCCTGGCCCAGGAACTGAAACACAACGTTGCATTGCGCGTCGATTCCACGGAGGATCCGGACAAATTTCGCGTTTCCGGGCGCGGTGAGCTACATCTTTCAATACTGATCGAAAACATGCGCCGCGAAGGATTCGAAATCGCCGTATCGCGGCCAGAAGTCATTGTCCATGAGGAAGACGGCGTCCGGCTGGAGCCTTGGGAACAGCTCACTGTGGATTTCGAAGAAGCCTATCAGGGTGCGGTTATGACCCGCCTCGCGGAACGCAAGGGCGAACTGCTGGCGATGCTGCCGGACGGAAAAGGTCGTGTCCGGCTTGATTATCGAATCCCGACGCGTGGTCTCATCGGATTCCGAACAGACTACCTGACCGCCACCTCGGGCACGGGCCTTCTCTACCACGTTTTCGACAAATACGATCGATATGTGCCCGAAACGCTCGGTCAGAGAAACAATGGCGTTCTGGTTTCGATGATCGCCGGCAAGGCACTTGCGTATGCGCTCTTCAACTTACAGGAACGCGGGAGACTCATGATTGGCCATGGAGATGCCGTGTACGAAGGCATGATCATTGGTGTCAACAGCCGCCGCAGTGACATGGCCGTTAATCCCACGAAGGCGAAACAGTTAACGAATATTCGCGCAGCGGGTAGCGATGAAAATATTGTGCTGTCACCGCCGATCCGCTTGTCGCTCGAGCAGGCACTCGAATTTATCGATGATGATGAGTTACTGGAAGTCACTCCCCATAGCATCCGCCTGCGCAAGAAATTACTGACCGAAGTTGAACGGCGGCGCAAATCCCGATTGCGCGCCTGATGGTCAGGCAGACACCAGGGAAGCAACAGGCAATGAAAGTCACTAAGTACCTTGTGATTGCCCTGGTCATTGTCGCCATCCTGGCTTCGCTTGCCTGGGTCCTGCGCGACACGATCATTCAGCGCATATCAGGCCCGATCCTGCAGCAGTATGGCCTGACGGTGACCGGCGTATCCCTGGATGCGCTGGCGACCAGTAACGCTACCATCAGCTACCTGGAACTCGAGCATGAGAACGGCACGACGATAACCATTGATGAATTGACCCTGCCGATCGGCAAGTCGCGGACCGGGACCCAGGTATTCACTGCCGGGAAAGTGACGATAGCTGTCGCGTCCGCAAGCGGCAGCGAACCGCTTGCATTGGCTCAGCTGATCGATCAGATACTCTTGCTGCCAGATAGCCTTCCGAACACGGTAGTCAATGTCACGCAGCTGAGCATAGCGCCCTACCCGACAATACATGAGCTCCGGTGGGCCTCAACCGAAAACAAGCAAACTCTGACCGCGAGCGTGGACTCCGTGGATTTGTCGGCGGAGATCATCCGTACAGAGCAAGCAATCCATGAGGGAGTGGTTTCGGTCAGAGATGCTTTCGCGAATGTGGCAGAGCAGTCGGTCACGGCCAGCATACGGCAGACCGACACCGTTATCTCCCTCAGTGGTGCATCCGCCCTCGACCTCCCCGCGTTGGCCTCGATCGCGACATCAATAGCGGTATCGTTCGGCATCACTCCTGCCGGTGTCGAAGTCCGGACCGGATCTGCCGAGCTGGAGTTCGATGCCGAGATTCCGTATGACGCGAGCCAAACGGCGTCGATAAAAGCTCAATTCACGCCGTCAACGCCGTGGCAATTCGTTTATGCCAGCAGACCAGGCGTCGTCACATCGATCAGCATGGAGTCGTCCAGCCCGGTGGAGTTCGAAACCACATTTCCACAGCTTGAATGGTCCGGTAACCAGCAGCAGGCGTTACTGCGCGTTTCCCACGGACTTTGGAGTGACATACCCGTATCCCTGAGCAACCTTAGCTGCGAGACGGGACCCGCCTGCTTCATGGATATCGATGTTGCCGTGGGCGCTACCGATTTGGCATTTGCGACAGCCAGCCGACTTGCGCTTTCAGCGGCACAGGACATCGTGTTTCGTGACGACGGCTTGTGGGTGCATGTTCATCCGGGCGCCGAACTTGTTGTGACTGAGCTCTCGGGCCCCGACGTCGCATTGGGCCGGCTCGATGTCCGACTGATATCCGGCGCCACACTGGAATTGGCGGACACCGGCTGGCAGTTTTCAGCGGCGTCGCTCGATGCCGATATCCAGTCATTATCGCTGGATGAAAACCTTGCGATCACTGCACCGGTCTCTCTTCGTAACATTGTTGTCAGTGAATCGGACCAGGCTTTGTCGGCGACAGTCGTCGTCGACTCGCCATCGAGCCAGGCAACGTGGGACGACCGGGTAATCGCTTTGCCAGGGTTCAAAGGCGATGTGTCCCTGCAAGGCGCGAATATGCTGGTTGCGTTGGCGACAGTCGGACTTCACGACGGCAAGGAAGCGACCATACAGGCACGGCACAACCTCGACTCCGGCACCGGCCAACTGTCCATCCAGGATGTCGCCCTGTCGTTCGACTCACAGGGACTATCGGACCGCGTCTCTCCATGGCCTTACGACTGGGATATCAGCGCCGGTACCTTCTCGGGCGAGTTGCAGCTGAACTGGGAGAAACCGGACTCAGACTGGCAGCTCGACGGAGCATCCTCGATACAGATGACGGACCTGGCCGGCGCATACGCCGACACCGCGTTCGCCGGCTTGTCGACGAGCTTACAGGCCAACTACGATCCGGCGACTGGACTGACCACAGAACCCGCCAAAATTGCAATCGACCTGATCGAGGTCGGTTTGCCAATCGAGAACATCACCGCGGATTACACCCTGAATCCGAACGCACTGTCCGTTGCGGTCGAAAACCTCCGCATGACCGCGTTCGGTGGTGTCATACAGGCCGATCCTTTCAGCTACCAGCTTGGCAGGGACCGCAATGCGCTCGTTCTCAGGGCTGAATCGATTGAACTGCCGGAGCTGCTGACGCTCAAAGAATTTGAGTCCATCGAGATAAGTGGAAGCATTGCTGCGGAGTTGCCGGTGATTATCGAAGGAAATGCCGTAACCATTGTGAACGGGCGGCTGACTGGCGAGGCGCCCGGCGGTGTCATTCGTTATCTGCCGGGGATCGCGCCCGACGATGCCGGCGCAAGCAGCATCGACCTGGTGACGCGTGCCTTGAGCAACTTCGAATACGAGACACTCACCGCCGAGCTTGACTACAGCAAAGACGGTGACCTGACATTGCAAATGCACTTGACTGGCAGGAACCCCGACATGGAGAGCAGTCGGCCGATCGTGTTGAATCTCGGGATTGAGAACAACATTCCCCAGATGCTCAGGAGCCTGCAGGCGGCGCGGGCGGTGGAAGAGATCCTGGAAAGAAGACTTGCGCAATAGATGATGCCGCTATCCCGGGAAAGCAACATAAGGTAAGCTTGATCGTAGATTCTTGAGAAGCCTGGTGCAGCCATGAAATCGATAATTTTCACAATCGTTCTGCTCTCCTCCCTCGCCGGCTGTAATCCGACCATCCAGCTTGCGGCCCCAGAAAAGCCGATCGAGATCAATCTCAATATCAAGATCGAACATGAAATCCGGCTTCACGTCGACAAGGAACTGGATGGCTTGTTCGACGAAGACAGCGACGTATTCTGAGGATGATGAACATGAAAAAGATCTTTGCTGCCATCGGCCTGGTGTTGTTACTGCAAAACGCGTGGGCCATTGACCTACACGACGCCAAGGCTCAGGGCCTGGTGGGCGAAGCCAGCACCGGTTATCTCGCTGCCGTCACAACACCAGCGAGCAGTGAGGTCAAGGCGCTGATCGCAAACGTGAACGCAAAACGGAAAGCCAAATTCCAAAGCACCGCCCAGAAAACGGGTACGACTGTCGCACAGGTCAGCAACCGGTTTTACGAACTTGCTGTGCAAAAGACTGCGGCCGGACATTACTACCAGGACAAAAACGGCCGCTGGAAGAAAAAATAGCTGCGCAGATGAAAATGCTGCGACCGGATAACATAGTGTTTGATCCGTACAAAAAGACAGGTTCCAGGTAGCTCAACAGCAGCGATCGCGGCTAAAGCCGCTCCTACGATCCTGATTTTGAAATGTGTACGAGCGGCTTTAGCCGCGAACCGATCATGGAAGGTGTCAAATTTCTTTTTTGCGCTTTACGAAAATAGATTTGACACATTTTCTGTACGCCGTTCTCTTGTTCTTATTTGAATCCGGGCAGCAGACCACTGCTTCCGGCACCCGCAATAACCATTACGGTTGCAGCGACATCGAGCCCCGGCAGCGGCGCGTTTCCAAATCCAAAACGGGCAAGCAGAGCAACGCCAAAGCAAATAAGTGCAGCGCCACCCACTTGCCTTACCGCCGCCGGGACAGCTGCGTCAGCAGCGCGCGCACGTCTCTCCATTGGCGCCAATAGCAAGGTTACCGGCAACAACACTGCATAAAGAACGGCTATCCATACCGGACGAGTAAACCACCACTCGGAACTCCCGGGTTCCAGTCCCAGTCCCACACCCCCTGCCAGGTAGACCAGTGCAACGACGATCATCATGATGGTCAGGTGCCAGAGATAGAGGGTCATGATCATGCTATTGATCAGCGCGGTCGCCGTCCAAACTCGCAAACCGGACAACATGCGGCGCATCGGCGATTCAATGGCCAGGAGTAGACCGCACTGCGTAATAGCAAGCGCCAGCAAAGTAATTTTCGGCGGACTTGTGTTGCTCAGACCCTCGTCCGGTGATCCTGCCATAGCGAAAGGATATGGTCCTTTGAATACAAGCAGCACCAACGCCAAAAAACCGAGCGCCGCGTAAGTCAGGAGCCGCGCCGGGCTGCCCATACGCCCGTCGCGCCATGCGTAACCCAGATGGTGAACAGAGAGCCAGACCCAGAAGAAGTTACTCCAACCCAACCAGCGGAGATCTGCCACGAAAAACGCGACATCGACGAGCACACCGATAGCCGCAAGTCCCCAAAATGAAGCAAAACCCCAACGTCGCCACGCGATGTAGGTAGCCGGTGCCAATACGACTACCATGATGTAGATGGCAAGAAACCAGATTGGGATCAGCGCAGCCCGCGATGCCAGTTGAATAACAGCGCCACTGACACCCGAAAAGTGCAATATTGCCGCGAACAAGGCCCAACCCAGCACCAGGACCAGCAATGGTGTAACCAGGCGATTCAGACGCGCAGCCAGCCAGCCTGCATAAGCAATCTCTCGTCGGCGCGCGCTCTCCAGTGAGACGGCATTGGCGTAACCGCCCACGATGAAGAATATCGGCATCACCTGAAACAACCAGGTCAACCAATGTGTACTGGGTTGAACGACCAGGATACTGGTCGCAGTCAGCGATCCGTCATGGTAGTAAAGAGCGGAAATCAGCCAATGGCCGGTGATTACTACCAGGATCGATACGGCACGAAGGAAATCGACGTATCGATTCCGCTCGTCGGGTGTTGCTGCTGCCAGATCCCTGGCCTGTGACCAAATGCCCATATTGCGAATCCTGAGTTTGCGCTGTCGTCAGACCGTACTCTACCCTTTCGGCACAAACAGCGGGCCAGCCAAAGTTATCAGGTTTAGCTTATAAGTGTCAGGTCTGTTTTCCTGCGAAGAAGCGGCACAATAAACCTGACGCCTTATCCCCACGACCAAACCGGAGGGGCGATGTATGTAGTGATATCCAGGCGAACGTCATCCGCCCAACGAACAATAGCTGGCTGAGCGCGATGTCACTGTTTCGATTCTGGGCCTCGCAGCCGATGTTTATGGGACAGCTGTGGTGTCCCCAAATTCCCGGATCGCTATTCGGTGATGCGCGCGCGTGGATCCAGCGTGCCGAAATTGTCAACCACGATCGTGTACTTGTAAGGTTCGTCCTGCGCTGTCCCTGACGGCGCGGTAATTATGATCGGGGAAACTTTTTGAGAGCCTTTGGTCAGCCAGGCTTCTGTTTTCCCAACCGTCGACACAGTTATGTCACCTGAGAACCTGACTTCGAACGAACATCCCTCCTTGACCACGATCGTGTCGGGCTTGACTTGCAGAATCGTTGGCGCATTTTCGTTGCCAGTTTTCGCTATCAAATTTACGTGTCTGTCCGGGCAAGTTTGGCTATTTTTTGGGCTACAAGCGCCCAGTACGGATAGCAATCCCAACAACAGCACTATTCTTGATGATTTCATTATTTTCCCCCTTTCTGTTTTTGGAGATGTGATGCGATCAAGGCAATTTCTACTGTCTTCCTCGACCTGCATATTTTCGCTTCCATGTTCTGCTGTCATTTCGCGTCTTGTTTATTCACGAGTGCCACGAACCGTGGTTTTCCTTTCAGATCCGTCAGATGTGGTTCGGCGGCCAGCATCACCAGTGGGTACCCCATCTCGACTGCTGTCTCCAGTTCAGCCAGTGCAGCAGTGTGCTCCCCCAGTTGCGTCAGGACAAGCCCGTGAATGTAATACACGTATGGGTCACCTGGTGCAATGCGTTGTGCTCTGACGATTAATGCTTCTGCATCTTCCATCTTTCCGAGCATCGCCTTGATCCATGCCAAATCGATCATGGTTGCCGCATCCTTACGATTGACCGCGAGCTGGCTTTCCGCAAGCCCTTCCGCCCTGCTGAACGCCTGACTCGCTCTCTCCCCTTGCTCGGAAAAAGATAATGCGTCTCCAAGATTCGCCCATACAAGATGGTCATTTGGTGCCAGTGTCGTTGCGTTTTCGAGTGCAGCAACCGCAGCGCCTGTTTTGCCCAGATAGTAGTACATCAATCCAAGATTGGCGTACGCGTCGACTTGTGGTTCGATATCGATGGAGCGATTGAATGCCGGGGCTGCATCTGTAAAGTTGCCAGACAACATTAATGACGTACCAAGATTGCCCCATCCCTGCCTGTTTTCTGCATCGAGAGATACGACTTCTTCGTATGCCGCTGCTGCTTCTTCATATCGTCCATTTTGGTAAAGAAACCAGCCCAGCGAATCGTAGGATCGCCAGTTTCCAGGCTGCAGAGCAATAGCCTGTCTGAATTTTTCCTCCGCTTCCGCCAATCTCTGCTGGCCGGAATACACACCCGCCAGCCCAGTAAGCGCCAACGTATCATTCTGGTGTACCGCCAGCGCACGCAAGTACGACGCTTCAGCCTCCTGGTGTTTCCCGGTTTCCCAATACAAATCACCGAGTGCGTTATGCACTATGTTGAGATTCGGACTTAATGCCAAAGCGGAGGCGCAGGCCTGTTCTGCTTCATCGATGAAACTTGGATCATCGACGACAGTGAATCCCGATGAATATGTGAGGCAAATACCGGCATGGGCAGCGGCATAATCCGGATCAATATCCAGAGACTGCGAAAACCAATCAAGCGCCTGCTCTATAGTCTGCACTGTCATTGGCTTGTGTAGCTCTTCGATGCCCCGACGATACAAAATATATGCGTCAATACTCGCAACATTGATCGCAGTACCAAGAGCAGTCTGAGTATCTTGTGGCAACGCAACACGCAAATTGGCGACCGCAAGACTGGTAATTTCATCCTGAATTTCGAAAAAATCCTTGCGTTCACGGTCAAAACTGCGAGATAGGAGATGCCGGCCGCTTGCCGATTCAATCAACTGAATCACGACGCGAATCTGTTCTTCTGTCAACCGGACGCTGCCTTCAATGTAGTAGCTGACCCGGAGTCGCTGGCGTACCTCACTGGATGAGCTATTAGCTGGCAGCGAAAAGGAGTCACCCCGCGACGAGACATGCAGCCCGGGTATCCTGGCAAGGCGGTTGATGACATCCTCCACCAGGCCGTTACTGAATATGGCAGTCTCCTCACTCCCGTCGATATTCATTAACTGCAGTACGGCGATAGAGTTCGGCTCAATCGGGACCAGTGCCGGTTCCGCCGCCTGAACGCTGCCGTTCTCGGGCACATTGAAGCCAACCGTGAACTGATAAGTACCGGCACCCAGCGCGGCGATGCCATAAGCCGCGATAATCGCGAGATAATTTCTCTCCAGGCCCTGCAGTAGCCCTCCCGGCTGTTCGCCGCGATCCCGGATCATGCGGCCCTCTGCCACCTCAATAAACCATGCGAGCAACACGGCAACCGGGAAACCGCCGACGACCACGAACGTGATAAAGGGCATGGCCCACGTTGGCAAACCGAGGTTGAGAAAGGTCGCGTCAGCGACCTGGATCAGCAACCAGCCGATCACAAGGTAAGCGAAACCGGCCTGCACCACGCCATGGCGCAGCAATGCTCCCCAGATCGGCACTGCAGCAGGAAGCGTCGATTCCGCAGCAACGGATGCGACCTGACTCGAAGAGTCCCGTAACCGGGGTTCGCATAGCAAACGATAGCCGCGTTTCGGCACTGTCTGGATAAACACAGGGTCGTCCGCGTGATCGCCTAACACATGGCGTATTTCGCTGACAGCATGGCTCAGGGCTTCCGGACTGCCGTTTCCATCACCCCACACTTTGCTGAGGAGCTCTTCGCGTGACACAAGCCTGCGCGGTTGCTTTGCCAGGCAAAGAAGAACTTCGATGGATTTGGACGGCAAATGCGCAGGCTCACCGGAGCCACTCACCCTTCCGATCAAGGGCTCGACGAGCACCTCTTGTAAGAAGAATCCATCCAGCAACTTGTTATTCATACTGGCCATCCGGTATGCCAGACATACCAAGCATAGCATCTGACGCAGGCTATTGTGACGACAGGGTTTTTCTAATCTGGCAAAAGCTCCGTAGCGGTATTGCTACGGCGACTGCGTAAAACAACAAATCGATGCTGTTCCCCGAGTTTTGACGGGAAAAGGTGTCAGGTTTATGTTCGCTCCTTATTTGTTGCAAAAATAATTTTGACACCTTTTCCACTCTAATCGATAGACTTGCTTACGGCATGTACTTACGAACTCCTACCCTGGTCTGCGGTCAAAATATATCTGAATTGTCGTGTTTGCCTGGAGGGCTGAGATCAATGATGCATAAACGCGTTTTTATTCTGGCAGTAGCCTGTTGCGTCCTGAGCTTGTCGCCTTTGGCCTCTGCTCTGGCGGATGAGGCCCCCGAGGAAGGTGGCGAGCGATGTGTGAACATGAGAACTGTTTCCAGAACCGTAATCATCGATGATCAGACCATTCTTTTCTATATGCGTGGTGGTTTGATTTACCGCAATTACCTGCCGCGTCGTTGCTCGGGATTGGCCCGTGAGAAGAGATTCAGTTATAGCACGACAATTTCCCGCTTATGCGATATCGACACCATCACCGTGTTGTATAACCAGGGCATGGGTCTCTCGTCGGGAGCATCTTGTGGCCTTGGAAAATTCTATGCGATTTCCAAAGACGAGGCTCAGGCGCTCAAGGAGCCGCCTGATATCGAGCCGGAGCCCCTCCCGCCGCCGGAACCCGAGGAACTCGAGGTGTCTGAATAATCCGCCACGGGCCGTAGCACTGGGAGCGCTTCCTTGGCAGTGGGGCTGTGCATGAATGCGTCAGGCGTTCTTTACAGGCCAGCGCAAGACCGTATGTCCGCTCGTTCTCCATAAGCTGAGAATCCGCACACCGGTAGCTTGCTGCCAAAAGGAATCCCCCTTCGCCCGCTGGTGGCGGCCCGAATAAAGGGTATCAGCCGCAATTACGGCTTGGCTTCTCTGTGTACGACATCGAGCAGCACGTAGCGCAGCAATACTTCGTAACTCTGCTTTTCCATGACCAGCCCCGGCGGCAGCTCGAGTGTGTGAATGGGAGAATCATCGGGATCCGTGATTTCCTGCAAGAGCTTGGCACCGTCCCAGTACACCTTGTAGCGCACGTCTTTGTGTTCGCCGAATTTCAGCAGTACCGTGCTGTCTGTCCAGTCCTGAACCACTTCGTTGCTCATCATCTTATCCTCCACATGCCTGTGGTTTTCGGTGTTCCAGTGGCGCCTCAAGGCATCGATGTCGGGCGCCCTGCCTTTATAAGTGCAAGGGCTGTGCCAACCGATAAATTGATTGAAGAAAGACTGATAAGTTAATGAAACTAAAGGTAAAGTTATGCCGCGCTAATCCATGCGGCAAGCTCGCCGGGTGACCAGAAATGTCAGCTTTTGACCCCGAATTCAGGGGAATGGCGACAGTCACTTTACATAAGGAAAGCAGTGCCAGAGCCAAGGGATCAGATCTGATTTCGCAAGGCGCAGGAATGAATCTGGCCCCTTTCCGTAGGCCCCTTTCCTTACGGTTTGTCCTGTGTGGCTTACTCCGGCGTCTCCTCTTCCATATAGCCCTCGCCATAGGCGTCGTCCGGCGATTCTTTGCCAGGGAAGACCCCCTGCCGTTGCAAGGGACGCAGGTCGTGCTGCGGTTCATTCCAGTCTGCCGCGCTGGTATCTGTGACTTCGGTTCCGAGATCGTCCCATTCGCCGACATCGAGGGCACCGGCCCAATTCTCTGGGGCGACACTCAGTTCGATGTCGAGTTCACGCCATTCATCAAACGTCGCTTCCTCCAGGTCCCCGTCGAAGTGTTGAATCTCCACGGTACCGCCATCTTCATCGACGGCAGAAATAAAGAATCGCTGCCCCTTTTTGAGATGCGCGTACCATTGACCGCGTATTGGATCGAGTTCATTGGGCATTATTCAACTCCAGTTTCACCGAATCGCATCCGCCGCGTCTTCGGCAAGTGCCTCTTTGACCGCTTCATTGACAAGATCTGAAATGCTGCGGTCCGTCTCAGCTGCCTTCAATCGGAGCGCCCGGTGTAGTGAGGGGTCGAAGTAAACGGTGGCCCGTTTTTGTGTGGGTTCACTCATTCAAGCACCATAGCGCTGCATAACGTTTTACCGTCAAAACGCTGGCCAATTTACGCCGAGCGTGGACGCGTATGAGCCCAATGGAGGATTCGGAACGCCGGCGCCACTCGCACCAGGTCAATCGATCGAGGGGACGATATTGCCCAAAGGGGATTCCGACTGGTACCGGGTTGACATCGACGACCAAGGGGCGCTCCAGAGTGAAGGGTTCGATGCAATACAGCCAGCTAATCCGACAGGGCTGCGAGCATAGCCTGAAATCTGGGAAGATCTCGCAGGGGTGCGAGGTCAGGATCGTTTTCGATCCAGCTGCGTGACACTAGTGAATTCTCGAGGCAATCCAACGCCCGCTCAACGTCGCCATAATTCGCAAACATACAGGCTGCGTTATATCTCGTCGCGGGATCATCGGGATTGAGCTCCAGGGCGCGTTCGACCCATTCCTTCGCCTGATCGTGTCGTTCCAGCGTGAACAGACCAGCAGCACCCAGGTAGTAGGCGCGTTCATTGTCGGGGTAGTCCTCCAGGATTTTTTTGGCACGCTTGACGCCGATTTCGGCGACGCGTCGCGCACCGTCATTATCGCCCACGGCCTTATAAATCGTGGTCGCAAGCAAGGGGCTCTCGAAATCGTCCGGGTCGTGTTCGGTCGCCTTATCAAAATATTCGACTGCCCGCTCAATGTGCCCTTGGTGATAGTGGGCGCGTGCCAGGTAATGATATGCCCTGCTAAATGTGGGATCGAGTTCGACCGCCTTCTGAAAATCACGTTCGGCTTCGGCAAATCGCTTGCTCGCTAAATGTGCGTAACCTCGGGCAAGGAAACTCTCCACGTGATCAGGTGCGAGTCGCATCGCCTTATCTGCGGCCTCGTCTGCAAAACGACGCCACTTCTCGTCCTTCGAAAAGAAATTCGCATTGAGCGCACACTCTTCGGCCAGGTGAATCCATGCTCGAATAAATTCGGGATCGAGATCGACGGCTTTCTGAAACATTTCCACCGCCAGCTCCTTGTTTCGCGCGCCACCGGAAATCGCATAACCACGACCGCGCAAAAAATATTCGTAAGCCTTTGGATTTTCTGTCGTAGGATTGGGCAATTGCTCCGCACCAAGCCGGCACTGCAGCGCCTCGAGAACACGCGCGGCTATGTCATCCTGGATGGCAAAGATATCGTCGAGTTCCCGATCGTAGGTTTCTGACCACAGGTGCGAGTCTGTCGCGGCCTCGATCAGTTGTGCCGTAATTCGAACACGATTGCCGGACTTGCGGACACTGCCCTCGAGTATATGAGCGACTTGCAGTTTTTCCGCGGCAGCTTTCAGATCAACTTCCTTGTGCTTGAACGAGAACGTTGACGTGCGCGAGGCAACACGGAGATTCGGGATTCGCGTGAGGACGTTCAAAAGCTCTTCAGTGAGGCCATCGCAGAAGTGCTCCTGATCCTTTTCAGCGCTCATATCGGGAAAGGGCAGCACAGCAATCGACGGGCCGCTGGCCGGCGTGACCTTGTTTGTTGCTTCTGCTGCCTCGGGCTGCGCAGCAACCTCGGAGCGTTTGATGCCCCGCGGTGTGATTTCGAACACCCAGCTGAGTATCAGTGCCACTGGAAAGCCGGCCGCCAGAATACCGAGCACAAGCGCGATGGACCAATCTGGCAGTCCCATAGCTGGGAAGATGACATCGGCCAATTGCATGACCACCCAGCTACCCACAAGGTAGGCGATGCCGACCCTGATGACCTTCCGTTCACGCAGTTCGCGGAAGAAATCTCCCATCGCCGTATTATAGGCGTATCGGCTGGCGTTTCTGCGGTAACTTCCCAATCACCAATGCGCGCAGCAAGATCGTTTTCGAATGCGCTTTTGGTACAGAGGAATTCCAGTTCCTTATGACGCCAGGCTTCGAGGAGTGCATCTGGCGGTACGTACCGTAGAAGCGAAAATACCAAGAATAGGGACCGCGTTCTGGGTCGGGCCCGAGCAACGCAGTATGCTTATCGATCAGCAGCGGTCAGATGCCCCTCTGCGTGGAATGTCGCAATAAGCACAGGCAGCAATGCCAGATTCGCGAGCAGCGCAACCAACATCGCGAGCCCTGTAAGAAGGCCGAAATAAATGGTCGGCACAAATTGGGACAAAGCGAGGATGGAAAAGCCGAGCATGATCGTAACGCTGGTGTAATACATTGCACGGCCAATTGTCGCGTGGCTGCGCTTGATCGCCGCCCAGTAGTCGTGATCCGACTCGAATTCCGTATTAAAACGATGCACATAATGGATCGTGTTGTCCACGCCGATGCCGATTGTGATTGCCGCGATCGTAATAGTCATGATATCGAGGGCAATACCAGACCAGCCCATCACGCCTAGTACGATTCCCGCTGCGAGCAAATTTGGAATAATCGCAATGACGGCGATCCTGATCGAGCGAAACAATACAAGAAAGGTCAGCGCTATCGCGAAAAAGACTACCCCCAGTGTCAGGATTTGCGAGCGAAACAGACTTTGCAGCATGTTGTTATAAAGTACGAGTATGCCGCTCAGATGTACCTGGTCGTCCGCGAGATTCATTTCATCGACCAGATAGCGCCGGATTTCATCGATCAAGTCTGCCCGTCGCAACGTCGGATCCGACTCGAACACCCGTATGCTGAACCTCAGTTGCTGACCGTCGTCCGAAAGATATGGCGAAAACAGGATGTCTTTTACATCTTCGGGCAACTTCCGATAAATAATGGACAGACCCCAGTTGTCCTGCAGTATGTCCGGATCGAGTTGCTCCAGGATTTCCGCTGTCGTGCCAATAGACAGGACTTTTCCAGTTTCGGGCAGGCTGTCCAGGTAATCGTGTATCGCGCGTACATCCGGAATTCGCCGGCTGTTGAACCAGTAGCTCGTCGCCGTAATTCCCGCCCCGCCTTCTGAGTCATCCGAGTAAAAGTCCTCGAACTCCTCCTCAAACTCGTCTTCAAAGCCGAGGTCGTCGTCCTCGGTTGTTGCCTCCACCGGTGCATCGATGATGATCTCCAGGGGCGTCGTGCCACCGAGTTCCCTGTCGATCAATTCCATGCCCTGATAGATTTCGGTCGTCTTGCGATAATAATCTATAAAACGGTTTTCAACGGTTAGCCTGGCAACTCCCGAAACACAGATAACCGCAAGTATGGCAAAGGCCAGCAACGTCGCCTTGCTATGTCGCGTAATCAGCCTCGCAAAAAACGCTGTTATCGCCGCCGTAAGGTCGTGTCGCGATCTGGGTTCGCCCGGCTCGAGCATCACGAGTGCGGCCGGGAACAACGTAAATGACAGGATGAACGCGATCGCGACACCCATCACCATCATCCAGCCGAAATCGATGACCGGTTCAATGTTGCTGACAATCAGAGAGCCGAACGCCACCATTGTCGTCAACGCCGTGTAAAAGCAGGGAACGACTATCCTCCGCACCGTCGTTCTTACGAGAGTCATCGAGTCGGCATCAGGTTGCGCCGCATGTATCTCGCGATAACGTACGATGATGTGCAGCGTCAGCGCCAGGCAGAGAATCAACATCAGCGAGACGAAGTTCGATGAAACGACGGTCACCCGCCAGTCCATGAAACCGAGCACCCCGAGCATGATGGTGCACGTCGCAAGACAGGTGATGAGCGGCAACACGACCCATCGTGGCTTTCGAAAAGCTACCGTCAAAATAACCAGGAGGAAGACCAGAACGGCGAGACCGAACACCAGCAAATCGTGGCGAATGAAGTCGATCGAATCGGAGACGATCATCGGTACTCCACCAAGATGCATCTTTCCCAGATGGCTGCGCTCGGCCAACACAGCCCTGATCGCCGCGATTTGCTCCTGCTCCCTGGCCAGAGCACGTTGACTGTAAGCCTGAAAACGGTCGCTTGCGTCTTTGAGTTCTGCTGCCTCATCGGCAGTCAGCTCGCTGACCAGACGCTTCTCGCGAAGACTGTTACGCCAGTAAAAGAGCTGCAGGTATTCCTCATCCTGTACGAAATCGACCCGCATCGCCGTCGTTTTGGCATCGGTACTGATTATCACATTCTGATAGAGGGGGCTCGTCAACAGCTCCTCACGAGCCATGCCGCGGTCGGTTTCCTTCTCTCCCAGCCTCCTCATGCCTGAGCCCAGATCCTGAAGATCGACCGGCGGGCTCCGGATCAGCGGTACGTCCAGTATGCTGACAACGGAGTCGACCCCCGGCACCGCCGCCAGAGCATCACGCAGCTGTTTGAGATCGGCAAGAACCTGTTCGCTGAACAAATCTTCCGACGGTGTGAAGGTAACGATGAGAAAATCATCGGACTCGTAGCGGGCCCGAATCGAGCGGTAGTAAGTGAGGTCTTCGTCCCGCTCCAGCGTCAGCGAATCAGTCGTCGCATCGAGCCCGAAGTCCTTGGCGAACCAGCCGCAGGCTAAAGTAACAACGGCGATAACAAGGAGTGTCACCAACGGCCGTCCGAGGACGACGCTGTCATAAAGTTTGATCGCTGCGTTGGCCATTAATCCTTCTTATAAGGGCACGGGACCAGCCTTTGAAATGAGGATATGTACGTAGCCCTTACCGACAGCCAGCCGGTCCTTGATTCAGCCTGCCATGGCTTTTTGCAACTGGTCTCCGATGGGCAGGCGCCGAAGCCGTATACCGGAAGCAGCAAAAATTGCGTTAGCGAGCGCCGGGGCTGCAGAAGGAATACCTATTTCACCGACTCCGGTAGGTGTATCGTCATACGGCAATATATGCGTCTCGAACAGGCTGGGCACCGCGGCAATTCGCAATAGCGGATAATCGTGGAAATTGCTTTGCTGTACCTGGCCGTCTTTCACCGTGATTTCCAGGCCCAGTGCCGTACTGATTCCATCGATGGTGCCGCCTTGCAATTGTGCTTCAACCGCCTGCGGGTTGACGGCAAAACCACAATCGATTGCCGCTACGATGCGTTCGATTTTCAGTTGTCCCTGCGGGCTGACCGTAACTTCGACAGCATGCGCAGCGTATCCGCCGAAGGTAAAGTGGGTAGCAAGACCGACACCGCGCCCATCCGGCCGTTGTTTCTGGTAGTCGATGCGCGCGGCGACAAATTTAATCAATCGCACGAGTCTTCCAGGATTGAATGTGGGACCGCCATGGTTGCCGTATTCCATTTCCCGCTCTTCTCCCAGCATATCGATATGGAGCTGTAACGGGTCCTGGCCGGTCTCGACAGCGATTTCATCGAGAAAGCTTTGAATAACAAATGCATTGGCGGTGTGCGCCGGGGCGCGCCACGAACCCCTGGGAAGCCCGATCGGGTTATGGAAATATTCCAGCCTGAAGTTTTCGACGATTTTTCTCGGGAAATCGTCCGGGTAAAGTTCGGCTTCCCACAAACGTTCCTCCGTCATATTGGGACGCCGATAATACTTGCTGGCGCTTACCAGTCGCTGAGTCCAGGCGATGACCTTGCCTTTACCGTCCACTCCCGCGCGCATCTCGTGCAAGCCGGCGGGCCGGTAAAAGTCATGTTTGACATCATCTTCGCGTGTCCATTGCAGCTTGATCGGCCAGCCGGTCTTCTGCGAAATCATGCAGGCTTCGGCGACATAGTCATTGGTCAGCCTGCGGCCGAACCCGCCTCCCACGCGAGTCATGTCGACCTGGATATTTTCACGCGGCAGACCGGTCACCGCGGCCGCGGCTCTGGATGCACCGCTCGGCATCTGCGTCGGCGCGATGATATGACATCGGTCCTCCTGCACATGGGCGTAACAGTTTTGCGGTTCCAATGGCTGATGCGACACAAACGGCACCTGATAGTGTCGCTCGATGACCTGGTGAGCCTCTGCCATGGCCTTGTCAAACTCGCCATCGTCGACCACCACCTGGCCTGTCGATTTCAACATCTCGTGATTCTGCTGCCAGAAAGCATCGCTGTTGTCGCTTGCATTCGGGCCCGGATCCCAGTCGATCTGCAGCGCTTCGCGGCCCTTGATCGCCGCCCAGGTCGAGGTGGCGACGATTGCCACCCCATTGGCGAGTATCAGGTAGGGCTCGCCGGGTTCGGGGCCATCGATTTTGAAGACATCGAGTACGCCATCGACTTTACGTGCTTCGGTATCATTAAATGAACGGACGCGTCCATTGAGATAAGGGGAACGGGCAATCACCGCATAACGCATGCCGGCTTCCCGGGTATCGATACCGTAGCGCGCCTTGCCGGTGATGATATCCATCGCGTCTATCGTTTTTTGCCGCCTGCCGACAATCCGGTACTGCTTCATTTCTTTCAGCGGCGGGCTTTCCGCGGGCAGGTCCAGTCGTGCCGCCGCAGCCACCAGGTCACCGTATGGAATCTCTGCAGCCGGGGAACTGCAGACCACGTAACCCGGCCTGGTACTGCAACTCGATACCGGGACATTCAAGCGTGCGGCCGCTGCCCTGATCAGTTGCTGGCGGGCCGTTGCCCCGACCTCGCGCATAAAGTCCCAGTTCCCGGTTAATCCGGTGCTGCCACCGACACCCTGACCACCGTATTTCCAGGCATAGCCGTCCGCTGTCTTGACGATCCCCAGTGGCATTTGCCTGACGCTGACTTTCGACCACTCGACATCCAGTTCCTCGGCCACCAGCATCGGCAACGCGGTGCGCACGCCCTGGCCGATCTCGGGCTGGTTGCTGCCAATGATCACGCTGCCATCGGCTGCTATCTCGATGAAAAACCCGATCTGGTGTTCACTGTCCGCCTCGCCACCGACAACATCATTCGACAGCCCGATTGCAGGCAGGCCCAGTACGAAACCACCGGCGATGCTTGCGCCCGTTACGACGAATCGCCTGCGACTGACGTCAATACGCTCCAGATCCATTCTTGCTTCGTTACCTGACATGCTCATTCTCCCGACTCAGCCAGTTCTGCGGCCCGGTGGATCGCAGTACGAATCCGCACATAAGTCCCGCAGCGGCAGATATTGGTCATGTTCTTGTCGATGTCCTGATCACTGGGCCTGGGATGCTTTTTCAGAAAATCTGCCGTGGCCATGATTTGCCCGGCCTGGCAATAGCCGCATTGGGGAACGTCTATTTCAAGCCAGGCCTTCTGTACCGGGTGGAGCACACCATCAGCACTGGCGAGCCCCTCGATGGTCGTAATCGACTGGCCTTCAATGGCTGATACCGGGGTGATGCACGAGCGCTGTGCGTGGCCGTCGATGTGTACCGTACAGGCGCCGCATTGACCGATACCACAACCGAACTTGGTGCCCGTCAGCTCAAGGTGATCACGCAATACCCACAGCAATGGCGTGTTCCTGTCTCCCGCGAACGAGGCCGGCTTCTTATTGACCTGGAATGAAATCATGTGCCTGGTTTCCTTGAGCAAACTGCATGACGACACCCATTGCAGTCCACAGCGGCTGTCGTGCGAACTCAAGCATGCCAACTCACTATCTGCTCGAATCAGCTGTCTTAAGAGACGCTTTACCCCGTCAAAGGTTCCGTTCGTCGCACATCAACCGCTGATGCGTGTTGGGTCGCGCGAAAGCCATGCCGAAAGCCGTTCCGGTGTTCGCATTCTTTACAATGGCAGTGCAACGATCGTCTGTACGTTTGCATGTTTACTTTCTAATTAGTATTCCTAAAGCTATGAGATATATCAGGAATTAACCTAGCCCTCAGCTGCCAGAGCGTGCATGGACCAGTCAACAACAAGCCGGAAAAATTGATCAGCCCCCTCTTTCCTACTCTACCGTGTATGCCATCACCTGATCGGTAACTTTCTGGCCCGCCAGCATGCCACCCACCGTCAACCAGTGATCGCCAAACGGCACCAGGCCGCGATGATCCATCGTCGGCGGAGCAGACAGCGGCAACTTCCGCCACGAAAGCGACGACAGATCAAAAAGCAGTGCATCCGCAGCAGGTTCGGAAGGCTCACCGTCATAACCGATGCCGTCGTAGTTATAGGGATTCTCGCTGCCGCCGATGAACAGCACTGCGTTCAAAGAATCAATACCGGCGGCCGCCATCCGATAACGCGGCAGACCGGGATGCGGATCCAGACGACGCCAGTCGATTCTGCGGCTGTCTTCTTCGTCGATGATGCCCAGGAAACACTCATCGCTCGCCACAAAATCCCGCCGGCGATCAGCATGAGGCCGCACTATTACGCCATCGCAATAGACAATCCTGTTCCCAACGATGCCACCCGCGTGACCAAACAATGCCCTCCCCGGTATCGGTGTCGCCTGCACCCAGGTATCCGTTGAACTATCGTAGCGCTGCACCAGATTAATGTTGCCCAGATCGTGCCAGCCACTGATGAGATAGATGTAACGATCCAGATACGTGACCGAAACGGCATCGTCCACCGGCACCGGCATTGGCTGTAGATCAAAAAACTCTTCCGTTACGGGATCAAACGCTTGCACCCACGGCGTCGACACCTCGGATCCATCCTCGGCCACCGTGTAACCACCGAACACATAGGCAAGCCCACCGACCGAAGCCGCCACAGATGCAAGCCTCCCTACACCGCCCGGCAGCGGCGCAGACTCACGCCAGCGACCGCTTGCCGAATCCAGCACCAGCGTGACCGACAAGGTATCCTCATGACCGCGCCCCCGACCAAGACCGGCAAAGCTCACCACATATTGCCGGTCCTCCCTGGTAACCGTCGTCACCGCGTTGTTCGACAGCGGCATCGGTAACGCAGCAATTTTCTCCGCGAGAATATGGTGCACACCGTCCTCGGCGGAGACACAGGCACCGAGGAAGGAAACCAATATGAACAGGGGCAGGCGCTTCATTGCCCGACAATACCGCATGATCGTCACCAGCACTCCATTGCGCAGCAGTCCCTCGCTGCAGCTCAGATCTCGGGACAGGACCATGATTTTGCCAAGCAAAGAGACCCTGGCTGCTCCTGTGGCCTCGAGCGCTATGGACTCTTAACGCAATCTGCGTTACATTCGCGTTACATTCAGTTTTCGCAAAACCATGCCCAAAACCAAGATAGCCACGCTAAATCTGCGTATCGACCCGGGCGTCAAGGAGGCGGTCCGGGAGGCCGCCGACAGAGACCACCGCAGCATCGCCAACATGGTTGAGATGCTAATCCGGCGACATTGCGACGAAGCTGGCATCACTATTCCTGAACAGAGCGACTTATTCCCCGAGAAAAAAGATGGATGAAAAAATGCTCAAAATGATGGTTGCCGCAGGCGCCATCAAGAAAATCAGCATCATCGCCAACGGTGCCCGCTTTCACATCGAGGCTAACACGCCGAATGGCCCCGTTACTGCGGAAACAAAAAAGGGAAAGATCAAGACCTGGGTTACGCTGGATGCTGCCGCGAAATGGGTCCGGTCATTGGGGGTCGGCTCCGCACATGTCAGCCTCGCGCACTGGCACCCCGGTCAGAGAGAGTTTCCTGTCTAAGGGGCTTATGGGGCTGATCCTGTGAAGACGATACGACAGAGACTGCAATGCGACATTCCTGATACCACATGATCGTTCCCTGGAGTTGGCATGCGTTCGTTGGTTCTGATCAGGTAAACCAGGTGTGATCATCGCGACTTGATCAGTCAGACATTATCCGATTTCATCGGAACTGACCGGCGGCTACCCGCGCGGACGCTGCCCCTCAGGTGAGAGATTTTCGACCGACAGCAAGCGACCCAGACTGTGTAAAAACTCTGCAGCAGATATAATCACATTTATCGGTCGAAGGAGAAGTGGATGAGCGGTTTCATTGAAGGCGAGGATCGCCATCAGGCCACGTTATTCCCGGAACGCCTGGACGATTACATTGCCGAAGACAGTGCAGTTCGGGTGATCGATGTCTTCGTTGACGACTTGGATATCTCCGGTCTGGGCTTCAAGACCGCACCGAACATGCTGGCCGGCCGCCTTGACCGCTGGCCGGACCTTGCGGGTGAATTATTCTCATCGGCTTTCATCCAATTCCTTAATGTCCCTTTGCTCATGTTTAAATCTTCGGCAACCATGCGAAAGCTCGTCAGTGTTTGCGACTTTGACGAATTCGCTCATATTGTCTCCCCTTTATCTTGGGCACTACTCTCCTCCTGGGCACGATCCGCTTTAGCAGCGAAGTAGAAATCGCTCTCGGTCAGGCCACGGATCTTATGAGTCCAGACTTCTACCCGGCATCGGCCCCATGCAATATAAAGGTTCGGATGATGGCCCTCTACTTCGGCGCGCTCAGCCACCTTGTTTGCAAATGCCATGGCTTGGAGAAAATTCTTAAACTTGTAGGTCCGCTCTAGATGACCGTGCTCGTTCAACTGCCATCCGTCCTGCAATTCCTGCAATAACGCCTCGGCGCGATGTCGTTGCATTGGAGGCGTCCCGCCAAGGCAAGGGACACACTTCTCATCTGCCAGCTTCATTGGTATCTGCCTCCTCCTTCTTAATCGTGTCTTTGCAGTAGCATTTTCTTGATCTCCGCAATAGCTCGTGCCGGATTCCCCAGGGTCAGGGAAGCCCAATTTACTGGATATAAATTACTTCTTCCCTGTCTGGACAGCCCGCCGCTTCCCAAAGCCTTAGTATCTCGGCAACGTCGTCCATGGAGTTACGAACGGCATGTTGGTTGTTTTTACCGTGGATAAATTTCTGCCACTCTT
>JACZWL010000002.1 GCA_022572185.1 Pseudomonadota bacterium | reverse complement strand
ACAATATAGCGACGAGGCTATCAGCGGCACAGACGACTCGCGGCCCGGTTATCGAGCCATGCTCGAGGCTGCAGAACGCTGTGAGTTTGATGGCATCATCGTTGACGAAACTAGCCGTCTTACCCGTAATCCTTGGGAGCTACCGAGAATCATCGAAGAGCTGAGCTTCCGGCAACAGTTCCTTCTTGCCAAAGGTTTTGACAGCCGTCAGGAAACTGCTCAGTTACTTGCCGGCATATACGGCGGGCTTGATCGCATGGAGCTTCAAAAAATCAAACAGCGGACTCACAGAGGGCTTCGTGAGCGGCACACTGCAGGGTTTTCGGCTGGCGGGAGAACCTACGGTTATACGAGCGAGGCCATTGATCCGACTGACCCTAAAACAAGATGGCGGAAGATTGTTAACGACGATGAAGCCAAGTGGGTCATCTGGATTTTCGAGCGCTATGCTGATGGCTTGGGCGGTAAGCGAATCGCCGCTGAACTGAACCGCCTACAGGTCCCTTCGCCTGGTGCAGCATGGAAACGCACAAAACGGCGGCGGGATGGTAAATGGCGACACTCGGCCATCCTGGGCATGGCATCCCGCGGTTGTGGCATTCTTAGAAATGAACTCTATGTTGGCCGAATAATCTGGAATCGGGGTGAGTGGATAAAAAAGCCCGGGACGAACATTAGGACTTGTCGCCAAAGGCCACGGGAAGAGTGGATCATCGTAGAACAACCCGATCTTCGTATCGTCCCGCCAGAACTATGGCAAAAGGTTAAGGCCCGACTCAACAATCCGAGAGCCAAAGCGAGTTGGCCAGGGCGCCGTGGAAAATACCTTCTGACCGGAGTGCTCAAGTGTGCTGAATGCGACGGATCATTCACCATGATTGATAAGCGCTGTTACGGCTGTGGCACCCGGCATCGTGGCGGTGATTTTGCGTGCTCTAACCCAATCAGGCTAAAGCGCACCATGCTGGAAGATCAACTACTGGCAGAGGTGCGCACAGCACTACTGTCACCCGAAGTGATGAAGTGGGTTGACAAGGAAATCGCAAGTGCTGTCACTAACTCAAATGGCGACGATAAACGGTATGAGGCCGAATTGATCTCGCTGGAGTCGGAGATTGCGCGTGTCGTTGATGCCATAGCACAGGTCGGAATCAGCCCTGCCCTGGAAGCAAAGCTCCAGGATCTGGAACAACGCAAGGTCGATGCCGAGATAGCGTTGGAGTCGTCACGGCACCCGATCGTCATTCCGAACCGTTCTGAGGTCCATGAAATATGGACTGAATTGGTCGAGGGACTGGGCGAATTGCCGAAGAAAATGACCGACACAGAGCTTGAGGCGGCGAGAGCAGCTATTAAGGGTCTTGTAGGGGAAATCCGCGTAGACCGAGATGGCAAGGGCTACGCGGATGTGTGCCTACAAAGTATGGTAGCGGGGGCAGGATTTGAACCTGCGACCTTCGGGTTATGAGCCCGACGAGCTGCCAGACTGCTCCACCCCGCATCGGTAGGGGCGGCATACTACAGAACGGCAGCCTTTGCAGCAAGCTGGTCAGCCCGGCTGACACAGTTCTCTGGCAGCTAGCCCAGGACGCGCATGCAAAGGCTCAGGAGCCAGCCCGGCATCAGGCCGATAGCCAGCACTGCCAGGCCGTTCAGGCTCAGGATGAAGCGCGTATCTACCTTGGCCTGCAGGATCGCACGTTCTTCCGCAGACTCGAAGTACATCAACCACACCACGCGGATGTAATAGAAGGCGCCGACGACGGCTGCCAGCACCATCAGCACCGCAAGTCCCGGGAAACCGGCGTCCAGAACGGCACTGATGACGTTGAGCTTCGCGAAAAAGCCGACCCATGGCGGCACGCCGGCCAGGCCGAACATGAAGAACAGCATCATGAAAGCGAACCACGGGCTGCGGGCGTTGAGGCCCTTGAAATCGCTCAGGAGCTCCGCCTCGAAACCCTGACGGCTGAGCAGGATGACCATGCCGAATGAGCCGGCGGCCATCACCACGTAGGTCAGGGTGTAGAAAAGCGCCGCGGCATAGCCCTGGCCCGTGCCACAGAACACGGCCAGCAGGATAAAACCGACATGTCCGATGGCCGAGTAGCCGAGCATACGCTTGATGTTGGTCTGGGCGATCGCCACGACATTACCGATGACCAGCGACAGGACCGCAAGGACCATGATCATGCCCTGCCAGACTTCGTGAAGGCCACTGAATCCGTCAACCAGAATGCGCAGGGTAAGCGCTAATGCAGCGAGTTTCGGCGCGGTTGCGATGTAAAGTGTGACCGGGGATCTGGCACCCTGGTAGACGTCCGGCAGCCACATGTGAAACGGCACGGCACCAAACTTGAAGCCGATACCGACGATCACAAATGCCAGCCCGAACCAGAGTGGCACCGCGTTAATCTCGGGATTTGTGCGAATCGCTTCCGAGATCTCGTGGAACTGCAGGCTGCCCGTTATGCCGTAAATCCAGGAAATGCCATACAGCAGTGCGCCGGATGCGATTGCCCCCAGCACGAAAAACTTCATCGCCGACTCAGCCGCCGTTGCCGAGTTTCGGTCGAACGCGACCAATGCAAACAGTGACAACGAAAGCGTTTCCAGACCGAGATACATGGTCAGCATGCTGTTCGCGGATATCATGACCATGGTCCCGAGAAGCCCGAACAGGCCGAGCACGTAATACTCGCCTTTGAACAGCTTATTCTGGTGCAGATAATCCCGTGCGTACATGAAACCGATCGCGACAACGCCGACAGCGGTCAGCTTGAGCACATGTGACAACGGGTCGCTAACGTAGCTACCGTCAAACAGAACAGTGCGCGTCTCCTGCGCGGTCAACACCAGCGATGTACCCGTGATGAAAAGCGCGGCGATAGTGAGCCAGAATGTGATGACACGTTTTTCGTCTTCGACGAACAGGTCTGCCAACAGCACAACACATATGAGACCCAGCAGGGTCATCTCCGGTGCGGCTGGGAGCAGATCAGTTAAATTCATTTGCACTGCCTGATATTCCTAAAGCTTGGACCGGCCCGCATATTCGACCAGTTGATCGATGGTCACGGACATCATGTCGACCAGTGGCCCTGGCCAGAGACCGATGAGCAAGACGGCCGACGCGAGCAGACCGAGTACGATGAACTCACGCTGGTTCAGGTCTTTCAGTTCGGCAACGTCGTCATTCGCTACCTCGCCGTAGATGACGCGTTTGATCATCCAGAGCGTATAAGCGGCACCGAGGACCAGTATCGATGCAGCCAGGACCGCAAACCAGAAGTTGGCTTTGAAGCTGGCAATAATCACCATGAACTCGCCGACGAATCCCGATGTTCCCGGCAGCCCTGCGTTCGCCATGGCGAACAGCACCATGAACGAGGCAAATACCGGCATCGTATTGGCAACGCCACCGTAATCCGCGATCTGGCGGCTGTGAACACGGTCATAGAGCACCCCGACACAAAGGAACAAGGCGCCCGAAATCAGCCCGTGGGATATCATCTGCACCATGCCGCCGGTCATGCCTAACTCTGCACCCATACCGCTGTCGATAGACCAAAGCAGGAAGAACCCGAGTGTGACGAATCCCATGTGTGCGATCGATGAATAAGCAATGAGCTTCTTCATGTCTTGCTGCATCAGGGCAACCATGCCGATATAAACGACAGCGATCAGGGACAGCGCGATCATCAATCCGGCGAAGTATTCACTGCCGTCCGGTACTATCGGCAGCGACAGGCGGACAAAGCCATAGCCACCCATTTTCAGCATGATGGCCGCCAGAATGACAGAGCCGCCGGTCGGTGCCTCGACATGGGCATCCGGCAGCCAGGTATGCACCGGCCACATCGGTACTTTGACGGCAAACGCGAGCAGGAACGCGATAAATATGAGTTTCTGTTCGGTCATGCCGAGCGGCGCTTCCATGAAAGCAAATAAATCAAAAGTGCCGGTCTTCGTGAACAAATAGATGAACGCAACCAGCATCAGTACCGAGCCGAGGAACGTGTATAAGAAGAACTTGATTGTTGCGTAGATTCTGCGTTCGCCGCCCCAGACGCCGATAATGAGAAACATCGGTACCAGCATCGCTTCCCACATGACATAGAACAAAACACCGTCAAGCGCAGAGAAAACACCGATCATTAGTCCTTCGAGGATCAGAAATGCCGCAAAATACTGTGCCGGCCGTGTTCTGATGCTATCCCAGCCCGCGATGACGACCAGCGGTGTCATGAAAGTCGTCAGCAGAATCAACGGCGCGGAAATTCCATCAACACCAAGGTAATAATAAACATTGAGTTCCGGGATCCATTCGAATCGCTCAACAAACTGCATGTCCGCCGTCGTTGTGTCGAAGCTTGAGTAAACGAATACGCTCAAGACGAACGTCAGCAGGGAGACCAGCAATACGAGAACGCGCATGCCGTCGGCTCTCGACGACGACGCATCACCGTCATCACCAACAATGAGCACTGCCACGCCACCGAGAATCGGCACCCAGATCAGTATGCTCAATATCAGATGCGTTAAATCCATACCCGAAATTCTTTCTTATTCCTGGCCTGTAAAGTCAAAACCACAGCATCCAGCCAAGGAGCAATGTCAGGCCAATGATCATCGCGAAGGCGTAGTCGTACAGGTATCCTGTTTGAAGCTGGCGCAAAATCCCGGCAAGTCGGCCAATGGTATTGGCCGTGCCGTTCACGATGATGCCGTCGATGAGCAGCTCGTCCCCCTTCTGCCAGAGGAATTTGCCGGCCGCCCTGCCGCCTGCAGCGAATCCGTTGATATAAAGGTCGTCGAAGTAGTACTTGTGGACGAGCAGCGTGTATAAGCCGGACAGCTTCTTGCTGATGACATCCGGCAGATCCGGGCGTTTCAGATAAAAGTACCAGGCCGTAACTGCGCCGGCTGCGGCCAGGTAAACAACAGGACTTTGCTGAAACGCATGCAGGATGAATTCCCAACTGCCGTGAAATTCCCTGCCGAGTTGGGCGAGTACATCGTGCCGTTCCGTGACCGCGATCGATGTACCGAAGAAATTGCCGAACACGACTGGAGCAATGGTGAACCAGCCGATTACTGCCGATGGAATGGCGAGCAAGATTAGTGGTCCGGTAACTACCCAGGGTGATTCATGCACGTGAGACCGCATTTTCTCGTCCATGCGTTCTTTGCCGTGGAAAACCAGGAAGAACAATCGGAAGGTGTAAAGTGCCGTAACAAATACGCCGAGCATTACGCTCAAGTATGCGATCCAGTAGACGGCGCCCTGCCCGTGCCAGTGGGATTCCCTTACGGCCTCGATGAGCGCATCTTTCGAGAAAAATCCGGCGCTGCCCGGGAAACCGATCAGGGCAAGCGATCCGATCAAAGCGGTCCAGTATGTGATCGGCATGTACTTGCGCAGGCCACCCATTTTGCGAATGTCCTGCTCATGATGTAAGGCGATGATCACCGAACCGGCCGCCAGGAACAGCAGTGCTTTGAAGAACGCATGCGTCATCAGGTGGAATATGGCGGCGCCGTATGCGGATACGCCGAGTGCGACCGTCATATAACCGAGTTGAGACAAGGTCGAATAAGCAATGACACGCTTTATATCGTTTTGCACGATGCCAAGCAGTCCCATGAAGAACGCAGTGATCGCGCCGATCACCACCACCACGGCCAGCGCGGTTTCAGACAACTCGAAGAGCGGCGACATCCGCGCGACCATGAATATGCCGGCGGTGACCATCGTTGCTGCGTGGATCAGTGCAGATATCGGGGTCGGGCCCTCCATGGAATCAGGCAGCCAGACATGCAAAGGTGCCTGTGCCGATTTGCCCATCGCGCCGATGAACAACAAAATGCAGATCAGGGTCATCGCATTCCAGGGAACGCCGCTGATCACTTCGATGTTCTGCGCGGCGATAGCCGGGCCGCTGGCGAACACGGTGGCGTAATCAAGCGATTCAGCAAACATGACGATGCCGGCAATACCAAGGATGAAACCGAAGTCACCGACACGGTTGACCAGAAAGGCCTTGAGGTTTGCGAAAATAGCCGACTCGCGCTTGAACCAGAAACCGATCAGCAGATATGAGACCAGTCCGACTGCTTCCCAGCCGAAAAACAGCTGCAGGAAGTTGTTGGACATGACCAGCATGAGCATGGAGAAGGTAAAGAGCGAGATGTAACTGAAGAAGCGCTGATAACCCGAGTCGTCGTGCATGTAGCCGACCGTGTAAATATGCACCATCAACGAAACGAAGGTCACGACAACCATCATCAACGCCGTCAGCCGGTCGATGAGAAATCCGACCTCCATGCGGAGACCGTCGACGACCGCCCAGGTGTAGACGCTGTAATTCTCGGCATGGCCACCATCCCAGTACAGGTATTTGAGGACCAGCGCAGAAAGAACAAAAGACAAACCGACGGCAAATATGGTTATCCAGTGAGCGCCGGCACGGCCGATTTTCTTGCCGAACAATCCCGCAACGATGGCTGCGGCAAGCGGCGCAAGAACGATTGTCAGATGATAGCCGTGCACTTCGGAAAAACCTTTAACCCCTCATCCTTTCATCGAATCCAGCTCCCGCACATTTATGGTGCGCCGGCTCCGGAAGATGACAATCAAAATAGCAAGTCCGATCGCTGCTTCCGCAGCAGCAACTGTCAAAATGAAGAAAACGAAAATTTGACCGGTCTCATCGCCGAGGTGCCGAGAAAACGCGATGAAATTGAAATTGACGGCAAGCAACATGAGTTCGATACACATGAGAAGCAGTATCAGATTGCGTCTGTTGATAAAGATACCGGCAACGCTCAACGCGAAAAGCACTGCGGCAATGGTTAGATAATGCTGTAGGCCGATCACTGGCGTTTCTCCGTTTCCATTTTGACGATACGGACACGATCCTTGGCCTTCACGGCGACCTGTTCCGCAATGTTTTGCACCTTCAAGCCCGGCCGCTTGCGCATGGTGAGCGTTATGGCGGCGACCATTGCGAGCAGGAGAATGACGGCGGCGATTTCAAACGCATAGACATGTTCGGTATAGAGGATCGCACCAAGCGCCTTCGTATTGCTGTATCCATCGGGCGTCGGCTGAAAACCTCCCAGGCCGGCGTCAGTCCTTCCCCGGAACCAGATCACCTGGACCAGCTCGATTACCATCAACGCTGCGACAAGCAAGCCGAATGGTGCGTATCGCGTCAGGCCACCGCGCACACGTTCGACATCGACATCCAGCATCATAACGACGAACAGGAACAGCACCATCACGGCGCCGACATAGACCAGCACCAGAACGATGGCGAGAAATTCCGCTTCCGCCAACAGCCAGAGCACCGCGCTCTGGAAAAATGCCAACACGAGAAACAGGGCAGCGTGAACCGGGTTCCGTGACAGAATCACGCCCAGCGCCGCAGCAAACAGGGCCGCGGCAAAAAAGTAAAAAAGGACTGCCTGAAACAATTCTATTCCGCTCCTATTTGTACTGCGCGTCCGCGGCCTTGTCGGCCGAAATCATGGCTTCGAACTTATCGCCGATTGCCAGCAATTTGTCTTTTGTCATGATGTTCTCGCCGGCGCTTTCCATGTGATATTCATGGATCCTGGTTTCAACGATTGCATCCACCGGGCAGGCTTCTTCACAGAAACCGCAGTAAACACACTTGAAGAGATCGATGTCGAATCGCGTCGTGCGGCGCGTGCCGTCTTCGCCAACATCTGATTCGATAGTTATTGCCAGTGCAGGACAAACTGCCTCACAGAGCTTGCAGGCAATACAGCGTTCTTCTCCGTTCGGATAGCGTCTCAGCGCGTGCAGACCCCTGAAGCGAACGGACTGTGGCGTCTTTTCCTCCGGATATATGATCGTTATCGCAGGGCGAAAGAAATTTCGCAGCGTGACGGAGAGCCCCTTCCACAATTCCCAGAGAACAATTGATTTGATAAAACTTTGAACTCTATCCATCTGCCTATCCCGCCGATCCCGACCAGGGCCCCCAGTGCAACCAGGACATAACGCCCTCAACCGCGATCCAGGCGATGGTTATTGGTATGAATACCTTCCAACCCAACCGCATGATCTGGTCGTAGCGGTACCGTGGAAACGTGGCTCGCAACCAGAAGAAAACAAAAACAAAGAAAGAAATCTTGGCCGCGAGCCAGAAAAAGCTGGGTTGCCGCAAGAAATGTCCTTCGCCAAGGAAAGTCCAGCCTTCAAAAAACGACGCCCAGCCGCCGAAGAAAAATATCGAAGTCAGCGTGGAGATGAGGATGATGTTGGCGTATTCGGCAAGGAAAAATATGGCAAACGCAACGCCGGAGTACTCCACATGAAAGCCCGCGACGATCTCCGACTCACCCTCGGTGACATCGAACGGCGCCCGGTTCGTTTCCGCAACGCCGGAAACGAAAAAGACAAGGAATAAAGGCAGCAGCGGGAACAGGAACCAGTGGCTGAAACCGCCGGCCTGCGCCCGCGTGATGTCGCCGAGATTAAGGCTGCCAGCGGCCATCAATACGCCAACCAATGCAAACCCCATTGCGATCTCGTAGGCGACGATTTGCGCCCCCGAACGCATTGCGCCGAGCAGCGCGTATTTGGAGTTCGTCGCCCAGCCCGCAATAATAACGCCGTAGACGCCGACTGACGTAAGGGCGAGTACATACAACAAGCCTGCATCAATATCAGCGATAACAAAGTTGTCACTAAGCGGAATGACTGCCCAGGCCGCAAGCGCCGGCGTTATGGCCAGCAGTGGCGCAATGATAAACAGGAAGCGATTCGACTTGGCAGGAACGATTACCTCTTTGATCAAAAGTTTCAAAACGTCCGCAAACGGCTGACCGAGACCGAACGGCCCCACCCGGTTTGGTCCGAGGCGCCCCTGCATGTAGCCGATGACCTTGCGCTCGAAATATGTCGTGAATGCAACCGTCAGAATGACGGTCATTGCGACGGCCAGAATCTGCGACGTGACAATAACCAGGTACTGATAATCCGCTGGGACCGTTGCCCATATCGAATTCAGGTACTCGATCATCCCGGTCACGGATCCGTGCTCCGTAAACGCTGCGCCTCGGGCGTCAATTGCAATGCTGTGGCCCGCCTGACGATGGCATCAACCTCGTAAATCGGGATATCGACGTCGCTTGCGGGCGCGTCTTCGCCGTTTGGTTTTCTCAGTGCTTTCTTGCGCCGGTATGCATTATCGGGTGTAACCTCGCCCAGCAGCTCTTGCAGTTCGTCGCACACGTCTGCGGCACTCAGGTATTCGAAGCCCTCGATTTCGAGGAGATTGCCGAGCACGCGAAGCACTTTCCAGCCGGGACGAGCTTGCCCGACCGGTTTGGCGACGCCCGCGAAACTCTGCCAGCGGCCTTCACAATTGACAAAAGTACCGGCAGTCTCCGCAAATGTGCCAATCGGCAACTGCAGGTCAGCCGCGTCGTCAAGTGCGTCCGATGTATACGGCGAAAACGCAACGACAAACCTCTGCTCAGCCAGTTTCTTCACGGCATCTTCGGTCGCGGTCAGATCGAGGTCGGGCTCGAGTCCGAAAAGGAGTACGGCGTGCAGATCGGCGTCGAGCATTTCACCAGCGTGGAGACCGTCCTCGTCCCTTGTCTTGCCACCGCTTCGCCGATGTGGCAGCACGCCGGCAAGGTGCGCGCCGGCCGAGTTCGCCCCTTCGGACAGGAAGCCAAGCCGCGTGCCGGTCGTCGACGCAATCGATGCAGCCAGCGCCCTTACCGCCGAGAATGCTTTGTGCCGGCCGGCGATGTTGCCGAGCAGAACCAGGCCATGCGTAGCGTCCTTCAGCATCTTCGCCATACGCTTCTGCTGCTTGTCGGCTTTTACGCCTTTGCACAGGTCTGTCACGGCGGACGTGAGCTTCTTGCCTTGCGCAGCGGCAACCGCAATACCCGAAAGCTGCTCTACCAGGCCTCTGCCTGCGAGATATTCTGCGACCTTGAAGTAATAGTCGTAGACCTCACTGTTGGCGAAGCCGACCTTTGCTCCCCCGACCGCCGCCTTGCGCAGGCGGTGGGCAAGAATCGGCGCTTCCTTGCGAATATTGGATCCCGCGATCAGCACAGCATCACAGTTTTCGATATCTGCAATATCGCAACCGAGCCACGGGAATTGAGCATCCTCACCCTGGTCCGAGAAGTCCCGGCGCCTCAATCTGTGATCGATATTTGCGGTGCCGAGGTAATCTGCAATCCGTGCCAGAAGATGCGCCTCTTCGATCGTTACGCTGGGAGACGCGAGGATCCCGACCTTTTCGCCATTACTCTCCCGCAAGGTCTGTGCGAGTTTCTCAAGGGCGTCTTCCCAGCTGATTTCGTGCCACTGACCGCCTTCCTTGACGCGAGGTGACTGCATTCTGTCGCTGCTGTAGATACCCTCGTAACTGTAGCGATCACGGTCGGATATCCAGGTCTCGTTAATCGCTTCGTTGTTGCGCGGGACTATCCGCTTGACGGTACCGCGCAGCACATGCGCAAACAGGTTGGAACCTACGCAATCATGCGGCGACACGGTCGGATGCTGCTCCATTTCCCAGGCTCTGGCGCTGTACCGATACGGCTTGTTGTTCAGGGCACCAACCGGACACAGATCGATAATGTTCCCCGACAACTCGTGATCGATACTCTTCTCGATGTAAGTGCTGATTTTCATATCCTCGGCACGCCCGATCGTACCGAGCTCCTGAATCCCGGCGATTTCCTCACCGAATCGGACGCAACGCGTGCAATGGATGCAGCGAGTCATGTCCGTGGATATCAGCGGTCCGAGATCCTTGTCTTTTACGATGCGTTTCTTTTCGGTGTAGCGCGACACGTCGCGGCCGTATCCCATCGCCAGATCCTGCAACTCGCATTCACCGCCCTGGTCGCAGATCGGGCAGTCCAGCGGATGGTTGATCAGCAGGAATTCCATCGTCGCCTTTTGTGCGGCAGCCGCTTTCGGCGAGCGTGTGAATACTTTCATGCCCTCGCCAATCGGCGTCGCGCAGGCGACCAGCGGTTTCGGCGCGTTGTCGACCTCGACCAGGCACATGCGGCAGTTGGCGGCGATGCTCAGCTTTTCGTGATAACAGAATCTCGGGATGTAGACACCGATTGCATCGGTGACCTCCATGATCATCTGGCCTTGCCTGCCTTCGACCGGTTTGCCGTCAACTTCAAATTTTACGATATCGTTACTCATGAACCATAAATCGCTCTTGTTGGTCCATCAGGCTGCGACCCCAGCAACGTCATCCACGATGCTGCGGCCCAGGTTGTGCACCATATACTCGAACTCATGGTAAAAATGTTGCAGAAAGCTTTGCACGGGCCAGGCGGCGGCATCGCCCAGAGCACATATCGTGTGGCCCTCTATCTTGTTGGCAACGTCCACGAGTTTATCGAGGTCATCCTGTCGCCCTTTACCTGCCATGATTCGTGTCAGCATCCGATACAGCCAGCCTGTGCCTTCGCGGCACGGCGTACACTGTCCACAGGACTCCGCCATGTAGAATCGTGCAATACGTCGCAGCATGTTGACCATGCAGGTCGTTTCGTCCATGACGATCACGGCGCCGGTACCGAACGACGATCCGGCGTTTTGCAGTGATACGTAGTCCATGGTGCATTCCATGATGATCTCTGCAGGCAGCACTTTTACAGAAGATCCTCCTGGAATGACTGCTTTTAGTTTTCGCCCACCGAGCATGCCGCCGCAGAGATCGAGCAGGTCCCTGAATGGAATTCCCATCGGCAACTCGTAGTTACCCGGTTTCTCAACATGGCCTGAAACGGAAAACTCTGCTGTGCCCCCCGAGCCTTCCGGGCCAAGTGCAGCGAACCAGGCCGCACCATTTCTCATGATCGCAGGCACGCTGGCCAGAGTCTGGGTGTTATTGATGGTCGTCGGTTCGCCGTAAAGCCCATAACTCGCCGGAAACGGCGGTTTGAAGCGCGGCTTGCCCTGCTTGCCCTCAAGAGACTCAAGTAACGCGGTCTCCTCGCCACAAATGTAAGCGCCCGCACCGATAAAGGTGTAAAGATCGAAATCTATTCCGGATTTCTGAATATTTTTTCCCAGCAAGCCGGCGTCATAGGCTTCCTTGACGGCTGCTTCGAAGCGCGGCACCGGTTCGTCAATAAACTCGCCGCGTATGTAGTTGTACGCGACTGTCGCTCCCATCGCGTACCCCGCGATAGCCATGCCCTCGATCAGGCAATGCGGGTTATAGCGCAATATGTCGCGGTCGTGGCACGTACCCGGCTCGCTCTCATCTGAATTGCAGACAAGATATTTCTGACCCGGGTAATTTCGCGGCATGAAGCTCCACTTGAGCCCGGCCGGGAATCCGGCCCCGCCGCGGCCCCTCAAACCGGATGCTTTGACTTCGTCGACCACCTGCTCAGGCGTCATTTTGCCCGTGAGTATCTTGCGCCACGCCTTGTAGCCGTCGAACTTTTCATAGGTACCGAGCGACCACGAGTCTTTCTCACCAAGAGTATTAAAACAAACGAGATTCTGATCCATCAGTCCAATGCATCCAGAATTTCGTCCACTTTCTCTTTACTGAGGTTCTCGTGGTACTTGTGATCAACCATCATCATCGGCGCCCCGCAACAGGCGGCAAGGCATTCCTCTTCTTCCTTCAGATAAACTCGTCCATCTGCGGTGCTTTCACCAAGTTTGATGCCGAGTTTGGCTTCAACGTGTTCAACGATGTCATCTGCACCGCGCAGCATGCAGGAAATGTTCGTGCAAATCGCAACGTTATGTCGGCCGACGGGCTTGGTTTGAAACATCGAGTAGAACGTCGCGACTTCATACACCTGAATCGTCGGCAGATGCAGGTAGTCCGCAACGGCGTTCAATTGTTCGTCGGTAAGGAATCCACCGTTTTCATGTTGCACGGCATGCAATGCACCGATGACAGCGGAGCGTTGCCGCTCTTCCGGAAATCGTACGGTCCAGCGATTGATCTCCTCACGCACGTGATCCGACAGCAAATCGGCATCGCTCATCGATCTATCTCACCAAACACGATATCCTGAGTGCCAATGACGGCGACGACGTCCGCGAGCATGTGCCCTGTCACCATTTCCGACATAGCACCAAGATGGGCGAAACCTGCAGCGCGAATTTTGACGCGATACGGCTTGTTAGCCCCGTCGGAAATCATGTAAACGCCGAACTCACCCTTGGGGTGTTCGATCGCCGCGTAAGCCTCTCCGGCCGGCACGCAGTAACCTTCAGTAAACAATTTAAAATGATGAATGAGTGATTCCATATCGTCTTTCATCTCGACGCGCGTCGGCGCAACGATTTTACGATCCTCCAGCATGACCGGCCCGGGGTTTTCTCTTAACCAGTCGACACACTGCTTAACAATTTTGTTCGACTGTCGCATCTCTTCGACGCGAACGAGATAGCGGTCATAACAATCGCCGTTAGTGCCGACCGGAATGTCGAAGTCGAGTTGATCATATACTTCGTATGGTTGTTTTTTGCGGAGATCCCACTCGACGCCGGAACCTCGCAACATCGGACCCGTAAACCCGAGTTGCAATGCCCGTTCCGGTGGCACGACGCCTATGTTGACCGTTCGCTGTTTCCAGATTCGGTTGTCAGTGAGCAGGTTTTCGTACTGGTCCACGCATGCCGGGAACTTGACAGTGAATGCATCGATGAAATCGAGTAACGATCCTTCCCGAATGGCATTGAGCTTCGCGACAGATTTTTTGCTACGCCATTTCGAGGCCTGGTATTTCGGCATCGCTTCCGGCAAGTCCCGGTAAACGCCGCCGGGTCGATAATAGGTCGCATGCATGCGCGTTCCTGAGACGGCCTCGTATATATCCATCAGATCTTCACGCTCACGGAAGCAATACAGGAATATTGTCATTGCGCCGATATCGAGTCCGTGTGCACCGAGCCAGAACAGGTGGTTCAGGATGCGGGTGATCTCATCGAACAGGACACGGATGTACTGCGCCCTGATCGGTGGCGTGATGCCGAGCAGCTTTTCGATCACCAAAACGTAGCCGTGCTCATTGCATATCATCGAGATATAGTCCAGCCTGTCCATGTAGCCGATGCTTTGGTTGTAAGGTTTGGACTCTGCCAGTTTTTCGGTGGCACGGTGCAACAGGCCGACGTGCGGATCGGCGCTATGGATGACTTCGCCGTCCATCTCGAGAACCAGCCGCAAGACTCCATGTGCCGCCGGGTGCTGCGGCCCGAAATTCATCGTAAAAGTCTGGATCTCAGGCATCGCCTGCCTCATCCCCCAGTGCTGCGGAATACTGGCCGTCGTCGCGGATAACTTTTGGCACCAGGGTCCGCGGTTCTATGGTCACCGGCTGATACACGACGCGCCCCTTGTCCGGGTCGTATGTAACTTCGACGTTCCCTATCAACGGGAAGTCCTTCCTGAACGGATGACCGATAAAGCCGTAGTCGGTCAGGATCCGCCGGAGGTCCGGGTGTCCCTCGAACAGGATCCCAAACAGGTCGAAAGCTTCCCGCTCGAACCAGTTGGCGGAATTCCAGATGTCGACAACGGATTTCACGATGGGCGGATTGGCGTCACCTGTAAATATGCGCAGGCGCAGACGGGCATTGTTCCTGAGCGACAATAAATGATAGACGACCGCGAACCGCTCGGGATCGAACGTATCAGCCTCGTCGAGAATCACCGGCTCGCGCTCAACACCGCGGCTGTAGCCGCTTCCCGCTGCACTCTGCGTAGTCCATTCGTCAGAACCATAGGTCAGATAATCGACACCACAGACGTCAATAAGCATTTCGAAATGAAAATCCGGTTCGTCGCGCAAGGCTCTCGCGACCTCGATAAGGTCATCCTTATCAAGCTGATAGGTCAGCTCACCACAGGTCGAATCGACTCGCGTGAGCTTCTGGCCGAACCGAGCGTCGATCCGAGCGGCTAATGTCTCGTTGCTAAGGCTCATTCTCTTGATTTCTACCTGGCTATCGTGCTCGTGCGCCGAATTTTATTTTGCAGCTGGAGCAAGCCATATATCAGGGCTTCCGCGGTTGGCGGACAGCCAGGTACATATACGTCCACCGGTATTACACGGTCACAACCACGAACCACCGAATAAGAGTAATGGTAATAACCGCCACCATTCGCACAGGACCCCATCGATACAACCCAGCGGGGCTCCGGCATCTGGTCGTAAACTTTTCTCAGGGCCGGCGCCATTTTGTTACAAAGTGTTCCCGCAACGATCATCACATCCGACTGGCGCGGGCTTGGGCGGAAAATGATGCCAAACCGGTCGAGATCGTAGCGCGCCGCACCGGCGTGCATCATTTCGACGGCGCAACAGGCCAATCCGAACGTCATGGGCCACATTGAACCGGTTCGTGCCCAGTTCATCACGGCATCGACACCGGTTACGAGGAATCCTTTTTGCTGAAGGCTCTGCCCACCTTCCTGAGTTATGGTACCTGCAGTCAGATCAGAGCGGGTTTCGGCCGCGTTACTCAATCCCACTCGAGCGCCCCTTTTTTCCACTCATAGATAAACCCGACAACCAGGACCGCCAGGAAGATGCCCATCGCGATCAGCCCGAATCCCCCTACGGCATCCAGTGATACCGCCCAGGGAAACAAGAACGCAATTTCGAGATCGAAAATTATGAAGAGAATGGCAACGAGGTAGTAACGCACATCGAATTTCGTGCGCGAATCTTCGAATGGTTCGAAGCCGCATTCATAGGGTGACAGCTTTTCATCGTATTTCTTGCCGCTGCCGATCAGAAAACCCATCGCCATGAGCAGCACGCCGATCCCGGCGGCTACTGCCAGAAAAATCAGTACGGGCAGGTAATTTTGCAGCATTCCTGGTATCTGAGCGATGCGCTGTTCAAGCTGGAATTGTCTTCTTATTGTATCAGTCAGGCTTGGCAGGTTAACAGCCCTCGGGGCAATGTATGTGCCGATTTTTTGCTGTGGAATATACGTAAGGCTTTATCGTGGGGCTGGCTGCACCTCCAAACAATGCAGAACGCGGGGCTTGGGGTCGCCCCTCGTCCGCTAGATACACGGCCTCGACTTTGAGATCGTCTTTCCATGGATACGGGCTTCGGCCAGGAGCCTTGTCGCAGGACAACGCCTCGCCCGTCAGGCAGGTGAATGCTCCTGCAACACCTGCACTCCCGCCATCCATGGTGGTCGGACAGCGCCAGCAGCTGCAACAGGTATCTTGAGAATGGTGCTCTGGGCGAGACTCGAACTCGCACGGCTTACGCCACTGCCCCCTCAAGACAGCGTGTCTACCAATTCCACCACCAGAGCCGCGTGATCGTCTTGAAGCTTATCTGTTATTGCTCGCTGGCATCTTCGACGGGTTCGTCGAACTCGAGAGACGGCATCTCGCTATCATCTGCCGCCGGACCGGAACCCTCGAGACCGGGCAACTCTGGAAATTCCCCGACGTCAGACAATTCTCCGACCCCGGAGGAACCGTCGGTTCCCGTCAACTCGGGCTCCAGCGGCGCCTCTATTGCCGCTGCGTCCTCCAGGAGACTTGCGGGACCGGTCGAGCGCTGGCTGCTCATATAAGCGAGTGTCAGGCTGCTGGCAAAGAATACAGTTGCCAGGACGGCCGTCGCTCTGGAAAAAAAGTTCGATGAGCCACGGGCGCCAAAAACAGTACCGGACGCACCGGCGCCGAACGCGGCGCCTGCATCAGCGCCTTTGCCGCGCTGCAGGAGCACCAGAACGATTATCAACACAGCCACAAGTGTATGGCCTATGAGCACCGCAGATTGCATTGTGTCCATCATTACCTCAAACGAGCGATGCCGCAGCTGCAGCGATCGCCAAAAAGTCGGCTGCCTTCAGTGAAGCGCCGCCGATCAATCCCCCGTCAATATCAGGCATTGTAAAGAGTCCGACGGCATTGTCCCCTTTTACGCTGCCGCCATACAGTATTTGAATGGCCGAGGCCATTTTTTCGCTTCGAGACGCCAGCGCCGCACGAATGTGGCTATGCACGTCCTGAGCCTGCTCCGGGCTTGCGGTTCGCCCGGTGCCGATTGCCCAGACCGGTTCATAGGCAATAACCGCCGTCTCGAACGACTCGGCACCGGCTGCATCCAGGACGGCATTCAGCTGTGCGTCGATGACCGCCGCCGTCTGCTCAGCTTCTCTCTCTTCCAGGCTCTCGCCGACACACAAGATCGGCTTCAGGCCCTCCGAGAGGACTGCCATGAACTTGGCGGCGACGATCTCGCTCGATTCCCCCATCATCGCACGCCGTTCGGAGTGGCCGACGATGACGTACTCGCAGCCGATCTCCCTGAGCATGCCCGCTGACACCTCACCGGTGTAAGCACCAGACTCGTGTTGAGAGACATTCTGGGCGCCGAGAGACAATGCCGTCCCGGCAAGCTTCTGCGCCAGCTCTCCCAGATACGGATACGGTGGGCAAATCAGCAAATGAACGGCATCTGACTGCGGCATGCCGGCCAGGATGCCGTCTGTCAGCTCGGCACTGGCGGCCGCACTGCCATTCATTTTCCAGTTGCCAGCGACCAGGAAATCGCGCATTGCTCACCCGTTTATCTGTTGATCTAAAAGGCGCGCAAGGATACCGGTGCATCCCCTGCAAATCAACGCGGTTCAGCAATTACTCCATCAATATCACCTTGACTCAGTACCAGCTGCTTCGGCAACGACGGCGGCAAGCCTTTCGGCAAGAAGCAATACCTGGCTTTCGTCTTCTCCTTCGACCATGACGCGAATCACCGGCTCGGTACCGGATGCACGCAATACAACACGTCCGGAATCAGCCAACTCGTCTTCGACCTGGCTGATGGCCTCCTGAATCTTGCTGGATTTGGATGGATCCAGGCTTTTTTCCGTGCGCACGTTTAGCATTGTCTGCGGGTATTTCGCCATGCCGTCGGATAGCTTTGACAAGGTCTTGCCCGTTCTTTTCATGACGGCAAGCACCTGCAACGCGGCGATCAGTCCGTCGCCCGTCGTCGTGCGGTCGAGACAGATGACGTGCCCTGATGTTTCTCCGCCAATGATGCCGCCTGTCTCACAAAGTGTTTCCAGAACATAACGGTCTCCGACACGAGCCCGGCGAAATTCGATGTCGTGCTTGTCGAGGGCGCGCTCGAGGCCGAGATTGCTCATAACCGTTCCAACCACGGGACCTTTTAATTGTCCTTCCCTTTGCCGGGCCGTTGCAAGAATATAAAGTAGCTGATCGCCGTCGACGGTTTGGCCGAGTTCGTCGACCATCACGACGCGATCACCATCCCCGTCCAGTGCGATGCCGGCATCGGCCCGGACTGCCGGGACGGTCAGTTGCAATAACTCCGGGTGAGTCGAGCCGCAACCATCATTGATATTGCGCCCATTCGGCGAGCAGCCAATCGGAATAACCTCCGCACCAAGCTCTGCCAGCGTCCTGGGCCCGACTTTATAACCGGCGCCATTGGCACCGTCGAAGACGACCTTGACGTCATCCAGATTCAGATCATCGGGAAATGTCGAAGCACAAAAGTCCTGATAGCGTATACGCGCAGTGTCAATTCGTTTGGCGCTTCCCAAGGACTCCGATTCCAGTGTAATGGCAGGTTGACTGAGAAAGCGCTCGATCTCGAGTTCCACTTCATCCGACAGTTTCGCCCCGGCACCGTCAAAAAACTTGATGCCATTATCCTGATAACGGTTGTGTGACGCGCTGATCACAACGCCGAGACTTGCTTCAAAACACTGGGTCAGGTAGGCGATTCCCGGTGTCGGCAATGGCCCGAGCAACAGGACATCGGCACCCGCAGCCACGAATCCCGCTTCAAGTGCCGACTCAAACATGTACCCGGAAAGCCTCGTGTCTTTGCCAATCAGGACGGTGCCGCCGGTTGGTACGAGTACCTGTGCGGCAGCGCTTGCCAGGCGAAGTGCAAAATCGGCGCTCATCGGGTCTTTGCCGACCGCGCCCCGGACTCCATCCGTGCCAAAGAATCTCTTGCTCATTGGTTCTTTCCTGACTGCATCACTGCATACGCAATCTTCAGCGCATCAACTGTCGGTTCAACGTCATGAGTACGCACAATATTTGCGCCCCGTTCCACGGCCAATACGGCCGCAGCAATTCCTGGCGAAAGCCGATCCTCTGCACCCTTGCCAGTCAGATACCCAAGTGTACTCTTGCGCGACAAGCCAACCAGCAACGGCATCTCAAGTTTTTGAAATCGTTCCAGCCTGGCCAGCAGACGTACATTGTGCTCGTGCGTCTTGCCAAATCCAAATCCCGGGTCAATAACGATTCTATCGGGCTCGATCCCGGCGTTTCGACATGCGGCCAAGCGGTGTGAAAGGAATTCCAGAATATCGCCGGGAATATCCTTGTAATCGGGCTGGTGCTGCATCGTACCGGGCTCTCCCTGCATGTGCACAAGGCATACGGCGGTACCGAGCTGCAAGGCGGCTTCCATCGCGCCTTCCTGCCGCAGCGCATAGATATCGTTGATCATCGATGCGCCTGCTGCAACGGCGGCGCGCATTACAGCCGGCCTGCTGGTGTCGATCGAGATCGAGACGTCACTGCAGCCGGAGATCGATTCAATGACGGGGATGACGCGGTCAAGCTCTTCGCCCTCGGAGATCCTCTCGGCGCCCGGCCTTGTGGATTCGCCGCCGACATCGATTATTACGGCGCCCGCCGCCTGCATCCGTTCTGCCTGGCGTGTTGCGTCATCAACTTGCAGAAATCTGCCGCCATCCGAGAAGGAATCAGGCGTGATATTCAACACGCCCATCACCTGCGGGCGATCGAGATCGAGTGTCCGGGGGCCGAGGCGCAATTGCATTACATTATTCGCCCGTCAGGATGCAATCCGCCTGAGGCCTGATTAGCATTATTACGATCGTTGCGGATTGATCACGACCATCCATGGTCGTGACTTTCGCTTCGCAAAAGCATCGTACCGATGTCCAAGTTTAGTTGTAAGTTCGGCATCCCGCCTCACTAACAACTCCGGCCTTCGCCTTCCATGGCTTCGGCGTTCGGTGGGCCGATGCGATGCATTGGCTTTCCACCTCACCCCGGCGAATTCGTGATCTTCAGTGGTTTGGTCGAATTGGCCATGATCGCCGGTCCCGGCGGACGATATTTAGTGTTCGCTGGCCGGACCACCGATCACACCGGTCGATTCTGCCTCGTCGTCCTGTTTGACGCCGGTGGTTGCCGAATTGTCAGAGTCATCCCAGTCTTCCGGTGGCCGTGGTTCGCGATCTTCCATGATGTCTTTAACCTGCACATCGTTGAGCGTCTCGTACTTCATCAATGCCTTGGCCATGATGTGAAGCTTGTCTTCATGTTCCTTCAGGATCGACTTCGCCCGCTCGTAATTGCGGTCGACGATGCCTCTGACTGCCTCGTCGATCGCATGCGCCGTGACATCCGATACCTGTTTGTGCTGCGTCACCGAACGGCCGAGGAAAACTTCGCCGTCGTCCTCACTATAAGTAAGCGGTCCGAGCTTTTCGCTAAGCCCCCACTTGGTAACCATGTTGCGCGCTATCTCGGTCGCCCGCTCGATATCGTTCGCAGCACCGGTCGTGACGCGTTCCGGACCATTCACCATTTCTTCGGCCAGCCTGCCGCCGAAAAGGGTAGAGATCGTGCTCTCGAGTTGCTCTTTCGAGGTGCTGTACCTGTCCTCTTCCGGCAAATACATCGTAATACCGAGCGCCCTCCCGCGCGGAATGATTGTCACCTTATAAACAGGGTCATGATCGGGCACACAGAAGCCGACAATGGCATGTCCGGCCTCGTGATAGGCCGTGTTGAGCTTCTCCTTTTCGCTCATGACCAGGGAACGCCGTTCCGCTCCCATCATGATTTTGTCTTTGGCCTCTTCGAACTCGCCCATGCTTACCACGCGCTTGTTCGAGCGCGCCGCAAGCAATGCTGCTTCGTTGACCAGGTTGGCAAGATCCGCACCGGAGAATCCGGGCGTGCCACGTGCGATCACACTTGGGCGAACATTGTCGTCAAGCGGCACCTTGCGCATGTGTACTTTCAGGATCAGTTCCCTGCCCCGGATATCGGGCAATGGCACGACGACCTGTCTGTCAAACCGCCCGGGTCGCAATAACGCCGGATCGAGAACGTCCGGCCTGTTCGTGGCGGCGATTACAATAACGCCCTCGTTGCCTTCGAATCCATCCATCTCGACCAGCATCTGGTTAAGCGTCTGCTCGCGCTCGTCGTGCCCGCCGCCAAGACCGGCACCACGATGCCGTCCAACGGCATCAAGCTCGTCAATGAAAATTATGCATGGCGCCTGCTTCTTGGCCTGCTCAAACATGTCCCGGACACGAGACGCGCCGACGCCGACAAACATCTCTACGAAGTCCGAACCGGAAATGGTGAAGAACGGCACCTTCGCTTCGCCCGCTATAGCCCTGGCCAGCAATGTCTTGCCGGTGCCCGGCGCACCGACCAGTAGCACGCCTTTGGGAATCCTGCCACCCAGACGCTGGAACTTGCTCGGGTCCTTGAGGAAATCGACGATCTCGACGAGTTCCGCCTTTGCTTCATCGATGCCGGCCACGTCGGCGAAGGAAACGCCGACCTGGTCCTCGCCAAGCAGGCGCGCCTTGCTCTTGCCGAACGACATAGCGCCGCGACCGCCGGCGCCGCCCTGCATCTGACGCATGAAGTAGATCCAGACGCCGATCAACAGGAGTATCGGAAATGAGCTGATCAGGAGCTGGCCGATAAGGCTCTGCGACTTCGGTTCCTGCGCCGTGAACTGGACGTCGTTGTCCTCAAGCAGACCGATGAGCGTGTTGTTGTCGGTCTCCGGACTGATCGTGTAATAAGCAAGCGGCTGACGACTCCCGTAGCGTATACGCTGGTCCTCAAATTCAACGCGCTGCACGTGCCCGCTACGAACCTGGCTCAGGAATTCGGAGTAATCCGCCTTCTCCGGTGCCGAGCCACTGACACCGCTCAAGCCCTGCACGACAGACAGAAGCACCACGATGATGACGATGAAGACAAGGATGTTTTTGGTTAAGTCGTTCACAATTGCTGTATGTTTTCCGTTGGCAAATTAGACTGCGTCTAATGATCAGACCCTACTATAGTCGATAGTTTCTCGCTACCAAGTAAACCTCACTGCTACCGGGCCTGGAAGCCTTGGGTTTCATCACTTTCACACGTTCAAATGTTTTCCTGGTCTCGGTGACAAAGGCGTCCGTACCCTGGCCCTGAAACAGTTTACAAACAAAATTGCCCCTGCGTCTGAGAACTTTCTTGGCAAGATCCAGCGCCAGCTCGGCAAGATGCATGGATCTCGGCTGATCGAGCGCTTTGTTGCCGCTTATATTGGGCGCCATATCGCTCAATACAAGATCCACCGGCGAATTTTCGAGGATGCTGAGAAGTAATCGAAGCGTGTCGTCCTCTGTGAAATCACCCTGAATCTGCTCAACCGACGGCAAGGCGTCCATCGGCAGAATGTCCAATGCAATAATCCGGCAACGTCCCTTCAGCTTCCGGGTGACGTATTGACTCCAGCTGCCCGGCGCTGCGCCAAGATCGACGCAGGTCATGTCCGGCTTCAGTAGCTGTTCTTTTTGTATGATTTGTTCGAGCTTGTAAACGGCCCGGGAACGCCAGCCGTCCCGCCGTGCTTGCAGTACATACGGATCCCGTTCCTGGCGATCTCTCCATGTTCCGCCGCCCCTTCGCGGTTCGTTCATCTGTCTTGGTCTCGTCTGAGAGTATGCATCGCTACGGACATCTGGCTGTTGCTGGTCCAACAAGGTTATATTGATGGACTCAGAGTTACCCGGATGATCCAGGACCAGGCGCAGTCCACGGGGAATGGCATGTCCTTTTCAAGGACTGCAACGCGGTATTGGATCATCTGGATAACTCTCTTCGGACGACTGCTTCACGGCTCGCTGAACCTGTCAATATAGCCTTGTTGGACCACTGGACCCCCCATCCATGAACTTGTCGGAATCTCAGAAGAAGTATTTGCGCGGACTGGGTCATCAATTAAAGCCGGTAATTACAGTGGGAGATACCGGATTGTCCGGATCCGTTCTACGGGAATTTGTTTCGACGATTTCACATCATGAACTGATCAAAGTCCGGTTTCGGGTAGCGGACAGGGAAAGCCGCAATGCCATGATCGATGAACTGTGCCGGCAGGGATCCGGAAACCTCATTCAGCGAATTGGCAACGTTGCCTTGATCTACCGCCCCGACTCGGACGAACAGCGCATCCGGCTCCCATAATTGGCTCGCACCGCAAGAAAATTTACTTCGGCTACTCGTAGCGAACCTCGATGACTTCGTAATGTTTTTCGCCGCCTGGCGCTGAAAAACTGAATTCATCACCTTCGTTTTTGCCGATCAACGCTCGTGCTATCGGGGATGAAAACGAGATGAGTCCAATCTTGATGTCCGCCTCGTCTTCGCCCACGATCTTGTAGACGATTTCTTTGCCGGTCTGCTCGTCAAGCAATTGTACCGTGGATCCAAAAACAACTCTTCCCTTCGCATCGATCGTCGTCACGTCAATGACTTGCGTGTTGGAAAGCTTGCCCTCGATATCCTTGATACGCCACTCGATAAAACCCTGCTGTTCCTTGGCAGCGTGATACTCCGCATTTTCCTTCAGATCGCCGTGCGCGCGTGCTTCGGCAATCGCCTTGATTACTGCCGGCCGGTCTTCCGACTTCAGTTTCTTGAGTTCGTCGCGCAGCAGCTCGGCACCACGAACGGTCATCGGCACCTTGCTCAAGCGGCGACTTCCCTGTGCAGGTCCTGCAGGCAATTGATGTCGCTGTCATCAAGATGCTGGAGTGCTTCGCAGGTCGCAACGGCGGCGCCGAGAGTCGTGTAGTACGTTACTTTCTTGCGGACCGCTGCGGCCCTGATTGACAGAGATTCCTGGATCGCCTGCTTGCCTTCGGTTGTATTGACTATGAGCGAAATCTCGCCATTCTTGATCATGTCCACGATATGCGGCCTGCCTTCGCGCACTTTGTTGGCTCGGCGGCATGATACACCGGCAGCCGTCAGCGCCTTTGCCGTGCCATGAGTCGCTATGATGTCGAAGCCCCTGTCGACCAAAATCTTTGCAAGCCCAACCGCTGCATCTTTGTCACAATCCCGAACGCTGAGCAGCGCCGCGCCCTGCCGCGGCAAGACGACGCCGGACGCCAGCTGCGCCTTCGCATATGCTTCGCCGAAAGAACGGCCGATCCCCATTACCTCGCCCGTCGACTTCATTTCGGGCCCAAGAATGGGATCGGCACCGGTGAATCTTTCGAAGGGGAATACCGACTCTTTCACCGAGTAATAGGGTGGCACTCGCTGGTCTACATAGCCCTGCGCTTCAAGCGATTCACCGATCATCACACGCGAGGCAATTTTCGCCAGTGGAACGCCGGTCGATTTTGAGACAAAGGGTATTGTCCGTGATGCGCGGGGATTGACTTCCAACAGGTAAACGATGTCGTTTTGAATGGCGAATTGGGTGTTCATTAGCCCGATTACGTTCAGGCCTTTGGCGAGTTTGATGACCTGCTCCGTGAGCGTCTCCTGCATTTCAGCATCGAGGCTAATCGGCGGCAGTGAACAGCCGGAATCTCCGGAGTGCACGCCAGCCTGTTCGATATGCTCCATGATTCCGCCAATAAGTACCCTTTCGCCATCGCAAACGGCGTCGACATCGACCTCGATCGCCAGATCAAGGAACCTGTCGAGCAGAACCGGACTGTCATTCGATACGTCGATAGCTGCGTCCATATACACGGCGAGATCCTCTTCGTTGTGCACGACCTCCATCGCGCGACCGCCCAACACGTATGAGGGCCTGACGATCAGTGGATAGCCGACGTCGTCACCCATCGCCAGGGCCTCGTCCCGGTTTCGGGCAGTACGATTCGGCGGCTGGCGCAGCTCCAGATCGTCAACCAGCTTCTGGAAACGTTCGCGGTCCTCGGCGAGATCGATCGAATCAGGCGACGTACCAATTATCGGCGCACCCGCTGCCTCGAGGGCTCGCGCCAGCTTCAAGGGTGTCTGTCCACCGTACTGAACAATGACGCCCTCTGGCTGTTCTTTTTCGATAATCTCCATGACATCTTCGAATGTCAGCGATTCGAAGTAGAGCCGGTCCGATGTGTCGTAGTCCGTTGATACCGTCTCAGGATTGCAGTTGACCATGATGGTCTCGTACCCGGCTTCCCTGAGCGCCAACGCCGCATGGACGCAGCAATAGTCAAACTCGATACCCTGGCCGATACGATTCGGGCCGCCACCCAGAATCATTATTTTCGGATTGTCACTCGGCTCCGCCTCACATTCCTCTTCATAAGTTGAGTACAGGTAGGCTGTTGTCGTCGCAAACTCGGCGGCGCAGGTATCGACGCGTTTGAAGACCGGTCGCAGCCCCTGCTTGATTCGCCGTGCGCGAATGACGCCTTCATTCTGATTGACCAGTTCACCGATACGCGCGTCGGAGAATCCCTTGCGCTTTAGCAAACGAAGCCTCGTCTTATTAAGGCCATCCAGCCCTTCCTGGCGGGTGTTCGTCTCCTCAATGACGAGGTCGGCAATCTGTACCAGAAACCAGGGATCGATACCTGTAAGTCTGGCGACATCGTCGAACGTGAATCCCTGGCGCATCGCGTCCGCCACGTGCCAGAGTCGTTCAGGGCCCGGGTATCGCAATTCCCGGCGCAATTTGTCTCTGTCGGCGCCCTCGACAGGAAAGTGACTCTTTTCATTCAAGCCCGTGACACCAGTTTCGAGCCCGCGCAATGCCTTTTGCAACGATTCCTGGAAGGTCCTGCCAATCGCCATGACCTCGCCGACCGACTTCATCTGCGTTGTCAGGCGATCGCTTGCCCCGGGAAATTTCTCGAAAGTAAAACGAGGTATCTTGGTGACGACGTAATCGATGGCCGGTTCGAAAGATGCCGGCGTTGCGCCGCCCGTAATTTCGTTCTTCAGTTCGTCGAGCGTATAACCAATAGCGAGTTTCGCGGCAACTCTCGCGATCGGAAAACCGGTTGCTTTTGATGCCAGGGCCGACGATCGCGAGACCCTCGGGTTCATTTCGATGATGAACATACGCCCGTCTTCAGGATTCACGGCAAATTGCACGTTCGAACCACCGGTCTCGACACCGATCTTGCGCAACACATCGATGGAGGCATCGCGCATCCTCTGGTATTCCTTGTCCGTCAATGTCTGGGCCGGCGCAACCGTTATCGAATCACCGGTATGCACGCCCATCGGATCAATATTTTCGATACAGCAGATGATGATGCAGTTGTCATTCTTGTCACGAACGACCTCCATCTCGAATTCTTTCCAACCGATGACCGATTCCTCGAGCAGGATTTCCGTCGTCGGTGACATTTCGAGGCCGTGTGTGACGATCTTTTTGAATTCTTCGCGGTTGTATGCGATACCGCCGCCGGTGCCCCCCAGGGTAAACGACGGTCTTATGATCGTCGGAAACCCGATCTCTTCTTGTTTGTCCAGCGCTTCTTCCAGAGAGTGAGCAATCGATGACGCCGGCACCTCCAGGCCGATTTCGGTCATTGCCTTGCGGAACAGCTCGCGGTCTTCGGCCATGTCGATTGCTTCACGCGATGCGGCAATAAGCTCGACACCATATTTCTCGAGGACGCCTTCTCTGACCAGGTCCAGAGCGCAGTTCAGCGCCGTCTGACCACCCATTGTCGGCAACAATGCGTCGGGGCGTTCTTTTGCGATGATCTGCTCGACTGTGGCCCATTGCACAGGCTCGATGTATATCGCATCGGCCATCTCCGGGTCCGTCATGATCGTGGCCGGATTCGAATTCACCAGAATGACGCGAAAACCCTCTTCCTTTAACGCTTTACAGGCCTGGGCGCCGGAATAGTCAAATTCGCAAGCCTGCCCGATCACAATCGGGCCTGCGCCGATAATCAGGACGCTGTCTATGTCAGTCCGTTTTGGCACGGCTCAGGGGCGCTCCGTCAGCCAGATCACGGCAGGTATTCGAATGAGGATACACTTTAATAAATACTTGGATATTATTGTTTTAATTGTGGTTTTCACTATAGAAGCAACGCCGTTGCTGAAGAATTGCGCTTGGCTTCATCCATATCAGCAATAAAGCGCTCGAACAGCGGCAAGAGATCGTGCGGGCCCGGGCTGGCCTCCGGATGACCCTGAAAACTGAATGCGGGCGCGTCTTTCAAGGCAATACCCTGCAAGCTGCCATCGAACAGCGACCGGTGTGTGGCTTCCACGTCCTCGGGCAGCGATTCCTCCTCGACGGTAAAGCCATGGTTCTGGCTGGTGATCATTACCCGGCCGGTACTCAGATGCTGCACCGGATGATTGGCGCCGTGATGGCCGAACTTCATTTTGACGGTTTTGGCGCCGCATGCCAGAGCAAGCAACTGGTGGCCCAAACAGATGCCGAATATGGGCACACCGCTCTCCAGGAGTTCCTGTATTGCCTTGATCGCATAGTCGCAGGGCTCCGGATCACCCGGTCCGTTGGACAGGAAAACGCCGTCAGGCGCCAATGACAACACTTCGTCAGCTGTCGTCGTCGCCGGTACAACGGTCATGCGGCAATCGAGGTCGGAAAGCAGCCTGAGAATATGCCGCTTGATGCCGAAGTCGTAGGCGACGACATGATACGGCGCGATACGCCTGCTCATGACCCGGCTGCGTTTCCCGAATTCGGCGCCGTAACACCACTGATAGGCCCGATCTGTGCTTACGAACTTGGCAAGGTCCATGCCCGCGATACCGGGGAATTTTCGCGCGTGTTCGACAGCGGTGTCGGGATTAGCGTCGCCCGTCATAATGCATCCCGACTGGGCGCCCTTCTCCCTGATCAGCCGCGTCAGTTTTCGCGTGTCGATATCGGCAATCGCCACCGTTTTGCCGCCTCGCAGAAAGGCCCGAAAATCACGCTCGACGCGCCAGTTGCTGGCGAGCATTGAACAATCTCGAATGATCAGCCCCGATGCATGAATCTTCGACGACTCCATATCCTCACTGTTGGTGCCGGTATTGCCGATATGGGGGTAGGTCAGGGTAATGATCTGACGGCAATAGGAGGGATCTGTCAGGATTTCCTGGTAACCGGTCATCGCAGTATTGAAGACAACTTCGCCGATGGTATTACCGTCATCACCGACGGACACACCATGGAAGATTGTTCCATCTTGCAAGGCCAGAACTGCAGGCGTACTCAAACTTAATCCTCAGATGCACAAAAGCGGAAGGCCTGTGCCTCCCGCTCATCTGACCGCCTACCAGCCAGCGATCCGCACTAGTTTACTCAAGCCGGCCTGAGCACGCCAGTTTGTGCAAAAAAACCTCACCGGCGTCAGGTATCTGCTTGAAACAGCAGGTCACGCATCGCATACAGCCCGGGTGGCCGATTCGACAGCCATTGAGCAGCGCGGAGAGCGCCATCTGCAAAAACGCGGCGACCCGAGACGGCGTGCTTCAGTTCCAGGCGTTCGGATTCGCTGTAGAGGATGACCGTGTGCTCGCCGGGTACTTCTCCCTCTCTGCTGACCTCGAAGCCGATTTCGCCAGGGGCCAGCGGCCTCTTCAAGCCAGCCGGCTCGTACCGTTTGACAGATTCAAAGTCCTGATTTCGCGCCTCGGCAAGAGATGCGCCCAGTTTCAACGCTGTACCGGACGGCGCATCCAGCTTGTGCTTGTGATGCGTCTCGTGGATTTCCGCTTCGAACCCGGCGCCGAGGCTGGCCACCGCCTGCCGCACGAGGCTGTCCAGCACGGCAATACCGAGACTCATATTGCGGTCATATAGAATCGGGATCGTGCGCGCGACGACTTCGATCTCGTCAACTGCCGCTCTATCGAGGCCACTAACGCCGATTACCAGCGGCTTCGCGGCCGCAAGCACAGCATCGAGAACCTTGTGTGTGGCTTCGGGGAGACTGAAATCGATCGCAATATCGGCTGCATCCAACACCGATGCCAGATCATTGCTGATCTCAATTTCCCCTGCGGCCGCGCCGGAAAACTCCGCCATGCGCTGCTGCAACGCGGGGCTCTTTTTTCGGGCCCAGACAGCGGCCAGACGCAGCTCATCGTTGTCCGCCATCGCCCGCATGAGCTCCTGGCCCATGCGTCCTGCGCCGAGAACGGCGATATTGAGGGTTTCCTGATCCTTTCCCATCGGTACCACGTTTAGCTGTCGTGAAAGAGGCGGTAAGCGTAATCCGCGTCCGGGTGATGGGCAAAACTGAATAAGGACCGCCCGTCAGGACGGGCGAATTCCAGATGATCCGGCCCAGGTTTACTGGCTGACGCGCTCGAAAAACCGCCTAACCGTATCGAGCCAACCGCCGGCACGGGGGCTATGCTTCTCCCCACCCGCGCTGATCGAATCGTCAAAACGGCGTAAAAAGGACTCTTGTTCTACCGTCAGGTTGATCGGTGTTTCGACGGCGACGCGCGCAAACAGATCGCCCTGTCTCCGGTCACGGACGGTCGTCACGCCCTTGCCACGCAAGCGAAACTTCTTGCCGGACTGGGTGCCGGCCGGAATTTTCAGCGAGACATGACCGTCGAGCGTCGGCAGTTCTATGTCGCCGCCTAAAGCAGCCGTACCGAAACTGATCGGTACTTCACAGGACAGGTCCGCACCGTGGCGATGGAAGATCTTGTGGGGACTTACGCGGATCTCGACATAGAGGTCGCCCGGCGGGCCGCCGTTGCGGCCGGCCTCTCCTTCACCCGAAAGCCTGATCCGATCGCCATCCTCGACGCCCTGTGGAACCTTCACCGATAATCTTTTGGCCTTGGAGATGCGGCCACGGCCGTGGCAATTGCGGCATGGATTGGTGATCACCGTACCCGCGCCTTTACATGCCGGGCAGGTCTGCTGAATAGCGAAGAATCCCTGCTGCATGCGGACTTGGCCGGTGCCGCCGCAGGTCATGCATTTCACCGGCTCCGAGCCTTTTTCGGCACCGCTGCCTCTGCATTCTTCGCAGGTCACCTGGGTCGGTACCTCGATGGTGACTGAGTCGCCGCTGACGGCCTTTTCGAGGTCCAGCCGGAGTTCGTAGCCGAGATCAGCACCGCGAAATACCTGGCTTCTGCTGCCGCGGTTGGCGCCGAAAATATCGCCAAAGACATCGCCGAAAATGTCTCCGAAACCCTCTGCGCTGAATCCGCCGCCGGGCGGGCCGCCCCGGACACCGTCATGTCCAAACTGGTCGTACGCGGCACGCTTGTCGGAATCGCTCAGTACTTCGTATGCTTCTTTTACCTCTTTGAATTTGCCTTCGGCGTCGCTGTCTTCCGTGTTGCGATCGGGATGGTGTTTCATGGCCAGGCGTCGATACGACTTTTTGATCTCGTCGCTCGATGCATTCTTCTTGATACCAAGAACTTCGTAGTAGTCGCGTTTGGCCATAGCTCGTATTACTTCTAAATCAAGGGCGCCACATCGGGCGCCCTGATCATTTCAAGACCCGTACCAGACAAGTTAGTCTGATTCGGACTTGCCGTCCTTGTCCACTTCCTCAAATTCGGCGTCGACGACATCGTCGCCCGATTGCGCAGCGCCGTCACCAGCCTGGGCCCCGGCGCCTTCCTTTGCCTGCTCCGCATAGAGTTTCTGTGCAAGTCCGGCCGATGCCTCTGCGAGCGCCGAGGTCTTGGCTTCGATGGCATCCTTCTCGTCTTTCTCCAATGCCGCTTTTAGATCAGCGATCGCGGTTTCGATGGCATGACGCTCTTCGCCGCTCGCCTTCTCACCGAGTTCCTTCAGCGTCTTTTCCGAGGCATGCATCAGGCTATCCGCCTGATTGCGTGCGTCCACGAGCTCGCGGAACCTCTTGTCCTCCTCGGCATGGCTCGCCGCATCTGTAACCATCTGCTCGATTTCTTCATCAGACAGCCCGCTGGATGCTTTGATGACGATGTTCTGGCTCTTGCCGGTCGCTTTGTCCTTCGCAGACACGTTGAGAATACCGTTCGCATCTATGTCGAACATCACTTCAATTTGCGGCAACCCGCGCGGTGCCGAGGGAATATCGGTCAGGTCAAAGCGGCCGAGCGACTTGTTGTCCAGCGCGCGCTCGCGCTCGCCCTGCAACACGTGGATGGTCACCGCGGACTGATTATCGTCGGCTGTTGAAAACACCTGATCGGCGCTTGCCGGAATCGTCGTGTTCTTCTCTATGAGTTTCGTCATCACGCCGCCCAGCGTCTCGATACCGAGCGACAATGGCGTAACGTCCAGGAGTAGAACGTCCTTGACATCGCCTGCCAGGACACCACCCTGAATCGCGGCACCCACGGCAACTGCTTCGTCGGGATTCACGTCCTTGCGCGGCTCTTTGCCGAAGAAGTTCTGCACCTCTTCCTGGACCTTCGGCATGCGTGTCTGGCCGCCGACCAGGATGACGTCGTTGATTTCATTGACTTTCAATCCTGCGTCCTTCAACGCGGTCTTGCATGGCCCGATCGTCTGGGCGATGAGTTCTTCAACGAGAGACTCGAGCTTGGCACGGGTCAGTTTGATGTTCAGATGCTTCGGACCGGTCGCATCGGCTGTGATATATGGCAGGTTGACTTCGGTCTGCTGCTGTGACGAGAGCTCGATTTTGGCTGTTTCCGCAGCCTCTTTGAGCCGCTGCATCGCCAGCGGGTCCTGGGTAATATCGACACCGCTTTCGCGCTGAAACTCCGAGGTCAGATACTCGATCACCCTCATGTCGAAGTCTTCACCACCGAGGAACGTGTCACCATTCGTCGCCAGCACTTCGAACTGATGCTCGCCATCGACTTCGGCGATCTCGATGATCGATACGTCAAACGTCCCGCCACCGAGGTCGAACACTGCGATCTTGACGTCACCACGCTTCTTGTCCATGCCGTATGCGAGTGCGGCCGCCGTCGGCTCGTTGATGATGCGCTTCACGTCGAGGCCGGCAATCTTGCCGGCGTCTTTGGTGGCCTGTCGCTGCGAGTCGTTGAAATAGGCCGGAACCGTTACCACCGCTTCCTTGACCTCTTCACCAAGATAATCTTCCGCGGTCTTTTTCATTTTCATCAACACGCGGGCGGAAATCTCAGGCGGCGCCATGGACTTGTCGTTTACCTGCACCCAGGCATCGCCATTGTCGGCACCGACGATCTTGTACGGCACCATATTGATGTCGCGCTGCACGACCTCGTCCTCGAATCGACGTCCGATGAGTCGCTTGACCGCAAACAGTGTGTTGGTCGGATTTGTGACCGCCTGGCGCTTGGCTGACTGCCCCACCAACACCTCGTCGTCCTTGCTGAATGCCACAATCGACGGCGTAGTGCGATCTCCCTCGCTGTTTTCGATGACCTTGGGCTTATCGCCCTCCATCACCGCAACGCAGGAATTGGTGGTACCCAGGTCGATACCGATAACTTTACCCATGATTCCTAATCTCCGGATTCTGTTGGAAATACTTCAAAACTACGCTGTAAGTGGGGCCTGGCACCGAGGTTTCAAGCGGCTTTCGGCCTGATTCGCGCATCTTATTCTTCCTTATCGCCGTCGCCGCTGCTCTCGGGTACTGCGGATGCAACCACGACACGTGCCGGTCGCAGCAGACGACCATTCAGGGCATATCCTTTCTGAAATACGGTTAGCACGGAGCCGGGCTCGACCTCTGACGACGGCTGCACGGACATTGCCTCGTGTTCCTGCGGGTCAAAGGGCTCCCCTTCCGGGTTCAGTTCCGCTACACCGAAGCGTTCCATGGTCGCCGTCAGCAACTTGAGCGTTGCCTCCTTGCCTGCCAACAAGCTCTGCACGTCGGCCTTATCTGCCGCCGCGAGGCCCATTTCGAGGCTGTCTTTCACCGCGAGCAACTCGCTGCAGAATCGCTCAAGCGCAAATTTGTGCGCCTTCTCGACGTCTCTGGAGGCACGTTTGCGGACGTTCTCCAGTTCGGCGGCAGCCCTTAGATACCTGTCCCAGTTCTCGTCCGCCAGGGCCTTCAATTCGGCCAGCCCTGCGTCGGCATCATTGTCAGGCTCGCCATTAGCGGGTCCGGTGCCGTCTGGCGCGGATTTCCCGGCATTCACTTCCGCGCTTTCATCGGTTTCATCCTGCCCGGATTCCGGACGATCGTGCTGTCCACTCATTTCGAGATTGCTCCGCTTGCTTGCCGGCCGCGGTTCCTTATGGCCGGTGACCCATCAAAGTAAAGGGGAAGTTTGGGGACATGACAGCAAATATCAAGGCCGTCGGATTTATTACCGGACTTGTTGGACCACTAGTCCGGCGCGTGGAGCAGGGAACCCAGCAATCTTGCGGTGATATCGACTATGGGGACGACCCGGTCGTAGGCCATCCGCGTGGGCCCGATCACACCGAGTACCCCGACGCTATCGTCATCAGCACGATAAGGTGCAGTCACGACACTGCAGTCGTCGAGAATCTGTACGCCCGACTCTTCTCCGATGAAGATCTGCACACCGGCCGCATTTATGCTCCTGTCCAGTAGATCCAGCATGAAGCGCTTTTTCGAAAAAGCGTCGAACAGCCGGCGCAGTGTCTCAATATCCGACAACTCCGCAAAATCCATCAGATTTGTCTCCCCGGCGACCACGAATTCCGCAGGCGGCGTGGCGGCGCCTTTCATTGCAGAACGCGCGACGGCGATAATGTCGTGCATTGTCTGATTCATTGAATCGCGAGTCCGCTCCAGATCAGCCAGCAAGCGCTCGCGAATTTCCAGCAAACCCGCGCCCGCGTAATTCTCGTTGATGAAATTCGCAGCACGTTGCAGTTGTGCTGCGGTATAGGGTTGATCGGTGTGCACTATGCGGTTCTGTACTTCACGATCATTGATGACGAGAATGGCCAGCACACGATTGTCGGACAGCGACAGAAATTCGATCTGCCGCAGTGTCGCATGCTGCCCCCGCGGTACGGTGACGATACCCGCCAGACTGGTGATATTGGAGAGTAAATTCGACACCGAGCTGACAAGCGCTTCAGGGTCATCCTGTTGCTTATGGAGTTGCGACTGCATTTTCCTGATTTCGCCTTCATTTGGCGGCTTGTAACGAATCAACGTATCGACAAACAGGCGGTAGCCTCGCGGCGTCGGGACTCTGCCTGCCGAGGTATGCGGCGCGGAGATAAGTCCCATCTGTTCCAGATCGGACATCACATTGCGTATCGTTGCCGGACTCAGGTCAATACCGGCATCGCGCGAGAGCGTTCTCGAACCTACCGGTTGGCCATCGCGGATGAAACGCTGGATCAAAACTCGTAAGAGAGATTGAGCGCGTTCGTTTGGTGCAGGACTGATTGCTTCCGATGCCATACGCAAAGAAACGAAAAATGAGCAGCTAACTCATTGTGTTAGTGTAGAAACGAAAAGCTAACAATGGCTTGGCGGTGGGTCAAGGGTTTGCAACAATTGTTGGCGCAATGCAGCCGAGCGATGCATTGCAGGCTCTTGCTGTGCGTTATACGGGACTTCAGTCGGTCAGATGAGCAAAGAATTCAGTATTATAGCCATTCTGGGCCGGCATGAAGATCCGCGCGTCGCCGAACCGATGGCCGTGCTGGCATCATATTTAACTAAAGCCGGGGCCGAAGTTATCACGCTACCGGAGGTTCCGACCAAACTGCCGGTTCATCGCGTGCCAGAGGATGAAATTGCCGGCCTGGCCGATCTGATCGTTGCGGTCGGCGGCGACGGCACGATGCTGCATGCCGCGGGGCTGGCCTGGGAACATGACGTACCGCTACTCGGCGTCAACAGGGGTCGCCTCGGCTTTCTTGCCGACGTAACGCCCGATGAGATGCTCCAGAGTCTCGACAGTATTCTTGACGGTGATTATTCGCGGGAATCGCGACTGCTTTTGCATGCACGTCTCGTGTCAAGCGACGGTAGTGTCGTCACCGCCACCGCTTTGAATGACATCGTTCTGAAAAGGCGTGGAACCGGGCGAATGATTGACTTCGAGACCTCAATCGCTAACCGGCGGGTCAACAGGCACTCAGGCGATGGACTCATTGTGGCGACACCGACAGGATCCACGGCCTATGCTCTGAGTTGCGGTGGACCAATCATTGAGCCACAACTCGATGCTGTTGTCGTTGTGCCAATATGCCCGCATACATTGAGCGACCGGCCGATTGTTGTGCCCGCGAACCTCGAAATTGAAGTGAATTTGCTTGAACGCGTCGATACGCAGGCCGAAGTCACCGCAGACGGTCATTCATTCGGTGCAATGACTGCGAAGGATCGCCTTCTTATTCGTGCGGCGGATAAGCGAATTACTCTTATTCACCCGCCGGGCTATGACTTCTACGAGATCCTGCGTTCCAAGCTGCACTGGGGCCGGAACAGCCGTATTCTGACCGACGCTGACGATACCGGGAGTCGTTAGTCCATGCTCACAAGTCTGCAGATTCGTAACTTCGCGATTATCGATCAGGTGGAAGTCGACTTTGACGAAGGCATGACGGTCCTTACCGGGGAAACAGGCGCCGGCAAATCGATTCTTGTAGACGCACTGGGGCTGGTTCTGGGAGAACGCGGCGGCAATGGCCTTGTGCGTGTCAACGCGAAACGTGCCGAGTTCAGCGCTGAGTTCAATCTTGCGGACCTGCCCGAAGCAAGGAAATGGCTTGACGAACAAACCCTTGATCAGGATGACGAATGCGTGCTTCGCCGCGTGATCAATGCCGATGGACGGTCCCGGGCATTTATCAACGGAAACGCGGTCTCCCTGCAGACGCTGAAGAAACTGGGAGAGCAACTGCTGGACATTCATGGCCAGCATTTTCACCAGTCCCTGGGCCGGTACGACATTCAGCGCGACTTGCTGGATCATTTCGGCGATCTCGTCAATCTGCGCAAAGCGACTGAGTTCGCCTACGGCGACTGGCAGTCGCTCGCCATTGAACTGCACAATCTCGAGGCCGCCGACGCAGATCGAGCGTCGCGCATAGATCTCCTGGAATTTCAGTTGGGCGAGCTCGAAGCCCTGGACTTGCAGCCAAATGAGACGGACTCCTTGCAGAGTGAAAGGCAAAGATTGCAGAACTGCGGCCGGCTCGCGGATGGTGTATCCGGCATTCTGCAAAATATATACGACAGTGACACGGCGAATGTACAAGGCTTTCTTGCCGACGCCTGCCACACACTGGAACACTTGAGTACTTTCGATCCACAACTCGAACCGGTTCTCGCCATGCTTCAGGAGGCGGGCATTCAGGTCAGTGAAGCGACTGAAACGCTGCGACGTTACGCCGACACGATTGACATGGACCCGGCACGTCGTGACTGGGTAGAGGAACGCCTCAATGCCATTCAAACCGTCGCGCGCAAACATCGGGTTGAAGCCGACGAGTTGCCAAAGGTTCAGACCAGGGTTCGCGGACAATTGAGCGAACTGCAACATGCCGAGGAGCGTGGCGCAGAGCTTACCGAAAAAACCAGGAAAGCTGCCGGCAGCTATCGCAAGAACGCACGAAGATTGTCCAGTGCTCGCAAGGATTCAGCCATCAGGTTTTCTGCTGCCGTAACGGAAACAATGGCGAGTCTTGGAATGCCGGGCGGGATTTTCGACATATCCGTCGTTGAATGTAGCGAAGGCAACGAAAAATCCCACGGCATCGACAATATCGAGTTCCTGATCAGCGCCAATCCCGGGCAGCCTCCGATGCCGCTGGCAAAAGTAGCCTCCGGAGGCGAGCTGTCGAGAATGAGCCTGGCGATTCAGGTGATTGCCAGTGACGGCAGCACAATTGCAACGATGGTCTTTGATGAAGTCGATAGTGGCATCGGCGGGGCTGTGGCGGAAATGGTCGGGCGCAGGCTCAACCAGGTCGGCGAGAACCGCCAGGTCCTTTGCGTAACTCACCTGCCCCAGGTGGCCAGTGTTGCGGATCACCATTATCGAATACACAAGATGACTGATGGCAAATCAACCAGAACAGGTATCGCTCGTCTGGGTAACGACGAACGAATCGAGGAACTGGCGCGAATGCTCGGTGGTGTCGCGATTACGAAGAAGACCAGGGAACATGCAGCGGAGATGCTTGCATCGGGCTCGCGTGGCGATGACAACAGAAAAGAAACGGCATAAGGGCGTGTCGGGAAAAGCCACCGGCAATGCGGGTGATGATCTTTGGAGTTTGTAATGAAAAACGCGTGGTTGTTCTTCATGGCGGCGATGGTGGTCTCTGCCACCGGTCTGGCCTTCGAGACGGAAGAAGAGCGGCAAGCGAAGCAAGCGGAACTGGACGCTATCTGCGAAGCGGCTCGGCAAGTGAAAATCATTGCCGTAAGGGCGCAGTTAGTCGAGGAATGCGTGGAGAAAAAGCAACGCCCTGAGCGGGAATCCTGCGAGCGTTTCTACGCGGGCTACGGCCAGAGTTCGCCCAACGGCCCAGCGCTGTTCTTTGACTTGCCAGCGTGTGTAGCAGCGCACGAGTACAGCAGGAGTTACCGGCGATCCGGCAACTGACCATCTTTGCCTGAAGACTGCGAATCGGGATGGCACTGCCGACATTGATTGAGGGCGAATAGCATGTCCGTTGGGATGGTCGAACCCTGTACCGCGCCCTACGATTCCGAATCTTTCCCCAGCCGTCTTACGTAAAGTACGAGACTGTGATCGATGAGTTCGAAATTATGACTCTTCGCGATCTTGTGTTGTAAGCGTTCGATTTCTTCGTTTACAAACTCGACAACTTCGCCAGTCTCAATGCACACCATGTGATCGTGATGCTTGCGGTCGTCCATTTCGAAAACCGAATGTCCGCCTTCGAAATTGTGGCGAGTAACGAGCCCGGCTGCCACGAATTGGGTCAGCACCCGGTAAACCGTTGCCAGCCCGATTTCCTCGCCCGTATCGAGCAACTCCTTGTATATATCTTCCGCGCTCAAATGGCGCTGCCGGCTGCTCACGAGAATCTCGAGAATCTTCAGCCTGGGAAGCGTCACTTTGAGGCCTGCTTTTCTTAATTCCTGACGTTGCAACATTCACTGGGTCTCGTTGAGTATGGTGCGAAAGGGTCGGCTACCGCGGCGGTAGGCAAGCAGGTATCATTCGCGGCTATTATGACCCAGTTGAACCGGCCACTCCACCGACAGTCCAATATCAGCCTGTAATTCCTGATTGCACGGACAGTACTGAATCAATAAATAATGCGAAAACCAGCCATCTCATGTTGCATGCTCCTCATCCTTTCAGTGGCCGGAGGCTGCGTCTATCAAGCCAACCTTTCGCAGGGAAATTTGCTCAAACAGGAAGATCTTGACCAGGTGGAAGTCGGTATGACGCGCAGACAGGTGCGCTTCTTGCTCGGCACGCCGATGATCGACGACCCGTTCCACGAAGAGCGTTGGGATTACATTTATTACCTGAAAATCGGCCGCGACGACGCCATTTTCAAGCGCTGGATCTCGATTTACTTCGACGGCGACAACGTCAGCGAGATTGTGGATGGCCAGCAACTCAATCCGAATCTTTAGCGTCTTCGGCGCTTTCGGATTCTCGTGTCGGATTGTCAGCAGGCTGCCCCATCGATCGCCCGTCTGCCGCCAGTTTGCGCCTTGCCTCGCGCGGGTCCATCGATAACGGCCGGTAAAGCTCCAGGCGATCGCCGTCCTTCAAGGGATGATCACGACCGACAGGCTTGCCCCATATGCCTGCCTGATAGTCGGCAAGATCCTCCCCTGGAAACAAATCGCCGATCGCGCACTGCCGTATCGCCATTGCAACGGTCGTGCCGGGATCGACTGTCAGAGAGATCAATTCCTGCCGTGCCGGCAATGCAAAAACGACTTCAATGGCCAGACGACCTGGATCATTCGATTCGTGATTCACGTTTCACCGCGCACCGTAAACCACTTGTGCACGCTTCGTAAATGCGTCGACCAGTGAATTGCAAGTGTCCTCGAACAACGCGCCGAACATCATGTCTATAAAGATATTCTCGAATGCGAACTCCAGTTCGAGCGTAACCTTGCATCCTTCCTCGCCGATCTCCGTAAACCGCCAGCCTCCCTGCAACTGTCGAAATGGACCGCCAATCAGCGCTATCTCGATGCTTTCAAACTCGTGGCGTGTGTTTCGAGTCGTAAAGTGATTGCTCAGGGAGCCCTTGTGCAGCTCAAGTGTTGCGTCAACAACGTTGTCAGTACGTTCGTGCACCTCGGTATCGTTGCACCATGGCAGAAACTCCGGGTAGGTCTCGACGTCGTCGACGAGCATGAACATCTCGCGAGCTGTATAAGGAACGAGCGCACTGCGACTGACCTTACGCACGACAGTTCACCGGAATCAGGGCCAAAATCCGAGTATCGATCAGCTGGAAAAATCAGGCAACAAACCAACTGCCTTCAGGAAAATAAACAGGATCGCGAGCGGTGCGACGAATCTGGCGAGCAGGCGCCATAATTTGTAAAGCGTGCCCGCCCCGCCAAGTTCTTCGGCTGTCGAGTTTCGGCACATCACCCAGGCAGCAAAAACCGTCATGAACACTGCGCCCAACGGCAGCATGAAGTTGCTGGTCAGGTAATCGATATTGGCAAAGATGGTTCCCTTGTAAAAAGTCAGATCAGCCAGCACGTTGAACGAGAGCACTGTCGCGAATCCGAGGGCCCATATCAGGATGCCCACAAGAACAGCCGCCTGAGCACGCGCTCGTCCAAAATGTTCAACCATCCACGCCACGGCCGGCTCCATGAGGCCGATGGCAGATGTCCATGCGGCGAATGACAACAGCACGAAGAACAGCGTCGCGAAAACTGCGCCACCCGTCATCTGACCAAATGCCAGTGGCAGCGTATCGAACACCAGTCCCGGACCTTCGGCCGGATCCAGCCCGTTGGCAAAGACCAACGGGAAAATTACCAGGCCGGCAAGTATCGCAATCACTGTATCTGCCGTAACGACGGCTGCGGTGGCACCGGTTATCGACGTCTCCTGTGGCAAGTAGGCGCCGTAAGCCATGATGGCGCCCATGCCGATACTCAAGGAAAAAAATGCCTGTCCCATGGCAGCCAGCACGCTGTCCCAGGTCAGCTTGTCGAAGTCAGGCGTGAACATGAACGCCAGGCCTTCGCCGAAATGCCCGGAGTTCATCGAATAACCGAGAAGCGTCAGCATCAGTAGCAGAAGCGCGGGCACCATGAACTTGACAGCCTGCTCGAGCCCGCGCTCCACACCGCGGGCAACAACGAAGATCGTCAGGCCCATGAACAAGGTATGACACACTGCGACGAGCCGCCAGTCGCCCACGAAGCCGCCGAATTGAGCGCTGACCTCGGCCGCTGTTGCACCCGCGAAGACCCCCGTAATGCTCTTGTACACATACGCCAGCGTCCAGCCGGCGATCACACTGTAATACGACAGTATGAGAATCCCGGCCAGTACTCCCACCAGGCCAACCAGCCGCCAATGCCGGGTACTGCCTTCCTCTGCTCCAAGCAAAGCCATAGTGGCTATGGGATTACGCCTGCCCCGTCTGCCAATCAGGATCTCCGACATCATGACAGGCATGCCGATCAGGACGACGCAAATGAGATAGACGAGGACGAATGCACCGCCACCGTTCTGGCCCGCTATGTAAGGAAATTTCCAGATATTGCCCAGGCCGACCGCCGATCCTGTCACGGCCAGAATGAAGGCCATGTGGGAAGACCAATGGCCGTGCAGAGATGCGCGTGATGCCTTGCCGGTTGCTTGTTCGTTCAGCATTCTTGTGCTCGCTGCGGCGGTAGAGGCCGCGATGTGCGCCAGCCAAGGCCGCGATTCTGGATGAATTTTAGATCCCTTACAACAAAATGAAGAATGCGCGGCGACCCTGGGTCAGCCGTATCTGCCGTATAATCCGGGCCCTCCCATCAGACCAACGCCTGATTGCCCGCAAAATGAACAAACCGAAGAACATGCATGCGGCGCCAGCCCGGATTGCTGTCAACAAGAAGGCACGGCACAACTACTTCATCGAGGACACTTTCGAAGCAGGCCTCGCCCTTGAAGGCTGGGAGGTAAAAAGCCTCAGGGCCGGTCGGGCCCAGCTCACTGAAAGCTATGTCCACGTTCGGGATGGCGAGGCCTGGCTACTCGGCGCGCATATCTCGCCGCTGAATACGGCGTCGACCCATGTCAGGCCGGACCCGACCAGAACGCGAAAACTGCTGCTGCACCGTCCCGAACTGGACCGTTTGCTGGGCGCGGTGGAGCGCAAGGGCTATACACTGGTGCCGCTCAACCTCCACTGGACCCGCGGACGCGCAAAACTCGATATCGGGCTCGCCAAGGGCAAGAAGCAACACGACAAGCGGGCAACCGAGAAAGACAGGGACTGGCAACGACAGAAGGCGCGAATTCTCAAATCTTCAAACAAGTGAAAACAATAACTTATTCTAATTACCTCATCTAAATACTTACTAAAAATCCTGTTATTTCAGGTGACTCTCGGCCCATTCGGCCAGCGGCGCCAGTACCCTGAATAGTTGCTCCCCAGCTGCTGTCAGGCGGTAGCCGAGGCCTGGAATCTGTTCTATGAGCCCCAGATCCCTCAACTGGTGAAGCCTGGCCTGCATCACAGCCGGTGAAATACCGGTGCAGGCGGCCCGCAATGCCCTGAAATTCAACGCTTCAGACCTCAATTCCCAGATTACCCGCAAGGCCCAACGCCGGCCGAAATGATCGAGGGCCTGCGCCAGCTCGACGCTGGTCCGGCTCTCCCTGATGCTCTGAATCCCTTTAGCCATAAGACCTGCAGATCTTGCTTCGTTTTTGATAGCGACGCAACATTTTTGCTACGTATTTTGTAGCACTTGGCAAAGATTCGGGCAACTTTCTTGCGGAAGTCGCTGCAAATGGTTCACAAATATTTTCGTTGGGAAGACAGAATTTTCTGCCTGATCGATTGAATTCCAGCCCCCTGCCCCTACACTATGCAAGCAGGACTTTGTCCTGACACCGGGGGCGACATGGCTTCGACGTGGGTCGCGAAACTCTGGGTGCATGCCGAGGGACAGATCACCTCGTAAATCCAGCTGTAACACTTATAGTTGCCAACGACGACAACTACGCACTAGCTGCTTAAAAACCAGCCTAGCGCCCTCTGCCCGGATCGTGCTTGTGCGTCCGGATCCCAGGGGTCACCGACACAAGACCGCGGCACGAGCTTGTTCAGTGTTCAACCCGTTAAATCCTTACTGAACTGGTTGCAGGTTTTCCCTGCCCGTCGGGTAGCCTGTGATGAGATTAAAGACGGAATAAGCATGTAGACCTCAGGGCAGAGGGCTTGCGGACGCGGGTTCGATTCCCGCCGCCTCCACCAATTCCAAGATCCCAGCAACGGCTGTTGGGGTCTTTCCCTGTCGCGTCGGTCTCAACAGGTTCGCTGTCTTGTTTGATTGGTCGAAAAAGCGTTATGTCCAAAGGCTACTGTTGCAAGCAAAAGGAATACGCTGAGTAATCTCATGCAAAATACCGAATTTTGATTGATCGCCTAATCGACAACATGAGCCATTCAGATTCAAGCGCAAAGTTGCGCCCGGTCGAGAGCATGACATCCGGCGTGCCGGCGACAGACGGCGCTGGTGTCCGCATGACCCGTCTCATCGGCACGTCTCAATTGGACCAAATCGATCCGTTTTTATTACTGGACGTTTTTCAAACAGACAATCCGGACGACTACATCGCCGGTTTCCCGTCACATCCACATCGGGGATTCGAGACGGTGACTTATATGTTTGCCGGGCAAATGCGGCATAAGGACAACGCTGGTCATGAAGGACTAATCGGGCCCGGTGGCATACAGTGGATGACTGCCGGCAGAGGAATCGTGCACTCCGAGTTGCCGGAGCAGGAAGACGGCCTCATGTGGGGCACGCAATTGTGGGTCAACCTGCCGAGCTCAGAGAAGATGACGGCGCCCGCCTACCGCGAATTTGCTGCCGGGCAGTTACCAAGAGAGAAAAGAGACGGAGATATCGAAGTCATTGTCATCGCCGGCGTGACCTCGCAAGGTACGATTGGGGCTGTGACCGACCGCCCGACCGATCCTCTTTATCTCGACGTGCGCTTACCAGAGGCTGCCTGTTTCAGGGAAACTGTGGCCCCGACCCATGGTGCTTTTATTTATGTCCTTGCCGGGTCGATATGCGTGGCATCGAATCAGCCTGGTGCCTCAAGCGTTGTTGATGCGGGAAGTTTGGCAATCCTGGGGGAAGGAAGTGCCGTTGAAGTAAAGGGCGAAGGAACAGCTAACCGCTTTCTATTGATCGCAGGCCGCACCATCAACGAACCCATCGCGCGTGGCGGCCCGTTTGTCATGAATACGGATGATGAGCTGCGACAGGCGTTTTCGGACTATCAGTCAGGCAAGTTCTAGCTACGTTGGATCAAGTCCGATGGTACTGGCTCTGTCAGATTCAGTCGAACTCCAGAGACAGCTTTTCGCCCATTTGCAGTCACTCCATCTTTTTCATCCAAGATAAAGTGTTACGTCTATCGGTGGAGATCGCCACTCAAAGCCGACATGAATTTGCTTGCCCCATCCTCGTTAAACTAAAGCGCAAGTAGCCCTGTACTATACTGAGTTGAGCCGATAAACACGCATGGATTGCAGACAGACGAGGAACAAATAATGACAAACAAGAATCTGTTTCAATTATTGGTTGGTTTCTTCACGGTGGTGCTGCTGGTGGCCAGCTGCACGTCGGAGGACGGACCCAACACGGAGGCTGACACGGCCGCGATAAACGCCATCTGGTCCACCTATGTGTCCAGTCTTGAGGCTGGCGATATCGATGCGTGGTTATCGTTGTGGACGGAAGATGGTGTGCAAATGCCTCCGAACGAGGCTCCGGTTATCGGAAAGGATAAGTTGCGGCAAAGGAACGGAGCAGCCTTGGACCTGTTCACTGTGACAATCGACATCACGAATCAGGAAGTCGAAGTGGCGGAGAAATGGGCATTTTCTCGAGGTGTTTATTCCGCGACATTTACGCCGAAAGACGGCAGTCAGCCGATCCCTGTCGATGGCAAATTCATGACCATCCTCAGGAGACAAACTGATGGCGGATGGAAGATTCATCGCGACATCTTTAATTCGAGCGTGGCACCTGACGGAGAATAAAGCAGGCAGCCTCAATCTTCTGCCAATCTCGACTTGACAGTGTCTTCGAGGCTGGTCATGCCCGCTGACTTGCCGAACGCCAAAGCATCTTCGTCGTCGGCCCCGTGCATTTTTTCACGCAATGCGAGTAATGCACCAACACGATTGCTGCTGCCACAATGTACAAGGACTGGCTGGTCATACTTGCCAAGAATCTGGTCAAGCTTTGCCGCGTTTTCGAAACTGATGGCACCCCGCCCTGCGATGGGTAAGGAGACGTAATCCATGCCGAGGCTCTCGACAACAGCTTGTTCATCCATGCCCCGATCTTCTGCTTCGGTACGAAGATCGATAACGGCCACGTAGCCGTCTTCGGCCAGCTCTCTGAGTCCATTCTCGTTCGGCTGCCCGGCGGCGGTGATCCCGTCGGCCGGCTCGAAGCGGTATTTCCATGCCACGCTGTCGTTGTCGGCAACGGCAGAAGTCGCGAAGGCAAGCAAGCATGCGCCCACCAGGACGAAGCTTTGATGTCGCGTAGTCAGGTCAAATCTCATGTGCTGCACCTCTGTTTGGCTCTTTAAGTTCAGTCAGACATCACTACGGTAGAAGGAAATTCTACACCGCGCTCAGTGAACTTGACCTCGATCGTCATACGGGAAAACATGTTGCCAACCACACCAATCATCTCGCTGATCGCCGCCTTGAGTTCCGGCGGTGTCGGGTCTTCCTCGTCATCTTCGAGTGCCACGGCCTGAGCGATGAAATCGTAATAACGGGCTGCATCCATCTCCATGCTCATGAACGGAGTCGGCTCGCTGATGGCGGCCGTTAACATGTCGCCCAGCCGCGCTTCGGTGCCTGCCCCTATCGAGAGTGCCAGCGCATCTTCCGTCATCGCCACCCATGCTACATCGATCATGCCGGCGAACTGTGGCGATTCGAACCGAACTGGCACGCCGTCAGGCTGAAGGTCGAGTGCAGCGATCTCGGGGCTGAACATCGCACCCATTGCAAGCAGCCCCTCGGCATTGTCGGTTGATATCAGCAAACGAAAGTCGGCTGAAGTCGGGGGCCGTTTTTTCGCGAGATCCATCCCCTTGATGTCCTCGATCACCGCAAGGAATCCCTTGAAGCCGTAAACGATCGGGGGGATGGGCTGGTTCAGCATCTCCCTTCCCTTTACAACCCCTTCCTGCAATCCGGCAAACAAATCACACTGGTACGGCTCAGCCTCCAGTGCATCGAGCCGCGATGAATAGAACTCGCGCGCCGCAAGCAGATCGAGGCTCATGCCGAACGAAAACAAAGCGCCTTGCTCGCTTCCCAGGCCGGGAACCGGCGCCGACAGTGTGCTAAGCCTTGCGGCTATGTCGCTGCGCAGTTCGATGATCGTGTTGGACGTGAACTTGTCCACGCTCATCTCTGTGTATCCCGTGACGATCCGCGGTGCGATGGACGCCATGGACCGAATTTCCGACTTGCAGACATCGCTCAAAACCGAGCCGTCATATTCCATGAGCGTCAGGAGCTCTGCATTGACGCCAGACTGGTCGTCAAGGAATGTGGCGACGATGCGCTCGACATCGATCAAGCCAAGCGAATGTGATTGATATCCGTTGTCGTCGACGATTTTCTGCAGTTCACCGGTGTCGGCGATGCTTGACGAAGGAAGAGTCAGACCCAAAACGGATTTGAGCAAATCTTCCGGCAGATTCGCCGGCACCATACTCATCACGAATTCATCGTCGATGACCGCGACGACAAGTCGCACCTCCTCGTCGCCTGCGTAGCGATATGCCTGGCCATCGATTGTCGCTGTCGACATGCTTTGATTCGCTTTTTTCTCCATGCGAGCAATGCTTGCCTCGAGCAGATCGCCATCGGAAAGTGTCATGCGCATCACCGGGAGCAGGCCGACCCCATACAGCACCATCGTCGAGTCACGGTCGATGCCGGCACTGCGAAATCCCTCTATGCTCAAAAGCCCGGCCAACTCTTCCAGCAGTGCGGCAGCTTCATCGGGAAACCCATGACCCTCTTCAGCATCGGATTTATCTGTCGCTTCGGTTCGTACAATTGCCCGCAGCACTTCCTGATAGGTCTTCAGCATTGCATCGAGCTTCGGCTCAAACTTGTCAGCCACCTCGTCGGGGAGCGGATCTATCATCGCGAAGACATACGGCGTATCCGCCGGAACATACCTGAGCAGGCCCTGCTCCGATGTCATTGGGGAGGCAGTCGTGCTGTCGTCGGGGGCGCCGTTGCATCCTGCTGCGGTGATCGAAACGATGCACAGGACAAGAATCAGCTTGAAGGTATTTGCTTTGAACATGAAGAAAAATCCGTGGTGAAAACGGTGTGAACGGTAATCGGGCATTTTCCGTTAGTCGCTGCTAAAAGTCACACAAGGGATAATCGACAGGAACAGCGAGTGTTTTCACCTGGCCGCGTCCCGGTCATCGGGTGCGCCGGCCAGTAACATTGTAATGGCGCATATCCGGTCTCAAGGTTCGCGCCCAATAGCTGAAGGAAGGCCCCGGCCAGATCGAAGAGTTCTTGCCGTCCTCGGTCTGGTACCAGCTCTTACAACCCGATTGCCATACAGACTTCGCAAGAATCCGCTGCAGATTGCGATTGAATCGCTCCTGACTATTGGCCTTCACATCAACAGCCTGGTGGCCTTGCTCGGACATCTTCCTGAGCATCTTGATCGTGTAGCGTACCTGGGACTCGATCATGAATATCATTGAATTGTGTCCGAGACCGGTGTTCGGACCCACCAACAGGAATAAGTTCGGGTACCCGGCCACATTGATCCCCAGAAACGCCTCCGGCCCGTTCCGCCAGTCATGGGACAGCTCCCGTCCACCGATACCGAAGATTCGTGCCGGAGATATCGGATCGGTCGCGCGAAATCCCGTGCCGAGAATTATGGCGTCGATCTTATGCTCCTGACCATTGTCATCGACGATGCTATCTGCAGTAATCTCCCGGATACCGGTCGTTATCAGGCTGAGATTGTCTTTTTGCAGCGCCGGGTAGTAATCACAGGAAATCAGGATTCGTTTGCACCCTATCGTGTAATCAGGGGTCAGTTTGTTGCGCAGTTGCTCGTCGGCGACATGTTTTTCCAGGTGCTCGAGGGCAATTTTATTCGCATGGCCCATCAGCCTCGGATCGATCGTAAAGCCAATGCCCCTGACCTCTTGTCTCCAGTAAATGAAATTCCGAAACAGAAACCGGGCGAACGGCACATGACGATATAACCATCTCTCCCAGCGACGAATCGGGCGATCGAGCTTCGGCACGATCCACGGGGGCGTGCGCTGAAACAGCAGCAGGCTTTTGACCTCGTCTACGATCTGCGGTACGAACTGTATGGCACTTGCACCGGTGCCGATAACTGCGACCGTTTTGCCGTGGAATTCGAAACCATGGTCCCAGCGCGCCGAGTGAAAACAGCTTCCCTCAAACCGTGATAGTCCCGGAATGTCCGGGTACGCAGGGCGACTCAGCCCTCCCATGCCAGATACAAGCGTCCTGCCCGTAAAAGAGCGGCCGTCGTCCGTCGTGAGCTTCCAGTCAAGCGCGTCTTCGTCAAACACGGCTTGGTCGACGTTGCTGTTCAAACTCAGGTGCGAGCTCAATCCGTATTTGTCGACACAGTGTTGCAGGTAAGCCCATATCTCATCCTGCGCGGGAAACATGCGGCTCCAGTCCGGGGATGGTTCGAATGAGAAAGAGTAGAGGTGCGATGGGATATCACACGCACAGCCCGGGTAATCGTTGTCGCGCCAGGTACCGCCAATCGAGTCGGCGCTCTCGAGAATCAAAAAATTGTCTATGCCCGCTTCTTTCAGTTTGATGCCCATGCCGATGCCGGAGAAGCCGGCGCCGATAATGATCACATCGTGTTTTTCAGGGTGGTTCTGGTAAGTCATCTCGCTGCAACAGCGTCCTGACAGGGCTTGATAGAGAGCACGATAACACCTGAGGCCATGGATCGTGCCAGCGAACCGCATTGGCGCATTGGCGTAGTCCCGAATAACATGCGCGAGACAGGCACAAAGCAAGAAGGGTCGGATGGACGCGCATAACAAGCAGAATCACCGCCAGTACGACGTGACTGTATGGGGCGCATCGGGTTTCACCGGCAGGCTCGTCACGGAATACCTGCTTGGCAAATACGGCACCGGCGGCAAGCTGCGCTGGGCGATCGCCGGGCGAGACCAGCAGAAACTGGAAAAGATCTGTGCCGAACTGGGGGTCCGGTCCGGCAGCCTGCCCATTATTATTGCCGACTGCTACGACAGCAAATCCATGCAGCAGCTCGCGGCCGACACCAGGGTTGTCCTCACCACGGTGGGCCCCTATGCGAAATATGGCTCGGATCTTGTGGCGGCCTGCGTCGCAAACGGCACGCACTATTGTGACCTTGCCGGTGAAGTCCAGTGGATGCGGGCAATGATCGACCGGTTCCAGCCGGATGCCGAGAAGAGCGGCGCCCGAATGGTGCATAGCTGTGGATTTGACTCGATTCCTTCGGATATCGGCGTCTGGTTCTTGCAGCGGGAGGCAAGACAACGTCATGGCGAGACCTGTGTGGAGATCAAGCTGCTGGTCAAGGCACTGAAAGGTGGCGCCAGCGGCGGGACCTTCGCCAGTATGATGAACGCGATACAAGAAAGCCGGCGTGATCGCAGTATTGCGGAGATTCTCGTGGATCCATACGCCCTGAACCCGGTGGGCGAACGCAGCGGGCCCGATGGCAGGGACCAGATGGGCATCGAGTTCAATGAGCAAAGCGGCGCCTGGACGGCACCGTTCGTCATGGCCTCTGTGAACACCAGGGTCGTGCGCCGGACAAATGCTCTCCTCAATTATCCGTACGGCCACGACTTCAAATACAGTGAAGCAACGCTGGTTGGCACAGGCCCGTCCGGGTGGATGAAATCCGCAGGCATTAGCGCCGGGCTGGGTGGATTCATGCTGGCAAGTTCCTTTGGTCCGAGCCGTTCTTTTCTGGTCAAGCGGGTATTGCCCAAGCCCGGCGAAGGACCCAGCAAGGAGCAACGACAAGCGGGCTTCTTCAAGCTGTTGCTTGTCGGCAAACTTGCGGATGGCTCGATAATGCGAGCACGCGTCACAGGGGATCGCGACCCTGGCTATGGTTCGACCAGCAAAATGCTCAGCGAGAGTGCCGTCTGCCTCGCCACCGACGACCTGCCGTCGAGTGGCGGCTTCCTGACGCCGGCCTCGGCCATGGGCGACGCGTTGCTAAGGCGGCTCGTGGATAACGCCGGCCTTGCTTTCGAGCTGATGTGAATTGTGTTGCAAGCCTTACTGACAGGCTCAGTGTGCGCTTCCTGGCGCCTGTATCGGGGAATCAAACTGCTCGCCAGCCAGTATTTTCGTTTTCAAGCGGTTTTGCGGCGAGGCAACCGGGCAAGTTGCAAATTCATTGTATGCACAGGGCGGATTGTAGGCCTTGTTGAAATCGAGCATGGTCAGTCCGGATTCATCCGGCATTGACGCATAGAGGAATCGACCGGCCGGATAGGTCCCGCGACTGTTGGTAAGGTCGCCGAAAACCATAAACAGCTCGTCGCCCGAGTCGTAGGCCTCCAACTCGTATGACTCACCGGCAATTTCGAACTTCAGCTTTCCGGGCGATTGCGGTCTCCAGTCAAGACCTGTAATCACCGTGTCGACTCTCAGCTGCCTTGGCTCGTCGAACCATTGCAAGATGGCGGGCACACGAAATGACCTGTCCACGGGAAAGTACTTGATTGGCTTGAACGCCTCAATGGCGGGATTATCGAAGTCCCTGACCCGCACCGCCAATTTCTCGTCCCGTCGAATGACTGTCCAGGCCAGGCTGCCATGCGTCAGAACGACCGGCTGGTCCGATTGGTCGTCGTCCATCACTATTGCTCTGATCAGTGTTTCATCGTGAAACACCTCGATACCTTTCTCAACCGTCATTACAAGCTGCCCATTCTCCCGGTGGAAGGAACCAACTGTCGGCGCAGCCTGGCGTGGAAGAACAAAATCGCTGTCGGGGGACGAGCCGAAAGTGCTGACGTCCTGCCGCAACCAGAACAGTCCGACAAGATTCAGAAAGCCGGTGGGCCCTTTGAGGCTTGCCACACGCTCAGCCTTCCATGCCGCAAGCTCCGCGAGATACGCGTTTTGGTCCTGAACCACGGCAGAACCGGTCGGGTCACCGCTGCACCCGAGCAATGAAGCGGCCAGCACAGCGAATGCACACAGGCGGACATATCCCAATAGTCGTCTCGTCATAAACGCTTGTTGCCAGACACCGCACCGGAAAGATATCTTCAGGCCGCGAAGTCTATGACATTTGTACCTTGTATTGCGTAGCTGCAGTTATTTTTTTGCCGGTTTCTCTAACAGCCAACCATCAACTGCATACCATTTTCATCGGTTGCTCTCTATAATCCGCGGCCTCCAATGACAGCGTCCTCACGAGAATCAGAGCTGGCTTACGCCCAGCTTCGGCCAGATGACATTCTGACGGCAATTGACGGCCTCGGCTTTCAATGCGACGGGCGATTTCTCGCCCTAAACAGCTACGAAAACCGGGTCTATCAGGTCGGTGTCGAAGACAGCGAACCGGTCATCGCGAAATTTTATCGGCCCGGCCGCTGGAGTGACGATGCCATTCTCGAGGAACACCGCTTCACGGCGGAACTTGCGGACAAGGAGATTCCGGTGGTCGCGCCCCTGACGATTGCAGGGGCCACGCTGCATCAATGCGGGCCGTTTCGTGTATCCGTATCACCGTGCCGCGGTGGCCGTGCGCCGGAACTGGATGATCGCGATCTGATGCGCCAATTAGGCAGGCTGGTCGCCCGAATGCATTTACAAGGCGAGACCGGCAGGTTCGAGCACCGGCCTGCGATCGATATTGAAACTTATGGCAACGCCTCGCACGACTACCTGCTTGAACAGGGATTCATTCCCGACGAACTTCAAGCGGCGTATGAAAGCATCGCCGAGCACCTTTTCGAAGATATCAACGCGTGTTTTGACAGGGCCAGCGGATCACGATCGATCCGTTTGCATGCGGATTTTCATCCGGGCAACGTGTTGGTGGCAGGCGAGCAGCTGCACATCGTTGATCTGGACGATGCCCGAACGGGACCTGCTGTTCAGGACCTGTGGATGTTCCTGTCGGGCGACCGCAACGAGCAAACCCCACAGCTGGCTACGCTGTTGGAAGGATACGAGGAGTTCCGCAAGTTCGATGCACGCGAGTTGCACCTGATCGAGGCGCTCCGAACACTGCGAATCATGCATTACGCGGCCTGGCTTGCCCGGCGTTGGCAGGATCCTGCATTCAAGATCGCATTTCCCTGGTTCAACTCACACCGCTATTGGGACGAGCACATATTGGCGCTTCGTGAACAGGCGGCACTGATGGAAGAAATGCCTTTGGAGTGGTCGGGCTGAGCCCGCACGGTGCGCTAACGAGAAGGCAGGGTGCGGCGCCTCAAACCGATCTCGAATCTGTCAATCCAGCGGGAAAACGTTCGGTTGCTCAATTCCATCAATGGCTTGATCGAGCCTTTTGACAGCTCCCTTATTCGCTCGGGATCGATCGTCCCTGACATTTCATCCAGCAAGGGCTGGTAGCCCATTCTGTCAAGCCAGCGTTCGATTAACGAGCGGTCTACTTCGAGGTGAAACTGAAAAGCGTAGGCGCGTTCGCCAAACCGAAATGCCTGTACCTCGCACGCCTCGGAGCTTGCGAGGTGCACCGCGCCGGCCGGCAGCTCTATCGCGTCCTCATGCCACTGAAATACCTGTTGTCGCGGGCCAAAGGCAGACAATACCGGGTCCGCTATGCCCTCCGCTGTCAGATCAACGTCGGACCAGCCGATTTCCCTGGCGTGATCAAGCCTCACTGGTGAACCGAGGGCGCGTGCCAGCAATTGTGCACCCAGGCATATACCGAGGATCGATATCCCCCTGTCCAGCGCGTCCCGGATGAGGGACACTTCTGTGGCCAGATTGGGAAAATCGTGAACCTGGTCCACATTCATCGGGCCACCGAGAATAATGAGCGCCGCATATCCGTCCAGGGACGGAACCTGCTGCGGGTCGCGGGCGAAATTTACGTAACGAATTCGAAACCCCGCCTTCTTGAGCAAGGGATCCAGCGTGCCCAGCGGTTCATGCGGCACGTGTTGAAATACGAGAATTTTCGGTCGCGCCATGAGCTTTTTCTTCGAAGGGTCGTTCGCCTGTTTCAGACTGGTGGTCCAATTATGGCAAAAGCCGGTGCTGCATCCCGAATCAGGGACATAGCGTATCAGCAACGCCTTCCCCTGTTGCGGGGAAAGCATCCGGTAATGTCATGGCCGATTTCGCGCAAGCCAGACTTGTTGCACTGCCTCCGAACCGGGTCTAAAGTGATACTCACAAACTGAACCTTAGGAATCTTTGGAACTCTGACCACCTGCAGTGCTCTGATATATGAGCAAACACCGGTGCAACAGTCTCCCCGGGGATGCGGTAATTTGACTTCGAACACGCTCAAAGCGGTTTTAACCGCGGTTTTTCTGACCGCGCTTGGCGCCTGCTCGTCCCAGGTTACCGTGAATGCTCCGACGATTCCGGATCCTCTCGTCGAAAAAATCCCGATCTCCGTCGCCGTCAAGTTTCCGGATGAATTTGAGCACTTTGTTCACCAGGAGAACGTGATCGGCAAGGAAAAGTGGACGATTGATCTCGGTCGATCCAATACTTTGCTCTTTACCAAACTCTTTGAAGCAATGTTCGATGAGTTTACAGTCGTCGATGATAGTGTGGATCCCCGCGACTTGCCGATAGATGCGTGGATTGAGCCGAGCATCGATGCCTTCGAGTTTTCGGTTCCAAGTCAAAGCCAAACGCCTTCTTTCGCGGTCTGGATCCGCTACCGCATCAAGATTTTCGACAGTGAGGGCAACCAGTTTGCGAACTGGCCGATCAGTGCCTATGGCAAGAGCCTGAGTACAGCGATGGGCGGGGATAACGCGCTGCGCCGCGCCGCGGTGCTGGCAATGCGGGATGCTGCGGCATTGATCATCATGCAGATGGACAGAGCGACTGGCATAAGCAGCCTTAACCGTGAAACACTGTCCAGCATCGCAGCAAGCCCGGAACCGGCAATGCCAGAACCGGCATTGCCGGAAGGCGCACCGGAAGAATCGCAGACGACCGCTGCGGAGGACACGACAGATGAAACGGGTTAAACCCATGAGCGATCAAATCGACAGACTCGGAAAGCTGCTGCTGGTGATTCTGCCGTGCATTGTTGTGAGTGCCTGTACCACGGCGCGAGTTGAAGACGTCAGGGTGACCGCCACAGGAATACTTGACGGTGAAGGCGTGGTGATCATGGCAAGAAGCTATCACCTCGGCAATGAAACCGAGGACAAGTTCATCAAATGTGTTGGCGCGGCGCTTGCTCGTGGTGCTTCCGCTTTGCGAGTCGTGCCGAATAGTGAATTTGTCGATGCCCTCTTCCCCTGGTTCGAGCCGCGGACTGCACCGTCTGATACCAAGGGGCTTCCGGATTTAATGGCGCGGCCGGGCGTCGCGGAAACGATTGCCCGAAAGGGCGTGCGTTACGTGATCTGGCTGGATGGCGATACTGAGAGGGTCGCAGGAGGCGGCAGCCTGTCATGTGCAGCAGGTCCGGGTGGCGGCGGCTGCTTCGGGTTTGCCTGGTGGACGAAGGATTCGAAATACGACGCTGCTGTCTGGGATCTTACTGCGCTGCAATCGGCCGGCACTGTCAGCACGGACGTAAGCGGCACATCCTACCTCCCGGCAATTGTTATTCCGATTCCGTTGATTGCGCGCACTCGGGCGAAGGCTTGCAAAGGGCTGGCCGATCAGCTGAAGTCGTTTATCGTCACCGACGAATTCGCCTGATCCGTCAGCCGATCAGATCGGCTCATCGATTGCCAAAGGTACAATACCCTGGCTATGGCTATACCTATTACGGACGTCCTCCACCGACGAATGTTTTTCGGTAATAACGGGAGTCCAGCTCTTCGATTGTGACTTCCCTGCCGGTCGATGGTGCGTGCACGAATCGGCGGCTACCGAGATAAAGGCCAACATGAGAAACCTTGCCGTCGATATCAAAAAACAGCAGGTCCCCTACGCGTAGGTTTTGCACGGCGACCGGCTGCAAGCTACGCCACTGGGCCCTGGCGGTTCTCGGGATCGCTCTACCGGCTTTCGCATAGGCGTACTGTACAAGGCCGCTACAGTCAAAGCCGTCAGTCGTGCTGCCACCGTATCGATACGGCACACCGAGCTGCCTGACCGCCACAACGGCTGCCTGCTCACCGACAGAGAGCCGTTTTGCCGGTGTCTCGTGACGCGTTATAAGCTCGCCGGCTCCGCCAGTCGCCGGTCTTTCGACTGTCCTGGTTTCCTGCGACGAGCAAGCGCCAAGCACGAGGCCGATCAATACGGCTGCGCTAATGTTTCCAAGAGTCCTGGCTGCCTGCGATATCATGTCACTCACCCATGCGCGGACAATAACGTGAACAGCCTGAACTCGACATGAACTGCATCCCGGGAACAAAGGTTCAGACGAAGGACCACAGCTATCTACCCGGTTTCGGGCGCTGGACGGTGGCCAGGCTACTTGCAATTCTTGCAGGCGCCTTTATTGCTGCGTGCAGCGCCCCGGCATCGGAATCAGGGGCGTCACAAGCGATGAAGGAGCGCATTTACGGCGTTGACTATCGGGTCAGGCCAGATATATCGAGAGGCGGCGCCACTGTAAGACTCAGGATCTCTCAGAGCGACAGATTGCTGCGCGAACTGAGCATGCCGCTGGATGCGAAGAGGATCAGCGACATTGGCGGTGACGGGCAGATCTCGATTGACGATGAACGAATTCGCTGGGTGCCGCCCGCGGATGGCGGTGAATTACACTGGTTCGCGACCATTAATCACCTGCGAAGCAGCAATAGTTACGACGCGTTCATCGGCGATAACTGGGCGCTTTTCAGGGCTGAAGATGTGATCCCACCAACGGCGACACGAACGCTGAAACGATCGGTAAGCAAAACCAGGCTCATGTTCGACTTGCCTGCCGGTTGGTCTGCGGTGACCGAGTACTTCAGGCGGTCGAACGTTTTCAATGTCTCCAATCCCAATCGGCGCTTCGACCGACCGACTGGCTGGATCATCCTTGGAAAACTTGGCGTAAGACACGAGAATATTGCCGGTGTCCGGGTCGTCGTCGCTGCACCTGTGGATCACGCTTTCAGACGCATGGACACTCTGGCAATGCTTAACTGGACATTGCCCGATCTTGTCCGCTTGCTTCCCGGTTTTCCGAAGCGGCTGACTATTGTCGGTGCCGGCGCGCCAATGTGGCGTGGAGCCTTGTCGGCGCCGCGATCATTTTACGTGCATGCGGACCGCCCGCTAGTCAGTGAAAACGGCACGAGTACGATCATGCACGAAGCAATTCATATCGGGCTTGGCGCCAGCGCAGTGACGGGTGCTGACTGGATTGTCGAAGGGCTGGCGGAATACTACAGCCTTGAAATCCTGAGGCGAAGCGGGACGATCAGCGAAAAACGGTACCGGACAGCATTTTCGAAGCTCGAAAGCTGGGGCAAAGGCGCAAAATCATTGTGCGCCGATCCATCGACCGGCGAAGTCACCGCTCGCGCAGTAACCATACTGGCAGGACTCAACGATGAAATCAGAAAAAAGACTGATAGAAAATACAATCTCGACGACGTCATTCGCCGAGTGGCCGGTTCTCAGGACAAGATTTCCATACAGAAATTTCGCAAGATTGTCGCGGACCTTGCAGGCAGCGAAAGCAAAGTATTGAGCGACAAAGACCTGAACAACTGCGAAGATTAGCGGCACGCAAAAAACTGCACTTGTCCTTGGACAGACAACACGACCTTGAGCTGATACTGCGTTCCCGAACACCGATAGTGGTGATAGAGACCCGCTACTGCAGCTCGACTTCGGTGCCTTGTACCACAAGTATCACGGAGAGACCGAGCGTAATTTGCGCGAATCGCCAGGAACGGCCGACGTTATGGCGTCCTGCGTCCTGTGGATCGACGAAATTGAGAAAGGCCTCGCCGGACAAGCTGGTGAAACCGGGACTGCGCAACCGGTCCTGGGAAGCTTCCTGAGCTGAATGGCGAGAAAAACAGGATTGCTTCGCCAAGCGGCAGCCCGGCGCTGCGTTGCCTGCGAGTGATGGACACGCGCGCTGCTGTCGCCCTATTTAACCTAACGTTTTCAACTCGATACGCTGGTAAGCAACGTAGCGGCACGGTCCCATAGTCACACTCCTTGATTTCTATCGTGTTATTATCCCTTGATGGCTAATGAAAATAAGAAAATCAACGAATTAGTCTCCGACCAAGACGACGAGCCGACGGTGGAATTCGAGATTCTGCCGGAAGCAATTCGTGAGGCACTCGAGGCTGACAGGGCAGCCGAAGCCGAATCGGACGACAACACCGTTGAATTTTCGGAGGTGGACACCGAACTCGGCGATGCCCATGAAACTATCTCAAACCTGAGAGCAGATCTGGAATCACGGGCTGATAGCATCGACAAATTGCAGTTCGACATCGAGCAGCTCCGATCAAGATGGATCGGACTTGAAAAAGAAATCAATGTCCGCGAGGACGCGACAAATAAACTCGCGGAGGAGTTGAAGTTAGCTCACACCAAACTATCGCACACGGACAGGTTGCTCGAGAAACGCGAAAACGAGATCGAATTGCTCGAATCACGGTTGTCCAGCAATGAGCAATCACTAAAAGAGTCCGCCCGGCAGATCGAAAAAATCGGGAACAAAGGACAGGAATCGGAATCCCGCGTGGTGGAGCTTCAGGCACAACTACATGACGCCGAAGAAAAGCTCAGCGCCCTGTCAAACGAGTCACAGCTTGAATGGTCTGAGCAGCAAGCGACAAAAGAACAAGCCCAGTTGCTTGCAGTCGAGCTTGATAATATGAAGCAGGAAGTCGCGGCGTCTCGTGCTTCTGTATCCGGGCTTCAACGAGACATTGACTGTCGAAAATCTGATTGGGATAAACAAGAGTCCCGTCTTCTCGAGAGCCAGGACAAAATCAAGCAGCTCTCCAGGCAGCTCGAAAACACGAACGAGGAACTGCAGGACAGTCGGACCATTCAGGACGGCCTGAACGGCAGCCTGGCGTCACTTACCGCAACACGTGACGAACTGCTGAAGGAAATCACACAGCTTCGCATTGAGGCACAGAACGAGGACACGGAAAGGGCGGCGGCAGGCAAGAAGCTGCTGGCGGAGCATACAGGGGTGCTGGCCGGTAAAAACTTCGAAATCAGCGAATTAAAGAACCAGATTACACGCACTGAGACCTACGCGGACAAACTTCGCAGACAGCTTCAGGACCAGCTTGTACTGACGGATGGACTACAGACCCGAACGAAGCACCTGGAAACGTCACTGGCGAGTGCAAATGCAGAGGTCCGGGAATTCTCCGATCGTATCGAAGAGCTGCGCTCCGGAAACGCGGATCTGATCGATGAAAAGTCCAGGCTGCAGGAAAATTTCGAAAAAGAGCTGCGGCTGATTCGGCTCGAACTTGGCGAGGCGCAAGAGACTGTTGCCGATCGCGAGTCCCTCAGTCAGCAGCTGACATCCGATCTTTTTGACACCAGGAGTTTCAGTTCAAGCCTTGAAATTCAGCTCAGCGCTGCTGCAAAAGAAAACAAAGCAACTATTGCCAAGCTCAAAAGGAAGCTGAAAAAGATTGAGACGCTGAACGATGATCTAAACTACAAACTCAGCAACAAGGACAATGCGCTAGCTGGGATGTTGCAAGAGCTGACAAAGCAAAGCAAAGCAATAAAATCAACTGACGCAATAGAAGACGTTATTCATGAATTGGATGACAGAATATCAGAACAAATCGATGATCAGAGCGGCGTTGAGAGAGCGCGAGTCACGCGACTTCTCATTGGCAACATTGACGGCCAAGAACTCAGATTCCCGCTGTTCAAGGACAGGCTCACCATAGGGCGAACTGTACATAATGACATTCAAATCAATGCACCGTACATCAGCCGGCGCCATGCCGCTATCGTGACCGATGAAGACGGCACCAGGATCATCGACTCGGGCAGCAAGAATGGCGTATATGTCAACTCGAAGCGCGTCACGGAGCAGATCCTCCGAAACAACGACCTCGTAACGATAGGCTCAGCAGACTTTAAGTTCGAAGAGAGACCAAAGCGCTAATAGCTGTTGGCTTCGGCCGACAGGATCCTCCCGTAAATTCTTTTGAACGCTTCGATGTGTCGCAAGGCGTTGACACATCGTTATGTGAGGACAATCACGGACTTTCAGGATCCGTTCAGCTACCGTCTGTCACCATGAGCACGGTTACCATAAATAAGCCCAGATAATGCTGACAAAGACCGCGCCAAAACATCTCGACCTTAGCTCCACCCAGGAAGTAGCACGCCGTGCCGGAAACCTGGCGTCCCGGAAGATTTGGTTACCAAAGCTCCTTTACGATTGCCTCCCCTATTTCTATCTGACAGCCGGTTTCGCGGCTTTTTTTGCCACCCTGTATATCAGTGACTGGTTCTGGGTGCTGCCGCATTACATTCTCTTCTCCGCGGCCTGTCTGCACCTGTCATGGGCCGTCTATCGAAAGCGAAAAGGTCCCCATCGGAGCGATTCCGACCAGCCGGACCAGACTCCGACAGACTAATCCTGCTCTGCTTGACCTTGGCGCCCACGTGATCAAGGATGGCGCGTGTTTTTCACGCGATTACAGATGACCTGTGTCAATAGAGAAGAAACCGTTCAAACAGAAAGCTTTGAATGAAACGGCGCTTGCGCTCTCATTCATCTTTGCAGGTCTGGTTTTGCTGCCGCTGGCAATTTACTTCACCGGCCAATCCGTGTTTGGCGAGTACGGTGGGGCGGGTTTTTCAGATTTCTACGGCCGCCTGAGCAGCGAAATACGGGATGGCCGGCCTGCGGTCTGGTTCCTGGTGCTAACGCCCTATCTGATCCTTATGCTGCTCCGCCTTACGATCTGGGCTTTTCGCAGGAGCAGCCACGCCAGATAACGCTGTGGACCGTTACTTCGCACTGCAAAGAATGGCTGCAATTGACTGTGACCTTTGTCACATTTTGTCTTTGCCGAACATGAGATTAAGGTAGTTTTCATAGAATTTATGTAAACAATGATGCATGATCGTGCCTTGCTCCGACACTATTCATCTATCATCAGGTCGAGCACACAGAACCACCGGAAACACACAATGAAGCGCTTTCTGACATGGCTGGGATCGAAGCTATTTGCGAAGGAAGCTAAGCCGGAATCAGTCCTCCGTCAAACCACCCGCAGGGGCAACGTGAAGCCCAAACCGCCAACGTCAAAGGCTCCGGGCGACGGATTGGTAGATCTTGAGACGGCGCTCGGTGGACGCATTGAAGACGGTGGTCCGGGCAAGAATGTTCTGATACGCAACAAGTATGTGCGTGAGGACACCGGTACACACGAGACGCTCAAGATAATCGACGATTCTCTGGTTGAAGACGAAGAATCCGGATGCGATCCGTACAACACAGGTCGATTTGACCGCTCCAAGTTCTGGAACTTGCGTAACAGAAAGTAGTGCCGGCCGGCTTTTCGGATGCAGTGCTGATCCGACGTAATTAATCAGTATCAGATTGACGGCTGTTCAAGCCGCCCAATTGACGGCATTTCAAGCCGCCGGTAGTCTGCAGTCGATCCATCCTGCCGGAGCGTTGTCCATGGGACTCAGGGTTTCTTTCGAGCTTAATGACGATGACTTGAGACATTTTCGTTTGATTATGCGCGAGGCGCGAAAAGCCGCGGCAAACGCTTCGCCTGAAGACATTGTTGCGTCGGCCGAGGATCTCATAAAAGATATCGGCACTACGGGTATCCCAAAGTTCGTTACCGATCGGCTCGAAAAACTGGAAATCATGATCCGCATGCTGTCCGACCACGAATGGGCTCTGCCGGAACAGGAGTCGGCGAGAGTACTGAACGCCCTCGCCTACTTTTGTGAGCCGGAAGACCTGATACCGGATCACATACCAGGCCTTGGCTTCCTTGACGATGCCATCATGATCGAACTGGTTGTCCGCGAGCTGCGTCATGAAATCGAGGCCTATCGGGACTTCTGTGACTACCGCGCCAACAGCGTCCCGCAACCCGGCATCAGAAACAAAACCAGTGACGTTACTCGCGAACAATGGCTGGAAACCCGGCGCAAGGCGCTGCAGTCACGCATGAGGCGACGGCACAAGCATGGTAACGACCGCTCTGACAGCGGCCCGCCCATGCGGCTACTTTGATTCTGATCCGCGATCCGAGTGGTCCAACAAGGCTATGTTGATGGACCACCCGGTGAAATATGCTGAATTGGGAGGTCGGTGACGGAAATAGTCCTGGATATGCTCTTACATAAGGGTTGCCAGGGACAGGACGGCCCGCGATGCGGGCTCTGCCGGTAATTATCGACTACCCAGAAACTCAGGAACGAAATCGCGGTCATAGCATTGCAGGGGGCCAGACTGCGGTCGAATGACCACAATCCATGGCTTTTTGCCAATTGCGCCCTTGATTGAAGCGCCTATGCCCACTAGCCTAGCCCGTAAGGGAAGGGCTCGAATCCCCAATCGCCATTTATGGAGGAAAGTTTGAAGAATTTTGACACCGGTTGCCGCCGCTGGATCTTTGCAGCATTCGTATGCCTGTGGGCCCTGTCCGGCATCGCTGCGATACCTGCAGTCATATCCGACAACGAGCTGGGCCCGGAGGCTCGGCACGAGAAGATCGGCCAGCTGGTCAGCGAGTTTGTTCAGAAGTCTCACTACCGGCACACCGCCGTCGATGACGACCTGTCATCGAAGGTCCTCGATCGATATATCTATGCCCTGGACAGCAACCGCATGTATCTGCTGGCCAGCGATGTTGAGAGCTTCGAGCCGCAACGCTACCGACTCGATGACATGGTTAGATCCGAGCCCCTGAATCCGGTCTTCGAAATATTCGCGGTATACCGGGCACGGGTTCGCGAACGGTTGAATTTCGCCCTTCTGCAGCTCGAAACCGAGCCCGATTTCAGTATCGATGAAACCTATGTGTTTGACCGGGAGGATCTACCCTGGCTGCAGACTGAAGCCGAACTGGACGACCTCTGGCGCAAGCGTGTCAAGAATGACGCCATGAATCTCAGACTTGCCGAAAAGGACTGGACGGAGACTCAGGAGATCCTGCGCAAGCGCTACTTGCGTTTCCTCAAGCGAATGGATCAGATCAAGAGTGACGACGTGTTCGAAACTTTCATGAATGCGTTCGCCCATACGCTCGATCCGCATTCAAGTTATTTGTCACCGCGAAACTCTGAAGAATATCGTATTCAGATGAGCCTCTCCTATTTCGGAATCGGTGCATCGCTGCAAATCGACGATGACTATGTGATGGTCATCAATATTATTCCGGGCGGCCCTGCGGCAATTGACGGAAAACTCCAGCCCAAGGACAGGATCACCGGTGTCGCGCAGGGAGAACAAGGTGACTTGATCGATGTCATTGGCTGGCGACTTGACGACGTCGTGCAGCTGATTCGGGGACCAGCCGACACCGTCGTGCGACTGCAAATAATGCCTGCTGGCGCACTACCGGGCGCACCGGAAAAGATCATCAGCCTGACCAGAAACCAGGTCAAGCTGGAAGAGCAAGCCGCAAAAAGCGAAACCATCACGGTTCCGCGAGAAGGAAGAGATTGGTCAATCGGCGTGATTAAAGTGCCGAGTTTCTACCGCGACTACCGCGCCTTGAGTAACGGCGATAAGGACTATACGAGCACGACCAAGGACGTACGACGCCTGATTAGAGAGCTGGAGGACGAGGGAATCGACGGGCTGATTGTCGACCTCCGAAACAATGGCGGCGGTCACCTCACGGAAGCAACCGCATTGTCTGGCCTGTTTATTGACAATGGGCCCGTAGTCCAGTTGCGCAACTCGAACGGCCGGATCAGCCGTCTCGACGATCCCGACCCCGTACCGCGGGTATCCTACAACGGACCGCTTGCCGTTCTCGTCAACCGCTACAGCGCCTCGGCTTCGGAGATTTTTGCGGCCGCGATTCAGGACTATGCGCGCGGCGTGATTATCGGCCAGCAGACTTTTGGCAAAGGCACGGTGCAAAACCTCTATTCGCTCGATCAGTACGTTCGCAGGCCCGATGAGGCAGGCCTCGGCCAGCTGACGCTGACCATTGGAAAATACTACCGGGTGACAGGCGAGAGCACCCAACACAGGGGTGTGAAGCCGGATATCGCCCTGCCATCCTCGATCGATACCGAGCTGGTCGGTGAAAGCGTTCGTGAAACTGCCTTGCCCTGGGATACCATCAGAACGACCAAATTCCAGGCTGGCGCGCCGCTGGACAGCACGATTTCATCGCTTATGGCCAGCCACAACTCGCGCAGTAAAGACGACCCCGACTACCAATACCTTATGGCGGGGATTCACGACATCGAACAGGTCCGTGCACAAAAAAGCGTGTCCCTTAACATTGAAGTCCGCCGTGCCGAGCGTAAGGATGAGATCAATCGCCGTCTGGATAGAGAGAATGCACGCCGGGCAGCGTTGCAGCTGGAACCTGTTGCAACCTTGGAAGAACTCGAGGCTTTGGAGCCACCCGATGTGCATCTTGACCAGGCCGCGGCAATCGTCACAGACTTGGCGCAGTTGAGGGAAATCGATGTGCGGCCGGCCCAGACCGCCCAGGTCCGGCCCTAGCAGGATGTTGAAAAAGTCTTCCATGACTTTTTCAACGGCGCGATCCGAAAAGTGTGATTTTCGGATCCCTCACATTTTCAATGGCTTATAGCCATCGAAAATGATGGTACATCCCTGTACCGGCTAACAGGCTGTAGAAAAACAGAGTTTTTCAACAGCCTGCTAGTGGTCCAACAAGGTTGTATTGATGGACCACTAGTCCGAAATAAGCGGATCTTGCCGGTCAATAACCGGCAATAGCCGAGAATCACCGCTTGCATTCGGGCACGCAGGTGTTGTACTGTACTACAACACTAACTTTGCTGATTCAAGCAATCAGGAGCTGCGGTGACACGAAGAGCAGTACCGCTGGACCGTTCAGAAAATGCGTCAGGAGGCCGGCACATCCCGTTCCTGGCGATCCTGGTACTGGGCCCCGCTTCTTGGTGTGCCACTGCTCTGGGGGCTACAGCTGCGACGACGGCCTGTGATCTCACGGCCGATCTACGAAGTCTGGAGGTGCCGGTCAGCGATCTATCTGCAAATGTTGGCGGCCATATCGCAGTCGAGCCTGGCGACGACAATGACGAATCGCTGAACACCCTCCCTGCACAGGCGGGATCCGCCGCACCGATCCTTTACCTGGCGCCCCGCGTGGCAGTAATTCTGCAGAATGTCTTCTCTGCCATTGCCATTGAAACTCCGCCCTTAGAGTCCCCTGATCCGGCCCAGTCATTGGCGACCCAATCCTTGTCGCAGCACGAGTCGCCGCTGTCACCGGTCGCGGGCGACGCGTCTCAAGCCGACTCGTCGGAGCTGATCGATCCAGCGTCGGCTGCGGAGGTAGAAGCCGTTCCACGTTTTCAACGGCAGATGTTCCGAACGGACATCTAACCCTGGTACTCCATCAATATCACCTTGGCAGAGCATTGGCGTGACCAGGCCCAGTATTCTGTAGCTCAGCCTTGTTGGACCCCTAGCGGCTCAGGACCTTTGAGATTCCCCACCAGTTTTCGCCCAGAATGTTGGTTTCACTTTCTTTGACGAGACCGTTGTTACCTATGTTGTAAAGCGTTGCAACAGTTCCGGCAACCGGTACGACATCCGTATCGTTTCTGAATTCGGCATGTTCCCCGAGCAGTTTCGACCGCTGTTGCAGACTTTCTGCAAAGTCCGAAGCCTGCTCCATCATTTCAATTCGCTTATATATTTTTGCAAGAAGCTGATCACACTCATCACGCGTACCGTAGTTGATCGCCCCGACACCTTTGTCGCTTGCTTCTTTCGCCATTGCCGCGAGTTCCACATCGGAAAAAGTCAAAAACAGATCCTGGGCGAAAGCGATTATCATCAAATTGATGGAACGCTTGGTCGGAATATCCAGACCCTCGTTGTCGGGCGGCTCGCGGTTATGAATTTCATCGACACGCCGCTGCAGCTTAGCCTCTTCCAGCTGCGCAACAGCGATTTGCTCGGCCACGTCAGATAGCATCGCCGTTACCGATCGGCGTTTGAATATTTTCAGGAAACCGCTCATCGAATCCAGGCGATTATGTTCTGCTTGCAGCTGGTCCTCGAGTTGCTGAACGGTAGCGCGTATTTCTGAAATCTGCCCTTCCAGCCCTCTCTCTTCTCTCGTACGCTCTTCATTCCACGAAACGAGCAGGCGATCGTATCGCTTCTGCTCTCGTTGTTGTTTTAGTTGTTCGGCGAAGTTCGTGAGCTTTCGTTGACAACGAAGCGCCAGTCCCCGTAACTGATAAAAAACAATGACATTGTGCGCCAAATCCGGGTCGACCAGGAGATCCTCAAGATGATCCAGTTTCTGTTGCAATCTGCCGATAACTCCTTCCTGTTGCTTGATCTTGTCCTGAAGCCTGAACTGCTCCTTGCGCATACCGGCAAATTTTTTCTTGAGCGCCGCTCGATTCCAATACAAGTCCAGCAGCTTCTCGCTTTCCTGCGACTTTTCCGGCGAATTCCCGAAGATTGCGGCGAGGCTCGACAACCCATGCTCCTTTTACATAATCCACGCCAATAAGGCGAGGCGCTGAGGACTACCCTGCCCGGATAATGACAAGTGAAATGGTGTTACTCCTTGACTCAATCGACAGTTTTTGGATCTGCGGCTGGGCGCTTGCCGGGAACTGTGACTACCGTTCGAAGATTATGTGGCCCTGATCCATAAGGTATTCCAGCCACTTGTTGAGCACGACATTGCGATGCCATCGCCGGTCGAGTTCCTCCCTGTGCGAGCCCGACGGCCGTCTGAGTTCTGCATGACGACGATCGCCGCAAAAATTCATCGCCTCCGCCAGTTGTCCATCCAGGTAGGCGCGAACTTGCATGTCCGGTTCAGCAATACGCCGTTCAGACTCATAAAAGAAATACGACAGTGACAGCGTCACCGTGTACCTGCTCCGGTCGATAATTTCGACGTGCAAATCACAGGCACCAGCAACACGCGACCGATAATAACCGTCAAGCCGTTCAAGCTCAGGAACTAATTGTTGCAGACGCAAATAATTACTTTCATACAGAGACATGAGGCCGACAAAACTTCGCGGCTTTGCAATCGTCTCGGCTACGAGTTGGTATTCGAGCAACATTAAGTAAATATATCACAGCAACCACTATTCGAAAGGCATGCAAAAATAGTTCCGCTTTTCGCGTTTTTTGAAAAAAATTATGGTCGAACTCTGCGTTCAACACCTGTACTATCCAGAATTCTGCTCGCGATTTCCTCGATCGAGAACTCTGTCGTGTCGATGTTCTGGATCCCGTAGCGTTTGAATATTTTCTCAGACTCTCTTAACTCGTAGCGTACTTGCTGCGCAGATGAGTAGCGGCCAAGCGCCCTCCGCTCCTTGCGAATTTGTTGCAGGCGCGTCGGTGCAATTGTCAGGCCAAACAATTTCTGTTTTTGTTTCACCAAAATATCCGGCAATTTGCCGCTTTCCAATTCTTCATCGATAAGAGGATAGTTCGCCGCATAGACACCATATTGCAAAGCGAGGTACAGGCACGTCGGTGTTTTGCCTGAGCGGGATACCCCAACGAGAATAACGTCGGCCATATCGTAATTTCCGGTAATGGCGCCGTCGTCATTCGCCAGGGCAAAGTTGGTTGCCTCGATGCGCTTCATATAACTTTCAATATCGCTCATGCCGTGTGCGCGACCGGCCGTGTGAGTACCCTTTTGTTTGAATTCCTTCTCCAACGGCTCCAAAAAGACGTCGAAAATGTCGAGGTGCAATCCGTTCGCCCCTTTGACGATCGCCCGGAAATCATCGTACACAAGCGTCGAAAACACGATTGGCCGGGCGCCTTCTGCCTTTGCCGTTTCGTTGATTTTTTCTACTGCCTCGCGTGCCTTGTCATCGGTATCTATAAATGGCACAGTCACGTGCCGAAATTCCTGTCGATCGAATTGCGTAAGGAGACTGTGTCCGAGCGTTTCAGCGGTCACACCGGTCTTATCAGAGAGAAAAAAGACAGTACGTTTAGTCATTGTAATTGGTCCGGGTTTGCAGAAAAACTCAGTTCACGACCGTTCCGTGCATCAATTCCATTCGAGCGTCCATGTCCAGCTAAGTAACACATAGGGAGTTGATATTGGAGCCGTACGTTATCACGCTTGACAAGCTTGGAATGCAAGACATTGAAATTGTTGGGGGAAAGAATGCCTCGCTCGGCGAGATGATCAGTAATCTGGCCAGTCTTGGCGTCGTAGTACCCGGCGGATTTGCGACGTCTTCAGCGGCGTACCGCGACTTTCTGCAAAACGCCGGGCTCGATGAACGTATTGCCGGCGTCCTGGATGGGCTCGATGTCGATGATATTGACGCACTCACAGACGCGGGACAATCGATTCGGGACTGGATTGTTGATTCACCGTTACCCGACAGGCTTACGGACGAACTGGGCATAGCCTGGGAGGAAATGTCGGACGGCAAGGACATCGCAGTCGCGGTTCGGTCGTCGGCCACAGCCGAAGACCTGCCTGATGCCTCTTTCGCGGGTCAGCAGGAGACTTTTCTGAACATCAGGGGCATCGATCACCTGATTGAGGCTTTGCACCAGGTATTCGCATCGCTCTTCAACGATCGGGCAATCGCGTATCGCGTGCACCAGGGATTCGATCATTCCCTTGTCGCCCTGTCCGTTGGCGTTCAGTACATGGTTCGCAGCGATATCGGCTCGGCCGGCGTGATGTTTACGCTCGATACCGAATCAGGGTTCCGGGATGCGGTGTTCATTACGTCGTCCTATGGCCTCGGGGAAACGGTAGTGCAAGGAGCGGTCAATCCTGACGAGTTTTATGTTTACAAACCGGCGTTGAACGCCGGCCATTTTCCTGTGCTGAGGAAGAATCTCGGCAGCAAAGCAATAAAAATGATTTACAGCAAGGACCCGACTCCCGGCAAGACCGTTGACACTGTTGACGTCGACGAGTCGGACGCCGGGAAGTTTTCGTTAAGCGAAGAAGAAATAATCCAGCTAGCGCAGACAGCGGTAACGATCGAAAATTACTACGACCGGCCGATGGACATCGAATGGGCCAAAGATGGCTCTGACGGCAAACTCTACATTCTTCAGGCGCGACCGGAAACGGTGCAAAGCAGGAGCGGTCGCACGATTCAGCGGTTTACGCTCAAAGACCGGTCTGCCGTACTCAGTAAAGGCCGGAGCATCGGGCAGAAGATAGGGGCCGGCACAGCAAAAATTATTCGCAATATCAGCGAAATGAGCCGTGTGCAACAAGGCGACGTCCTGGTTTCGGATATGACTGACCCGGCCTGGGAACCGGTAATGAAGCGCGCATCGGCTATCGTTACGAACCGCGGCGGCAGAACTTGTCACGCAGCAATTATCGCACGAGAACTTGGTATTCCGGCCGTTGTCGGCTGCGGTGACGCGACGGAGAACATCGCCGACGGTACAGCAGTCACCGTAAGTTGTGCCGAGGGTGACGAGGGCTACGTTTATGAGGGCCTGCTGAAATTTGAACGCACACAAATCGAGCTGGATTCATTGCCGGACATCCCCGTAAAAATCATGATGAATGTCGGCAACCCGGACAGGGCATTCGACTTCGCCAGTATTCCGAATAAAGGAGTCGGACTGGCCCGGCTCGAATTCATAATCAACCGTATGATCGGCGTACACCCCAACGCTTTGCTGGAGTATGACCAGCTCGATACCGAGACGCGAGAAGCAGTTGATGAGCAAATGTCGGGGTACGACGACCCCGTTGGGTTTTTCATCGATAAGCTGGCCGAAGGCATCAGTACGATCGCGGCCGCATTCGCCCCTGAGCCTGTAATCGTTCGCTTGTCCGACTTCAAGTCCAATGAATATGCCAACCTTATCGGTGGCGAAGCATACGAGCCGCAGGAAGAAAACCCGATGCTCGGGTTTCGCGGTGCGGCTCGCTACCTGGATGAAAATTTTCGGCCCTGCTTCGAACTCGAGTGCGCCGCACTTCGCAAGGTGCGCGGCGACATGGGCCTGAAGAACGTCCAGATTATGGTTCCGTTTGTCCGCACGGTGCAGCAGGGAATTGATGTCATCGACCTGCTTGCCGAGAACGGTTTGAAGCGTGGCGAAGACGGACTCAAAATCATCATGATGTCGGAATTGCCGACGAACGCTTTGCTGGCCGACAAATACCTGGATCATTTCGACGGCATGTCGATTGGTTCCAATGATATGACTCAGTTGACGCTTGGTCTTGATCGCGATTCCGCACAGATCGCCGAGATTTTCGACGAACGTGATGATGCCGTGAAAGCACTTCTGAAAATGACTATTTCAGCATGCAAGGCGAGAAATAAATATATCGGCATCTGCGGCCAGGGTCCGTCCGATTATCCGGACCTTGCGAAATGGCTTGTCGAGCAAGGCATCGAAAGCATGTCCCTGAACCCGGACAGCGTAATCGAGACCTGGATGTTCCTGGCTGGTGAAACGGTGTGACAAATCGCCCGTCAGGATGGGTTCCTGCAGGAGTATTGCAACGGTAGTCAGCAACTTGTTGGAACCCGTCCTGGCGGGCGATTCCCGATCAAAAGCTGTCGTACCTGGATTGTCGCTGCCAGCGGATCCTGGGCAACCACAACCCCGATATGATGCCCACCAGCAAAACCAGCGCACCGCTTAAGAACCAGTACCGGGTTTGTTGACTGCTGAGTTCCTGATTTTCCTGCTCAAGAATGCTTGCCTTGATTTCGGCGTCGGTCAGTTGCTGCTGCAACTCCTTATTCTGACTGTCGATAGACAGGACATTTGCGGCTGTCCGCCTGATCTCCGCCAACTCTGACTCGAGCCTGTCTCTCTCGGTCTCCAGCGTTCTGATCTGCCGGTTGGCGCTGTCATATTCGCCTTTTATTGCCTTGAGCTGAGAGCCCATTGATGTTCCCTGGGCATTAGCACTGGTCAGTTGACTCGTTAATGTTTCCAGTTGTTCGCGGGCGGGTGGTTCCGACATCAGGTAACGGCTGAGTACCCAGCCTTCCGTGCCGCCTGCTGTCCTTACTCTTGAATAGCCTGCCTCCTCGTCGCGCTCGAGGACGTCGAGCTGTGTACCGCTGGTAACCATAAGTTGAATTGCGTTGCTGCTGCTCGGGCCCGAGCGCAGCATAATTTCGAAATGGTCGCTCACCCAGGCCGGCGCTGCGAGAGTCTTCACGACGGCAAGCAGACCGCAGCCCAGGAAACAGATCATTTGCAAAACTGGTCTCTTAATCATTGCTTCAAATCGTCCAACGCCAATGTTGCCAACTATAAGGCAAGCGCATTTTCGGTACCAGCGGGACCTAATGGGCCAACAAGGACATATTGGTGGACCACTGGCTCTCCGGCGGGCTTTGTCGGCAAATGCTGACACTTTATTCTGTCAGGTGACGCAGCGTGTGCGCATGCGCCTCCCAGTTTCGTCCGTCGAACGTGTCAATGGTCATCGACGTTACAGTCCCGGGATCCAGGCATCGAGCGTTGACACTGTAACCGTCGGGATTGGACCGCGGTATGTAGAATGACTTGACGCCACACACGCCGCAGAAAAAGTGCTTGGCAACACCGGTATTGAACTGATAGGTCGACAGGTCGTCCTGGCCGCTGACGAGCCTGAAATTGTCCTTACGCACGATCAGATGCAGGAACCCGGTCAAACGGCAGATACTGCAATTGCACTCATTGACTTCCAGGTCCCCCGGCGCTTCCACTTCAAATCTGATGCGGCCGCAGTGGCAACCGCCTTTATGAATCGTCATTTTCTTTCTGCATACCTTGCTTGCGCCAGACCGCCAACAGATTGTTCGCGGGCATTGCGTAGAGTCTCTCACGCTGCATCATTGATCCGTCAGCGAAATCATCCAGGTCTTCCAGATTGCGAATCCCCATCACAGAGTCCTGGCTACGTAACGATCGATCGAAGTCTTTGTTGCTGTCGCTGCTGAACTCCCCGTCCTGATTGAACGGCCCGTAAAGACAAAACACTCCACTATCCGACAGCACGCGTCCGGCAACATCGAACATGCAACGCACGCCCGGCATGCTCATGATATGGGCCGTATTCGCCGAAAATACGCCATCGAATTCACCAATGACGCCCTTCGCCTGTTCCACGTCCAGCAGCATCGGATCCCGGACGTTTGGCAGCCTGGCGTCTGCTATCCATGATCTGATGCCCGGATGGTTTTCGGCGAGATCACTTGTTTGCCAGCTTAGCCATGGCATCGCCTCGGCGAAAAATACGGCATGTTGACCGGTACCGGAACCTATCTCAAGTACCGAGCCGCAATCGCGCAACTCGATTTCCAGCACATCCAGAATCGGCTGTCTGTTTCGTCCGGAAGCCGGCGCATTCGGCTTGTCTGTCATACTTCTTTACGCAATACACTCTGATCAAAAAGCGCGTCACGATAATACGAAAGCTCGGCAATCGAATCCCTGATATCCGCCAGCGCCCGGTGCGACGACTCCTTCTTGAATCCATTCGCAACATCCGGTGCCCAGTTTTGCGCGAGAATTTTCAGCGTACTCACATCCAGGTTTCTGTAATGAAAGAATGCTTCAAGTGTGGGCATCTGACGCGCAAGGAAACGGCGATCCTGACAAATACTGTTTCCGCACATCGGGGACGCACCTTCGGCAACATGCTTTTTGAGAAGCCTGAGCGTCTCGAACTCCGCCTCCTGCATGCTCGTGTCGCTAGCGAGCACTCGGGCGGTGAGTCCGGACTCGCCATGTTGGCGAGTATTCCATTCATCCATCGCGTCCATGCTTTCCCGGCTCTGACGTATCGCGATTACCGGTCCCTCCGCCAGTTCGTTCAACTGGCTGTCGGTGACGACTGTTGCGATTTCGATTATGTGGTCGGAGATCGTGTCAAGCCCCGTCATTTCCAGGTCAATCCAGATCAGGTTTGTCGGTGACTCTCCCGCCCGATTATCATTTTCTTCAGTCATTCACGCCTCTTTTGCGGACTTCGTGCAGGCGGCCGGTGGATATTCGCCTGCGGGTCAGATTTGCTAGTGTACCGCGACGAAGGATGCAAGGCGGCTTGCATCACGGCATACTCTGCCCCGATGCAGGCACTGAGAACAAGAGCTGAATGACGATACCGCTGTCCGACGGACAGGAGCCACTCGTCGTGGCAACTTTTAGCCGCCGAATGGCGCTCCAACTCGCGAATGGCGAGAAGGTCAGCGCGCGTGTAAAAGGCAGGCGATTGCGGCCGGTATGTGGCGATCGTGTCGAAGCCGAACCCATCGCCAACGAGCCCGAGTGGCTCATTACGCGCGTTTTACCCCGCACGAACGAGCTGGGCCGGCCCAATACCCGTGGCAAGTTAGAAGTACTTGCTGCGAACCTGAGCTTTATCGCGGTCGTCACTGCCGATCCACCGACGCCCGACTGGTTTATAGTTGATCGATACCTTTGCGCGGCAGAGCTGATGGGTGTTTCCGCCGCGGTCATCTTTAACAAAACCGATCTGGCAGAGCCCGGCACCGGCGTCAGGGACACGCTGCAAGACTATGAACGTATCGGCTACCAAACGGTGCTTTGCAGCGCCAGGTCCGGCACCAATCTGGACGCGTTACGGGTCCTTCTCGCCAGGCAGACAGCGATCATTGTGGGCCAGTCCGGCGTCGGCAAATCCAGCCTGATTAACCGGCTCGCCGAGAATGCCGATCTGCCAACCACCGCTGTGTCCGAACGTAGCGGTGAGGGTCGTCATACCACGGTCAACTCTGTAATGCTGGCGTTACCGAATGGTGGCGCGGTCATTGACTCGCCCGGCGTACGCGACTATGCACCAGGCACAGATAACGTGAATGACGTGATACGAGGCTTTCGGGAGATCGCCAAATTCGGCGCAGACTGCAAGTTTTCAGACTGCCGCCATCTTCGCGAACCCGATTGTGCGGTCAAAGCTGCCATTGAGGCCGGACAAATCAGCGCACGGCGATATGAAAGTTACAAACGCCTGCTGGCATCGACGAAGAAGCTGACTGAGAAGAAGTACTAATAGGCTGTTGGTTCAACAAAGCCATATTGATGGACCACTGGCCTGATCAACCCGGCGGCCAGCTGAATGTCCGGCCACCCAAAAGATGCAAATGAACGTGAAAGACGGTTTGTCCTGCCGCCGCGTTGCAATTCATCACAACCCGGTAACCGTCCTCACTAAAACCCGCCTCTTTCGCCACTTCTTTGGCAGCGAGGTAAAGATTGCCGATCTCTTCCCTGTCGGAATCCGTCAGATCGTTGATACTCGCAATGTGTTTGCGTGGAACAATCAGAACGTGGGTTGGCGCCTGTGGATTAATATCGCGAAAGGCAATTACTTTATCTGTCTCATAGACGATGTCAGCGTTGAGTTCTCCTGAGACAAACTTGCAGAAAAGGCAGTCAGTGTCACTCATTTGAAATTATTGTCTCCCGGAACTTTGTCGGCTATTAATCGATCAATCGGCGCCCAAAAAACGCATGCGACAAGGTGCCACCATCGATGTATTCCAGCTCCGCGCCGAGTGGCACTCCATGGGCAATACGGCTGGCAGGCACGTTGTGCCGGCTGGCCATGTCGGCCAGAAAATGCGCTGTCGCATCGCCCTCGACGGTCGGATTTGTTGCAATGATAAGTTCTTTGACGTCCTCGTCGGCCAGACGTTTTTCGAGGGCCTCCAGCCCCAACTCTTCCGGCCCGACGCCATCGAGCGGTGACAGGTGCCCCATCAGCACAAAATAAAGCCCCCGGTAGCCTGTGGCGTCTTCAACTGCCATCACATCTGCCGGGGATTCGACGGCACACAGCAAGGATCCATCACGGCCTGATGCGCTGCAGATCTTACAGAGTTCATGCTCGGTAAACATCCGGCAGCGGCTGCAATGGCCTATCCCGGAAACGGCGGCCGCCAACGCCGTTGACATTTCCTTCGCACCGTCGCGATTGCGCTCAAGCAGATGAAACGCGATTCTTTGCGCAGACTTTCTCCCGATACCCGGCATACATTGCAGGGCATCGATGAGACGGATCAGGAGCGGAGAATAAGACATGCAGTTTGCGGCAATCAGAAAGGCAACTTCATGCCGGGAGGAAGGCTAAAGCCCGATGCTACGCCTGAGAATTTTTCCTGAATCGTTTTTTCAACCCGCCGAATTGCGTCATTGAATGCAGCAATGATCAGGTCCTCGAGCATTTCCTTGTCCTCGCCAATCAGCGATTCGTCGATTTCCAGGGCTTGTACCTGATGCTGACAGGTCATCGTGATCTTCACCATGCCGGCACCTGACTCGCCCGTCACAGTGAGCCCGGCCATTTCCTCCTGGGCTTTTTTCATGTCGGCCTGCATTTGCTGGGCCTGTTTCATCAGCTGGCCGATGCCTCCTTTCATGCTTTACTCCTGATTAGTCGGTCGACGACGGCTGCTTGTCGGTCGCCTGGGTCTCGTCCGACGACCGATGTATCAGTTCGATGGAGTCCGGGTTCAGTTGCGCACCGAACATATCCTGCAGCGCTTTGACGTTCGGATCGGACTCCAGCGACGCCCGGGCGGCCTCCATTTCCTTGTCGGCCCGCCTGGCTTCCTCCTGTATCGGCGTGTCCGGGGCAGACTTCGCAACGGTTATTTGAACCCGCAGCGGTTCGCCGAACCTGTCGGATACCGCCGCAGCGAGTGCTTTTTGCCGTGACTTGGTCAGCAGTGACTCCGAGCGGCTGTCGAGATTGAGATACAGAGTATCTTTTTCACGGCGAAGGTATGCGCAATTGCTCGCCAGCAGTTTGTTGGCGCCTGTCAGGTTCAGCTCGTTGATCAGGACGCCCCAGTCCGGGTCCTTCCACGCCGACTTTTCCCTGACAGGCTCCTTCACCGTATCGGCAAGCGGCGAAAGCGGGGCCGATTTCGATCCGGCATCGCCCGCGGAATCAGCCCTGGCTTGCACACGCGGACTCTCCGCATTGCTGTGTCTCGCCGCTCCGGGCGGCTGAAACGCCAGCATTCGCAAAAGCGTCATCTCGACGCCGGATCTCGGGTCCGGTGCGAGATGAAGATCACGGCGGCCCAGTATTGCTGTCTGATAAAAGAGCTGGACGTCTTCGGCCGCGATGTTTGCCGAGAGTTCCGCAAGTTCTCCCTCGGCGAGATCGTCCTCCATGTCCGTTGCCCCCACGACCTGATAGACAGCGATGCGCTGCAGGGATCTCGCAAGATCATCCAGCAGCCGCGCATAGTCGGGGAACTGCTGGTCAATTTCGGCAACGGCGCCGAGGAGCCCCGGGGCATCGCCGGTTGCAAGCAGCCCTAACAAAGCTGAGACGTGTTGCCGGTCGATCGTGCCCAACATCACACCGACGGGTTCTTCGAGGATATCTCCACCGCAATAAGCAATCGCCTGGTCAAGAAGACTCAGTGCATCACGCAGGCTGCCGTCCGCCGCCCGCGCCAGCATCGCCAAAGCCGTTACGTCAGCCTTGACATTTTCAGCTTCGCAGATATATGCGAGGCGGTCCTTTATCAGCTTCGGTGTCAGGCGTTTTAGATTGAACTGCAGACATCGCGACAAAACGGTCACCGGAAGTTTCTGGGGATCGGTGGTAGCCAACAAAAACTTGACGTGCGGCGGCGGTTCTTCAAGCGTCTTCAGCAGTGCGTTGAACGAGCTCCGCGACAGCATGTGCACTTCGTCGATCAGATAGACCTTAAAGCGACCGCTCGCCGGTGCGTATTGCACGTTGTCCAGAAGTTCGCGCGTATCCTCGACCTTGGTCCTCGACGCCGCGTCTACTTCGATCAAATCGACGAAACGGCCCTCGTCGATCTCCACGCAGGCCGCGCACTCGCCGCACGGACTTGCAGTAATACCTTTCTCGCAGTTCAGCGCCTTGGCCAGAATGCGTGCGATCGTCGTCTTGCCGACGCCACGTGTTCCGGCAAACAGGTAGGCATGGTGCAAGCGCCCGCTTTCGAGAGCATTGGTCAGTGCCCGCAGAACATGCTCCTGCCCCACCGTCTCAGAAAAGTTTTTCGGACGCCATTTTCGGGCGAGAACGAGATAACTCATATTTGTTAGCGTTTTGTCTGTGAAGGTCGATTGCCGGTCAGATCAGCCAGTGTAACCAATGGGACACTGTCGACAAACCACAATTTCCTGCGAGAAGGCCCGCGCCAGCCCTTCCCCGGCACCCGGTGTCACCGCTGCCGCTGCTCCCTTCCGGGCCTGACGGGGTTCACGGCTGACCGTCGCGGGGGAGCCGACGCGGCCCAACGGTGATTATGACCCAGCGGCCGGGCCGATTGCTACGCCCACGCAAACGGTCGCCTGCCAGGCTGCGCATTCCTCATAAACCAGCCATCCATTGACATCGCCTCGACCCGGATGCCATCGTCACGGCGCTATGCAGCCTCTCATATCAAGCAAACTGCCGGACGTGGGCACGACGATATTCACGGTCATGAGCCAACTCGCTCTCGACTGCAATGCCATCAATCTTTCCCAGGGTTTTCCAAGCTTCGAACCACCCGATGACTTGCTGTCACTGATCGAGCACTATCTGCGCTCAGGCGCCAATCAATATGCGCCGATGCCCGGCGTGCCGGCATTACGCGCAGCCATCGCCGCGAAAGTTGCAGACCTCTACGGCAGGTCCGCCGATGTGGACACGGAAATAACCGTGTGCGACGGAGCGACGGAAGGACTGTTCAGCTCGATTCAGGCGATCGTGAGGCCTGGAGACGATGTGATCGTTTTCGACCCGGCATACGATTCATACGCGCCGGCGATCACGCTCGCGGGCGGCCGCACGGTGCATATTCCACTGATCAGTCCCGGCGATGGATTTGATTTTCACATCGACTGGCAGCGTCTCGCCGACGCAGTAAGCGACAAGACGCGCCTCATCGTTCTCAATTTCCCGCAGAATCCAATCGGCTCGATTCTGGCCGCCGCGGATCTCGACTCGCTGGCGGAAATTGTGCGCGATACCCGAATACTCCTGCTTTCCGACGAGGTTTATGAACACATCGTATTCGACGGCGCCAGACATCAAAGCATGTTGATGCACGATGAACTGTGGCAACGAAGCCTGGTCATTTCTTCCTTTGGCAAGACCTATCATGCGACGGGATGGAAAGTCGGCTATTGCGTCGCACCGGCGCCGCTGACCGAGGAGTTTCGAAAGGTACATCAGTTCACCTGTTTCTCAGTTGTGACACCGATTCAGCATGCACTCGCCGACTTCATGACAAGCACGCCGCAGCAGCATCTGCAGCTAGCGGCCTTTTACCAGGCGAAACGGGACTACTTCTGTAATCTCCTGACCGAATCTCGTTTCGAGTTCGAGCCGGCAAAAGGCACGTTCTTTCAGATCCTGGACTACTCTGCTATCAGCGACGAGGAAGACGTCTCTTACGCCAGGCGACTCACCAGGGAGATCGGTGTCGCCTCAATACCGATATCGGTATTCTGCGAAGAGCCGCTGCCTGGCAACAAGCTGCGCTTCTGTTTTGCGAAAGACGACGCCACGCTGGCCACTGCGGTCGAAAAGCTCTGTCAACTCTAGTCGCCCCGATTTGTTGCCCGGCTCCGGGCAGCCGAAATGCAGTATATTCTGCTCTCCAGTACTGAGGCCCGCTGCAGTCAATGAAAGAAATCCTCGTGCCCATTTCGCCCGGTGAGCTGCTCGACAAAATTACGATCCTGGAGATCAAAGCCGAGCGTATCGATAAGCCAGAAAAGGTGGCAAATGTCCGTCACGAACTTGAATTACTGAGCAAGGTCTGGTCGGACTCCGTCACGGAGGACAAGGTCGTCGCAGACCTTCACCGGCAATTGAAAACAATCAACGAGGAACTCTGGGAAATCGAAGACGATATCCGCGACGAGGAACGGCAAAACAGATTCGGCGAAAAGTTCATTGCATTAGCACGAGCCGTATATGTCACCAATGACAAACGCGCACAGGCGAAAAAGGAAGTGAACCTGCATCTCGGCTCGGAAATCATCGAGGAGAAGTCGTACCGGAACTATCGCTGAAGTTTGCCGTCCGCGCTGCTTGCCCAGAATTAGTCGAGTTTCATCACGACCGAATCGCTTAGGAACGGATTGTTGAAGGTCACCGTTTCGCCGGCCGTCTTGCCGGGAATGGGAAACAGACGCGCGGAAAGCGGCTTTTGGTACTTGGCCGATAGCGCGGCCACATCTCCAATGACCGACGCCAATGACTGCGCCGAGCTGTCGCCGGGAAGTGGCACTACGTCCAGGCCGGTGCCGCAGACGCTGGAATAAAGCAGCAGCTCTGCAATGCCGTAGCGGCCTTCCGCCGCCCGCTCGGCCAGCACCGTGTCCTCCAGCACCGGCAGCATCAGTCCGGAATAGCCGCAGGTTTTGACCTGCAGCTTCTTGAGGCCCTCGGTAATGTTAGCGCAGGCGCGCAGAGTGGAGGCACTGCCGAACGGCACACCGGTGAGGGTTTCGATGACCTCGCCGATGCTCGCGTCCGGGCCCGGGGCCGGCGACGTGTCGATGCCCAGGTAAGAGCGTCCGCTACGCCTGGCAATCGCTTCGGCCTGCGATTGCACCGGCGCCAGGGCGATATCCATGGCCGCGGCGATGTGGCGCGCTGCGGGCACGTTCTCGGGAAGCGATTTGACCGCCGAGAGCAGCAGCGGCGGAGTCTCGAGGCCGATGGCGAAAGATGGCTCGCCCCGGTGCCAGGCGGCCGGGAAAAACGGTGTACCTGGCGGGCAATGCGCGGTGGCGGCGAAACGGAAATTGCCCTCCCCGCCTGCGGATGTCCGCGCGATGGCGGCAATCGTCTCGGCGGCCGACCGGATGGCGGCCGGGTGGACGCCGGTGTCGGCAGAGGCGATTGCCACGGTGAAGCTGATGCGGCTGGTGCTGCGGATCAGTTCCGCGGCCCAGTCCGCCAGCTTGGGCTCGTATTGATTCGAATGGATTATCGGGCCAATGCTAAGGATCATGTCTTGTTGCTGGCAAAACTCGTCCAGTTCGGCAAGCAGCTGCAATCCTCCCGAACTTGGCCAGTCGCTCAGGTACTCGGGCAGGGGCTGGGTGGCGATACGCAAGGTCTGCACCTCGTAACCCCGAGCCTGGAAGTCGCTCCGCGCGGCATCGAGAAACGCGGCGGCCTGCTGAAACTGTCGGTCCCAATCATCCAGTGCCAGGGGGACACCCGCGGTGATGGTGCGGACGCGAAACGAGTTCGGGCGAGCCGCCAACAACTCGCCAGGCAAGGCCAGGCCTGCCGGCAGCAAAAATAGAAACTCGCGTCGATGCATCACTTATTCTCCAAAAGAGGCCAATATTTCACGTGGCCAAATCGACAGGACAGCTTCGCAAGCAGACCCTGCCAGGACCAGGAAAACTGGGCTCCTAAAGCACTTTTACCAGCGTGTATCCTGCCATTGTCATCACTGACAGAGAGCTCCAGCTCCAGCAAAACGCGCGAATATCATGGATCTGAGCTGTCGTATAGGCGATGTGGATCGAAGGAACGCTGCGAACCGCGCGATAACGCCGGATGAAAAATTGCAGAACTGTTGTTCCAAGTCCGGTTTGGCGGTGTCCAATAATGGAAACCTTCAACCAGATTATCTCTGTGGCTCTCTGTGTAGTATTGCCAGCGTTACCGGCTACAGCGGGTAGACAAGCTGCGTATCACCTCTTACCAGATTGCCGTAACTCTTGATCGTCACCGCTTTGCCCTTCAGGTTCTTGTTGCGGTCGCCAAATGCAGCGTTCGTCTGCATGTTGATGGGTGCGATAATACTGACTTCGATGTTGTCGCTGATGCGCGCAACTTCAAAACCATGTGCTGCCTTGGCCCTTTTTTCCTGGAATTCCTTTAGGTTTCTTTTCCAGCCCGCGGGGCCGATGTCTATTTCGTGTGTACTTCGCCATTCTCCGACTGTGCTTTCCCGATCAAAATAGCGTCGGGAGTATTCCTCGGTATTGCCCTGTTCCCAATAGGATCGGTCGACGGTAATTGAAATCACTGTGTCATCAGGCAGATCAGTGTCTAACGATAGTTCAAGCAGGGAACCCCGAATATTGGTGGTTAACTCGAACGTGTCACATATCACTGATTCGGCACTCTTCAATGATCCGGCATTCTTCACTGGCTCGGCAGTTGTCACAGGCTCAGTGCGATCTCTATCGCAACCAGTTACGCACGCCGCGAACAATGTGAATAACGTGAATAGCAGTACTCGCTTTTTCATTACATATTTTCCTTTGATGGTCGTGGCTTCGATGGAGATGGACCACCTTGCCCGCGCCTTCGAACATACTGTCGTCAAGCATATAGGTAGAAATTGCCCAGAGAAATATATCGCTAATATTTTCCGTATGTTATGTACAATATTGGCGGAGAGGGCGGTATTCGAACCCGCCTAAATACCAGTGTTTATGCAGGCTCCAGAGAATACGGTATCCAAATCGTGTCCAGTGACGGACGGTTTGCTGGCCACAAGGCGAGACCCTCACCTTGTCATCCGGTCCCGGACATTACCTGAGCACATGGTCCAATGCTGGCGCTCGGCTCGCTAGCATCACAACCGTCAAACTCATGCCGCCGGGTCGATCGCTGCGCCCATTTACCGCCAAACCACATCGCTGATCGATGATGCGCGCCCCATTCTACCTGCGTCCAGCCTCGCAGCGAGGATTCGGGGCCATTTCGCCACCCGCCTGGCCACGCCGACTCGATAGAATTTCCTTCTTCGCAAACCCAATTTAATATGATATTCTCTATAAATATCTACAAAACTGTATAGGTTAACCTCCCATGTCCACAACTACACAAGTTTCCGCCTACATCTCTGAAGAGACCAAGGCCGAATTCGAAGCGTACGCGAAACGCCACGGCGTGAAGAAGGCTTACCTGATCGAAAAGGCGCTACAGCATCACCTTCAGGCGTTGCGTGAGATCCCCGAGGATCTGATCATCCCATCTCGGCTGGTGTTGACTGGTGAGGCGATGGCCGAGACCGCCAAACGCATCGCCCAGGACGATCAGCCATCGCAAGCTCTGACTGCACTGTTCAGTGAGTAACGCGGATCATGAAGTTCGCGTCCGTCGGCTAGAGCCTCGGGACGACCGGTCAGGATTTCGTAGCGGGAATATCGACCTCGATCGTTTCTTTCAGCGCTATGCGGGTCAGAATCAGTTTCGACACCATATCGGAACAACCTATATTGCCGTCCAAGGTGACCACATCACCGGTTTTGTCACCGTCTCCAGCGGGGAAATGGTTGCGGAGAAGCTGACGAAGAGCCTGCGCAAACATCTGCCTGCTTATCCACTTCCGATCCTGCGCCTTGCCCGACTAGCCGTGGACGAACGATTCCAGGGGCATGGCATCGGCAGGCTGTTGCTACGCGCCATGCTGGACCTCGCCTTGGAAATGCGGGACCGGGTCGGCTGTATCGGTGTTGTGGTGGATGCGAAACCGGATGCGGTCGACTTTTATTCGCCCTTGGGCTTCAAACCGGTCGAGCTGATCAGTGGGTCCCTTGGAGATCGACCAGAGCCGGTCGCCATGTTCTTACCCATCGGCCAGATCGTTGCCGCGGTCAAAGAGGCAACGGACTAAACGAGGCATGCACAAACGGCAACAATGATCGGAAATGCACGTTCAAATCAGCGCGGCAGAATGAGCTGAGCGACACACGGCCATTCTGACAACGCCGAAAGAGCAACGAGAAGTTGAAAGTGAAATCCATCAATACCAATCTGCGCAAAATGACCTTCGATGATCTGCACGACTGGGCCGGAGAAACTATTCTCAGTCGGGGAAAAGCGCATGTGAAGCATGTCGACCGGCTCTCCCACACCGAGAACAACGCCCTTGTTGCATGGGTAACCGGGAGCGAACGATATGTCACTTCGGTCCGTGTCGACGAAGAATGCGACTGCGAATACTTCTGCACCTGCCCCTATTCGTGGGGACCGTGCAAGCATGCGGTGGCGGTGATTCTGGCGGCTGCATAGCTGTAGCCATGTTCAACCACCAACGCGACTGCTTCCTGTTTGAATTCCTGACTGAATGTTCTTCGTTGCTTTGTCATCTAACACCTCGTTTTGAATCATTTTCATTATATGATCCTTAACTCGGTGTCCGGTATCTCGGGGGAAGATCAGTATTACAAAATGTGGGATACAGACACTAATACACTTACTTTAACTAATTATATCAATTAGTTAAAGTAAGATCGGTGGCGGAGAGGGCGGGATTCGAACCCGCGGTACGGGGTTACCGTACACTTGCTTTCCAAGCAAGCGCCTTCGACCGCTCGGCCACCTCTCCTGGATCGTTTACTGCAACATTATTCTAGTTACTACTCGTCTAGTTACTACTCGTCTAGTTACTACTCGTCTAGTTGCTACTCGTCTAGTTGCTACTCGGACGATAACCCAGGTGGCGCTTCCAAACAGCGGTCCGCGCCTGCTCGTGGCGGGCGCGGTGAGGGTTGGGGAATTGTCATTTCCTTGTGGGACTGCAGATCGTCCAGGTCATCCGGTGCTTCAATCCGCTGCCCACTCTGACTCAAGCGGTACCGCCCTTCCGTTTCGCATGTCGGCGACCCCCCGCAGGCCGTCAGTAATGACATGCCTGCCAGAAGCACCAACACTTTGATGATGTCATTTGTCGATCTCACAGGGCGATCCCGGCGTCCGCCATTGCCTGCCTCATTTCTGCGTGGTATTCCTCGGCGTAGGGTGTCAATGGTAAGCGAATTCCCGGTGAAATCAGACCCATCTCGGCGAGCGCCCATTTCACCGGAATCGGGTTTGACTCGAGAAACAACGCCTTGTTCAGTGGTTGCAGTTTGTCATCCAGTTGTTTCGCTTTTTCGCGCTCGCCCGCCAGGGCCGCCCGACACATGTCCGCCATCAGCCGTGGGGCGACATTGCCGCTAACCGTAACCACACCATTGCCGCCGTTTTCGATAAATTCCAGTGCGGTGAAATCGTCGCCGCTGTAGAGCATGAAATCTTCAGGCACCAGCTGTTGAATCTGACTCAATCGTTGCATATCGCCGGTTGCTTCCTTGATGCCGAAAATATTCGGATGCGCAGCGAGTCTTGCAACGGTCTCGGGAAGAATGTCGGTGACGGTTCGACCAGGGACGTTGTAAAGCATTACGGGCTTATCGACAGCATCCGCAATCGTGGAAAAATGCTGGTAAATGCCCTCCTGCATCGGCTTGTTGTAATAGGGCGCCACCAGCAGATACGCATCAATACGCAGTTTGCCGACATCCACAGACAACTGGATCGTTTGCGCCGTCGAATTCGAACCCGTGCCCGCAATCACCGGCAAGCGGCCGTTCACGATTTCAACGGCCTTGCCAATAAGCTCGGTGTGCTCGGATTTATCAAGCGTTGCTGATTCGCCCGTCGTACCAGCGATAACCAGTCCGTCACTACCCTCACTGACATGAAACTCGATGAGCCTTTCCAGCGCCGTATAATCCACTCGATTATCGACATCGAAAGGGGTTGCCAACGCGATCAGGCTGCCCTTGAACACGGGTTCTCCTCGCCACAAATAAGGCGGCAATGCTACTGTTCGCATGCAACCGTGGCAAGCAACGATGCCGGCAGGTGTTTGGCGTGCCGGGAAACAAAACAAGCCTCGAAATCATTGAAAGTAGATTCTTGATACATGACACAACTTATTGTTTTATCAGTAATAGGGACGGACAGAAAAGGAATAGTGCAGGAGATCTCCAAGGTCATTCTGGACTGTGGCGGCAATATCGAGGAGAGCCGCATGACGGCGCTTGGCGCGGAATTCGCCATGCTGCTGCTGATTTCGGGCAACTGGCACACACTGACCAAGCTCGAGTCCGGCCTCGACCAACTGACCGAGGACGGCTCGCTGACAATCAACCTCACAAAAACGGGGCAGCCGACGAGCAGAAAGGATTGCATGCCGTACGCCGTCGACGTTGTCTGCCTGGACCATTCCGGCGTCGTACACGGCCTCGCCGATTTCTTCGCAGCCCGCGACATTGAGATCGCCGATCTGGCAACAAGGCGCTACGCCGCCGCACACACCGGTGCGCCGATGTTTGCAGTTCAGATAAGCATCAATGTCCCGGGATCAGTGAACCTGTCGCAGTTAAGGGATGAATTTATGGAGTTCTGTGATCACGAAAATCTCGATTCGATTCTGGAACCCATCAAGTCTTGAGAGTCCAACAAATATCAGGAGGAAAATGTGGCTGCTCCTACGCTCATGCGACAAGCCCCCGATTTCAAGTGCCCGGCAACAGGTGACCAAACGATTCATCTGAAGTCGTTGAGGGGCAAGAAAGTCGTGATCTACTTTTATCCGAAGGACAGCACGCCGGGCTGTACCACCGAAGGGCAGGACTTTCGCGATCTTCATGCAAAATTCAAACGCCAGAGCGCGGTGATTCTTGGCGTGTCCCGCGACAGCCTCGCCTCACACGAGAAATTCAAGGCGAAGCAGAAGTTTCCGTTCGAATTGCTCTCCGACCCCGATGAGGTGCTGTGCAGAAAGTTCGATGTCATCAAGGAGAAGACTCTGTATGGCCGCAAGTTTATGGGGATCGAGCGCAGCACATTTCTGATCGATGAGCGCGGCAAGCTCAGGGAGGAATGGCGTAAGGTCAAGGTCAAAGGCCATGCGGCCGAAGTACTCGAGGCCGTCAAGAATTGTTAAGCGGGGATTTGTTTCGGATTCAATGGTTTATGTCAAGACGACGCTCGGCCGGTGCTGCTTTTGCCCATTTTATTGTCGCTACAACAGGTATTATTGGGAACAGCCCGCAAGGCTTGTAGTCGGATCTAATATGCCATTTCGCAAATACCCTGAAATCCAACGTCGTCTCAGTCAGTTGCTGCTGCTTGCGCTAACGGCTTTTCTGGCATTTTTCGCCGGCGCGACAGAAGTCAATCTGCCTGATCTCGGCAGCCCGGCGAACGCCACCCTGTCGAAGAATACCGAGGCACAGATCGGCCGATCGATCATGCAGCAGATTCGCGCCAGCGGACAGCTCGTTGAAGACCCGCAGATCACCGAATACATCAACGATATCGGTCATCGCATTTCCGCCCAGGCCAATGACGGCGTTCACACATTCACATTCTTCGTGATCGATGACCCGAACATTAATGCCTTCGCCCTGCCCGGCGGCTACATCGGCGTGCATACGGGCCTTCTCGAAGCAACGCGAAGCGAAGACGAGTTGGCCGGGGTGCTGGCGCACGAAGTCGCTCACGTCACGCAGAGGCATATTGCAAGAGCGATTCACGCGAATTCGCGCCAGAGTATTTTAACGACAGCAATCATGCTGGGCGCCGTCCTCGCGGGTGCGGTGGCCGGGGCAAGCGGCGATGCCATCCAGGGGGCGATAGCCGTTGCCCAGGGCACCGCGGCCCAGCAACAGATTAACTTCACTCGCAGCAATGAATACGAGGCGGACCGGGTTGGCATTACCGCACTCGCGGAGGCCGGATTCGATCCACAGGGCATGGCGTCTTTCTTCGAGGTGATCTCCCGCGGCGGCAGGCCCCCGGAGTCACGGGGGCCTGATTTTCTCAGAACACACCCGGTCAGCAGCGCAAGAATTGCAGAGGCTCGCGGACGTGCGCGGGATTACGCGCCGGTACATACGTCCGACACCGTCAATTACGGGATTGCACGCAGTCGCCTGATCGTTCAGCGCATGGATACGGCGGAAGAAGCCATCAGATATTTCGAACGCGAGAGTTACGAAAATCAGTCGGTCGCGGAACGCTACGGGCGGGCCGTGGCATACACGAGAGCCGGCAGGCATTTGGAAGCCAACCGCATCTTCGAAGAACTCGTTGATAATGATCAGGAAGTCATTGCCTACCACATCGGCCTGGCGCAGTCCGAACTGGCGCTGGAGCGGACTCGGGATGCCGTGGCCTCATTTGAGCGCGCCAAGGAACTGTTCCCCAGGAATGTGCCTCTCGTCGTTCACTACGCCGAAGCGCTGTTGCAACTGGGCGATGCAAAAACTGCTCACGAAATCCTGCTGGACCTGCTGAACAACGTCCCGCCTACCCCGGAACAGGTGCGGCTCATCGCACGCGCGGCCAACAAAGCCGGCGATATCGCGGAAGCGCATTACTACATGTCTGAATACCGGATCATGATTGGCGATCTGGTGGGCGGCGTGGATTTTCTGCGCCGGGCATTGCGCGTGCCCGACTTGCAGGAGATTCAACGCATTCGTTTTGAGGCTCGCATCGACTTTCTGCATGAGTATATGACCGAAGAACAGCTGCAGCGAAGCAGATCCTGAACCAGCTTGCATACAGACTCACTGTTCGCCCGAAGACGGGATTTCCTGTAAGCTCGTTAGGAAAAGAGGCAGAATAATGCCCGACTCTGTTGATCGCCTGGCTGGTCTTGTTTTGGCGGCACTTGTCTGCCTGCAACTCGGTGCCTGCGCAACGCAGCCGACCGCGGATGGTTCAAAGCCCGCACGATCTCCTGCTGATCCCTGGGAACCCCTGAACCGGCCGATTCACACCTTTAACGCTGCCGTCGACGGAGTCTCTTTGAGACTCCTGGCAAAAGGCTACCAGAAAGTCGTTCCGGCATTTATGCGGCGCGGCGTCGGCAACTTCTCTCGAAACCTCCGGGCACCGCTGCACATCATTAATAATTTCCTGCAAGGCAAGATCGGTTCCGGATTCAAGCAAACCGGCCGCTTTGTGATGAACACCACCTTCGGTATTGGCGGGTTGATGGATGTTGCGGCAGACGCTGGGATCGACGTTGAAATTGAAGACTTTGGCCAGACCCTCGCCGTTTGGGGCGTGCCTGATGGACCGTTTGTCATCATTCCTTTCTTCGGTCCGAGAACGCTGCGCGATGCAACCATGATCCCTTTGAATTTTCTCGCCGACCCGTTGCTTTACTACGACAATGCATCTGTCCGGGACAAAGTCTATTTGGTCCGATTAATCGATGTTCGGGCACGCTTGCTACCCGCCAGGGCGCAGATCAGGGCCGCCTATGATCCATACCTCGCGTTACGGGAAGCGTATCTGCAACATCGCCGGTATCTGATTTATGACGGAGATCCGCCGGAAGACGACGATTTCTACGAGGAGTTTCTGGACGAGGAAGAAGAGTTTCCGGAGGAGGCGTAAGAGCCCGGTTGTTTCGTCTTTGCTGCGCAGGATCGGTCTGGTGGCCAACAAGGCTATACTGATGGACCGCTAGGGCCCGGGCGCATCAATGAAGCCTGCCCAGCGTTCGCCGCGGCGCAGCAGATGTTCGACTTCGGTGGTCCTGGCGATCGCACTTATTTTTTCAGGCATGTCGGTAAAGCGAATCTCGCGAACCGTATGATTGGCCCAGGTAATCCACTCGAGCAATAAAGCAAGACCGGCTGAGTCGGTTTCGTCAACGCCCGACAAGTCGACTTCGATACGCGTATGTTCCTCAAACGGGATCTCGCTTTCGCGCAATATCTGGCCCGCGGTATCGAATGTCATGCGACCGCTCAGTGAAAAGCGGCCGCCGCCGTGATCCTGAAGCACGAATATGCTCATTCCGCAGCGCCTTCGCCTGAATGGCCCTCGAGACGCCTGATGACACCATCCAGACCCTCGGCCTGAATCTCCGCATTCACTTCAGCCTTGAAGTTTCGAACGTAGGAGATACCTTCGATCGTCACATCGAACATGAGCCATCCTGTTTCGCGCTTCACCATGCCGTAATTCACGGGCACTCTGGTTCCGTCATCGAGTACTACGATCGTCTTGACCGTTGTGCGCTTTTTCGTGGCGTCGCCGCGAAATGGCAACACCTCCAGATTGGCCAGATCGAAGTCCAGGACGGCCTCGGCATACATATGCATCAAGTGATTGTAAAAGGCGTTGATGAACTGCTCGCGGTCCTCCTCGCCGGCGGTTCGCCAATGCCTTGCGAGTACCAGCTGCGCCGCATATCGCCGGTCGAATCTCGGTAACAGAATCTCGTCGATCAGCGCATAAAGCGCCTCTTTGTCTTCTGCGAGTTCATGCTGACGGCCTTCGACGGCCTGGTCGAGCAGCTTTGCCGCCTCCTCAATCACGGCGTTCGGTGACTCAGCCTGGGCGGTCAGCGACAAAAGACAGGTAATGACTATCAAGAGCAGACTCTGCACAACAGATCTCCCGCTTGATACCTTATTCATCGTCGTCCTCTCCTCCGGCGCTGAACAGATATTTGCTGATCAGGTTCTCAAGCACGATCGCCGACTGCGTGAACGGCAAATCGATTTCGCTGCCGTCCTCCAGGTAGGTCTCAGAGCCTCCGGCCTGAAGGCCGATATACTGGCTGCCCAGCAACCCGGAAGTCAGGATGGCAGCATCGGTATCATCAGGTATCTGGTCATATTTCTGTTCGATAACGAAAGTGACCCTGGCTTCCAGGCTGACAGGGTCGAATTCAACCGCTGTTACGCGGCCAATCGTCACACCGGACATTGACACCGGCGCGCGGTTTTTCAGACTGCCAACATTTTCAAAGTAGGCTTGGACCTCGTAAGTCTCACCACTTGAAAACGCATTGTTCCCGGTCGTTTGAGTCGTCAGGAAAAAAAGGGCAGCGAGGCCCAGCAGGACGAAAAGCCCGGTTCCGAATTCAACTGCTCGCGTTTGTTGCATTGCTTACCTCAGATGGAAATTGCCGTAATCATGAAATCCAGTATAAGTATCGAGATTGCCGTGATAACGACGGTTCGTGTCGTGGCCCTGCCAACACCTTCTGCCGTTGGAATCGCATTATAGCCTTCCCAGACCGCCAGCAGACTCGCGACCACGCCGAACACGGTACTCTTGATAATGCCTTCATAGACGTCCCCAGGTTCAACGGCGTTTTGCATCTGTGCCCAGAATGCCCCGGCGTCAACGCCCAACAGGGTCACACCAACCAGATGGGCACCAAACAAGCCGACCACAGTGAAGACGGCAGCGAGCAGCGGCATCGAGATCACGCCGCCGAGGAATCGGGGTACGAGCACCCTTTGCATCGGACTGATGGCCATCATCTCCATTGCCGACAACTGATCGGTTGCTTTCATCAGACCGATCTCCGAGGCAAGTGCCGTTCCGGCACGACCGGAAAACAACAGCGCTGTAATGACAGGGCCGAGCTCCTTTATCAGACCCAGGGCGGCGACGGCGCCGACCGCATCTTCTGCATTGAACTTCGACAGGTTCGAGTAACCCTGCAGGCCCAGCACGCCGCCGACGAACAGACCACAGACCATGATGATAACGAGCGACAGGGCGCCGGCATTATGCACCTGGTGCACGACCAGGCCGAAGCGTCGCACGATGATGTAGGGCGAGTGGCTGAGCAGGCGCAGAAAAAACAGCTGTAGCGCACCAAACGTGCGCAGGAACTCTACGAACGTGTAATAGAGTTCCCTGAACATCGGGACTTACTCTACATCCCGGCCGAGTAGTTGCTCGGCATAATTCGGCGCTGCGTAATGAAACGCGACCGGACCGTCTGCCATGCCGTGCATAAACTGCTTGACAACTTCGGAACTGGTGTTGCTGAGTTCGTCCGGGCTGCCCGAGGCAGCCACTTTGCCGTCCGCTATCAGGTAACTGCAATCAGCGACTGCAGCGATTTCCTGTACGTCGTGACTGACCAGAATGCTGGAGATACCGAGTGCGTCGTTCATCTGCCGGACCAGTCTGACAATCACACCCATCGATATCGGATCCAGCCCGACAAACGGCTCGTCGTAGATGAGGATATCCGGGTCCATCACCATCGCCCGGGCGAGCGCAATGCGGCGCGCCATACCACCCGATAATTCGGACGGCATCATGTCGGCGGCACCACGCAGTCCGACCGCATGCAGCTTTGTCAGCACAATGTGACGGATCAGCCTGTTCGGCAGTTTCGTATGTTCCCGTAACGGGAACGCGACGTTTTCGAAGACACTGAGGTCTGTCAGCAACGCACCATTCTGGAACAGCATGCCGAAGCGGCGGCGGAACCGGTACAGCTCCTTCTGGTTCAACGCCGAAACGTCGATACCGTCGACGACAATACTGCCGCGATCCGGCCGCAATTGACGGGTAATCAGGCTCAGGAGCGTCGTCTTGCCGGTGCCGCTGGGACCCATGATGGCGGTAATCTGCCCGCGCTTGATCGTGATATTCAGCCCCCTGAATATCTGTCGCCGCCCGCGCGTGTAGTCGAGATCGCGTATCTCTATCAGATTGTCGGTCGCATCATTCATTTGGCGGCAAACACGATTATGCTGCCGATTCCATAGCGACCTCATACTTGCCAAGACGAGCAAGGCTGTTCAGTCTGGCCCTCTTGAACAGGGCCTCCTGTCCGGCCGCAAAGTTCGCTTCGTCGCCGCGCCAGGCGTCCAATGCCGGCGCCTGTAGCGCCCTGCCATAGGAGAATGACAGCTCCCAGGGCAGCTCGCCCATCTGGTTCATAAGCCCCAGGTGTTCGGTCGCCTCTTCTGCGGTCTGTCCGCCGGACAGAAACGCAATCCCGGGAACTTCGGCCGGCACCGTTGCCTTCAGGCAGCGCAGCGTTGCTTCGGCAACCTCCTGAGGGCCGGCACGGTTCGCTGCGGCGGTACCGGAGATCACCATGTTAGGTTTAAGCACAATGCCCTCGAGCGCGACACGATGAGCCTTCTGCTCCGCGAAAACGACGTCCAGCGTCGCCACAGTGACTTCCTCGCATCGCTCGATGCTGTGGTCGCCGTCCATCAGCACTTCGGGTTCAACGATCGGCACGATGCCGGCTTCCTGGCACAAGGCCGCGTAACGGGCAAGCGCATGGGCATTTGCACTGATGCAATAATCGCTGGGAATGCCGTCGCCGATATGGATAACCGCCCGCCACTTCGCGAATTTCGCACCCAGGTCAGCGTATTCTTCGAGGCGCTCCCGCAGGCCATCGAGGCCTTCCGTGACGGTCTCGCCGGGGAATCCGGCCAGTGCTTTAGCGCCTTTGTCGACCTTGATGCCGGGGATCATGCCCCGATCGCTGAGATATTGCGGAAACAGCACTCCGTCAGTCGTGTTCTGACGAATCGTCTCGTCAAACAAAATGACTCCACCGATGTAGTCGGCGACGCCGGCAGTGGCGAACAGCATTTCCCGGTAGCGCCGCCGGTTTTCTTCGGTTGATTCCGCGTCGATCGAGTCGAATCGCTTCTTGATCGTCGGAGAACTCTCATCGGCGGCCAGAATTCCTTTGCCATTTCCAAGCATTCCGTTCGCCACGGAATTTAGTTCATTCACGTTCACTGAGTTTTCTCCAGATTATCGTCTTCGTTATTTCTTATGTCCGGACCCGGTTTGAGACCCGCATCCGGTGCAAATCGGCGACAACGTTAGGATAGCAAATATTCAGCCCCGGTTTGCCACTGGTCAACGAATCCGGGAACGCAGAAAAATTCTGTCTCGCGGCTGGCCAGAAACCCTAAATAGGACTAAAATAGTCCCCTTTCCTCCAAATGGAACATCGCCATGTTGCGGATGAGCAGATTGACCGATTACGGCACGGTCGTGCTGGCCCACCTGCCCAACAAGGGCTCGAGCTGCGTCAGCGCGGCCGAGGTCGCCGAGGCCAGCGGCCTCGCACTGCCGACTGTCAGCAAGCTATTGAAAGCGCTGGCGAAAGCAGAGTTGGTGACATCGACACGCGGTGCGCATGGCGGCTACTGCCTGGCCAGACAGTCACGGCAAATCAGCGCCGCCGAAGTCATTGACGCGCTGGAGGGTCCGATCTCGATAACCGAGTGCAGTGCAAGCAATAGTCATTGCGATTATGAGCCGATTTGCAACGTCGGTAACGCCTGGCAGCGCATCAATCTCGCGATTCGGCGCGCGCTTGACGACATAAGTCTTGCCGACCTGCAACGCATCAACAGCCCGGTGCCGCGTTTCAACCTGGGCGGCATCCCGATCAACGTTGGCAGGAGGCCTTAGGAAATGTCCACCGAGAGAAATGACATAGAGTCTCTGGTCAATCGTCGTTACGAGCACGGATTCGTTACTGACATCGAATCGGACAGCCTGCCTCCCGGGCTGGATGAGGATATCGTCCGCGCGATTTCCGCAAAGAAAGACGAGCCGGAGTTCATGCTCGAATGGCGTCTCAAAGCGTATCGCCACTGGCTGACGATGCAGGAACCGGCCTGGGCGCATGTGCACTACCCCAAAATCGATTTTCAGAAGATCTCCTATTTCTCTGCGCCGATATCGGATGAAGATCGCCCGAAAAGCCTGGACGACGTCGACCCGAAGCTGCTCGAGACATATGAAAAACTCGGTATTCCGTTGCACGAGCGCGCCAAACTTGCAGGCGTAGCAGTAGATGCGGTGTTCGACAGCGTCTCGGTCGCAACGACCTTCAAGGATAAACTGTTCGAGGCCGGCGTTATTTTTTGTCCGTTTTCGGAAGCCGTTACCAACCATCCCGATCTGATCAGGAAGTATCTCGGTTCGGTCGTTCCGTACCGCGACAATTTCTACGCCACGTTGAACTCTGCAGTCTTCAGCGACGGTTCCTTTGTCTATGTGCCGAAAGGCGTCCGCTGCCCGATGGAACTGTCGACTTATTTCCGGATCAACGCCGCCAATACGGGCCAGTTCGAGAGGACGCTGATCATCGCCGATGAGGGTAGCTACGTCAGCTACCTCGAAGGATGCACTGCGCCGATGCGGGACGAGAACCAGCTACATGCAGCAGTGGTCGAGCTGGTCGCGCTGAAAGATGCCCAGATCAAGTACTCGACCGTGCAAAACTGGTATCCGGGCGACGAGAACGGCATTGGCGGCATTTACAACTTTGTGACCAAGCGAGGCGACTGCCGCGGCGACAACTCGAAGATTTCCTGGACTCAGGTTGAAACCGGCTCGGCAATCACCTGGAAATATCCGAGCTGCATTCTGCGCGGCGAAAATTCAGTTGGTGAGTTTTATTCGGTTGCCGTTGTCAACAACATGCAGCAAGCGGATACCGGCACGAAGATGATCCACATCGGTCGCAACACGAGAAGCACGATTGTTGCGAAAGGAATCTCGGCCGGTCGTGCACAAAGTGCTTACAGAGGGCTTGTGAGAATCATGCCGCAGGCGAAAGACGCGCGTAATTACACGCGATGTGATTCACTCTTGATCGGCAAAGACTGTGGCGCCCACACGTTCCCTTATATGGAAGTGAAGAATCCGACCGCAATAATCGAACACGAAGCTACGACCTCGAAGATTTCCGAGGATCAGTTGTTTTACTGCCGCCAGCGCGGCATCTCGGAGGAGGATGCCGTCAACATGATCGTTAACGGCTTTTGTAAAGACGTATTTAAACAGCTGCCGATGGAATTTGCCGTCGAAGCACAGAATTTGCTCAACGTCAGCCTCGAAGGCGCCGTTGGCTAGTGGTCCAACAAAGATGAATATGCTTGAAATAAACAACCTCAAAACTACAGTTGGTGACGCAGAGATCCTCAAAGGACTTTCGCTAAAGGTCAATGCGGGCGAAGTGCATGCGATCATGGGACCGAACGGCTCCGGGAAGAGCACGCTCGCGCTGGTGATTGCCGGCCACGATGATTACGTCGTCACGGATGGCACCGTGCAATACGATGGACAGGATCTCCTCGAACTCACGCCTGAGGAACGCGCCAGAACGGGCGTGTTTCTCGGCTTCCAGTATCCGGTCGAAATTCCGGGCGTGAATAACGCATATCTTCTGAAGGCGGCGATTAACGCAAAACGCAGACACGAGGGGCGGAGCGAAGTCGATGCCTTCGAGTTCCTGCAACTCGCCCGCGAAAAAATGAAGGATCTCGACATGGATCCGAGTTTCCTGAACCGCGGCGTAAATGAAGGTTTTTCCGGCGGTGAAAAGAAACGCAACGAGATTTTGCAGATGGTGATGCTGGAGCCACGGCTTGCAATCCTCGATGAAACCGACTCCGGCCTCGATATCGACGCGCTGAAGGCAGTCGCCAAGGGTATCAATGCCATGCGGAGCCCGGACCGGGCGATCATAGTGATTACCCACTATCAGCGCCTCCTCGACTATGTCGAACCCGACTTTGTTCATGTGCTGTCCGAGGGCCGGATCGTTCGTTCGGGCGACAAGACGCTTGCGCAGCAACTCGAAGACAAAGGCTACGACTGGGTACGGGAGGCAGCAAGCGCATGATCGCGATCGCGCATGAGCTGCTTGAGGCAGCCGTCAGGCGAATGCCTGAAGACGCGTTGACGCCAGCACGCAAAGCGGCATTGGCGCACTTTGCGACATCCGGCTTCCCGACGGTCAGCGACGAAGACTGGAAGTACACGAACCTCCGCCACGCCGTTGAACTCAGTAATACCTGGTTGGGCAACGATATTGTTGCCTCACCCGAGTCGAACTTGACTGCCGCTGCCGAAGAGGCTGTCAAAGCGATCACTGAAAGCATCGATGCATACTGGATCGTCGTCGCGAATGGCATCGCTACCGTCGATACCATGCCTGGCGCGAATGACCTGCGGTCAAACGGCGTCAGCATCACGAAGCTCAGCCAAAACGGCGACGTCGCAGCAATCATTGCCAATGATCCGATGACGAGCTTTAACGCAGCGTTATTGCAGGACGGACTACGAGTGAGGGTTCAGCCGTCTGCCAATCCGTCGAAGCCGCTCGCCTTTCTGTTCGTTGATGAGGCAACACAAGGCGACCTTAGCCAGGCACGGCTCATCATCGATGTTGACGCCGGCGCAACGATCGACATTATCGAAGCTCATGTATCGGTCGGATCCGATCCACAGTTTGCGAATACGGTCATACAACTGCGTGTCGCGGACGGTGCCCGGGTCGGCTTCGTGCGCATACAGGAAAGAGCGGATAGTCACATGCAGGTCGGAAAGCTCATCGCAGATTTACGGCGCGATGCATATTTCGACTACGCGAGCTTCGATTTCGGCGGCTCACTGATCAGGAACGATGTAGCAGTCAATATCATGGAGCCGGGCGCATCAGTCAATCTGAATGGCCTCTACCTTGCCTCCGGTAAGCAACATATCGACAACCATACACGCATCGATCACCGTGTCGGCCCGTCGCAGAGCCGGGAAGAGTATCGCGGCATACTGGGCGGTCGTTCCCGATGTGTCTTCAATGGCAAGGCGATCGTCCATAAAGGTGCGGATGGTACTGACGCCGAGCAGTCGAACCACAATCTGCTGTTGTCGGAGACAGCAGAAATCGATACCAAACCGGAGCTGGAGATCTACGCCGAGGACGTGAAATGCGCCCACGGTGCGACGGTTGGCCAGCTCGACAATTCCGCCCTCTTCTATCTTCGGTCTCGGGGGCTCGACCGCGACGCAGCGGTGCAGCTTTTGACACGGGCATTCGCTGCCCGAATTCTAGCGGCGGCTCCGATTGCCGAGACTCATGCCTATATCGCTCAGAAAACAGACCAGCGTCTGGATGCACTCATTCACGGTGATTCCCAATGAGCCACATCAGGCTTACTGATGCTGAAGACAATATCGTCGATATTGCGAACTGCCGCGCCGATTTCCCTGCGCTGACACAGAATGTCAACGGTCATCCACTCGTCTATCTCGACAGTGCGGCCTCTTCACAGCAACCGGCAATAGTCATCGACACAATTGCCGAATATCAGCGGCACGACCATGCCAATGTTCATCGTGGTGTGCATACCTTGAGTCACCGGGCGACAGAAGCCTACGAAGGCGCCCGTGACAGGATTCGCGCTTTTGTGAACGCCGCTTCACGGCGCGAAGTGGTCTACACCAGCGGCACAACGGAGTCGATCAACCTCGTTGCCCAGAGCTTCTGCCGACCGACCCTGAAGCGCGGCGACAAGATCCTGATTACGCACCTGGAACACCACTCGAATATCGTCCCGTGGCAACTCGTCTGTGAACAGACCGGCGCCGAATTGTTGGTCGCAGCAATCGACCAGCGCGGACAGGTTGAATTGGACACGCTGATTGCGCAACTCGATGAGAACGTCAAGATGCTGGCGATGGCTCACGTTTCAAACGCGCTGGGCACCGTTCTTCCAGTACCCGATATCATCCGAGAAGCCCGTAGCCGGGGAATCCCCGTTTTGCTCGATGGCGCACAGGCAGTGCCGCATATGCCCGTCGATGTGCAGAGCCTCGACTGTGATTTTTACGCGTTTTCCGGACACAAGATGTTCGGGCCGACCGGCATGGGCATTTTATACGGCAAGGAAGCGCATCTGGAGAAGATGCCACCGTACCAGGGCGGCGGAGACATGATTCTCGAAGTCAGGTTCGATGGCACGACGTATAACGACTTGCCGTACAAGTTTGAAGCAGGGACACCCAACATTTCGGGCGCGGTCGGCCTCGGTGCAGCAGTCGACTATCTGCAGTCGCTTGGCATGGACCGGATCGCCGAATACGAGAGCGAGCTGCTTGCCTATCTGACCGGGCAGCTGCAAACGGTCGATGGCATTCGATTGATCGGTACGGCGAAGCAAAAAGCCAGCGTTCAATCATTCCTGCTCGACGACATTCACCCACATGATCTTGGCACCATCCTCGACCGCCAGGGCGTCGCCGTGCGCACCGGTCATCATTGCGCAATGCCGGTCATGGATTTCTACGGCATTGCAGGCACGGCACGCGCATCACTCGCGCTGTACAACAACAGGCAGGACGTAGATGCACTGGTCGACAGTCTTGGCAGAGCTAAGGAAATATTTTCTCGATGACGTCGCTGGCTCAAACAAGCGACGAACTCCAGGACCTTTACAGGGAACTGATACTCGACCATGCCCGCAGTCCGCGACACTTCGGCAAGCTGCCAGATGCAACACACACCGCTGAAGGAATCAATCCTTTATGCGGCGACAAACTCAAAATGTATTTTCGCATCGACGGTGACGATCGCATCAGCGACGCCCGCTTCGAAGGATCCGGATGCGCAATCTCCGTTGCCTCGGCATCTCTGCTGACAGACATGGTCATCGGACTGCATACCGACGAAGCGCTCAAGTACTTTTCGGCACTCGTCACTCGGCTTGCCGGCGTGCAGCCTACGGACAACGATAACGCGGGCGATGACATCAACCTTGGCAAGCTGAGGGCCCTTGAAGGCGTCAGGGAGTTTCCGTCAAGAGTGAAATGCGCAACCCTCGCCTGGCATGCGCTGAATTCAGCCATCCAGCGCAAATCACAACCAGCGACGACAGAGTAGGCGCCTGCATGTTTGGATACTCCAACGAACCCTTTTCACTGTCTCGCGACGTCAGGGCAGTCGTCATTCCCGCGGGAGAAGAACTGCAACTTCGCGCGGGCACGAGTGGGTTTATCACCCAGGCTCTGGGCGGCAGCTTTACAGTCTATGTCGAGGGTAATCTCTTTCGAATTGCGGGCAGCGACGCCGATGCATTGGGCAAGGAGCCGGTACCTCCCCCGGCGATCCCTGAAAACGCCACCGACAAGGACATCGAGGACGTCATCTGGCAGCAGCTGAAAACCTGCTTCGACCCCGAGATTCCTATCAATGTTGTCGATCTCGGCCTGATTTACCGCCTGGATGTGTCTTCAAGCACGGACGGCCAGCGGTCTGTCAGTATCGACATGACATTGACCGCACCCGGTTGCGGCATGGGCGAAATCCTCGTCCAGGACGCGCAGGAGAAAATTGCCGTCATTCCGACCGTTGCCGACGTGCGCGTTGAACTCGTCTTCGATCCGCCATGGAATCAAAGCATGATGTCCGATGAAGCGAGGTTGCAAACCGGATTGATGTAAACTCCCGTGTTCGGTAAGCAGTGCCTGACATGAAGACTCTTACACTACTCCGACACGCAAAATCAAGCTGGAAGGATGCCAGTCTTCAGGACTGCGAGCGTCCGTTGAACCGCCGTGGTCAGCGCGACGCTCCCATTATGGCAGAGCGAATCAAGCAAACAGGGATCAGGCCATCATTGATTTTGAGCAGCCCGGCCGAGCGTGCATGGACCACAGCAAAAATAGTCGCCAGGGAAATCGGCTACCCCGCGGAATTCCTGCAACAGGAAGATCGTCTGTATCACGCATCCGTCAGGAGTCTCGTGAAACTGATCGCCGAACAGGACACCGGGTTCAACAGCATCATGATCGTTGGCCATAATCCCGGCCTGACCGACTTTGCCAATTACCTTTTACCCAGCCTGACCGACAATATTCCCACCTGTGGTTTCGTGTCATTCACGATCGATCTTAAAGACTGGAATCTGGACCGCGATATAGAGACCGAATCGGTCATCTACGAATACCCGAAGCGCGTAGAAAAAAAGCCTGACCGGAGCCGGCAGTCTGGAGACACGCTTCGCTAAAGCTTGTTGCGCCGTCCCTGGCTGCGCTCGCATCGGAGAATCCTCACTCTCGCCTCCTGCTCCGCTCGGATTCTGCGACGCTCTGCGAACATCCAGACTGTCGGCTCCGGGTCTGTTGTCTAAGCGACTAGCATTCGGGGACGTTGACGGCCAGGCCGCCCTGCGATGTTTCCTTGTAAATCGTCGACATATCCAGTCCTGTCTGTCGCATCGTGCTGATCACCTGATCGAGCGAGACGTTGTGCGATCCGTCGCCCTGCATGGCGAGACGCGCCGCGTTGATTGCCTTGACTGAGCCCATCGCATTCCGCTCGATGCAGGGAATCTGCACCAGGCCACCAATCGGGTCACAAGTGAGGCCGAGATTGTGCTCCATACCGATTTCCGCGGCGTTTTCCAGTTGGCCGGCAGAGCCGTTGAATGCGGCGACCAGACCGGCCGCGGCCATGGAACAGGCGACACCGACCTCGCCCTGGCAGCCCATCTCCGCGCCGGAAATCGAAGCGTTTATCTTGTACAGAATGCCGATCGCCCCGGCTGCCAGTAAGAAGCGCCGGACGCCGTCTTCGTCAAAGTCTGCGACAAAATATTTGTAGTAATGCAGTACCGCCGGAATAATACCGGCCGCACCATTGGTCGGCGATGTGACGACGCGGCCGCCGGCTGCATTTTCCTCGTTTACTGCGATCGCATAGGCATTGACCCAATCCATGTTTTCGAGGCCGCTTTGGCTTTCCTGTGACTTGAGCGAGCGATACAATCGCGCGGCCCTGCGAGTCACGGCCATGCGACCTGGAAGCACACCGTCCGTGTGCAGTCCTCTTTGCACGCAGGCTTGCATCGCCTCCCAGATATCTGTGAGCTCTTGGTCGAATTCTGCTTTGCTTCGCCAACTGAGTTCGTTCTGATAAACGAGTTCGGGTATCGATAGCCCGCTATTTTCAGCCTGCGCCAAAAGGCCCGCGCCATTGGAAAATGGATAAGGCGGCTCACCGGACTGCTTTGACGGTTCTTCCTCGTCGTCACGCACAATAAAACCGCCGCCAATCGAGAAATATTCTTCGGTGAGGATGATCGTGCCGTCGCCGTCAAACGCCGTAAACCGCATGCCGTTTGTGTGGCGCGGCAGCGGCTCCCCGAAATCGAACACCAGGTCGGTATCAGGATCGAACTCGATCGTTCCCACACCCGGCAAGTCCAGACTGTGCTCGCTCCTGATATTTCCGAGTATCGTGCCTGCTTCGTTGGGATCGACTGTCCGCGGATCGGCACCGTTGAGCCCCAACAGTATCGCCGAATCGGTCCCGTGCCCTTTTCCCGTGTGTGCGAGAGAACCATACAGCCTGACTTCCAGTCTGTGTACTGGCCCACCGCTCTGTTCAACCCCGCTGACGAACGCGCCTGCGGCTTTCATCGGGCCGACCGTATGCGAACTGGACGGCCCGATACCGATTTTGAAAATATCGAAAATGCTGATAGACGACATATGCTAGTCGTCGTCGAGCGACAGCAGGGTAGCGTTGCCACCAACGGCCGAAATATTGTTGCTGACCGAATACTCACTGCCAAATCTCGGCAGGTAATGGGGTCCGCCGGCTTTGGGTCCGGTCCCCGATAAGCCCCGGCCACCAAATGGCTGGACACCGACGACCGCACCGATCATGTTGCGATTGATATAGATATTACCGGCGCCAGATTGCTCCGTGATGGCCCTTGTGCGACTGTCGATTCGGCTGTGCACGCCCATTGTCAACCCATAGCCCAACTGATTGACGGCATCCAGGATTTCCGCGAGTTTGCCGCTCGAATATCGCATGATGTGCAATACGGGACCAAAAACTTCACGTTGTAAAAGATCCAGACTGTCGATCTCGATGAAGGTCGGTGGATAAAACGTTCCACCATCTGTTTCTTTCGGCAGTTCGCATTGATAAATCATGGTCGCTTTGCTCGAGATGCCGGCAACGTGTTTTGCAATTGCACCTCTTGCATCCGCATCGATAACCGGTCCAACGTCCGTCGACAGATCGGACGGATCGCCGATTCGCAGCTCCTCCATGTGCCCGGATAGCAGTTCGATTACACGGGGTGCGATTTCCTCCTGCAAGCAAAGTAGTCGAAGTGCGGAACATCGCTGACCTGCACTGTTGAACGCCGATAAGATCGCGTCGAGCACTACCTGCTCGGGTAGCGCCGAGCTGTCGACAAACATCGCGTTCTGTCCGCCGGTTTCGGCAATGAGAGTCGCGATCGGACCTTCCCGGCTCGCCAGAGCCCGGTTGATGATCCTCGCAGTCTCGGTCGAGCCGGTAATCGCAACGCCGGAAACCCTCGGGTCCGCCACGGCATGACCACCGATCGTCGCGCCGTCTCCCGGCAGAAAGTGCAATACACCTTCCGGCACGCCAGCCTCGAGCAACAGCCGCAGCGCCCGGTGTGCAACCAGCGGAGTCTGCGCTGCCGGCTTTGCAAGTACCGCGTTACCGCTGGCCAGCGCGGCAGCAACTTGTCCGGTGAAAATGGCCAACGGAAAATTCCACGGACTAATACAGACAAAAATTCCACGTGCACGCATGCCTATCTCATTTCGCTCACCGGTCGGGCCGGGAAGACTTGTGCGTTCGCCGTAAAACCGATTCGCCTGGGCCGCGTAATAGCGTAGAAAGTCAACCGCTTCCCTCAATTCGGAAACCGCATCCGGTACTGTCTTACCGGCTTCAGCAACGCAGATCGCCATTAATTCAGCTGCATGTCCTTCAAAGAGGTCGGCGGCCTCTTGTAAAATCGCCGCCCGGTCCGCGGCCGGCGTCTGGTTCCAGCCGCGTTGTTCCCCCACGGCAATACCTAAGGCCCTGTCCACAGCATCGATATCTGCGGTTTGGCAGATTCCGACGACCTGATCCGTTTGCGCAGGATTCACAGACGGCACTTTCAATCCCGGGATTGCCTGACCGCCGACGATTGCGCATGCCGACAGGCTCTCAGCCGACGCCTTTTGCATCTCATCAAGTAATTTTGCAGTTAGGCGACGATCCGGCAGGTTGCGCCCACGGGAATTTTTTCGTTCTGGTTGAAAAATATCCAACGGTGAAGGAATTCTCGGATGAGGTTTCGACTGGCCGGCGATGGCGATGTCAATCGGATCCGCCACAATGTCGCTTACGTCAATGCTCTCATCGACGATACGGTTTACGAACGAGGTGTTGGCGCCATTCTCCAGAAGACGACGCACGAGATAAGGCAACAAATCCTCGTGATTGCCGACCGGCGCATATACACGACAGGCGTGGGCGAATTTCCTGGGGTCGATGAGCTCGCCGTACAAGTCTACTCCCATACCATGAAGTCGTTGAAATTCAAAGTCGGTCCTTGAGCCGGCGAAATGCAGAATGCTGGCGATAGTGTGTGCATTATGCGTTGCAAATTGCGGATACAGTCTGTCTCCCGCATTGATGAGCAACCTCGCACAGGCAAGGTAAGACACGTCCGTGTGCGCCTTGCGCGTAAATACCGAATAACTTTCGAGCCCTTGCTCCTGGTCATGCTTTATTTCGGTGTCCCAATACGCTCCCTTAACCAGGCGCACGGGAATTCTGCGGCCGACCGTCTCGGCACTGTCCATCAAGTAGTGCAGTACATCGGTGGCCCGCCGCTGGTAGGACTGAACCGCCAGGCCCAGACCTTCATAGCCCGTCAGTCGTTTATCACCATAAACCCGCTCGAAGACTTCCAGTGACAGCTCCAGGCGATCGGCCTCCTCTGCGTCAATCGTCAGCGCGATACCCCTGTCGTATGCCTGCACAGCCAGTTCGACAACGCGTGGCACAAGCTCGTTCATGACGCGGTCGTATTGAGTATATGAATAGCGCGGATGCAAGGCAGAGAGTTTTATTGAAATACTCGGCGCAGAAAATATGTCGCCCGAAGAGTCGACGCTGTCACCGATGCTGTCTATGCCTGAGGTGTATGACTGCATGTAATTATCCGCATCGGCGGCCGTCAATGCTGCCTCGCCAAGCATGTCGAACGAGTATCGATAGCGTTTCTCGTTTTTTTTCTGCGAGAGGGCGAGCGCTTCCTCGATGGTCCGGCCCATCACGAACTGGTGACCCATGATACGCATGGCTTGCCGCATCGCGGCCCGGACGACCGGTTCTCCGGCACGACTCGCGAGCTTGCCGACATATTTTGCAGGGTTGGAAGTTGCCGTCTCGTCAAGGGTCAGCAGTCGGCCCGTAAGCATCAGGCCCCAGGTCGATGCGTTTACAAAAAGTGAGTCGCTCTCCCCAAGGTGATCCTGCCACCGCGCAGACGTAATCTTATCTGCTATCAAACGATCCGCAGTATCCGCATCGGGAATGCGTAGCAAGGCTTCGGCTATGCACATCAGCAACACGCCTTCCTCGGACGACAAATTATATTGCTGTAAAAAGGCGTCGATGCCACCTTCTTTTGCCGTCTGCCGCCGCACCGCACGCACGAGATTTGCTGCCGTGCCCTGAATTTTCGTTCGCGCGGACTGCCCCGCATCTGCAATCTCGATCAACTCGTTGACCAGTGACTCTTCGTCCGCAAGGTACTTATCGCTTACGTGCCCCAAAGGTCCCGCTTTGATAAAGGAATGATCAGTGAAACGCATCAATGAGTACCATTCAACCGGTGCTGGGTGGGCTTGTTACACCGCAACAAGGGCGGCGATTATAGGGTATTGTGCGGCCGGCTTCAGTCCATACGCGTCAGCAAGCTCGCGTTTGCCGATAACAAACATCAGTCCGGCTGCCGGCGACTCCGCTCACGAAGCTTGCGACGCGTATGTTTGTCAGGCTTGCCGCGCGTCCGTGGCATTTGTCTGCGGTCCTCTTTTATCTGCGCAATCGCTTCCTGGCGCTCTTGCTGCGTCGCAGAATCCTCTACGTAACATTCCCGGGCCACGGTCGCCGGCCCGCGACGTGCCGGCAATGACAGAATACTCAGTTTGTACAGGAGCCGGTCCTTGACAAGTTCGATCGTATCACCAGGCACCACCCGCGTGCCCGGTCTTGCACGCTCCCCGTTAATCCTGACATGACCTGCCTGCACCGCGGCGGAAGCCAGCATCCTTGTCTTGTGAAAGCGGGTGAACCAGAGCCAGCGATCGACCCTCAGACCGTTGTCATACTTGTCAGCCATACATCCCCGTACCAATTCGCGCCTGATATACTTTGCGGCCTTTGAGTTCGGAGGGCAATCCCGTGCCCGGCAATTTTCTCGATGCACTGGCGGAACAAACAGAGGCGCTCAAAGCCCAGGGTCTCTATAAGCAGGAACGACTGATCGCAGGTCCACAACAGGCCGCGATCGATGTCCGGAATAACGGCGGCACGACACGAGTCATTAATCTCTGTGCAAACAACTACCTCGGACTTGCCAATCATCCGGCGATCATAAAGGCAGCGCACGCGGCGCTTGACGAGTACGGCTATGGCATGGCTTCGGTCCGGTTCATTTGTGGGACGCAAACCGTCCACAAGCAACTGGAAGAACGCATCAGCCGTTTCCTTGGCACCGAAGACACGATCCTCTACCCATCCTGTTTTGATGCGAATGGTGGTCTTTTCGAGACACTGCTCGACGAGCAGGATGCCGTCATCAGCGATGCGCTCAATCACGCCAGCATCATCGACGGCATTCGCCTTTGCAAAGCAAAACGTCTTCGATATCAGAACAACGATATGCATGATCTGGAGTCTCAGCTCAGAGCGGCAGGTGATTGCCGTACGAGGCTGATCGTGACCGACGGCGTATTCTCGATGGACGGGACCATCGCGGATCTCAATTCAATTTGTGACCTGGCTGAACGTTACGACGCGTTGACGATGATCGATGATGCGCATGCTGCCGGATTTCTCGGGGACAATGGCAAAGGTACGCACGAGTACCGCGCTGTCGTGGGCCGAATCGACATTATTACCGGGACACTGGGCAAGGCACTGGGTGGAGCGTCAGGCGGCTATACATCGGCACGAAAAGAGATCGTTGCCTGGCTGCGGCAAAGGTCCAGGCCGTATTTGTTTTCCAACTCGGTTGCTCCGGCGATCGCGGCAACATCGATTGCGGTGCTCGACCTGCTTGAGAATGACGCAAGCCTGCGCGATAAGTTGTGGGAAAACACAGCTTATTTTCGCGACAAAATGACGAAGCTTGGTTTCGAGCTCAGACCCGGCGAGCATCCCATCATCCCCGTAATGCTCGGTGACGCCAGGCTCGCAACAACCATGGCCGATCGCTTGCTCGATCGCGGGATTTATGTGGTCGGGTTTGCCTTTCCGGTCGTGCCGAAGGGCCAGGCACGCATACGGACGCAGATGTCTGCCGGCCTGACCCGTGATCACCTCGACCAGGCGCTAGGCGCATTTGCCGAAGTCGGTCGTGAACTAAAGGTCCTGAACTGAGAACAGCATGAAAGCACTGGTCAAATCGAAACCTGAGCGCGGTATCTGGCTCGAGGACATGGATATGCCGAAGCCCGGCCACAATGACGTGTTGATCAAAGTCGGCCGCACCGCGATCTGCGGCACGGATATTCACATTTATCAGTGGGATGCCTGGGCCAGCAAAACTATTCCTGTGCCGATTGCCATCGGCCACGAATTCAGCGGCGAAATCGTCGAATACGGAAGCGAGGTCAAGGGTTTTGCCGTAGGCGATCGCGTTTCTGCCGAAGGCCACATAACCTGTGGCGTCTGTCGCAACTGTCGTGCCGGGCGTCGCCACCTCTGCATCAACACGGCAGGCGTCGGTATTAACAGGCCTGGCGCATTTGCAGAGTACATATCCGTCCCTGCTTTCAACGTGTTCAAATTACCCGATGCAATCACCGACGACATGGCATCGATACTCGATCCGCTGGGTAACGCGACGCATACTGCACTGTCATTCGACCTCGTTGGTGAAGACGTGTTGATCACCGGTGCCGGACCGATCGGCATCATGGCCGTTGCCATCGCCCGATACGCTGGCGCCCGTCATATCGTTATCACAGACATCAATGACTACCGCCTTCGGCTCGCAAAAAAAATGGGCGCCACGGTGGCACTGAACGTGACGGAGGGCTCGCTTGACGACACGATGCACGAGCTCGGCATGGAGGAAGGTTTCGATGTCGGCATGGAGATGTCGGGCAATCCATCGGCCTTCCGCGATATGCTCAGGACATTGCATCACGGCGGCCGTGTCGCCCTGCTCGGAATTCCGCCCGAAGAAACCGCTATCGACTGGAGCGAAGTGATATTTAAAGGTTTGCTTTTAAAAGGGATTTACGGACGCGAGATGTTCGAGACCTGGTACAAGATGACGAGCATGTTGCAGAGCGGCCTCGACGTCAGCCCGGTCATCACCCACCACTTCGATATGAACGACTATGAAGAAGCTTTCCAGCTAATGGAATCGGGGCAGACCGGCAAGGTGATCCTGAACTGGACGTAAGGACAGCCCGTGGGAGCGGCTGTAGCGGCTTTAGCCGCGATCAAGCCGCGAATCCCAGCATCATCACTGAAGATCAATCCGCACCGATTGTAGTGGCGCTAATCAGCCTCAGGCGGATCGCATCCTGACGGGCGATTTGTTTTTATTCGAACGCACAAAAACAATGTGCATACACGCCCTTCGGATCGTTGAAGCGCATCACGGGCGCCAGCACGTTCTCGACGATTTCAATAAGATCCCGCACGGATTTCGCGGGTCTGCTGATGAGGCTTCGCGGATCGATTCCGAGCCACATTGCCGTGCTCAGAAAATCGAGGGCAAGTTGTTCACCCGGAGACAGTTCCTTTTCGATCGTTTTTCGACCGAAAGCCCCGGCGTCAAGGCTTGCGAGTTCCGCAGCAGCGGCGACAGCCTCATCGAGGTTGCCGATTTCGTCGATTAAACCGAAACCCAGCGCATCGACTCCGGTCCATACCTGGCCCTGTCCGATACGATCGACCTCGATCTTGTCGAGGTTCCGATGTTCGGAGACTTTGCTGATGAATTCGTCGTAGCCCTTGTCGATGATTAGCTGAAACAGCGCCTTGGCATCATCGGACATGGCCCGGTCAGGGCGCAACTGACCTGCCCAGCCCGTCGTTCCCACTCCGTCCGTCGTGATACCAAGCACCGCGAGAGATCGCTGGAAGGTTGGAAACATGCCGAATATCCCGATCGAGCCGGTGATTGTCTTGGAATTTGCGTAGATTTTGTCCGCCGCCATTGAAATCCAGTAGCCACCCGAAGCAGCGACGCTGCCCATGGATGCCACGACAGGCTTGCCGGCGTCTTTCAAGGCCTCGATTTCATTACGGATTATCTCCGATGCGAACGCACTGCCACCGGGACTGTCCACGCGAAGAACCACGGCTTTCACTGAGTCATCGTTACGCGCACGGCGCAACAGCCTGGCTGTAGAATCGCCCCCGACCAGGCCGGGCGCCTGATTTCCGTTAAGAATCTCACCGGATGCCACAATGATCGCAACGTTTTCTTTAGCGGATTTGTCTCCTTTCAGGAGACGTGTCTGTGCCAAAAAGTCATCCAGGTCGATGGAGCGATACGAATCCGGATTCTCGGTATCAGCGCCGACATATCCGACAATTATTGTGTTGACCTCTGCTCTCGTCAGCAGTCCGTCGATCAGGTCAAAGCCCAGTGCCAATGCGGCGATATCGCCATCCTCACGCCTCGCGTTCTCCAGGAGGTTCAGAGAGAATTCGTCGAAGACGCTAACGTCGAGACCGCGGGCCGCAGCAACTTCTTCCCGGTAGGCCCTCCAAAGCTGGTCGAGCAATTTTATGGTGGACTCGCGAACTTCCTCGGACATGTCCATGCGCATATACGGTTCGACAAACGACTTGTGCGTACCAACTCTGAAGATGTTCCAGTCGATCCTGAGCATGTCGATCGCGTCTTTGAAATAGTTCCGGTACGCAGCAAAGCCCGGCAGAAACAGAAGCCCATCCGGGTGCATATAGACTTCATCCGCATGCGAAGCGAGGTAATAGGCCCGCTGATCCAGAAAGTCCGCATTTGCAATCACCGGTTTTCCCGAGGTGCGAAATTCGTCCAATGCAGCGCCGATTCTGTGCAGCTTGCTGAGGCCGCCCCCGCGGAGGCCGCGCAGGTCGAGCACGACCGCCTTGATGCGTGAATCATCTTTCGCATATTCGAGACCGTCGACGATGTCCTGCACGAGCGTCTGTGGATCTTCATCGCCGAGCAGTCCGGCGATCGCGCGGTCATAAGGATCGCCTGCCAATTGCTCGACCAGTGCACCGACTGGCCGGATAAGCAGCGCCGCTTCGCTGGGCAATCTCGGTACAGTCGATGATATTGCTCCAAACACGATAGAAAAAATGAATAACAGAAGCAGCAGGTGCAAAACCTTGCGGATGCCGTCAACACCGGTCCACAGTGCGGAAAAAATCTTCAGCACGGTATCACGCTTGCTCATTTTTTACTCTCCGTCTATTCTAAAAAGAAATATTCTTGCGATGATTTCGAGTCACCCGCCGATTTTTATCGCAATCGCCAGTTCAAGGATTCCGGTAGCTAATTCGGTAAATGCTACCGGATTTGTCATCACTGACTAACATCGAACCGTCGTCAAGAAACAATAAATCCACCGGACGGCCTGCAACCTCGTCTCCATTAAGCCAGCCATCCGCAAATACTTCGTATCCGGACGGCCCATTATCGCCCATTCGTACCAACATAATTCTGTAGCCGATCTTTTCTGACCGGTTCCAGGACCCGTGCTCGGCAATGAACAGCTGTCCCCGATATTCCGGTGGAAACATATCACCCGTATAAAATTTGATCCCCAGCGCAGCGACGTGTGGCCCAAGCTTTAAAGCCGGAGGAGTGAAATCCTTGCAGTCACCCTGCTCTCCGAATTCAGGATCGCTGATCTCACCAGCGTGACAGAACGGATAACCGAAATGAGCGCCGAATGATCGCAGGTGATTAAGCTCGTCCGGTGGCACATCGTCGCCGAGCATGTCCCGGCCGTTGTCAGTGAACCACATTTCCCCGGTTTCCGGGTGCCAGGTAAATCCAACTGAATTTCGTATGCCATAGGCAATGATTTCCTTTCCGGAACCGTCGGCGTTCAGTCGCGTTATGTTGCCAAATCCTTCTTTCTTGCAAATATTGCAGGGTACGCCGATGCCTATGTAGAGCTTACCGTCAGGACCGAAGCCTATGTATCGCCAACCGTGGTGCCGTTCCGACGGAAAGGTGTCATTGACGACTTCCGGCTCAGGAATACTCTCGAGACTTGACTCGATATCACTGTACCTGCTTATGCGTGAAAGCTCGGCAACGTACAGGTCGCCATCATGAAAGGCCACGCCGTTTGGCATATCCAAATCTTTGGCAACAGTCACTACACGGGGCGCTTCATCTTTACGCGGAACCACAGCATACACACGACCGTCCTTCCGGGTAGCGACAAAAATCGTCCCATGTTCGCCTAAGGCAAGAGACCGGGCGTTCGGAACTTCGTTCGTATATAGCTCTATCGAGAATCCCGACGGCAAGCGAATATCGTCCAAACCAGAGCCGGATTCTGCACTTGCCGACAATGTCAGGGCGAACACAAGCAGGGACGCAGGTGCGATTCCCGGTCGATTCATGAATATTTCCTCAGCATTTTAACAGTCAATTCAAATATCTTCAGTTTGGTACCAGAAAAAGAGATAACTGCGGCCAGTACATGATCAGGATAACGGATAACAAAAGAATCATCAGAAACGGGAATGTCGCTGAATAGACCGTCATTATGGGCTTATCGAATCGATAGCTCGCGATAAACAGGTTCAACCCGACCGGCGGCGTCAGATAACCCAATTGCATAGCGGCAAGAAATACGATGCCCAGATGAACTTCGTCTATACCGTACTGCGCGGCAATCGGCAAAATTAAGGGTACGACCAACACCGTGGCCGAAAAAATATCCAGAATTGCCCCAAGTATGAGCAGAAAAATTAGCAACAGGAACAGGAAACTTGCCTGACCGCTCACAAATGTCGATACAAATTCCAGTATTTTCTGTGGCACACCAGCATCGATCAAATAATTCGTTGATGCGAGGGACACGCCCAAAATGATGAGTATTCCCCCGACAAGCAGCATGGACTCACGCATGATGCGTGGCAGCTCCGACAGCTTTATTTCGCGATGAATGACGACTTCTACAATCAACACATACAGTGCCGTAACAGCAGCAGCTTCCGAAACCGCAAAGAAGCCGGAATAAATTCCGCCGAGAACAACGATCGGAAGCGGTAACTCCCAAATCGACTCACGCAGTGATGCCCCAACCTTGCGCCATGAAAATGTAGCGAGCGGTTTTCGGTTAGCCCGATTGACCCAGAGGCTCCACCCCGACAACATCATCAGCATGAGCAAACCTGGCAGAATGCCGGCCAGAAACAGGTTATCTATCGAGACTTCGGCAACAATGCCGTAAAGGATAAGTGGCAACGATGGCGCAAATAGCAAACCCAGGCTGCCAGAGGTCGTGACAAGGCCGAGATTAAAATTATCCGGGTAACCGTCTTCCTTTAGCGCTGGATAGAGAATCGCCCCAAGAGCAATGATCGTGACGCCTGATGCTCCGGTAAATGCGGTGAAAAATGCACAGGCACCCAGAGCCACAAGCGCGAGCCCACCGGGCATCCAGCCGAGAACCGCACCAGTGAGCCGCACAAGGCGGCCGGGAGCACCACTTTCACTTAGAAGATATCCGGCAAAAGTGAACAGCGGTATTGCCGAAAGAAACGGCATCTGTGAAATGCCGAGAACCTCAATAGCCATTGCCATCAGGTCGATTCCTTCCTTGTGGTATCCGAGCATGGCACTTGTCGCGATTACCGCGAATAGCGGTGCGCCAAAAACGGCCAAGAGCACAAGCACCAACCCGAGCAATATCATTTCGCTGCTTCCGGAACTTTTTTCGCGCTAAAAATATCGACCATTCCTTTTGCACACAACACGAAAAAGCGGTAGCACATCAGGAAAAATGCCACAGGCAAAATGCCATATGCAATCCACGATGGAAAATCCACGAGTACCGTGTCGTCCATCTCTATCGTGATCTGCAGGAAGCGGAACGAGTGCCACGCAAGCAGACCACAGATCGAAGAAGTAAATCCATCGACGATGATGCCGGGAACCTGTGTATATCGTTCGGGAACGAAATGCGAAAGTATGTCGATTCTGAGGTGCCGCTTGCTTCGAGCCGCTGCAACCGACGCGATCAGCGCGATCCAGAGCACCATGATTCTCAGTAACTCATCCGCCCATATCAGGCCGGAGTCGAAAAAGGTGCGTAAGACGATCTGGCCGACCGCCAGTATCATCAAAGAGCCCAACAACAGTACCAGCGACGCGTTTTCCGCCGCGGTTCCCCAACGCTCCAGGCGAGCGAGCAACCTGGATATTGCTCCAGTCATTACTAGTACTCCGTCAAGGTGATAATGATGGGTTCAGCGAGTCGTGAAGCGGTTGCACCCAGAGGGCATAAAAAACCGCCCGGCGCACCTCGCCGGTAATGGCACATCCTTGCCAGGAGGCGCAACACCGCGGACGACCGCTGCACGGCTCGCCCGAAGGGAGCTACCCAGATGATCCAATACCGCGTTGCAGTCCTTGCAAAGGACATGCCGTTCCCTGCGGACTGCGCCTTGTCCTGGATCATCTGGGTAGCTCTGAATCCATCAATATCACCTTGACGGAGTACTAGCTTTCGCTCCCAGAAGCCTGTTCGAGCGGTTCTGTCGCGCTTGCATCGGGTTCACAAACATCCATGCCGCCTGCTTCCCTCACTTTGGTTTCAGTCGCGGGGACGATCTGCTCCCCGGCGTCAACTTCATCCCCCGCCTGCACGCACGTCATCGTGTCACGGGACGCCTGCGCGCGCCGAAATTCCTGCACGTGTGACAACATCTCTTCCAGCAGTTCAGACGAGAACATGCCGCGATCCGCCATGCTCCGGTTCGCTATGGCCGTCTCTTTTCGCAACTTCTCGAACTCGTCAGGAAGCGGCTCCACGCTTTCGACGCCGGAATTAATTAACGCTTGCATGGCATTGGGCGCATCTTTTCGCTCAGCCGCATCGAACTCAGCGTAGAGGCGGCCCATTACCTCTCTGACGATCGCCTGATCAGCTGCCTCTATTCGCCTAAACGCCCTTGCATCAATGACCATGAAATACATGGTGAAAATAACCGGCATTCGCGTTACGTAATTGACTTTGGTGTGCCATTGAAAAATCAGGGCACCTGCTGGAGGAATCGCAACAATATCAATCAAGCCCGTCTGCAGGCCGGTCATTACATTCGCTATTTCCAATGGGACCGGTGTCAACTTCAGCGCCTGCATCGCTTCATAGCTGAATACATCGCCTTCGGGCACCCATACTTTCTGGCCTTTCAGATCATTGTGACTGCGGACTGGCTTATTGGACAAGACCATCGCAAAACCACCGCCCGCAAAGCCGAAATTCACAAAGCCTGCTTCTTCAAGTCCCCTTTGAAACTTGACGTCCATAATTTTGCGAACATAGTCCACTTCATCCTCCGACTCGAAGATGAATGGCAAGCCATAAATGTTGATGTCCGGATAAACCTTCTGTAAAGCAGCCGGCGAATAAGTCGAGCCGTGAAGCTGGCCGATCTTCATCTTATAAAGTACTTTGTCGTCACTCCCCTGACTTCCGCCGAAGTAATACTTGAACGAAACGCGGCCATTTGTGCGCTCCTCGATTTCATCGGCAGCCGCGCGCATTCTCTTCACGCGATCCGTATTCTCGGGAAGAAGCGTCGCTATCTTGAACTGTGTCCTGGCTTCCGCACTGGAAATATTGACCACAGACAGAAAGGTGGCAGCGACGAGACAAATAACAATTCGCATCAGCATTCTCCGTCGAAGCTGTTTTGCAATGGTAGCAGGCACTAAACGCGTATCAGAAGTAATCATCAGCACTGGCCAGCATGTCGGCAGCATCACGCTGCGCCAAAACGTTCGTTAGTGTATAGCCCGGCACATTTGGATCTGCAGCCATGACTTCATCAAGCAGGCGGTCATGCAATTCACGTTCGTAAAGCATTCGCGCATAGCCTCGCGCAAATTCTACTTTCACGGACAAGTCGAGGCCTTTGGAACATTCGATGGAACGCTCAAAGTAGTCGCGACCTCTTTCCTGCTCTCCGCCGAGTGCCGGCGGTCTCAAGGTCAGCAAAATGCCCAGATAGTTATACACGTCGCAATCATCGGCAGATTCGCTAATGTCCAGGTACTTGATAAGCAGTGCTTCCATGTGTGGCAATCTTGCCAGCGCATTCCAGTCATCGCTGTGGGCACGAATGTAAGAAAGCGACGCGATCGCGTAACTGTAGGTGACATCTGCATGTTTGCTGCTGAGCCCGTGAAGAGTCCCGGTGAACTCGTCATATGGCGCCCTGGTCCAGTTGCAGCCCGCAGGAAAACGTACACAGACTGCCCTCTGCGCATAGTTCTGGGCTCTCTCGGTAAGGCGGGCGGCCCGCTCTTCGTCATCCGCAAAAACCGCACCGTAGGACGCGTACAAATTGGCAGCCGCCATCAGCAGCGCCGGATCGTCAGGACTGCCTTCGAGAAAACTGTCGAGCAGCAGCAGGTACGCCGGTGCACCGTCCCGCACGGTTTCAGGGTCATTTTGATTCAGAACGGCTGCCGACAGGTTGTCGGCCAGACCGCTGGCCGCAGAAGACATCAGGGAAGCGCAACCGGACAGCGACAAGCATGCGCCAATGCAGACTCCTAACAGGCTGATTCGCACACCGATTCCATGCATGGTGCTCATGCCACGACAGACCCCTCTTGAGTGGATAGGTTCCACCCCAAATCCCTGGATCCCTAATGATACGGACGTCTTACGTAAAACGGGGTGTCCTATCAGGTAAGGGATCACGTTTTTGGTGCCGGGCACTGACTTATTTGACTTATCGACTTGCGGCTGGCCGCCGCCAAGCTAGCTTGCATGTTCGATAAGTCAAATAAGTCAGTGCCCGGCACGATTTCTTTCTGACCCCTTATTGGTATCAGGTTTTACCGACGAATTTTCTCTTTGATTCGTGCTGCTTTTCCGGTTCGACCGCGAAGGAAATAGAGCTTCGCGCGACGAACGTCGCCACGGCGTTTGACCTGAATAGCACTGACCACCGGGCTGTGGGTTTGGAAAACCCGTTCCACGCCTTCGCCATGAGAAATTTTTCGAACGGTAAAGGATGAGTTAAGGCCGCGATTTTTTTTCGCGATAACGATACCTTCGAAGGCTTGCAAACGCTCGCGAGTACCTTCCTTGACCCTGACCTGAACAAGCACCGTATCGCCTGGTGCAAAGTCCGGAATTTCCTTGTTGATTTGTTCCTGTTCAATTGACTCGATTATTTTGCTCATCGTTCTCTACCTGCCAGTAACACTGGTGCTGTATTCATTGCCGGGCCAATTGCCCGTTGGCTGTCCCCGGCCCCTGCTCGTCCAGGAACTCATCCAGCAACTTCTGTTGCTCATGGTCCAGATTCAATTTTCTCACAAGATCAGGACGCCTCATATAACTGCGGCCCAGGGCCTGTTTGTGCCGCCAACGCGCAATCTTTGCGTGATCACCCGATAACAACACTGGCGGCACACGCCGGCCTTCAATTTCTTCGGGGCGCGTGTAGTGTGGACAATCCAGCAAGCCTCTTGCAAAAGAGTCCTGCGATGCGGAATCCTCGTCGCCGAGCACACCAGGAATCAACCTTGCCACTGCATCGATCACGGCCATCGCCGCAATCTCCCCACCGCTGAGTACGAAATCACCCAGCGACAATTCTTCATCGACTTCAGCCTCAATGAGTCTTTCGTCGACACCCTCGTAGCGGCCGGCCAGCAAAATAAGCCCCGGCAATCGGGCTAGTCGCTCCGCCGCCGCCTGGTCAAATACCGCACCCTGCGGGCTCAGGCAGATCACCGGGCAGCCGGCAGGCATCACACGCCGGGCTTCCCGAATCGCGGCCGCGGCAGGCTCGAATTTCATCACCATGCCTGGACCACCACCGTACGGACGATCATCGACCGTGCGGTGTGCATCGTTGGTAAAATCCCTTGGGTTCATACCCCCGACGGACAACAGGCCGCGTTCTGCCGCCCGCCCGACGACGCCGTATTCGGCTACCGTTTCTACCATCGCAGGAAAAATACTGACAACGCATATCTGCATTAGGTCAGTCCCATTCCCAATCAACGCTGATCACGCCCCTGGCAAGATCAACATCCAGAATAAATCTGTCCATCACAAACGGGATCAGACATTCGCGATCCCCTTCCACGACCAGCACATCGTTCGCGCCTGTCGCCATTACATACGCCACTCTTCCCAGCGATCGGCCGTCACGGTGAACGACCTGCAATCCTTCCAGGTCCGTCCAGTAATATTCACGCTCTTCGGTATCTGGTAACTCTTCGCGCCGCACAACGATATCGAAATCTATTAATTCTGCCGCCGCGTCCCTGTCCCCGACGTTCGCAAGTTTCGCGATCACCGAACTGCCGTGCCTCTTGCCTTCTTCAACAGTTATTTCTTGCCAGGCATCTCCACGCTTCAGCAGCCAGTTTTCATAATCGAGAATTGCCTCCCGTGGCTCAGTGTAGGAAAACACCTTGACCCACCCCTTGACGCCGAAGACACCTGCTATTCGACCAAGGACAACCGGCGTTATCTCTTTCCGCACCACTCTGCTTGCCGCCTGCATTCAGAACGACTGCGCCCGTCAAGACCCTCAGGTGCCAGCCGCATCCTCTTGCTTGCTATCAGTCGCGTCGGTCGCCTCTTCTTGCTTGCTGTCAGTCGCCTCGGCCGCTTTCTCTTGCTTGCTGTCAGTCGCCTCGGCCGCTTTCTCTTGCTTGCTGTCGGTCGCCTCGGCCGCTTCCTCTTGCTTGCTGTCGGTCGCCTCGGCCGCTTTCTCTTGCTTGCTGTCGGTCGCCTCGGCCGCTTCCTCTTGCTTGCTGTCGGTCGCCTCGGCCGCTTTCTCTTGCTTGCTGTCAGTCGCCTCGGCCGCTTCCTCTTGCTTGCTGTCAGTCGCCTCGGCCGCTTCCTCCTGCTTGCTGTCAGTCGCCTCTACGGCTTCCTTTCGCTTGCTGGCGCCTGCCGATTTCTTTCGCCTGCCGCCGCCTGAGACCGACACCCCCTTTCGCTTGGCCTTCAGAAGGGAAGCCACGCGAGCGGAGGGTTGTGCGCCCTGGCTTATCCAATAATCGACGCGCTCCAGATCGATACGAAGATCCTCTTCGTTCTCCTTTGCAAGTGGGCTAAAAAAGCCAAGCCGTTCAATATACCGGCCGTCCCGACGATTGCGACTGTCGGTGACCACCAGGTGGTAAAAAGGACGTTTTTTCGCGCCAGCGCGCGAAAGACGAATACTGACCATTACAATTCCGCTAAATCAATGACAGGCAGACATGCCCAAGCTCGGGAGCCAACCCGAGTAAAGCGCGCATTTTACGCATTTCCCGGGAAATGTGAAGCATTTTTGCCAAGGAAAATCAGCCCTTTGGGAGCAATCTCGTAATATCCACGCCGGTTCCCGGGACAGTCGCTTCGCTAAAGTTTGCTGCGCCATCCCTGACTCCGCTCACATCGGTAGTGTCCTCGCTCCCGCATCCTGCTCCGCTCGGACAATACGACGCTCACCGACTGTCCCGCCACCCGGCTCTGGCACCCTTAAGCCCAGCGAACTTCAGCGAAGTGACTGCCCCATTGTCCGGCTTGGCGCCGAAATGATCATTAGCTCCCCGGCGGCGTCATCCCTGGTGGCAGTCTGCGCATCATCTTCTTGATGCCGCCACGGGACATTTTCTTCATCATTTTTTCCATCTGCATGTGCTGTTTCAGCAGACGATTCACATCCTGCACCTGCATGCCAGAACCATTCGCGATGCGCCGCTTGCGGGAGCCATTGATAGTCTTCGGAAAACGACGCTCATCCGCTGTCATGGAGTGAATAATGGCAATCTGGCGCTTGAGTTGCTGTTCATTTGCCATGTCTTTGAGCGCACCCGGATCAACATTGCCCGGTATTGGCAGTTTTTCGAGCATCGCGCCGATGCCGCCCATGCTCAACATCTGTTCGAATTGGTCCCTTAAATCGGATAAGTCAAAACCTCGGCCCCTTTTCAACTTTTTCTGGAGCTTGTTTGCTTTGTCGCGACTGACCTTGCCTTCTATTTCCTCGACCAGTGACAACACGTCTCCCATGCCGAGTATTCTCGAGGCCATACGCTCCGGGTGAAATGCCTCCAGGGCATCTATTTTCTCTCCGATCCCCATGAATCGAATCGGCTTGCCGGTGACTTGGCGTACCGACAGGGCCGCACCGCCTTTGGCGTCACCGTCAGTTTTGGTGAGGATAATGCCGGTCAGCGGCAGGCTCTCATCGAAGACGAGAGCCGAATTGACGGCATCCTGTCCAGCCATACTGTCGACGATGAATAGCGTTTCGTGCGCGTTCGACTTCTTATGCACGCTGATGACCTCTGCCATCATCGCGTCATCGACGTGCAGTCGTCCGGCGGTATCGACGATCAATACATCGGCATGCGAACGGCGGCTCTCGTCCAAAGCCCGTTCCATGATCATCTCGGGATTCTCGCTGCTGTCGCTGGCGCAATGCATCGCACCGATTTCCCCGGCGAGCATTTCCAGCTGAAGAATAGCGGCAGGCCTGTGAACATCCACGCTTACCAGCATGACCCGTTTTTTATCGGCGTCGATCAGCCGTTTCGCAAGCTTGGCGGCGGTCGTCGTCTTGCCCGCTCCCTGTAACCCGACGAGCATTATCACAACGGGCGGCTGGGCTTGAAGATTCAGCGGTTCATGATCGCCGCCAAGCAGTCGAACGAGTTCGCTGTGGATGATTTTGACGAGTGCCTGTCCGGGCGACAGGCTCTTGCCGACCTCTTCACCGACAGCACGCTCCCTGATGCGTTCGATAAACGCCTTGACGACCGGGAGTGCGACGTCGGCTTCCAGTAGCGCGAGCCGAACCTGCCGCAGAGTATCCTTGATATTGGACTCACTCAGGCGACCCTTGCCGGTCAGCTTGCGTGCCGCCTGTGTGAGTCGGCCAGAAAGATTGTCAAACATCGCTCATGTGATCGGATTTGTCAGGTTCATGCTGATCCGTAAAGTTTATCGTGATTCGCGTAGCCGGCGCTATGTGTCCCGATGGGCCAGTCCGGACAGGCCCGAACGATTCACCTTTGCAATAGACCAGGGATGTTAAAAAAGTCTTCCATGACTTTTTCAACGACGTGATACGAAAAGTGCGATTTTCGGATCCCTCACATTTTCAATGGCTTATAGCCATCGAAAATGACGGTACATCCTTGTACCGGCTAACAGGCTGTAGAAAAACAGAGTTTTTCAACAGCCTGTTAGTGATCCAACAAGGTTATGTTGACGGGCTCAGCGAAAGCGCAGGCCTGTATGCCCTCGTAATGAATTAATCGGGCTATACGATGATGACGGTTCCGCGTGACAACATCCGGATTTTCCTGTCCGGCACGGCTGCAATGACCTGGCCGAGGATGCGTTCCTCCTCGCCGGGTTTCATGCCCGTCAGCCAGATATCAGGGTCATGCGCGAGATGCGCGAGGTCTCGCGACATCGTGCTCGGACAGTAGTGTCCAGCCAACGTCGCGAGTTCTTCCTGCTCGTCCGGAAAAGATACCTCGATAACGAGTACTTTCAGGTCCTCGAATGCATTTAGCACCGGCCAAAGTGTTTCATTGGTCCTGGTATCACCACTCACGGCAAACACACCACCCGAATTCTGTACGGTGTAGCCAAGCGACGGTACGCTGTGCGTTACATCGACGGCGTGAAAATCACGGTGATTGATCGATACCGTGTCCCCGGGATTGCATTCAACGTAGCGAAGCATCGGTGCCCGCTCATTGGGCAGCTTTGCGAAATCCGGCCAGATCACATCATTGAACAGGTGTGCCTTGATAGCGTCCAGCGTTTCGCAACGAGCATAGACAGTTAGCGGCTCCTCGAAGTTTTCGTCGAATATGCTGTCGACGAGCATCGGCAGGCCGGCAACATGATCAAGATGAGCGTGAGTCAGAAACACGTGGCGAATCGTCTTGAGATCTTCCAACGCAAGATCGCCGATTCCTGTGCCAGCATCGAGCAAAATATCATTGTCGATGAGCATCGCGGAGGTGCGTGATCCTGCACCTATTCCGCCACTACACCCTAGTATTCTTATACGCATAACGCTTTATCCTGCGCAATACCGCCTGGGCGGTTGCGGCAATTGGTTTCTACGGCAGGGTTCTAATGAACTGCACCATGTGGGATCATTCGCTCGACAGAAAACTAGGGCATAGCCAGTCGCGATTCTGTGTTTCAAATCACAATTCCTTTTTTGTACATAATTGCCGGCGTCGCATTCGCGATGACGAGATTGTCGCGATTCTCACAGCGGTCCGGGGCGCTGCTGATCACAGCATTTATCGTTGGCCTCGCAGGCCTTATCTGGCATTGCCAGATGCTTCTTGATTTGATTCTACTGCCCAACGGGATCGCCTTGTCGTTGAGCAGCGCCGCTTCATTCATTGGCTTGCAGCTCGCTCTGATTGCAATCATTGGCGCCATCGAGCCATCTTTGCGTGGCCTGGCCGGCGGGCTATTGCTGCTAGGGGCGGCTGCCGCCACCGTGACCGGCTTGCAGGCCGTGGAAAGTGCCGGTCACACACTGACCTGGCAGATTCAGGCGCATATCCTCATTTCCCTCTTTGCCTACGGCTTGCTGACGGTCGGTGCAATTGTGGCCGTGTACGCGTTGATACAGGATCGCCGGCTGCACGCTGGACAGTTATCGACCATCAACCAACTGTTTGCACCTCTGGAGACAACAGAACGATTGCTCTATGGTATTGCCGGGGCCGGGTTCGCCACGCTTTTTCTCGCGGTCATGTCAGGATTTACATTTGTCGATGATCTGTTCGCCCAGCACCTCGCCCACAAGACTTTCCTGTCGCTTCTTGCCCTGCTGCTTTTCGGCATCCTGCTTGCCGGCCGGCAATTCGCGGGCTGGCGGGGCCGGCGCGCCATTTTCCTGTACCTGTGGGGCTTTGCAATCTTGTGCCTCGCCTATTTCGGCAGCCGATATATCCTGGAGGAAGTTTTCGGCCGGTCATGGGGATAGCCGGCGGTCGGACTACTGATCAACTTCCTTGACAGGACCGGGCTGTCCTGATGAACTGACGAGGTGCTGTTCAATCACGAGGTGCTCATTCGTTGGGCGATGACGTTCCGCTAGCCGCCTTAATTGGCGTGCTTGTTGTCTTATTACTCCTTTCCGCGTTCTTCTCCGGCTCGGAAACAGCGTTGATGAGCCTGAACCGGTACCAGCTCAGGCACAAGGCCAAAACCGGTCATCGGGGGGCCCGGCTGGCAGAAACTCTCCTGAAACGCCCGGATCGGTTAATCGGGCTTATCCTGCTCGGCAACAACCTCGTCAATTTCTCTGCCGCAGCACTCGTTGCAATCATCGCATTCAAGCTCGGTGGTCAGCCTGCGGTCGCAATCGGCACACTGATTCTGACCTTGACCGTATTGATATTCGCCGAGGCGGCGCCTAAAACGCTGGCCGCATTACACCCGGAACGCATCGCCTTTCCGGCCGCACTGATTTACTACCCGTTATTGAAAATCACCTACCCGATTGTGTGGCTCACCAGCATTGCGTCAAACGGCGTGCTCTATCTCTTCGGCGTCAGAAAAGGTGATACACGATCCTATTCGTTGACACAGGACGAGTTGCGAACCGTCGTTTTCGAAGCGACTTCCCGAATATCAGGCAAGTACCGCAGCATGCTCATCAGCATCCTCGATCTGGAAAAGGTGACCGTCGACGATGTCATGGTGCCGCACAATGAAATCGTCGGTATTGACCTGAATGACAGCACTGAAGAAATCATGGCTGTGATTGCCAAGAGCGAACACACGCGGCTGCCGGTCTTTCGGGACAACATCGATAACGTCGTCGGCCTGCTGCATTTGCGCCGCATTGCGAACCACGCCTATAGGCAGGATTTTGACAAAGCCACGCTCGAAAAGCTGGTCGACGAACCGTACTACGTACCCGAAGGCACTCCGTTGAGCACCCAGCTCGTACAATTTCAGAAACTACGAAAAAGAATTGCGTTGGTCGTCGACGAGTACGGAGACATTCAGGGGATCGTGACGCTGGAAGATATACTCGAGGAGATCGTCGGTGAATTCACGACCGACCCCGCCAGTGGCGACGCAGACATTGTCAGAGAAAGCAGCAGCACGTTTCTCGTCGATGGTGCAGCCAACATTCGTGAAATGAACCGGGCCATGAACTGGGCCCTGCCAACTGACGGGCCGAAGACGCTGAATGGATTAATCGTCGAATACCTCGAGACAATACCGGAACCCGGGACCGGCCTGAAAATCGAGGGCTATTCCATCGAAATCGTTGCAACGGACGAAAACAGGGTCAAGACAGCCCGCATACAGATCCGCCAGGAAGTGCCGGACGCGACCGTTGATTAGCATGCTGTCTGTTTCTGCGCGGCTCTCGCCGATCCATGGGCTCCGCGGCATTTGGAGCTCCTGTCCGGCGCGGCACACCGTAGTGCTGCAATATCCGGGCTGGTGATTTCCTGCGTCACGCGAAAGCTGCGTCAAGCGCCTCCGTGAGTCTGCGAACCCCGATAATATCGATTCCCTGAGGCTTATGTCTGGGCACGTTCGCTTGCGGGACGATGGCAATCGAGAAACCCTGCTTGGCGGCTTCCGCGACACGCTCGGTACCGAAGCGAACTGGCCGCACTTCACCGGCAAGCCCGACCTCTCCGAAACTGATCAGTCCCGTTCGGCACGGCCGATCGCGAAAACTCGAGACGATCGCCAGCAGTGTCGGCAGGTCAGCAGCCGTTTCACCAATACGAAGACCGCCGACAACGTTGACAAAAACATCATCGCCCGCCAAAGAAATACCGCCGTGACGCTGCAACACTGCTATTAACAAAGACAGTCGATTCTGGTCCACGCCCTGCGCGAGCCGCTTCGGATGTGTACCGTTACCATCCGCCACCAGCGCCTGGATTTCCACGAGCAACGGGCGACTGCCTTCCCAGGCTACCGACACGAGGCTCCCGGCGCTTTCTTGCGATTCACGTGAGAGAAAAATTGCCGACGGGTTTTTGACTTCCACAAAACCCGATTCGGTCATGGCAAAAACGCCGAGTTCGCTGCTGGCCCCAAAACGGTTTTTCACTGCCCGGACGATGCTGTACCGGCTCGCCGGATCACTCTCAAAATAAAGAACCGTATCCACCATGTGTTCGACTACGCGTGGTCCGGCAATCGCGCCGTCTTTGGTGACATGACCTATGAGAAACACCGCGACCTCGCGCTGCTTGGCAAACTGAACAATGCGGCCAACGCATTCACGCAGCTGGGCAACCGACCCCGGCGCTGACGGCAGGTCCGCGCTTACCATGGTCTGAATTGAATCGACAATCAAAACTCCTGTGCCGCCGGCAGCAGTCTGATCGAGAATGTTATCGAGCGAGGTATCTGCCAGCAGGCTCAAGCTGGGGCAGTCAAGACCCAGCCGTCGCGATCGTTGACCGATTTGCCGCAGTGACTCCTCTCCGGTCGCGTAGCAGATATTCAATGCTTCGGGCAGCTTCGCGGCGACTTGCTGCAATAGCGTTGATTTGCCGACACCAGGATCGCCCCCCAGGAGCACCACGGACCCCGGCACGAGCCCGCCACCCAACACACGGTCGAATTCGGTAAAACCAGTGGGGTAGCGAACGCCGAGATCGTCGCTGAGGGAACCCAGCGGGGACGGGGCAGCGCCTTCCGGGCGGGTGTTCTGGGCAGTCGAAACCGTGGTCCGAGCCAGGGTGTTCCAGGCGGCGCAGTCGGGGCATTGCCCCTGCCATTTTACGCTGTGGGCGCCGCAGTCCATGCAGACATATGCCGTTTTCGCTCTTGCCATAGGGGAAATCCGTGAGAATCCAGGCAGAATGGCCACCGGTCCGGCCGCAGAATTCCGATCATAGCACCGCTTTTCGGCCGGCTACGGGCCAAAAAGTGCCAACCCTATCTCATTAAAAACCCTTGCTATTTTCTATACTTTTCGCGTTATGTAGAGGCCCCGTATTGGACAAACAAGGAAAAGAACACAGGGACCGGCTGGTCGCGCTCACTTTTGTCAGCGTGTTGCTGGTACTCATCTATGGCCCGGGAGCGCCATGGTTCGTTGCTGCTGACCGTCTTCTGTATGACCGGCTGGCCAGCCATGTCGCCAATGAGCCGCTGGAAAACGCCCTGATCGTGAGCATAAGCGACCGCAAGCTGGCACCGAACGAAATCCTGGACCAATATGGCAAACTCATACAAATCTTTAAAAATCAATCTGTTAAGAGAATAATCCTTGCTGACCCACCGGAGATGGAGGCATCGGCCGACTTGCCGGGCTGGGCGGCCACGCTGTCCAGTGGTGTGCCGGTTTACGTGCCGAATGAGCACCGACTGGCGCAGCTCGCCACCAAGAGCGGCTTTCTCGATATCACGCCGGACAGCGATGGGATCTTCCGGGAATCCGGGCTATGGAGATTCGGTGCGGGCCTGATGTCGCCATCGCTGCCTCTGGCGGTGGCACTGGACAACCCGGACGCGGGCACGGGCACGGATCCGCGCTTTTCCGGGGCTGACGATGTGATCTACCTCTCAAATTACCAACCTATCGCCCGATTGACGGCGAAAGAAGTGCTCAAGCAGGGCCTTGCTGCGGGGGAATACGCCGGCGCTACGGTGTTTATCGACGCCGCCCCGCCAATTGTCGCCGCTGCGGCAAAACTACCGTCGGGGCAGTTCGTCACCCATTCCGAGATCACGGCGGCATTGCTCGCCAATGTCGAAATGAGCCGCGCTGTCATTGAACCGTCCTGGGTCAGGGCGCTGGAGTGGCTGGCGCCGGCGCTCCTGGCGATTATTGCCGTATTGTTCCTGCCCGGCCGTATGCGCCGGGACATCGTGATGTTGAGCGCAATCTCGATCGTCGGACTGGTACTCATCGAAGCGCTATTGCTTGCGATATGGAGAATCCGGCTGGACCTTGGCCGGCCGATATTCGTCTTTCTCGGTGTTGCCATCCTGAGTTGGTGGCTTGCAGGCGCCGTCAAGAAGGCTGCCGTTGATGCCTATAAACGCGGCGTGGATTTTCTTGCCGCGGGCAGACTCGAGCCCGCCTTTGCGGAGTTTCGTCGCTGCAAGGCAGACGATGCCCTGGCGACCCTGATGTACAAGCTGTCGCTCGCGTTTGAGCAGCAGGCGAAGCCCGAACGTGCCGAAGCCGTGCTTAACTGGATGAAGAGGACGCAGGGCACGATGGGCAGCAAAAAGCTGTCAATGCGTGGCAACAATGGTGCACCGCAACGCCTCGGCCGTTACGTCATCGAAAGAAAAATCGGTCGCGGGGCGATGGGCGCTGTTTATCTTGCCAAGGATCCGAGAATCAACCGTCAGGTCGCCCTCAAAGTGATTCCGATTGAGAAAGAATTCGAAGACGAAGAACTCGAGGAAGCCCGTCTTCGATTCTTCCGCGAAGCGGAGTCCGCGGGCCGCCTGACCCATCCGAATATCATCACCGTGTTCGATGCTGGCGAAGACAAGCATCTGGCGTATATTGCGATGGAATACATGCCGGGTGCGGCATTGACCAAGTTCACGGATCCGAAGAAACTGCTGGCCCCAAGCAAGGCGCTGGAACTCTGTGCCAGGACGGCCGATGCGCTGGACTACGCCCATAACCAGGGTGTCATTCATCGCGATATCAAGCCGGCAAATCTATTGTACAACCTGAGAGACGACTCTCTTAAGATCAGTGATTTCGGCGTCGCGAGATTGACCGATAACAACCGGACCAAGACCGGCATCATACTTGGCACGCCGATGTATATGTCGCCCGAGCAGCTCAATGCCGAGGACCTCACGGGTCACTCGGACTTATTTTCACTTGGTGTTACTCTATATGAGCTTTTGACGGGTGAGGTGCCTTTCACGGCGACCAACATCGCAGTGCTCATGACCAAGATTACAACGGATGACCCTGCCCCCGTCTCGAACCGTCGGCCGGGGATTCCTCCCAGCGTGGATTCGGTACTAGCCAAAGCGCTGGCCAAACGGCCCCACGACCGGTTTGTCGATGGCGCCGCGATGGCCATCGCACTACGTAACTGTGCCGATTACGCAGCGACCTGACCAGCCTATCGACACTAATATGAGCCTGCGTGGAAAATTAAAATTCGCTGAAATCACCGATACTGGCAAGGTTCGGGAGCACAACGAGGACGCTATCGGCTCGGATATCGATTATGGCCTGATGGTGCTCGCGGACGGCATGGGCGGCTACAACGCGGGCGAAGTCGCCAGCGGTATCGCAGTTCAAACGATTTCGGAGCTGGCAACTGAAGGGGCCGATCGCGAACACCGCCACGAGATCGACCCGGCTACCGGGTTAATGCGGCAAACTATCGTACTCAGAGACGCCGTCACTCGGGCCAACAAAATCATCTTTCAGACTGCGCAGAGCCAGACGCATTGCGAGGGCATGGGTACAACCTTGGTCGCCGCCATGTTCTACGACAATAAGGTGTCAATGGCCCATGTTGGCGATTCCAGGGCCTACCGGCTTCGCGGCACCAAGTTCGAGCAACTCACACTCGATCACTCCCTGCTGCAGGAGCTTGTCGATCGGGGCTTTTATTCCGAGGAAGAGGCGCAGCGCTCCACGAACCGGAATTACGTAACCCGGGCATTGGGCGTCGAGCCCACGGTGGAGGTCGAGGTTCAGGAGTTTGACGTCCTGCCCGACGATGTCTTTCTGCTCTGCTCGGATGGCCTGCCGGACATGGTCGAAGATGAGGATATTCACTTAACTATCAGCACTTTTAATGCTAGCCTTGATGTGGTTGGTCAACAGCTGGTCAAATTGAGTAATGAGCATGGTGGGCGTGACAACGTGTCGGTGATGCTGGCGCAGGTCCTCGACACGTTCGCAGCGAAACGGAGTCTGCTGTTTCATATTGCAAACTTGTTTCGGTCATTAATAGGGGCGGGGCGTTAAACTGACGCCCAGCGAATATCGGTTAGAAGAATACGGCAATATAAGGTATGGCACGTTTAATTCTTAGTTTGGACAGTCAGGTTCTGGCTGAATACAACATGTCCAAAGAGCGATATACGATTGGGCGCCTTCCAGACAACGATGTTCGTATAGACAACCCAGCGGTCAGCGGCCATCACTCCCTGATTATCAATATCCTCAATGATTCTTTTCTCGAGGACCTGAACAGCACCAACGGCACATACGTCAACGGCAAGTTGATCAAGAAACATGCCCTTCAGCACGGTGATGTCATAACGATCGGCCACCATCAGCTCAGGTTCGCCGACCAGCAGACCTCTGATGCCGAGCAGGACGAGTTTGAAAAAACGATGGTGATTCCTGCCGGACAGCAAAACATCGCGCAACTGGCCAAAGCTGAGGAGGCTGCTGCCGCAGCAGCCGCAGCGGAAGCCGTCGACGTCAAAGTCGATGTCAGTGTCAAATTGCCGGAACCGGAACCCCCTGCCCATACGAGCACGGCGGCAGGCGTCGATGCGAGCACGGCACCCAACGCACTGCCGTCGGCCAAGCTCCAGGTATTGAGCGGTGCCTTCGCCGGTCGTGAACTCGAGTTGACGAAAGCATTGACCACACTTGGGCGTCCCGGCGTTCAGGTCGCCGCAATCACCCGCCGGCCCGAAGGTTATTACGTCGTGCATGTGGAAAGCGGTGAAGAAGGAGACTACCCGCTGGTAAACGGACAACCGATCGGCGCGCAGGCGCGCAAACTGGCGGACAATGACGTGCTGCAGCTTGCCGGTGTGAAAATGGGCTTCTTTTCGCGATAATTCGAGCGCAACGAATCGTCAATTCGCTCGTCCTGACGGGCGATCCCTAGCCCGATCAGTCCACCGCCATATTGGGCTCACGATTCAATACAGCACAAACAAGCTGGTACGGAATGCTGCCGGCATACTGTGCTATTTCCTCTACCGGCAGACCATCGCCCCACAGCAAAACGGGATCGCCGACCTTGTCGGACGCATCGGGCCCGAGATCGACGGTAAGCATGTCCATGGAAACTCTGCCAGCGAGTGGCACCCTGCGATTGTTGACGAGTACCGGTGTGCCTGACGGCGCAAAACGTGAATAGCCGTCTCCATAACCAGCTGCCACGACGCCGATAATGCTGTCCTGTTCTGCTTCCCAGGTGCCGCCATAGCCGACCGGATCACCGGCATTGATTGTTTTGACGGATATCAGTCGCGACTCCAGTTGCATCACCGGGCGTAGTCCCAGATCTGCGCCCGAAGTTCCATCGAACGGAGATATTCCGTAGAGAGCGATGCCGGGCCTTATCCAGATGTCTCCCGATGGCTTTGGGATGCTGTCCGGCCAGCCGAATAATCCAGGTGAATTGGCGATACTGACATCGCCGTCAAAGCCGTCGGCTATCGACCGAAACAGACTCAACTGGTCGGCCGTTTTGCCGTCCTGCCGGTCATTGGCATTCGCAAGATGACTCATCAGCCGCAATTCCCCGATCGCCCTGCACTCTCGTGCGCGATTGATGAGCGCTTCCGCATCCGACACACGGAAGCCCAGACGATTCATGCCGGTGTCGAATTTCAGCCAGACGCTCAGCCGTCCGGCTTCGAACTGCTCCAGCAACTCGAATTGCTCGATGCAATGGACAACGATGTCGAAACCGGCATCGACTGCCATGCCAAGTTCTGCGCCGGCAAAAACACCTTCAAGTATTACGATCGGAGAGTCGATACCGGCTTCGCGCAATGCCTGCGCCTCGCCTGGGCGGGCAACAGCAAGGCTGTCAACATCAGCAAGCGTCTTCGCCACTTCAAGCATGCCGTGGCCATAGGCATTGGCTTTGATGACGGCCATCACCCGGGTACCCGGCGCCTTTTCGCGAATTACCTTGAGATTATGCTTGAGTGCGCCGAGCTTGATGACTGCCCGTGCCCCAAAAGTCACGGATACGCCTCATCCCCGTAGGCCTCGGGAACCCAGTTCTCGAACTTGGTGAAGCGGCCGACAAATGTCAGGAGAAAGTCGCCGATGGGGCCGTTGCGCTGTTTGGCAATACTGATGTCTGCGATGCCTTTGCGCGGTGTATCCTGATTATAAACTTCCTCCCGGTAGATAAAGACAATCAGGTCCGCGTCCTGCTCGATCGCACCTGACTCCCGGAGGTCCGACATTACAGGTCTCTTGTCCGTCCTTTGTTCCACACTGCGATTCAACTGAGACAGGGCAATGATCGGTAACTCGAGTTCCTTGGCCAGCGCTTTGAGTGACCGGGAAATTTCGGATATTTCGGTAGCGCGATTTTCCGTGCTGCCATGAACCTGCATAAGCTGCAAGTAATCCACCACGATCAGGCCGAGGCCGTGCTCGCGTTTCAGACGTCTGGCCCGCGCACGAATTTCCGTCGGCGACAGAGACGCCGAATCATCGATGAAGATCGGTGCATCCGACATCAGTTGCACGGCGGTATTAATTCGTGACCAGTCTTCGTCAGGGAAATTACCCGTTCGCAGGTGCGTCTGATCGACACGTCCGAGCGATGAAATCATCCGAAACGCCAGTTGCTGGGAAGGCATTTCCATCGAGAAGATTGCGGTCGGCACCCGGGCGCCGATTGCCGCGTTTTCTGCAATATTGACCGCCAGTGTTGACTTGCCCATCGAGGGTCGCCCCGCGATCACGATCAACTCGCCCGCCTGCAAACCTGCCGTCAACTTGTCGAATTCGGTAAATCCGGTCGGGATACCGGTGATGTCGCCGCCCGACTGATGCAGAAGATCGATTCGGTCTACGGCGTCAGGAAGGATGCTTTTCAGGTGCCTGAAGCCGACCTGCCCCCGCGAACCTTTCTCGGCGATTTCAAACACCAGCCTTTCTGCGTGGTCGACGAGGTCGGAGGCGCTGCGTCCGTCGGTGGCAAAAGCACTGCCGCTGATCTGGTTGCCGGCACTGATCAGGGACCTGAGCGTCGACCGCTCCCTGAGAATCTTGGCGTAGGCACGGACATTTGCCGCCCCTGGCGTCTCGTTGCTCAGCATGGCGAGGTATTCGAGGCCACCAGAGGCTTCGAGCTCGTCACGATTGTCCAGCAGCTCGGACAGGGTAACAACGTCGCAGGGATTGCTGGTTTCAGCCAGTTCGGCGATAGCGGCGAAAATCAGCCGGTGGTCTTTGCGATAGAAGTCTGACGCAACGATCAGGTCGGCAACTTTATCCCACGCCGCGTTGTCGAGCATAAGCCCGCCAAGCAATGACTGCTCGGCCTCTATGGAATTCGGCGGCACCTTCAGCCGGTGTTCGGCTGAATCAATTGCTGCCCCGTCGTCCAGCGCTCGAACCATGCAGAAAAATCCTTGGGCTATCGCCAGTTTCGGGCGCAGGTACATCCGCCCTTCATCATGTTTTGTTGGTCATTCGACCCGGGTCATATTGTCACTACCGTATCACATGACCGGCTCTTCGTCCGCGACGACTTTGACCGTGATTTCGGCATTTACATCCGAGTGAAAATGCAGGCCCACCGTATAATCGCCCGCCTCGTGGATGGGTCCGTCGGGCATGCGCACTTCGCTTCGCGCGATCTCGACGCCAACCTTTTCACAGGCATCAGCGATATCAATGGGACCAACCGAGCCGAACAACTTGCCCTCCGTGCCTACATTGGCCTGTATGACAAGCTCCATGCCCTGCACCAGCTCGGCGCGCGCTTTGGCTGCAGTCAGCTCCTCGGCCGCATGTTTTTCCAGGTCAGCGCGCCGGGCTTCAAATTCCGCAATGTTTTCCGGCGTGGCCAGTGATGCTTTGCCCGAGGGCAACAAGTAGTTACGGCCGTAACCTGGCTTCACGGTGACCAGGTCACCGATATCGCCGAGATTTTCAACCTTGTCCAACAAAATAACGTTCATATTTCAAACCCTGTTACCTGTCTCTATACGGTTTGCCTGCCGCAATGTTCAGCGCAAGCACTCATTTTTTGTCAATGCGAGGTCGATAGTTGAACCACGCATCTGTGTAACCCATCACGCCGACCGCCGTCACAAGCAGCGGGCCCAGCAGTACCGTCAGCACATATACTCCCGCCAGCACAACCGTTGGCAATCGCCCTGCGCGGCGCAACCAATGCAATAACGCCAGTCCCTGCAGCCAGAAAATTACGAACAATACAAACGCAACATTCTGCACCCAGATTGAAGCGGTGACCATCGCCACTATCGATGCCAGCGCTAAGACCAGGGCCAGCACCCGGCCGAAATTCAAGTCCGAAAACCGGCCAAACCCATCTGACTGGCCAGGCAGGCTGATGTAAGCTGCGTATCCGGCCAGCAACGCAACAACATGCAACAACCAGCCAATCGAGACAAAAATCCCTGTCATCTGCGGTGCATACGGCAGCAGCTGGACGAATAAATCTGCCTCCTGCTGCAATCCGGCTTCCTGCCACACACCGGCGAAATCCTCCAGCATGGCGTACCAGTAGGCCGCGGGATCGCCAAGCACAACATACAATCCGACGATGACGACCATGGCTGCAAGAACCGTGGTCTGCAACAGCAAGGTCAGTGACCTCATGCGTTGCAACAAAAGCGCCAGGACCATTCCCGGCAACCAGATCGTCAATACGACCTGAAACACTTGTGACACCGGCACTTTGCTAACAAGCGCCAACGCCAGCAATGCGCCGAAACCGAACACCGCCAAAACCGCCGCTCGTCCGGGGCCCCGACTCAATACCAACAATACCAAAACAGCGCTACCCAGAATCTGCGTGATCGGCAGCAGGAACGACGCAAGCAAAATGAAGACTGCTCGCTCCGGTCGGGCAACCAGCCATGCGGCCATCGGTTGCACGCTCTTAACCTTTACCCCGCGGACTTTAGTGCCGGTCGGTATATGGCAGAAGTGCCAGGTAACGAGCGCGTTTTACTGCCGTCGACAGCTGTCGCTGGTAATGGGCTTTCGTGCCCGTAATTCTACTGGGTACGATTTTTCCGGTCTCCGTGACATATGCCTTGAGCAAATTGAGATCCTTGTAATCGATCTCCGTGATGCCCTCGGCCGTGAAACGGCAATACTTACGTCTCCGTGAATAACGACTCATATCAGTTCTCCGTCAGGCGCTCTTGGCTTCGGCCGCCGTTTCCCCGGCTGCGTCTGCGGTGGATTCTTCAGTACTCGCGTCAGCACTGTCGTCTGTCTGTTCTGCTGCCGGTTCCCCGGCTGTGTCTGCAGTGGCTTTTTCAGGGTTCGCCTCAGCACTGTCATCTATCTGCTCTGCTGCCGGTTCATCGGCGGGAGCTGCGTCATCTGCCGCTGGCTTTTCATCGCGCTTGTCCGCTGCATCAGATTTATCGCCCGATGGGGCTCCGGAGTCATCCCCCGAACCCACACGCATCGCGGATTCAGCGGCAGCTTTCGCATCACGCCGGCGTTGCGACTCGCGTTCTTTGACTTTTTCTTCCTCGACTGCGACCGCCATTGGCGACGCCTCGGTGACTGCTTCTTTACGGCCGATTACGAGATGACGAAGCACGGCGTCGTTGAAGCGAAATGCAGCGGTGATTTCCGTTAGAACATCATGATTACACTCGACGTTCAGCAGAACGAAGTGCGCCTTGTGTGCTTTGTTGATCGGGTGAGCCAGCTGACGGCGGCCCCAGTCTTCGAAGCGGTGAACCTTGCCACCTGAGTTGGTGACCATGCCCTGGTAGCGTTCCACCATGGCAGGCACCTGTTCGCTCTGGTCCGGATGAACCAGAAACACGATTTCGTAGTGTCTCATTGTCTCCCCTTACGGATTGTAGCCTCCCGGTCTGACCGGTGAGGCAAGAGGTTATCCCGCCACCATGACGGGGATGCGAATGCTACCCAAGCAGGCAGGCTGGCGCAAGAAAAAAATAGGGGTCGAACCGCTAAGCTAGCTTAGCGGTTCGACCCCTATTTTTGTCGTCTTTGCCGAAGCACCTCGTACAGGCAGATGCCGGCAGCGACAGACACGTTCAGGCTGGCGACTTCGCCGCGCATCGGCAAGCTGACGAGATTGCTGCATCGATTGGCGACGCCTTTGCGCAGGCCCGAATTTTCACCGCCCATCACGATCGCAACCGAGCCCGACAAATCGCAATCGAACAGGCTTTCTTCAGCTTCATCACTGGTCCCGATCGCCCGGACCGAGTAGTCCGACAGCCAGGACAGCACCCGGCTCAGGTTGACGACAGGCACGAATGGCAGCGTCTCGGCTGCGCCTGCGGCGACCTTGCTCACGGTCGGCCCGAGCCCGGCGGCACCATGCCGCGGCACAATGACGGCATCAGCTCCGGCAGCTTCCGCGGTGCGCAGACAGGCGCCGAGATTGTGCGGATCCTGGACCCCGTCCAGCACAAGTAACAGGAGCGGCACCTCGGGGGACTCCGTGAGGCGTCGTTCTACCAGCGTTCGCAAACCAGCCTCGTCGAGCGTGGTGCTGCGCCTGATCTCTGCAACGACGCCCTGGTGCCGTGGTTCGCCGCTTATCTGTTGCAATCGTGCCCGGTTGGCTGCCTGAATCTCGATGCCGAGTTCCCTGGCTTTGGCAATCAGCGATTCAACTCTGGGATTGGCAGTTTGATACTCGGCAAAGAGCTTTCTGACTTCGACCCTGCGACTCGCGAGGAGCTGCTCGACGGCACGAAGACCGCTGACAAAACGAGACTTACTCAACGCCTGCTCCTTCGACCCGCCCGGCGCCCTTTCGCATTTTCTTCGCTCAGCCGGAAGTCAATTCGTTTCAAATCGAGATCGACGCGGGCAACTGTCACGCGTAACTGATCGCCGAGCCCGTACCTTTTGCCCGTCCGCTCTCCAACCAGGCACAATTCTCGCTGTTGGAAATGATAGTAATCATTTGGCAGGCTCGTGACATGGACAAGACCGTCGATCTGCAAGTCGGGAAGTTGCACAAAAACACCGAAGTTCGTGACCCCGGTTATACGGCCCTCAAAATCATCGCCGATCTTGTCCGACATGAACTGGCATTTCAGCCATGCCTCGACCTCTCGCGTGGCGTCCTCCGCCCTCCTCTCGTGTGCCGAACTGATCGCGCCAAGCCGTTCCATGCTGCCACCGTCGTATCCATGGCTGCCGGCCTTGCCGCCACGGACTATGTGGCGGATGGCGCGATGCACGAGCAGGTCCGGATAGCGGCGAATCGGAGAGGTGAAGTGCGCGTAGGCATCGAGCGACAGGCCGAAATGTCCGATGTTTCTGGGGCTGTATTCAGCATGCGCCAGCGATCTCAACATGACCATCGATATCGCCTGCGCGTCCGGACGACCCTGTACCTGCGTCAGGATCTGATTGAATTGTCGGGGTTCGACATGCTCCGAATGCGGCACTTTGAGACCGAGACTCAAAAGATACTGACGTAATTCGTCGAACCGATCCGGGTCGGGCTTTGCGTGAATACGATAAAGAGCGGCAATGCGATGCCGGCGCAGGAATTTTGCCGCCTGCACATTCGCGGCAATCATGCACTCTTCGATCAGTCGATGCGCATCATTGCGCGGCACCGACTCAATGCTCTTGACCGCACCTTTATCATCAAGCCTGATTCGCGTCTGGGGAATATCCAGCTCGATTGCACCGCGCCGCCTGCGAGCCTTGGCCAGCGCCTTGTACAAATCATGTAAATCCCTTAGCGGCTTGTGCAGACTGCCCGGCACCGTGGTCTTTACGCCGTTCGAGAGCAATCCGTTGACCTGCTCATAAGTCAGGCGAGCGGCCGAACGCATCAACCCCTCATAGAATTTCGACCGTGTCACTTTTCCGTCCGTGCTGATTTTCATGTCGCAGACCATGCACAGGCGATCGACCTTGGGCTTTAACGAACACAGCCCGTTCGAAAGCACCTCCGGCAACATCGGTACCACCCGGTCGGGAAAATAGACCGATGTCCCCCGTTTGATCGCCTCCTGGTCGAGCGGAGTGCCTTTTTCAACGTAGTGGCCGACGTCGGCAATCGCGACGACAAGGCGCCAGCCAGCCCCGGATGGCGCACAGAAAACAGCGTCGTCGAAATCTCGCGCATCAGCACCGTCAATCGTCACCAGCGGCGTATCGCGGAGATCGATCCGGCCCCTCTTGCCATCCGCCGGAACCGTACGGCCCAGTTTTCTCGCAGACTGCCGGACATCTTTTGGCCAGATCGTCGGAATACCGTGTGAATGTATCGCGATGTCGGTCGCTATGCCCTTCTTCTCCGGCCCGCCTATTACACGGATGACCTTTCCGGTCGGCTGCTCCAGGTCTGTCGGATAATCGAGAATTCGCGCGACGACGATCTGACCCGGTTTCGCCGACGACGCCTCGTCTTTGGGGATCAGAATTCTGTGTGAGATTTTCGGATTATCGGGAACGACAACACCGATGCCCCGTTCGCGGATAAACTGCCCTGCGACCTCGGTGATTCCGCGCTCGAGTACCTCCACGACCCGGCCTTCCAAGCGCCCTCGCCGGTCTTCGCCGACGAGCCTGATCGCGACCCTGTCACCGTGAATCACTGACCGCATTTCGCGGGCGGAGAGATAGACGTCCTCATTGCCGTCGTCCCGCCGCACGAAACCGAAGCCGTCGCTGTGACCGCTGACGGTCCCGGTCAGCAGTTCCAGCTTCTCTGTCAGGCAAAACTCACCACGCCGGTTCTCGATGATCTGCCCGGCCCTGACCATCTTTTGTAACGTCTCGAGCAGCGCTACCCGCATGCGAAGACCTTTCAAGCCAAATCCGCTCAAAATGCTATCGGCTTTCAGCGGCTGGCCAGCACGCTTGAGGTAATCAAGAAGTTCATTTCGGCCCGGAATCGGGTGCTTGTAATTCTTACCACGAGCCTTCCTGGACGTGGTTTTTTTGCGCTTTGCCAAGCTATTTTCTCCCCTCAGGAAAACTGTACCGATTGACAGAAATGGTGGCCAGTGAGTACAGTGCGCCACCCGCGAAGAAGGACGTGATTGTACGGACTTTACCTATCGAGGTGGCGGAATTGGTAGGCACACTAGCTTCAGGTGCTAGTGGGGGCCAAGTAGATTGGCTTAGGGAAGCTCTGATTTATTCAGTGAAAGGTTATAATACAGATCGTTATTCAATGCCGCACGGAGATATTGATAATGCGTCAGCAAACGCTCGCCGATAATGGTTTCGAACGTTTTCGCAAGCGAA